>NZ_JBHUIV010000017.1:0-3393 GCF_042683085.1 Shivajiella indica | reverse complement strand
GCCTAAAACCAAAACAGGACGAAAATCAAAGTCAGCAAGGACCTTGATAATCAATAAAACATATGCACTGTCAAAAACAAAATCCTTGATATTGAAAATCAGAGGTTTAATTGGTGAATTAGAAGAAATTATCCAGAAATGTGTAAACAAAATCGCTTCCAAAATAGAATATTCAAGAAGAAACCAGGTATTCAAACGGAAATTCAGAGCAAAACTGAAATACTCAATGAATTACAAATCTATTTAATTACATTCCTTAACTTAACGGCATTAATTCATCATTCTAAATTGCCTTTCTTTTTTATCTAGAAATAGGTTTCTACAGCAAATCGGTACTGCTCAATAAATATTTCTTTAAAACATGAAATATTGTTCTGCTCGTAGAAAATAAGCATGGCTTTCTTGTATTCAACTGCATCCACTGTTCTAAAAGAAATAGGACAATATTGATGATTCATAAGAACTGCATTACTTACAATTCTTGCGGTTCTTTTATTCCCATCTTCAAAGGGCTGTATATAAGAAATCAAAATTAAAAGCAATAAGGCTTTCTCAAAGACACTTTCCTTAGCATTGACAAGTTTACACATTTCCGAAAGTGCTTCATTAATCTGAAATTCATTATCCAGAGGGCGATAATTAGTCCCGGATATACCCACTCTCCTTTTTCTAATGTTTTTCCCTACTCCAAGTTCTTTAATTAAAATACTATGGATGTCCTCAATTTTGGAAACAGACAAAGGAATAAGGTAATCAGGGTTTTCAATTATAAAATCAATCGCATCCTTATGATTGAGAAGCATGACTGCCTCTTCTTTAGTTTTGCCAGATGCGGTTTCTTTATCCTTCAAAAGTCTTTCTGTCTCCAATAGAGAATAGGTATTACCCTCAATCTGGGAAGATTTCCAACTTAAATCAATCGCTAATCTTTCCAGTTCCTTTGAATAAACAACTTGGGAAAGTTGGGAAATATTCTGTTTATATTTTTCCTGAAGCAAGTCCAACTGCTCAGACTCTTTCGTAGAAAATAGATTGGCTTCTGTCAGTATTTCAGGAATAAGCCTAAAATTATAATATTCTCTAATCTCCCTTTCATCTAGTTCTTTTTCAAAATACTTCTCAAGATCAATTGGAAACAAAAGTCCGTAACTTGATGAAACCGAATATTTAGTAGCCCTTCCCTGTCCTTTCTTTGAAATAAGATTATCATCAAGTAACTTGGTTAAAGTTCTCTTCAATGTAGCATAACTGACGGCAGAGGAAATGCCCTCAAAAATATCTTTTGAAGAAACTTCTTTGTTTTCCTGGATGTATTTAATTATTTCAGATTCAACATTTCCAATCATAGAAATTTATTGTAGCTCACTAATTTAATTATTGTAGCTCAAAAACAAGTCGGATTGAGCTTTATTTCTTTCCATTTTGAGCTGCAAAATTTTTAAAATTGCATAGTTCAAAGTCTGTGATCCGCCACGGACAAGCATGGACCAAATCAATGCAGTCTACTGACTGCTACATCGTTTATCGCCGGCGAATATATTCTTGCTTCGATTTCACTTTCAGCGCCGGCCTGCCTGACTGGCAAAGGCAGGCTCTGGATATGGGCTGGCATCATCAACCAGGGGTTGAAACCCCGGGCTGTCACATGTTGCCCTTTCAGGGCTATTTCATTCAATTTCACACCTGGTCTACAGCTTGGAATTAGTGTTAATCCGAAAGCTTCGCGCATAATCCCTTTTCTCAAGTTCATTTGAATTCACATAAACATTTAGATCCGCTCAGCAGCCAAAAAAAGGATTCAAAAATTAGTGTAATTAGTGTAATTAGTGGTTTAAGAAAATCCTTTTCTCCAACAGAACCGATCCCTCAAATTCACAAAGCGCAACAGCGCAAGCTGCTTAGTGTTCTTGATACCTATTAAACTGGGAAAAAACGTCTAAATTGAAAAAGCCAAATTTCTCACAAAATCTTTAATTTCTTTGGGTCCTTGGTGCGCTTCGTGGTTCAAAAAATCCTTTTCTCCTACAGAACTGATCTCACATACTTACACTCTTGATTCTACATTCACCTTCTCCGCTCCCTTTCCAAACCCACAACAGATAAAAAAACAGCATATACACCGATTTCATCCGCATGATAATCCCCAGATTATTTAAAGTCAAAGCATAAACAAACATCAAAATCATACCAAAGGCGATGCCAATCCAAACAAAACCGGGAACAGACCGAAACCTGAATCTATTGATATCAAACAAAAACAAAAACAGCAAAACCAGGGCTACCAAATTCTCCAATGCTGATGCCCATTGCCAAAAACCGGCTGCTTCTCCCACAAAAGGCCGGAAAAATAAGGTCCATAACTTCATCATCCAGGAATATTCAGACATTGGAACCTGAGACCCTGCTGCAAAACCTTCTAAAAAGGTCATTTGCTCCTCTGAAAATTGTGCAATACCCTGGAAATTCAAGGTGTCTATATGGGTGATGTACAGCAAAAACCGTAAAGCCAACAGGCCCAACACCAAGATGATAAGGGAAACGCCCCATTTCAACCAAGAGGGGAATTCTTTTTCCCACCAAAATAAGGGCAAAACAAATGCCAACAGAATCCCTCCCTGCAAGGGCCTGACCATATAGGAAAGTCCAACTCCAAATAAAATCCAATACCAGTTTTTCCTCAGGTCCAAAGAACCTTTCATAAACATCACCAAACCCAGGAAACCCAAGGATTCCTTTCCAATTCCGGAGGTCCAAAAATGAAGGTTGGGAGATAAAAAAAGCAACAACAAAACCCAATGGTTTAAGGTATTGGAAACTCCCGGAAAATAAGCCATGACCATGCGCCAGACTTCCCGGATTGCCCAAAATGAAACCAGGGCGTAGCACAGATTCCCCAACCAAAAAGGCAAACCCAGTATTTTGGCAGGAAAATAATTAAGCCATTGGATAAAAAAGGACCGGGTACCCCAATGATCCATCCAAGACTGCGGATGATGCCCTGTTTCTGCCGTGAGATTCCAGTACCGGATGGCATCTCCACCATAGGTATTCAGGTACCAGGTAAATATCACGGCAAAAGCCAAATGATAAAGTAGGAGAAAAACTTCAGAAGGCAGATTCCGAAAGGCAAATTTGGGATGAGTCACAATCCAAAAATAAAAAAAATGACGTAAGGACAAGATAATGTTTTGGTAAAATTTACCAGTTTCTTACCATAATTGGACTAAGATTGGTTCAAGCCCCGACTGGTTCAAGTCTGCCTTTGTCGCCTTTAGATTTACAAAATATAAATATTCTAATAAAGCTATTATTACTATCAACATTGAGGGGGGTCTGGGGGGAGACTTATAACTTGTTGATAACGGTGGATAAGTTAATTTTAAGGCCAAAAAA
>NZ_JBHUIV010000016.1:0-743233 GCF_042683085.1 Shivajiella indica | reverse complement strand
CAAAATAGAATATTCAAGAAGAAACCAGGTATTCAAACGGAAATTCAGAGCAAAACTGAAATACTCAATGAATTACAAATCTATTTAATTACATTCCTTAACTTAACGGCATTAAATTACCAATTAACAATTACCAATTACCAATTAGCAAAATTCGAAATTCAAACTTAATGTTCAAAATCCCAAATGCCTATACAAAATATGAACCGTAGAAAATTCATCCTTTCCTCAGCTTTGGCGGCATCTTGGGCCACATTTCCTGGCCAATCTTTATTTGCGCAATTGCCAGGAAACAGAAAATTTAAAATTTCTCTTAACCCGGGTATCATTGGTGTGAAAGCCAATTTTGCCCAAACTTTGGATTATGCCATACAATACGGTTATGAGGCCATCAGTCCTTTCACTCAAGAGGTAATGGATAATTATTCTGATCAACAACTAGATGAGATAAATGCAAAAATGAAGGCTCATGGAATCAGTTATTGTTCTACCAATATTCCGGTGGAATTCAGAAAGGATGAAATTACGTTTAAGGATGAATTTAAAGGTTTGAAGAGGTTCTGTCAGACCATGGAAAAGCAGGGGGCAACACGGATGAATACCTGGATTATTTCTTCCCATAATGAGCTGACATATAATGAAAACATGCGTCAGCATGCATATCGCCTTGGTGAATGTGCCAAAGTGATGAGCGACTACGGTATTAGGCTGGGCTTGGAATATTTAGGAATGCGTACGCTTTTGATCATGAACCGCTATCCTTTTATTTCCAGTATGAAAGAAGGGAAAGAACTGATTGGGGAAATTGGGCAAAAAAATGTTGGTTTTGTTTTGGATTCATTTCATTGGTATTGTGCCAATGAAGGTATTGAAGACCTGCATACCTTAAAGTCGGAAGATATTGTAGTGGTAGACTTGAATGATGCTAGGGAAGGATTCACAAGAGAGACGCAAATGGATGGCAAAAGAGAACTGCCTATGGCTACTGGAGTAATTAATCTCAAAGATTTTCTTCAAGGACTTATCGACATAGGTTATGATGGCCCAGTTAGGACAGAACCTTTCAATCAGGTGTTGAACGAAATGGAAAATGATGAGGCTTTAAAAATCAACATGGATGCCATCAAAAAATCTTTGGCATTGGTGGGGATGTAATTGAATTTCCTTTTACAAGAACCCAATAGCATGTAGGCATAAAAAAACTCCTGCCAAAATAATTATCAGGCGGGAGTTTTTGAAGAATCTGATTTTTGTTTTTTTAAATTATCTCGGAATTTTAAAGACCAAACCTCCATCAAATCCAAACTGATACATGGTGGAGAAAGTAGTCAGACCAGCACCTGCGCCTCCTGTTCCCAACCAAAGTCCTCCACCCACAGATTGTACAGCAGAGAATAAAGAAGCTTGGATTCGGATCCCAACGTTCTCTGAAACCCATAAATTGGTTCCCCCTCTTAAATTCCAACCAAATTTGGTTGGTGTCTGGCTGCCACCGGTATCAGGATTCCTGACAGAGAAAATACCCATTCCAAGGCCTCCTCCTATAAAAGGTTCGGCGACTTCGCTTACCGGAAAATAGTTGGTAAAATTCAACATTATCCAATTGATACCCAGATCAAAATTTGTTCTTCGGATATCTCCTCCTGTAAGTTGAGAATCTACCCAAGTAGTTGGGGCATTGGTATCCTGCCTTAAATATTGGATTTCAATAGCCTTGCCGCCTGGAATTAAATATTCCAGACCAGCACCCCATCTGAATCCATCCTCAACCCTTCCTTCAAAATAGGAACTGCTTGAAAAAAAAGAGTCAAATCTATCCGGGAAAACATATCCTCCATAGGCATTGAAACGGAGACCTTGTGCAAAGCTAAGGGTGCTCACCAGCAGGAAGGTAAAGAAAATAAGAGCTTTTTTCATAATTTAAATACCATTGATTTACCTAAAGTTTACAAAACTAAGGATAATTGGCAATGATTAAAGGTTTGATGGCAAAATAATTATAAAATATTTTCCCTTACATTTCCCAACCCGATCTTACTGGTTCCTTTATAAATTGGTCTGCTTCAGGAAGACCTTTGGCTTTCATATTGTCATAATCCCACTCGATCAATTTGCCTCCCATTCTCAAAGAAAGAACTCCCAATAGGGTTATTTCTGTCAATCTGGCTCCGTATTCAAAATTGGAGGAAGCTTGGTCATTGTTTCGGATGGCATCGATCCATTCCTGGAAATGTCCAGGAGATCTTTTGATCGTTGGTTTTGGAGGTTTTACACTATTTCTGAAGGACTCTGGGAAAACCTGTGGTTTGCGATTGCCACCGTCATTGATGATGATGCCTTTGCTTCCCACAAACATGGAGGCTCTGGAACCATAAGAATATCCTTTTGGTAAGGCTGGGTGTAGATCCGGCTTTAGTCCTCCTGAATACCAAGTTATTTTCATGGCTTTTTGCTTGCCTTTTGGAGAAAAGTTAAAATATCCTATTTCCCCGTATGGTGCAATTTTGGCATCTGAATAGCCTGCGGGAAACACCTGCACGGTATCAGGGCTTTGAAGATCAAATGCCCAGGTCACAGAATCCATATCATGGCAACCAAAATCCCCCAAGGCTCCGCAACCATAATCCCAAAAATCTCTCCAGGTTACGGGTACATAGTCCTTGTGGAAAGGTACCATTTCCCTTGGCCCGATCCACTGATCCCAGTCAAAGCCAATAGGCATGGTACTCTGTCCTTGGGGCAAACCCTTCAGGCCAGGCAGCCAACGGCCTGCTGGAACCCAAGCATGGAATTCTTTGACTTCTCCAATGACCCCTGCCTGAAGGTATTCCACGGTTTCCCTTATGCCCTCAGCTGCATGTCCTGAATTACCCATTTGGGTAATCAAACCGGTTTCTCTGGTGACTTTGGCCACTTCACGGGCTTCCCAAATATTATGGGTAAGTGGTTTTTCGCAATACACATGCTTGCCCAATTTCAGGGCCATCAGTGCAATGTAGGCATGGGTATGGTCCGGTGTGGAGATTACAATGCCATCAAAATCAGAAGACTTTTCCATCATTTTACGGAAGTCATCATATTGGGCAACCCGCTTGTTCTCACCTTTGGAAGCATAATGTGCATCAATCATGGCTGATGTCGGCCCTCTTCCTGCTTCCGAGCGGTAATAAAAATCCGCCAGGTTCCAGTAATAGGCAGGATCTGCAACTGCTGTGATATTGACATTTTCCACCCTTAAAAAGGCTTCTGCATTTTGCTTTCCTTTTCCTCCGGCACCGATAATGCCTAAGTTGACCTTGTCACTGGGGGCAATATAGCCTGGTCCGCCAATAACATGCCTTGGCACAATCATCATGCCTGCACCACTAAGAGCAGCTGCTTTGACAAAGTCTCTTCTGGAAAGGGGTGATTTTTTGTTTTTCATGGTCAATAGGGTTCAAGGTTTTTAATGGTTAAGGTATTTATTTTGACCTTACAATGAATAATTTATTTGATGAAAGCCAGTTCATCCAATATCCATGGTTATATTATTTCATTTTAGCTATCAATTCTTTCATCAACTTAAAGGCTACCATTGCTGTCATATCATGATAGTCTCGGATTGGATTGTATTCTACTAAATCTGCTCCAATAATTGGCAATTTGATAGCCAAGAGAATATCCAATAATTGTCTGCTGCTCATTCCTCCAGGTTCGTAATGGGAAATTCCCGGCGCAAAAGCAGGGTCCAAAACATCGATATCCAGGGAAATATACAAAGGTCTCTCTAAGGCCGAAATAAAATCCATGGTGAAATCCTTCATTTCAATGATATTGACCTTGTACTTGGCTGCCTGTTCCCGCTGATGCTGTGTCAAGGTCCGGATACCTACCTGAGTGAGTGATTTCAACAAACCTTTCTCCAATAGTCTAGCAAAGGGAGAAGCATGGGAATAGGGATTATCTCCAAAATTCTCATATAAATCCCCGTGGGCGTCCAGTTGCAAGGCATGCAATGGGCCATATTTTAAAGCATATGCTTCAATCACTGGATAAGCAATAGAATGATCCCCTCCTAAACTCAGCAGTTTGCTTCCATCGGCTATGGCTTCGCTGACGGCTGATTTGATCTGTTCGTATGCCTTTTGGGGATCTTGACTGGAAAAAGAAAGATCACCCAAATCCTGATAATCCTGGCCTGCAATGATTTCCTTTCCCTCTTCTGTGTAGTTATTGGCAGAACCTTCGGTTGCCATTAAGCGGATTCTAGCTGGAGCTAAATACGGACCTCTTAGGAAGGAACTGTTGCTGTCGAATGGGATTCCTAAAACCTTTATTTTCATTGGGTTTTTACAGGTTTTAGCTCCTCGAAGAAGATATCGTCGTTGGGTACATTAAAGTCCATTCCTGTTACCTGCAATTTGTTGTTGATCAAAAACTGCAGAGTGCCGAAATTAAACCAGGCATGTTTTTCATCCCATGTTATTTCATAGGTGTCATAATGCCAGTGATTCAGGCTGGCGTTTAGTCTTGGGGCGTCTTCGAAATATAGGCGCAAAGCTCCTTTTTCTTCTTTGACTTCGATCTTGCCATAGATGTCTGATTTATAGGTTCCTACAAATTGGGAAGGAGAGACGGATGTCTTGGTATTGAGAACTCTGGCTTTTTTGATGTCTGCGATTCGGGTGTCAGTGGCTTGGTTGGCCAAACTCCTTTTGAGCAAATCAGCTGACCAGTCCTTATTTCCAGTTCCCAAAAATTGGTCAAAAACATAGTAGGTAGCCGCCATGATGGGGCTTTGGTGGCCATTGGTTAATACGACCACACCCAGCTTTTCCTTAGGGATCATGGTCACTGCGGTGATCATCCCGTCGTAGCCTCCTGTATGACCCACTATCAACTTTCCATGGAAATCTCCCAGATTCCATCCCAGTCCATAGCCGCTGAAATGCCTGCCCAGATCGTTTGGCTGGGTATGGTCCACCACATTGACATTGTGCATGGTCCACATCAAGTTGCGGTTGGCTCTGGAAATCAGGGTATCCTGTCCGATGATGCCATGATTCATATTGAAGATCATCCATTTGGCCACATCGCTTACGGAAGAGATCAATCCTCCAGTGGCACCGATAGTATCCCAATCCTCAAAGACGATGTGGAAGTTTTTTCCTTCTTCTCTTCCATGGGCAGTGGTGTAATTCCCTTTTTTATTTAGTTCTTTCGCAGTGGTGAGGGTACGGTCCATTCCCAAGGGATTCAGGATTCTTTCCTGCACATTTTCACCCCAGGTTTTGCCTGTAATCTTCCGTATGATTTCACCTGCGGTAACATACATTAGGTTGGAATAGCCATAACCCCCACGATATTCAAATGCCTGTGGGATTTTTCCTGCTCTTTTGATAAAGTCTTCAGCCGAACCTTCATTTTTGTACCAGATCACATCCCCGCTGAAAGTTCCCAAACCCACCCTATGACTCAATAGGTCTCGTATGGTGACATGGGCACTGATCCAAGGATCATCAAAAAGGGAAAAATAAGGCAGGTAGTCTTTTACCCGATCGTTCCATTCTAATTTCCCTTCCTGGACCAACATCCCGATAATCGCTGAGGTAAAGCCTTTTGAATTGGAAGCGATGGCGTAGAGGGTGTGTTCGTCAGGTTGCTCATTTTTGCCAACTGTTTTTGTGCCGTAGTTGCCGGTGAAAACAAGTTGCCCGTCTTTGACGATGCCTATGCTAACCCCCGGAACATCCCAGTCTTTGACCATCTGTTCAAAATAAGCATCGATTTTTTGGAGATCCGGGTTGGTTTGGGCCTGAAGTGAATGGATTGCCAATAACAAAAAGACCCAGAAGAAGTGTATATGTTTTTTCATCAATTGAGCGGGGATGGTTAAGGGCTCAATTTAGGAAAAAATCAATATTTAAAATGGTAAACAATTAGATTGAATGAAGCAGAAGAATTGCCTGAGATATGTCAGTTAAAAATTTCCTCCTTTTCTCCGTCATATATCAGTTTTCTTGTCCGATCTATTTCTTTTTTCAAGAAAGGATTTTTGATTTTTGATTAACAAAAGTTCTAAAGTGTTCATCAATTAGGATTGGTAGGCAACATATTTCTGATTGCTGCGATTTTCCAGTTTCCCTCCACTTTGATGACCAAAAAAGTACTCCACATCCTTCTCGTTGGAACCTCATTATCACTAATAATTTCATAGCGGGCATCTACAATGGCACAAGTTTCATTCAATAAGCGTGATTTTTCAACTTTGAGTTGGCGTTGCCCAGGATTATTGGCGGAGCTTCTTTGCATGCCGGACATGGCTTCATTGATCCCGGTTCTCCATTCCCCAGAAGAAACCAATTGATCTACCTCTTTTGTCAAAATAGATTTGAGCAATAAGGTATCCTGGTTTTCCCTTGCTTTGGAATAATCGGCAATCAGAGCCAGGATTTTTTCTTGGTCCTGATCTGAAGGTTGGGTTTGCCCAAATAAAAATGGGATAAATAGAACTTGGGAAAGAATTAGGAAGGATAGGATTTTGTTCATTGATCTGGGATATTAAACGAATCTTAATGTTATACCTTAAAAATAGCGAAAATAAAGAAGAAGCTTATTCAATTCCGAAATCCACCTTCCGAATCCTGCCTTTCAAATTTTCCGCCTTTCGAAATCCCCCTTTGTAAATGAATTCCTTAAAACCTAATAGAAATGTCAATTTTAAACCTCTAATTTCCCGTTTCCTGTCTCTCTTTTACCACCAATATCCCTGTAATTTCATTCATCGCTTTGACCTTATACTCAAAATCCCCTTTCAGGGTGTCCCGGTATGCGTGGAGGTTTTCCAATAGATCGTCGATTTCTTCGGGAAGGACTTCTTCCAATAGTTGCCTTAGGCGCTTTGCTGTTGTCGGGGATTTGCCGTTGGTACTAATGGCGATTTTCAGGTTGCCTTTGGTGACTATTCCTCCCAAATAAAAGTCACAGAGTTCAGGTGTGTCCGCCACATTGACTAGGATAAAGCGCTCCTTGGCTTCATCATGAATTTGCTTGTTTACCTCAGGGGAATTGGTAGCTGCAATCACGATATGTTTACCCCCCAAATACTTCTCATGGTAAGCATCTTCAATCAAGGTGACATGAGGAGCTGATTTTGCTATCTCTAGAAATTCCTCATTAAATTCTTTGGAAATTGCAGTCACATGGGCTTCAGGACTGCTTTTGAGCAAAAATGAGAGTTTCTCCGTTCCCACAAACCCACCCCCTACCAGGAGGACGTTGAGTTGGTGGACTTTAAGGAAGATGGGATAGAGGGTGTTCATGGTTCTAGAGATTAGAGTTAAGGCACAAGAAACAAGATGTAAGATGGATATTGGTAGATATTCACTTTGCGATATTTTGATATTTTGGTAGCCCCTAGAGTTCAGGGTACGTATATGATCTCATGAAGGAACAAGAACCTAATATCCATTAATATCCAACCCGCCTGCTGCCGGCAGGTATCAATTAATATCTTAATTTATTGAGCAACATGAATCACTTGTTCATAAACTTCTTTCAATCGATAACTTTCCTTCACCACCTCACCCACAATAATAATCGCCGGAGCGGCAATGCCTGCTTGATGGGCTTTGGAGGCTATGTCTTTGATCGTGCCTGCGACAAATTGTTCTTCCCTAGTGGTACCATTCTGGATAATGGCTACTGGAATATCAGACTTGCCGGCTGTTGAATATGCTTTCACGATCTCGTTTAGTTTTTTGGTCCCCATTAAGATGACGACCGTAGCTGTGGATTCGGCAGCTATGGCGATGTCGCGGGAGAGTTCTCCGTAACTCGTGGTAGCCGTAATCACCCAGAAACTTTCTGAAACCCCTCTTTTGGTAACAGGAATGCCGATTGAAGCAGGAACCGCAATTGAGGAAGTAATCCCTGGTATCACCTCAGTCGGAATACCAAAGGCTTCGATGTAGTCAATTTCCTCTGCCCCCCTTCCAAAAACAAATGGATCTCCTCCTTTTAGTCTGACCACATGCCCATGCTTAAGGGCGTTCTCCACACAAAGTCTATTGGTTTCATCCTGAGGACAGGAATGTTTACCTACCCGCTTACCTACATATATTTTAATAGCCTTATCGGGAGCATGTTTTAGGAGAGTTTTGTCTATCAGGGCATCGTAAAGTACTACATCCGCTTTATTCAATGCCAATATTGCTTTAAGTGTGATCAATTCGGGGTCACCCGGGCCCGCACCGACCAGGGTCACTTTTGGTTTAACTGACTGTATCATGCGAGCACCTCCCTTTCCCTATAACTGCTTATTGCTTCAAATACAATATTTGCATCTTTGAAATATGATTTCGCAAAGGATTCTGAAGGTTCATTTTTATTGATTTTATAAACAATATCCCCAAATTTTCCCCCTAAGTCAATTTTGCCACTTTCAATAAATGTTTCGTCAAAAAGTGCGATAATATTTGCATAGGAATTAGTGCTTTTATTTTCACTGAGCAATATGGCTTTTGCAGCATTTACCAAGGCAGCATAGGTATGGTATATACTGTCTGACCACCTTTTTTCAACATATGATTCTTTTGCTAGATCCAGCTTCTCCCTTGCTTCCAATAGGAGTGTCGCAATCAAATCTATAACTACGCCTGCACATTCTCCTACCCCGACTGCGACTTTATAGGCTTCCTCATTGCCCCAGTCTACCTGGTCTGCTTCTGTTAAGGTATCTGTATCTGTAAGAACCTTAAGGATGTCATAAAAATAAATCTGACCTTTTCGGTCATAGTAATTCAGGAAACTTTCACCTTCCTCGGAAAAGGCCTCAAAATCCTTTATCAGGATCCTAAGAGCCTCTGGGCCCCTTTTACTGGGTATTTTGATGACTTTATCAGCAAACCTGCCGTTTCCATTGCCTAATGTTCCACCGCCCAACAATACCTGGAGTGCAGGGAACACGGTTTTGCCCACTTTCATGGACATGCCCTGAAAGCCAATATGCGCCATGTTGTGCTGACCACAGGCATTCATACAACCGGAAATTTTGATGGTCAGGTCCTTGTTTTTTAAATATTGGGGAAATTCTGCCAAGATCAATCTTTCCAACTCCTGGGCAATGCCTGTACTGCTTGCTATTCCTAAATTACAGGTGTCAGTTCCAGGACAAGCAGTGATATCTCCAAATGAATTGTATCCGGCGTCAGCCAATCCGATTTTTTTCAATTCATGATAAAAGAACGGAATTGCTTTCTCTTGGACATCTCTGATAAGTATATTTTGTCTTAAGGTAAACCTGACTTCATTACCTGCAAATTTCTTAACCAAGTTAGCCAATTGTCTTGCCTGATCCGTATTGAAATCACCCAATAAAACTTTGACACCTATGGAAACAAAACCATTTTGTTTTTGTGGGAAAATATTGGTCAGTTTCCAATGTTCGTAATTTACATCAAGGGGTTCTTCCGAAACCGGGAAGGCCGGCTTAGGAAGTATCCTTGAATTTTCATAGGTTTTGTGGTTTATGGGATATTTTTTAAAAGGCAAGGCCTTTTGTTCTTCTTTGACCAAGTCCAAAAAGGCTTCTATTCCAATTTCATTGACCAAAAATTTCATTCTGGCTTTCAACCTTCTTGCCCTTTCTCCATGTCTGTCAAAAATTCTTAGCACTCCTTCAATAAAGGGAATCAATTCATCTGTTGCCAAAAATTCAGTGATTAAGTCTGCATGTCTGGGCTGAGAACCTAAACCACCCCCCAAAAGAACTTTGAATCCTCTGATTTCCTGTCCTTTTTCAATTTTGAGTTGGGGAATAAATCCCAAATCATGAAGATAGCTTAGTGCTGTATCCTCTTCTGATGCCGAGAATGCCATTTTAAATTTCCTCCCCATTTCCTGGCAGATGGGATTTCTTAAAAAGTATTGAAAAACAGATTCTGCATATGGCGTTACATCAAAAGGTTCCTTTGGATCCACACCTGCGGTTTCAGATGCGGTAACATTCCTGACGGTATTACCACAAGCTTCCCGAAGGGTCACATCGTCTTTTTCCAATTCCGCCCATAGTGCAGGTGTCTCCTCTAAGCTTACATAATGGATCTGAATATCCTGTCTGGTAGTAATGTGGAGTTTTCCTGTAGAATATTTATCTGAAACATCAGCAATCCGTTTTAATTGCTCACCGGTTGCCTTGCCATATGGCAGCTTGATGCGTATCATCTGGACTCCTGGCTGCCTCTGTCCATAGACACCCCTGGCCAACCTTAGGCTTCGAAATTTCTCTTCGTCAATTTTGCCTTCCCGAAAAAGTCTGATTTTCTTTTCCAATTCTATGATGTCCTTTTCTACAATTGGATTTTCGATTTCTGTTCTAAAACTCTCCATAATTAAAAATTATCCCTATAGGTTTTGTGGTTTAATAATAAATTTAAAATACACATTTCCTAATGGCCCTGTGTAATAAAATTGCTCTATTCAATAAATCCTACACTGACTGTATCAAAATTGCCTTCATCAATCAATATAAAACTTCCGTTTGATTTGTTCTTTTTGTAACTGTCAAAATGGATAGGTTTGCTTAATTTGAAATTAACTTTTCCTATATCATTTAATTTCAATTGTTGGGCATTTTCCTCACCTGAGAAGTCCGTATGAATAAGAGCGTCAATACTTTCCACTTTGGCTATAACCCTATTGATTCCATGTTGCAAAGTAAATTTATCACCTACTCTTAGCGGTTTGGAGTTAACCTGACATATGGTAGCCCTTACTGATTTTTCGGAAGTTGGTATCTCATATCGTTTTACCAACATATCCCCTCTACTAATATTGACCTCGTCCTCCAGCCTTATGGTAATGGAAGAACCAGGAGTAGCTTCCTCATATTCTTGATCAAAAAACTGTATGGATTTGATTTTGGATTGGGTCATTGATGGAAGAATGGTGACTTCATCCCCAACTTTCAAATTATCTCCATACAATTTACCTGAAAAGCCCCTGTAATCATGGAATTTTTCAGTTTTAGGGCGAATGACATATTGTACCGGGAATCTGGCCACCCCACTTTCGTGAAGGTCTTCTGTTTCAAGTACTTCTAAATGATCCAATAAAGTGTTCCCCACATACCAAGGCATTAATTCTGATTTTTTGGCAATATTTTCACCTTTTAATGCGGATATGGGAATAAAGGTAATTTGGTCTGAATTGAAATCACTTTTTTCAACCAAAGCCTCAAAGTCATTTTTTATTCTGATAAAAATGTCTTCATCATAATTCACCAGGTCCATTTTATTAATAGCTACGATTACATGACCCAAGCGCAATAAATTACTGATGAAAAAATGTCTGTATGTCTGTTCAATGACCCCCTTTCTGGCATCGATCAAAATAATAGCGACCTGAGATGTGGAGGCTCCTGTAACCATATTTCGGGTATATTCCACATGTCCAGGTGTATCTGCAATAATAAAGTTTGTTTTATCTGTATTGAAGTAGATATGTGCCACATCAATGGTAATTCCCTGTTCTCTTTCTGCCACCAAGCCATCTGTTGCAAGAGAAAAATCCAGATAATCAAATCCCCTTTGACGGCTGGTTTTTTCAATGGCTTCCAACTTATCAGTTGTTAAGGAATTGGTGTCATAAAGTAATCTTCCGATCAGTGTACTCTTGCCATCATCAACTGAACCGGCGGTTGCTATTTTTATAAGTTTTCTGTTTTCCATTATTTAAGATTTTAGACGTGAGACGCAAGACCTAAGACTAAATCTAGAGTCTGGTAAATGAAGCGATTTCAGTTTTAAGAAAAGATCCGTTCTTCATTCTTGATACTACATTAATTCCTTTCTTTGGTACATTGTACTTAATACGACGACAATCAGAAATACCCGACTTTCTTCCTTTTTTCCATGGCTGCCTCAGAGCGTTTGTCATCGATGCGGGCACCGCGTTCAGAGATAGTAGATTGTCTTATTTCTTCTACTACAGAATCCAAGGTAGTCGCATCGGAAAGAACAGCAGCTGTGCAGGTCATGTCACCAACAGTCCGAAATCTTACCATTTTTTCTACTACCGTTTCATTGCTTTCCCTATATACATGCTCATTGGCAGTCCAGATCAAACCATCACGGAAAAACACTTCCCTTTTATGGGCAAAATAAATTGAAGGTATTTTAATGTTTTCATTTTTAATATATTCCCAAACATCCAATTCTGTCCAGTTTGAAATTGGGAAAACCCGTACATTCTGGCCCTGGTGAATTTTTCCGTTCAACATATCAAATAACTCCGGCCTCTGGTTTTTTTCGTCCCATTGTCCAAAATCATCTCTAACAGAAAAAACCCTTTCTTTTGCCCTTGCTTTTTCCTCATCTCTTCGGGCCCCACCAATGCAGGCATCAAACTTGAATTCCTCTATGGCATCTAAAAGCGTTGTGGTCTGCAATGTATTTCTACTGGCATACCTTCCTCTTTCCTCTACTACTTTTCCTTGGTTAATGGAATCCTGAACATTCCTGACAATCAATTCCAATCCTAGCTCCCTGACCAATTGATCTCTGAATTCAATGGTCTCAGGGAAGTTGTGCCCTGTATCAATATGTAAAAGAGGAAATGGGATTTTGGCTGGATAAAATGCCTTTTGTGCCAGTCTAACCAAGGTTATGGAATCTTTTCCCCCAGAAAAAAGTAAAACAGGTCTTTCAAACTGGGCAGCTACTTCTCTCAAAATCTGGATTGACTCCGCTTCTTTTGGATTAGGTATAAATAAGTTTGACATGTCTATGTTCAGATTATGTTTTTCATTTTATTAAAAATTCCACCCGCTACTTTTGAAAAGTATGGGACATTTGTTTGGATCCCTTTAATTCTTAATTCAAAATTCTTCATTCCTAATTTCATATTCAAATTGTTCTGAAATCTCAGGCCCTAATGCTCACTTTGCATGTAAACCACACTCTTTCTTGGATTCTTCCCACCACCATCTGCCTGCCCTAACATCCTCCCCTGGTTGAATGGCTCTCGTGCAGGGAGCGCAGCCTATGCTGACAAAGCCTTTTTCATGAAGGGGGTTGTAAGGGATTTTGTTCTCTTTAATATACGCAATCATTTTATCAAAAGTCCAATCTAAAATTGGGTTGTATTTAATGATCTGATTGGCCTCATCCCATTCGATTTTTTGCATGCCGGACCGGTTTGGACTTTGTTCTGCCCTAAGCCCTGTTATCCATACACTGTTGTTTTGAAGAGCCCTTTTTAAAGGCTCCACTTTTCTGACATAACAGCATGATTTTCTGTTTTCTACAGAATTGTAAAAACCATTGATTCCCATCTCATGGACGAGCTTTTCAACAGATTCCCTTTCAGGATAATAAACCTTTATTTTTATGCTGTAATGGTTTTCTGTAATATCCAATAAGTCTAAAGTATCCGGGAAAAGTCTTCCAGTATCCAGGGAAAATATTTGAATGGGAAGCTTATTGGATGCTATCAGATGCGTAATGACCTGGTCTTCCTGACCAAGTGAGGTAGAAAAAACAATTTTACCAAAGAATAAATCACTTAACAGGGCAAGACCCTCATTTGGACTGAGTTGGTCTATCTTTCTGCTTAAGTTATGCAAGTTGTTTATCAGGCTCATTTTTTTCAATTTTTATTACGCCTTCCCAAGCGCGTTCGTGTAAATAATACAAGATAATTTTTGTCACTACTTCAATTGACCCTATGGAAATTGCCATTACCAATTGACCCGTCACAAAAAATGAAATTACCATGGTGTCAAGTGTGCCGACAATCCTCCAGGAAATAGACTTTAAAAAGCTTTTGAGGTTACTGTCCTTGCCTTTATTATTGACAAACCACTTTTTAATTGACTGATCTAAAAGCATATTTCAAATAGTTTTAAAAACAAAACTACATAAAACCTATAAAAAAACTAGGGTAATCTGAAAAAAAATTTATTCTTTTTCTAAAATATCAGCTAATGTCTTGTTTTCCAGCACATTAAGCATTTCGTCTCTAACTTGAAGCATGACTTTTTTTAAACCGCATTGTTCTTCATTTTTACATTCCACACAGGGTTCATAATAATTGAGGCTTACACAGGGTAGCAGTGCAATAGGCCCATCCAATAACCTGATAATTTTGGACAAAGGAATATCCTTCGGATCTTTGATCAGATAATATCCGCCCCCTTTACCTTTTTTGCTACCTAAAAACCCGGCCTTTTTAAGCTCCAATAGGATATTTTCCAAGAACTTATGGGAAATCCCATATTCTTCTGAAATATCCTGAATAAGTACGGTTTTTTGATCCCTGTGTTTGCCCAAGTAGGTGAGGGCATGTAAAGCATATTTGGTCTTTTTAGATAGCATAAATACAAAAATAGGCTTTTTATTTATTCTTCAAAGAGAAGGATTTTCAACCTTAGAATATTTATTTGACCTATCTTTGGGGCATGAATTACCTATCCGTAGAAAACCTAAGCAAGTCATTTGGCGAGCGTAAACTTTTTCAGAATATTTCATTTGGTATTGATCAGGGTCAAAAGATTGCCCTTGTTGGTATAAATGGTGCAGGGAAGTCCACTTTGATGAAAATTATTATGGGCATAGAAGTGGCAGATGCGGGAAATATTGCCATAAACCAACAGATCAAAGTGTCTTATGTACATCAAAACCCTGTATTCACCGGAAATCTGACAATATACCAAACCATTTTTGAGGGGAGTAAGAATGAAACCTTGCAGGTTATTGAGGACTACCATAAGGCTATGTTGGATTCTGAGATGGGCAAGGAAAACGGTGATATCCTCCAAAGGCTTTTTGAAAAAATGGATACTTTACAGGCTTGGGATTATGAATATCAGATTAAGGAGGTTTTGGGAAAACTTGGCCTTCATGATACGGATTTAGCGGTAGGTAATTTAAGTGGTGGCCAAAGAAAGCGTGTGGCTTTGGCCAAAGCCATTTTGGAGAAGCCGGATTTGCTATTGTTGGATGAGCCTACCAATCATTTGGATTTGGAGACTATAGAGTGGTTGGAAGATTATCTTTCCAAAGCAAATCTTGCCATATTAATGGTAACCCACGACCGTTATTTTTTGGAAAAAGTAACCAATCAGATCATTGAACTGGATAATGGAAGCATTCACCGCTATTTAGGAAATTATGGATACTTTTTGGAAAAAAAAGCAGAGAGACGGGAGATTGAAGCCACTGAACAGGAAAAGGCGAAAAGTCTATATAAAAAAGAATTGGAATGGATCAGAAGACAACCCAAGGCACGTGGGACAAAAGCTAAATATAGAGTAGATGCATTTGAAGAGACCAAAGAAAAGGCCTTTCAAAAAAGGGAGGAGAGGGAGATAGAACTCAATGTGGTCTCTCAAAGACTTGGGAATAAAATCATTGAAATTGAAAGCTTAGGAAAATCCTTTGATGAAAAAGTTTTGGTTAAAGGCTTTAGTTATACTTTTAAAAAGGGAGATAAAATCGGGATTGTTGGCCCAAATGGATCTGGAAAAACAACTTTTTTAAATATGTTGACGGGGATTATGCAACCGGACAGGGGAAAAATAACCTTGGGTCAAACTACTGCTATTGGTTATTACCGGCAAGAAGAGGATTCATTTGACGAGGAAAAGAGATTGATTGATATTGTTAAAGATGTTGCCGAAGTGGTGAGCATTGCAGGCGGGTCAACTATAACCTTCTCCCAATTTTTAACCAAATTCGGTTTTCCTCCTAAACAACAGCATACGCCAATTTCAAAACTAAGTGGGGGAGAGAGAAGAAGGCTTCAACTATTAATGGTACTGATAAAAAGTCCAAATTTCCTGATTTTGGACGAACCCACCAATGATCTGGATATCATGACCCTCAACACTTTGGAAGAGTTTTTGGACAATTTTCCAGGTTGTCTGATCATAGTTTCCCACGACAGGTATTTTATGGACAGGTTGGTCGACCATCTTTTTGTTTTTGAAGGAGAGGGTATAATCAAAGATTTTCCTGGTAACTATACAGATTTCAGAGAATGGGAAAAGCAACAAAAATCTCTTCAAAAGGAAACACCTTCTGCAAAGGAACCTGCTTTATTATCCTCAGAAACCCCCTTAAATAAAAATAAGGCCAGCTTCAAGGAAAAAAAGGAGTTTGAGGAGATAAACCAACAAATTGAAACACTGAACAAGGAAAAAAAATCTCTTGTGGAAAAAATCACCTCAGGAACTGTTGATCATCAGGCATTGCTTGATTGGTCTAATAGAATACAGGAAATTGAGGGAGTTTTGGAAGAATTGGAAATGAGATGGCTGGAATTGAGTGAATTGGATGGGATTGAATAAGTGGATGGGAAATGGTTAATTTTAAATGATAAATTACTCCTTAAAAAACTCCAAAATCCAAAGTTCAAATTTTAAAATTCAAAGCCCGGAGTTATCCTTTTCTTTAAGCCAATGGTAACGTATGTATTGAATTAATTGAATTTGGTTTACGCTAAATATTTCCTTTCATAAATTGAGTCCTAACATCGTGATGAAACTTTTCAATTGCATATCTTAACATGGTTCGGGGCATATTTTTGTAATGTTGGGTCAAAAAATCATAAGCCAATTGATAATCGCGCTTTCCCACTTCCCTAATCATCCAACCTACTGCCTTATGTATTAGGTCATGGGGATGGTGGAGTAATTTTTCAGCCAAGGCTATAATATCTTTAAAGTCGTTCTTTCTAATAAAATGGAAGGTAGCCAATATGGCCATCCGATTTTCCCAAATGTTCTCTGAATTGGCCAATTTGTAAAGGATATCCCTGTCTTTATCCCAAAGCCATCCGCCTAAAATTTGAGGGGCAGAACCGTCTACCATATCCCAGTTATTGATTTGATGCCGGATATTTAAATAGAAATCAAAAATTCTTTTCCTTTCCAGTGAATCTTTAGTTTTCTCAAATTTTGCGACCAACATGAAAAGACCGGTAAGTCTAACCTCATGGTATTCTGAGGCCATAAGTTCTTCGATTTGGGAGAGGTTTATTGACTTTTCAAATTTTTTGGCAACACTGCGTTGATATGGGACAGTCACACCCAAAAATTTATCTCCTTCTCCATATTCTCCAGGTCCGGTTTTAAAGAATCTTGGAAAAAATTCAGCTTTTTTCAAATCTGATAATTCCTTAAGACATCTAATTATTTCTTTTGGGGTATGTACTTCCATGTGTCCTGAGCTTATCAATAAATTTTCATAGTTCTCAACTATCAGAAAAATTGAGTGGATCATTAAAGATAATTACTTCCAAAAAAATAAAGAGAGTTTCTTTAGGTTACATGTGATTTAAAAATCCATGTCCTCATCAAATTCTTCTCTGTCCCTGTTTCTCCCATTTCTATCTTTAAAACCCCCAAACCTATAGGTGAAAGATAAGGTTCCGATTCTTGTTTCCCGGTTAAACATATTGTTTTGGACAAAGTTTTGATCTTCTGTTTTTATTCTAAAAATCCTCGTGTTGAAGATATCACTGACGTTCAAACTTACTGTAGCTTTATTATTCATGATGTTTTTTCTTACTCCAGCATTGATGCCCCACAGTGGTTCAATCTGACCTTGCGGCAAGACAATCGGACCCCGGTAATTACCCTGGATTTGAAAGGTGGCAAAATTAGGAACAGCCATATTGGCCAAGAGGGCTACTGTCCAACTAAAATTGGAATTGACAAGCCCTTCTTCGATATTGTCTGCAATTAATTCAGAATAAAACAGATTGCCTGTAACAGTTGCATCAAACCATTGCGTTACCTGGATCTGATTGATCAGTTCAAAACCCAGTTCACTTCTGCTATTGGCGTTTTCGCGGGTTTGTGTAGCCACGTTATTCTCATCAACGTTTAATACCCTGGTCAGAATATCAGTAGAGTATCTATGATAAAGGGTACCGTTCAGCAAGTATTTTTCCCAACCTTTCATATACCCTAACTCATAACTGTTGGTAAATTCAGGTTGTAAATAGGGATTACCGATGGATAAATTATATAAATCCGATACCCTGTAAATTGGAGCGAGCCCCCACATATTGGGACGGTTGATTCTTCTACTGAAATTAGCTGTAAATTCTTCCTCCTGGCCAAGATTATAGGATAAATAAGCACTTGGGAAAAGATTGAAATAATTGTTGACTACCACATTTTGATTGCTCTCTTGAAGGGAGATGGTCTCTGTATATTCTGCTCTTAAACCAGCCTGATATCCTAATTTGCCTTTAGAATTCCTGTAAATGCCATATGCTGCGTAAACATCTTCTTTAAAGTTGAATCCATCACTGAAAAAATCATTCTGTTCTAATCGGAATTCATTGTTTATATCCCCTTGATAAAAATCCTGTTCACGGTTCCATTCCCCAAAGGTTCCCTTTAATCCAGTTTCCAGCTTTCCTCTATCTCTGAATGGTTTCTCATAATCTAATTGAAGGATATAAAACCTACTCCATTGGGGTCTTTCATTGAATTGGAGTAACTTTTTAGAAATTACCTCTTCGTTGGATTCATTGAAAAATGCCTGGTCATAGAATTCTTCCTGGAGGCGGTCATCATAGGAGAAAGAAGCGGAGGAATACAGCCTTTGGCCCAAAGCGTCAATTTCCCAGGTGTAATTGATGCCAGTTTCAATGTTATAACTTTGTCTTTTGGAATCTGTATCTCTTACAAATAAGCTGTCCAATTGCCTGGAAGAATTTTCATTCCTTTGGTTCAATTCATTGAAACTGTATCTGTCCCGGATATTACCTTGAATATATATCCCCAAGGTTTTTTCTTCCGTAAAATTGAAATCGATTCCTCCCCTCATCAGATGGGAAGTGTTGTAGTTTTCGCCATAATTATTTTGGTTCAAAAAGGGAGAGGTGTTCGGATTGAAAGATTCTCTTAATCCCTCACCTTCTCTGAATAATCTTCTGTCCTGGAAATTATAAGAACCGTAAATATTCATTTTCTCAGTTCCGTAATTTAGATTGATTCCTGCGGTATATTTGTCTCTTGTTCCAACAGATGCATTTACCTGACCGTTCAAACCGGTTCTTTCATTCTTCTTAAGAATAATATTGATAATTCCCCCTACACCTGCAGCATCATACCTAGAAGAAGGATTGGTAATCAGCTCAACGGATTTAATACTATTTGCCGGAAATTGAGCTAAGATATTTTCTGAATCATCACCTGATAGATTAGAAGGCCTTCCATTGATATAGATCAGGATGTTTCCACTGCCCCTCATAGAAATTCCCCCTTCATCATCAATTTGAATAGAAGGAAGCGTTTCTAATAATTCAGTTGCAGTAGCCCCTTCTGCGACTATACTGTTTTCTACATTATAGGATCTTTTATCTATATCGCTTTCAAACATGGAAGTAACCCCTTCCACTACAACTTCCTGAAGATTTGTGGCATCGGTCTCGATCCGGATATTACCTACATTCAAAACACTTCTTTCTCCGATTGAAATATTTTTGAAAGCACTTTCATATCCAATAAAACCGACTCTTAATATGAAATCTCCTTTCTCTGATTCAAATGAAAAGCTCCCGTCCAATTCTGACATGGTACCAGTCACAAGGGAAGAATCATTGGGATTCAACAAAGCTATATTTGCAAATTCCATAGGATTCCCAGATTCCTTGTCTGTCACTTTTCCTTTAATGGTGAATGTTTGGGCTTGTATTCCAATAGATAAAAAAAATAATATAATGAGTATAAAATATGATAAAACAGATTTCATTTTATGGTTATTTTTATAAGTATTTGTTTCTTATTTATTTTATTTTATTGATTAAATATTTTTTATTTTGTTAATTTTTAATTATAAATTTTTTTATTTTAAAAAAAATAAATAATTATTTTGAAATTGAAAATTTGCCAGTATTTGATAGAGTAAAAATTGACAAATAATTCAATTTTAAATACAAAATACCTATATTTAACAACGTGAGATACCCGGAATGGTTTTGATAACCCAGGTATAAACATGTATTTTTTGATTAGAAGGTAATTACTTACACCAGCGGTAGCTGTGAAAAAATTATTGTGAAGTTATAAAAGGATTATCCTTTTGTGATTTGAAGGAGGGTATGTTGGATCAATCGGTCAACAATCTCATAAGGATTCCTGGCAAATTGTTGGGTAATACGGTTGGCAATTATAGCATTTAAGCTGATCACCTCATGGCCAAGCAAGCGTCCCATGGCATAATATCCGGCCGTTTCCATTTCAAAATTGGTAAGCCTCTGTCCTGAAACAGTAATAGCACTGAGTTTTTCAATGATGTCCGGTATTGCCGGAGAAATCCGTACTTTTCTTCCCTGTGGACCAAAAAATCCAGGACAGGTAACTGTATTGCCAATAAGAAGCCCTTTTCCCAATTGTTCCATTAAATGGGTTGACCCTTTTATGCAATATGGAGTGAAAGGTAAATCAAGTTTTTCCTTGACCTCTTTCCCCATATTTTTTTCAAAATCTGAAAAAACAGTTTTGTAAAAAGTCATAAGACTGTCCAAGCCTATTCCATATTCTGAAGCAAGCAAAGCTCCGGCAGGGATATCCTCCTGCATACTACCAGAAGTTCCAATTCTAATAATATTCAAGGTGGTATGTTTGGGTTTTGGAAGTCTTGTTTTGAGATCTATATTGACGATGGCATCCAGTTCAGTCATGAAAATCTCAATGTTGTCCGTACCCATACCTGTGCTTATGGCTGTAATTTGCTGGCCATTGAGCCAACCTGTGTGGGTTACAAATTCCCTCTTGGAGAGTTTGACATCTACTTTATCAAAATATTTTGAAACTTTTTCAACCCTGTCAGGATCGCCAACAGCAATAATAGTTGAAGCCAGGTGTTCTGGCTTCAAATTCAAATGGTAGATGCTTCCGTCAGGATTGATGATCAGTTCTGACTCCGGGATTCTTTTCTCCATGGATCAAATGTTTAACTTTTTCTTTATCCTGTCTTCTAAATAATCCTTTATATGGGTTATACCCATTGGTATTTTTCTGGTAATAACCTGTACCATCATATGTTCTTTTTTCAGGATGCTCTTTACATGCCACTGAGCATGCCCCTTCCAGTTCCCATCCACAATTTTCACAGATCGGCAAATGCTCATTACAAGATGGATTGGCACAGTTTACCATTCTGTCGCAAACTGTACCACAAACATGACAGGTCGATATCACAGAAGGATTTACTTTATTGACATCCACTGCGATTCTATTATCAAATACATAACATTTTCCCTCAAAATCTTCTCCGCCAGCCTCCATGCCATATTTAATGATTCCCCCGTGAAGTTGATAAACATCCTGGAAACCTTGTTCAAGAAGAAAGGCTGAAGCTTTTTCGCATTTGATCCCCCCGGTACAATAAGTTAAAACTTTCTTATTTTTCAGGTGTTCCAGTTCTTTGACCTTTTCGGGAAAATCCCTGAAATTATCAATGTCTAAAGTAATGGCATTTTTAAACCTTCCCAGCTCATGTTCATAATTGGATCGTACATCCAGAATAACCACATCTTCCTGGTCCTTAAGTAGCTTGAATTCCTCAGGTTCCAGGTGTTTTCCTGTTCTTGTATTGGGATCAATATGCCTGAGACTGCTGTGCACGATTTCGGGTTTTACCCTCACATGTATCTTTGCAAAGGCATGTTTGTCATGGCTGTCTATTTTAAATTCGGTTTTTGCAAACCTTGGATCCGCATGGATATAAGCCATGTATTTTTCGCAATCTTCTTTCAGTCCAGAAACTGTGCCGTTTAAACCTTCCGGTGAAATTATGATACGTCCACGGATATTGTGTTCAACGCAGAACAAGTGATGTTCTTCTCTATATGCTTCAGTATCTTCTATTGAGGCATAGCAGTAATAAAGCAGAATGCTGTAATCTTTGTTTTCCATAACTAAAGCCCTGTTTCCGGCAGGGTGTTTTGGTTTATTTAAAGTAAAATGAATTATTTTTTAAATGGTGCAGCAGGATTTCCAAATACAGTTTGATCTTCTTTCACATCTGATATCACGACTGAACCAGCCCCTATCCGCGCATCTTTTCCAATGGTGACCCCAGAAACAATCACAGCACCAGAGCCAATAAATGCTCCTTTTTCTATAACCACACCGGCATTGATGATGGCACCTGCACCGATCTGTACAAAATCTCCGATTTGCACCTGATGGTCAACAATGGCTCCTGTATTTAAAATACAGTGACTGCCTATTTTTGATCCTGCCCCAATATTTACCTTGGCATTGAGGAAGTTTCCGTGACCAATGGCAGCATCTGTTGAGACATAAGAAGTTTCATGGATCGCATTGATTGGCTGAACTTTTCTTGTGTCATTCAACATTTTTACCAAAAACTGCCGGTACTTATTGTCATCAACCGCAACAAATGCCTCACATTTTTTTCCGATAAGTTTGAGGAATCCTTCATCTTCAGGATGGCCCAGAATAGGGACAACATTGATTTCTGTTCCATGTAGCTTTTCATCTTCATCCAAGAATCCGTAAACAATTACTTGGTTACTGTTGAAAATCTCCAGGGCAGCATGTGCTATTCCTTTGGCTCCTAAAATAATGACAGGTTTGTCCATACTTATATGAATTGGAAGGCAAAAGTAAAGCAATTCGCACTTTAAAGCAAAATCACTTCTTTTTGGGTTTAAGTAGATTCTGGCCAATTTTACAGTCAAGACATTTCTTCCTTTTACAATATTCCTGGTATAACCCAATCATTCCCTGACTGTCGAAGGCATTGCCCGCTTGCCATCCATGAAGTATAAATTTTCTTATAATAAAGTTGTTTTCGCTCCCTATTTCCTGTAATAGGTCCAAAGCTTTTTCCTTCCAGGTATCATCCTGTATGTACTTTCCATAACCATACCATAAAGGCGTTACAAAATTGATAAGAAGTAGGTTAATAGTATCTTTGCTTAGGTTTTTGCTGATTTTCCTAGGTGCCTTTACCCCCAACCTGTAATGGTATTGCCAATAATTAGATCTTTCGATTTGGAATATTGGAAGGATCTGATTAAAAGTCTGTCCATACTTTAAAATTGAAGCAAACAAATTGGGTTCTTTGTGCAAAATCATTGCCAATTGAGAGATTCTTTGATAAGGGAAATTTTGTGGTCGAACTCCCATCATCTTCCAATCCTCAAATTTTACCAATTGTTTTAAAAGGTATTTTTTCTGATAAAAATCATATTCTTTTTTTAAATAAATACTGAATTCATCAAGAGAAGATTCTGGTAAAAGACCTGCCTGACCAAACAATAAGGCTTCCAAGGATGGTATCCTCTCACTGTGTTTTTTTAGCGTTTTTAATGGAATGCTTTCAGCAAGTTTCAACATGGAATCACCATTGGTTTTAAATCCACAACAAAGAAACAACCATCGATAGGATGTTTCTTCCCAATCATTTTTAGTGGATTTTAAAATCCGGTCAATAATTGCTGATTTTGCTTCTAATCGTTCAATCAGTGATTTTTCCAGCATTGAAAACCTGATAATAGAAGGGATTTCCATGATCCTTGAGCCGCATAAAATTTCATCTTTACCATCGCTGAGTTTTTCAAAATTTCTCAGTACCTCCAGATGAATTTTTCCTTTAAGTTCCAATGTTGGAATGATTGTCCCATCCTTATGGGTAATTGCCCTATCCTCATCATAAACCACATGCAAAATCACTGAGTTGTACCTTTCATCCTTGTGGTGCTCATGGGTCATCCATTCGGAAGCCTTCCTGTGGATTTCCACGTGGCCGAAATAATCAATATTGTAAATTCTGATATGAGATTCTAAAAAATCAGGTCCTTCGTGTAAATTATGAAAACCGATTTTTTTGATCTCAATAGGGTCCCCATTGGTTGTCTGAAGATTTGTTTTGTCAAAATACTGGTATTTCCATACCGCATGAAGAAAGTTTTCTTGAAAATCCATAGTCAAAAAGTTAGATTTAGATGAAACAATTGGATAAATAAAATAATCCTTAATTTACTATGAAATTCCTTTATTTGAAACAGGAAATCCTGACTTTTAAAATGATGGTAAAAAAAATCTTTTTATTTGTGTAGGTACTTCTCCAATAATACCTCCATTTCCAACTGTATTTTGGAAGCTTCTTGTTTAGCTGAATCCGCAAAGTTGATTCCACCTCCTGCATAAATAATTCCTCTTGAGGAATTCACAAGCAGTCCACATTGGGCATTCATCCCGTACTTTGCCACATCCTCCAGGCTTCCACCTTGAGCTCCAACTCCTGGAACTAAGAAGAAATGGTCAGGTACAATTCTCCTGACTTCAGCAATTTTCTCCCCTCTTGTCGCACCAACAACATACATTAAATTTTCAGGACTGCCCCATTTACTGCTTTTTTCCAAAACTTCCTGAAATAAAGGTTTTCCTTCTTTAGAAAGTTCCATCTGAAAATCCATGCTTCCTTCATTTGATGTCAGGGCCAATAATATCACCCATTTCCCTTCAAATTCCAGAAAGGGTTTTACACTGTCCACACCCATGTATGGGGCTACAGTAATGGAGTCAAAATCCATAGTTTCAAAAAAAGCTTTGGCATAAAGAGAAGAAGTATTGCCAATATCACCTCTTTTGGCATCAGCAATTGAAAAAATATCTTTAGGTATGTAATCCAAGGTTTTTTGAAGACTTTCCCAACCTTTAGGCCCTAAGGCCTCATAAAACGCAATATTGGGCTTATAAGCTACTGCAAATTCAGCGGTTGCCTCAATGATTTGTCTGTTGAATTCAAATATGGGATCTTTTCCTTTTAATAAATGAGAAGGGATTTTTCCAGGGTCGGTATCCAGACCCACACATAAAAATGATTTCTTTTTTAAAATTTGGCCGAATAACTCCTGACGGTTCATTGCTGGATTTTTTTCAAAAATAGGGATAAAAAATAATCCTGCATGTGATGCAGGATTTAAATTCAACGAAGATCAATAATTTCTATCTTCCCGTATTTTTGAGGATTGAAAGTGAAGTAATCATCTTGGATATCTGCGTTGGTGTTAATGGATTTAAACCGGTACTTAAATATTCCGCCCTGATCATCAAATATTTCCCAACCAATTAGGTCCTTGTTGACTTTGTCCACGCGAAGCAATACTTTTTTGAAAGGGGCCCCTTGATTGACAGCCAGTAATTCAATCTCCTGAATGACGACCTTATTTTCAGTTTTTTCTCCCATTAATCGGTAATTATATCCTTTTTGGTAGATGGTATACACAGATGAAGGTGTCAGCTCGTCTTCCATCTCACTGGCATTATTGATGGTTACTTCTTTGTAGTTTCCGGATTCAATATAAGTCCAGACTGTTTTTCCATTATTGAAAATTTCCTGTTCAGGAAGTTTCAAATGGTATTTATCACCCTTAATGGCAATTTCCCCAGTTTGGGATTGGCTTCTTCCATCCACCAAATCTTCATAAGAGAAATCAAAACTTGCTCTCAGCCCTTTTAATGTCTTGTATTTTTGGCTTACCCCATCGAGAATCTCTTTTGCTTTTGGATCTTTTTGGGCAAAAGAAAAATGGGCAACAGCACTAAAAAGAAAACAGGTGATTAATAATTTTTTAAACATGATACTTATTGAATTTTCCTTGTCAGGAAGCTTATTTGGGTAATTTAGAGGTTGTTCAATAACCGTTCCAAACTCGCTTCATCCTGAATTAAAACTTCTCTTGCTTTGCTACCCTCAAAAGGACCGACTATTCCTGCTGCCTCCAATTGATCTACAATCCTACCTGCACGGTTATAACCCAATTTTAATTTTCTTTGAATCAAAGAGGTACTTCCCTGCTGGTGAAGGACAATAAGCTTGGCCGCTTCATCAAATAATGGATCTCTGTCGGCAAGATCAATGTCCGCCACCCCGTTATCCCCATCCTCACCTTCAAACTCAGGAAGAAGGTAAGCATCCGGATAACCTTTTTGCTCCCCAATCCAATCACATATGGCATCAACCTCTGGGGTATCCAAGAAAGCACATTGTAAACGGGTCACATCCGAACCATGAGATAATAACATATCCCCCATGCCTATCAATTGATCAGCTCCTCCGGAATCAAGAATGGTACGGCTATCTATTTTTGAAGTCACGCGGAAAGATAAACGCGCCGGGAAATTGGCTTTTATGATACCGGTAATAACATTGACGGATGGTCTTTGGGTGGCTACAACCAAATGGATTCCAATTGCCCTTGCCAATTGGGCCAACCTTGCTATTGGCCCCTCAATTTCTTTCCCAGCTGTCATCATCAGGTCAGCCAATTCATCAATTACCAAAACGATGTAAGGCATAAAACGGTGACCTTTTTCAGGATTGAGTTTTCTGGCAATGAATTTGGCATTGTATTCTTTTAGATTCCTACAACCAGCTTCTTTCAAAAGGTTGTAACGGTTATCCATTTCTATACAAAGAGAGTTGAGCGTGTAGATTACCTTTTTTGTGTCTGTGATAATTGCTTCTTCTGAACCGGGAAGTTTGGCCAGAAAATGTCTTTCAATTTTATTAAAGAGCGTCAATTCCACCTTTTTTGGATCTACCAATACAAATTTTAGTTGTGATGGATGTTTTTTGTAGACCAAAGATGCAAGTATCATATTCAGCCCAACTGATTTACCCTGACCAGTGGCACCTGCCATCAGTAAGTGGGGCATTTTGGCCAAATCAATGACAAATACCTCATTGGAAATGGTTTTCCCTAAAGCTACCGGAAGATCTTTGTCGCTTTTCAGGAATTTTTCGGTGCCAATTACCGATCTGGCAGGAACTAACTCCCTGTTTTTATTTGGCACCTCAATACCAATAGTTCCCTTTCCTGGCATTGGGGCGATTATCCGGATGCCCAATGCGGCCAAACTCAGGGCAATATCATCTTCCAAATTTTTAATTTTGGAAATTTTGACTCCCGGATCAGGAACAATTTCATATAAAGTAACTGTCGGACCAATTGTCGCTTTGATTTCCTGGATTCCTATTTTAAAATTGACCAGGGTCTCAACAATCTTATTTTTATTTTCTTCAAGCTCCTGCCTGGATACAGTTACTTTTTGGAAATCATAGTTGTTCAGCAGGTCAAGGGTTGGATATTGGTAATGAGGCAAGTCCAATTTGGGATCATAAGGATCAAGGTTTTCTACTTCTTCTGCCGTTTTCTCCTCTCCATCTGCTTTGACAACAGAGAATTTCTTCTCTTCAAGGACAGATGGTTCATTTGGAGAGTCTTCTTGAATGGTAGATTCTCCTTCAATATTAAATACAGGAGAAGAAATTCCCTGCTTTGGAGTTTTTTCATCTGTTTTCAGTGTCCAAGTGTTCCCATCATCCTCAATATCTTCTTCCTCTTCAATTTCGTCATCAAATTCTCCATCCTCATCGAGATTATCCATATTGAAAGGTGAAGAGGTCAATGGTTTTTCTGAATCCTGCTCCAGAGAAGCGTTTTTATCTGAACTTAAGAACCAATTAAACTGGTCAATATTCAAATAATATATCACAAAGATCAGCAACGAACCCCCGATAATCAGGAATGTACCCCAGCCTAAAAAATTATCGGCCAGGATACCCAATTCAATACCAAAACCACCACTCAGGTCACCGATCAAATGATAACCTGATGTTTTTTGGACAAGGTATCCCGTAAGCAGACAAAGCCAGAATGTAAAAAAAAGGGCAAATACTGCATATCTGGAAAGAGAAAATAGGGATTTTTTAAAGGCAAGTTTGAAACCTATCAAAAAAACAAATGGAGGAAAGAGAAAAGCAGCTATTCCAAACCATTTATGGATAAAAACATGGGATAATTGTGCCCCTAACAAACCCAACCAGTTCCTTGTTTCTTCAGCAGTGGATCTAATATCCTGATCAATTTGGGAAACCACCAGATCTTGGTCAGCTTTACCTTCAAATAAATAACTGATGAAGGCAAATACCATAAAGATGGACAAAGAAATAAGAATGATTCCTAGGGTCAGCGGTAACCTTTTGTCTTTTACAAAAGACAAAGAGAAATTACTTTTTCCACTTGTTTTTTGCTTGGATTTGGGTTCGTTCTTTTTCCTAAAAGTATTTGATCGGGGTGTTTCTGAAGCCATTGTACTTTGCAGTCAATCTCTTTATGGGATTGAATATAAATGAATTTTAAAGATATCTTTTTATTGCTTGCCCAAATATTCGGCCAAACCTTTTTTTATCGATTTGACCATCCCCGGGCCTTCGTAAATCATTCCAGAGTAAACCTGTACAAGAGAAGCACCAGCTTCCAGTTTATTTATAGCATCCTTCGCATTGAAAATCCCGCCTACGCCAATAATTGGGAAAGCGTGATTGGATTGGCTGGCCAAATACCGGATGACCTCTGTACTTCTTTTCGCAAGAATCCTGCCACTGACCCCACCGGCACCTATGGCTTTAACTTCTTCTTCTGCTGTTTTCAGGTTGCTTCTATCTATTGTGGTATTGGTAGCAATGACGCCATCAATCTTGGTCTCCATCACAATTTCAATGATGTCATCCAATTGTCCCACCGTAAGATCCGGTGCAATTTTTAGGAGGATAGGTTTAGGCTTTTTCTTTTTGTCGTTTGCTTTTTTAACCTCCGTCAAGAGGTTTTTTAAGGGCTCTTTTTCCTGAAGATCTCTTAAATTGGGGGTATTGGGAGAACTTACATTCACCACAAAGTAATCCACATAAGGGTGTAATGTTTCCAGGCAATAGAGGTAATCATCCACAGCATGGTCATTTGGTGTACTTTTGTTTTTTCCTATGTTCCCTCCAATGATAATGGAGGTTTTTCTTTTTTTAAGTCTGAAAACAGCTTCATCTACCCCACCGTTGTTGAAACCCATCCTGTTAATTAAGGACTGGTCCTTGGGTAACCTGAATAGTCTGGGCAATGGATTACCCTCTTGGGGCCTAGGGGTCAAGGTTCCTATTTCAATAAAACCAAATCCCAACATCGCCATTTCATCAATTAATTTTGCATCTTTATCAAATCCGGCAGCCAGACCGACAGGATTTTTAAATTTCAACCCAAAAACCTCTCTTTCCAAAACAGGATTTTCATAGGAAAAAAAACCATTGATGATAGGTTTTAATAGGGGAAGGTTGAAAATTTTTTTGATCCAAGAAAAAGTGAAGTGGTGAGCATCTTCTGCGTTTTTCCTGAAAAGTAGAGGTTTGATGATTGCCTTATACACTTTTGGGATTATTGATTTTGACCGTAAAATTAAAGGAAATCTTAAAACTCTGTGGGGAATATTTCATGATTTATAAAAAGATCATTTTCTGGGATGAAACTCGTTCAATACTTGTCTCAGGTAATCCCTGTCCAAATGGGTATAAATCTCCGTAGTAGTGATACTCTCATGTCCAAGCATTTCCTGCACTGCCCTGAGATCAGCCCCGCCTTCTATTAAGTGGGTAGCAAAACTATGGCGGAAGGTATGGGGACTTACATTTTTTTTGAGCCCGACCAGTTCAACTTGTTTTTTGATGATCAGAAATACCATTACCCTGCTCAGTTTTTTACCCCTTCGGTTTAAGAAAACAAACTGTTCATGCCCCTTGGCAGGAGTCATTTGATTCCTTACTTCTTCTACGTACAATTTCAGGTATTTTAAAGCATCTTTTCCAATGGGAACCAATCTTTCTTTATTCCCCTTTCCAATTACCCTCAAGAAACCAATATCCGCATACACATTGGATAATTTTAAATCCGTAAGTTCAGAAACCCGTAGTCCGGAGCTGTAGAGGATTTCGAGCATGGCTCTGTTTCTATGTCCTTCAGGTTCTCCTAGTGGTATTCCCTCCAGGATTTGAACAATTTCCTGGTAATTTAAAGTGTCAGGTAATTTCCTTCCCAATTTAGGAGCTTCCAAAAGCTGCGCGGGGTCTTCTTTGATCTGGTCTTCATACATCAAAAAACGATAGAATGCCTTAATTCCGGAAATGATTCTTGCCTGGGTATATTCAGATATTTCCAGTTCCCCCAATCCGTTGATAAAATACCTAAGATGTTCCAGTTTTACCTCTGAGGGCTTTACCTCTGGAAATTGGCTTTCCATAAACCTGCTCAACTTTTCCATGTCCTGTAAATAGGCTAAAATGGAGTTTTTGCTCAAAGACCTTTCAATTTTAAGGTAATGTTGGAATTGACGAAGACTGGATTCCCAATTGGCAGCCATGAAATTTTTGGTCGGTTTATTTGAGTTTTGAATTAAGGTAGAAATTTAGGCAAATAAAAATTCCGAAAAGAAAAGGTGCACCTGAAAAGGCTTCTTGGAATTTTTTGAAGCCGGCTTCCTGATTGTAAAAAGTTTAATATGGAGAAATCTGTGTAATCTCTTAATAATGAAATAACTTTGGGCAAGTAAAAATACAACCACTAATTCTTTTAAAAATTTTGAAAATCTTAATAATTAATGGGCCGAATCTGAATTTGCTAGGAAAGAGAGAACCCGAAATTTATGGCAGTGTGACCTTTGAAGCTTATTTTGAAAGCTTAAAGGAGAAGTTTCCTGAAATTGATCTTCATTATTACCAAAGCAATATTGAAGGTAATCTAATTGATAAAATCCATGAAGTAGGATTTAGTTTTGATGCTATATTACTCAATGCAGGGGGATATACCCATACCTCAGTGGCCCTTTCAGATGCCATAGCAAGTGTTAAAACCCCGGTTTTGGAGGTCCACATTTCCAACATCTATAAAAGGGAAGAATTCAGACATAAGAGTATAATCACTAAAGAATGTATTGGTATGATTTCAGGTTTGGGTTTGATCGGCTATGAACTTGGAATCGAATATTTTATAAAGACTCAAAAATCATGATCACATTCGCCCCAGGCCCCTCAAAAGTCTACGATAGTCTTCCAAAATATATGCAGGAAGCCTACCAAAAAGGAATTTTAAGTGCGAATCACCGCTCTGCTGCTTTTATGTCTCTTTACCAAGAGACAGAAACCTTGATGAAAGAAAAGTTGCATGTGCCTGAAGGATATAAATTGCTTTTTACTTCTTCTGCTACTGAAAACTGGGAAATTATCACCCAGTCTCTGGTTCAATCTGCCAGTTTCCATATTTTCTCAGGTTCTTTCGGTAAAAAATGGTTTGATTATGCACGATATATTGAACCAAAGTCAATCGCCCATAAAATTGAACCGGATGAAACAATTCAGGTGGAATCCCTGGCTATAGGAGATGAATTTGATGTGATTGCCGTTACCCAAAATGAAACTTCCAATGCTACCCAGGTCAGCAACCAATTGATCGCGGATATAGCCAATAAATATCCTGAAAAAATGATTGCAGTCGATACCACTTCATCTATGGCAGGGATTGAGCTTGATTTTGAAATCGCAGATATTTGGTATGCATCGGTCCAAAAATGTTTTGGATTGCCGGCAGGTCTGGGTATCCTGTTGCTTTCTCCTAAGGCCATTTCAAAAGTCAAAGAAAAGGGAGAAAGAGGTAGATACAATAGTTTGAGTTTCATGCTTGAAAATGCCGAAAACTACCAAACACATTATACGCCCAATGTTTTTGGAATCTATCTTTTATATAGGGTTTTACAGGATATTCCTGAAATCCAGCATATAGACAGCAAGACCAGATCAAGAATGAGAACATTAGAGGATACCATTGCGCATACTTCCAAACTCAGAATGCTGATACAAAACCCTGAGGCAAGAAGTAGTACGGTATTGGCCATTTCTGGAAAGGAAGAGTTTATCAGTGAAATTAAAAGAGAGGCAGAAAAAAATGGGATGCAAATGGGTAGTGGTTATGGTCCTTTAAAACCTACAAGCTTTAGAATTGCTAATTTTCCTGCGATCAATGACGTGGAATTTGAAAAGTTGATCGGATTTCTGAAACAATATTGATCATGTTTAATTTAAAAGAAATATTTTCTGTTACCCTTATCCTGTTTTCAGTAATTGATATTTTGGGTTCGATTCCATTGATCATCAACCTGAGAAAAAAAGTAGGTCATGTTCAGTCAGGCAAAGCCACAATTGCTGCAGGCATCCTCATGTTGCTATTTCTGCTGATAGGGAAGTCAATTCTGTCTTTGTTCGGCATTGGGGTTGAGGACTTTGCAATTGCAGGGGCATTGATAATTTTTGCCTTGGGCGCAGAAATGATTTTGGGCATTGAGTTGTTTAAACCTGATCCTGAAGCTTCTACCACAAGCACTTCCATAGTTCCCATTGCCTTTCCCATGATCGCTGGGGCAGGGACTCTTACCACCATATTGACCTTAAAGGCTGAATATAGCCAACTCAACATTGCTATTGGAATAATAATCAATTTGGGTGTTGTCTATTTAGTATTGAAGAGCACCAATTGGTTGGAAAGAAAATTGGGTAAAACAGGACTTGATGTGCTGAGGAGGATTTTTGGCATTATTTTGCTCTCCATCGCCATCAAAATTTTCAAGGGAGCCCTTTATACAGGTGAAATGGGATAAGTTCAATTTAAAATTTAAGGGTGTATTTAAATCTTGTGGGAATGGATTGTTCCATTGCTAAAACTTGAGTTTAATTTGTTAGATGATTACAATTTATACAGATGGAGCCGCCAAAGGCAACCCAGGACCCGGGGGCTATGGAGTTGTGTTGAAATACAAGCATCATAGGAAAGAACTCTCTGAAGGTTTTCGTCTTACTACCAACAACAGAATGGAATTGCTTGCTGTCATCCGTGGCCTACAGGAAATCAAAGTAAGGGATATACCTGTAACTATTTATTCTGACAGCAAATATGTGGTTGATGCCATTGAAAAAGGATGGCTATGGGGGTGGCAAAAGAAGGGATTTAAAAATAAGAAAAACCCAGACCTTTGGCGTCTATATATCCCTCTTCACGTCCGGTACAAGCCCAGATTTGTTTGGGTCAAAGGACATGCGGGAAATACGGAAAATGAAAGGTGTGACCAATTGGCAGTGGCTGCTGCAGAAAGCCCCAATTTACCTCCTGATGTTGGTTATGAAAATTCCGGACCGGATTCTGAGATGGATTTTGATTCATGATGACTCGATTTTTTCATCTAGAGTAAGTCTTTAACTGAAATTCTATGTCGAAGTCCTCTAAAGCCTATTTTCAATTTAAACAGTTTGGAGTGCATCAGGATAGGTGCGCCATGAAAGTCAGTACAGATGGGGTTATTTTGGGGGCATATTCAGGTTTAGGGAACCCTAACAATATATTGGAAATAGGAACAGGTACAGGAGTGGTTTCACTTATGTTGGCGCAAAGGTTTCCCCAAGCTCAAGTCACAGGATTGGAAATTGATTATGATGCATGGGTACAAGCTTCTTTTAATGCAGATAAAAGCCCATGGGGAAATAGAATAATCTTTAAAAATCAAAGTTTTCAGGATTTTTATCAAAATGAAAATCAAAAATTTGATTTTATTATCAGTAACCCACCATATTATCCGGATCATTTAAAATCCAATAATCAACAGAGGAACCTTGCCTTACATAATGATAGTTTGACATTTTCCGATTTGGTTGAGGGGACGTCTAAGCTTTTGAGTAAAGAGGGAGATTTTTGGGTGATTTTGCCATTTAATCAAATGAAAAGCCTTGAATTGGAGGCCATGAAAGTTGGTTTAATTCCTAATCATATACTTATTGTAAGGGATAATCCTATAAAACCTATTCTCAGGGTTGTGAGGTCTTTCAGCTTCGCCGGGAAAGAACCTTTTTCGAATGAACTATTTATCAAGGATAGTCAAAATAAATATTCTGCTACATACGCTGATTTATTGAAAGATTTCCTGTTGATTTTTTAAAAAGTTCATTAAACTTTACTAGACTTAATTAAAGTATATTTTTTTAAATCTAATATTGCTGTATTTTTAGCCCTCGCTTAAAGTATTAATTTGATGATTAAGAGGATTATTGGTGTTATTTCAACCTGCTTTCTGCTTTTTGGTGTTTTTTCATCATGCGAAGAGAAAATAGATGTTGCTCCCTCTATTATTACGGAAGATGTGTTGTATGTCAGCGGAGAAAGATTAAGGGTTTCCGGCAGGATAATTACCACCCAAACCATAAATGCTTCAGATCACGGGTTTTATATTTCAGAGAATGAGTCATTCTCTCAACCTGTAATAATTTCCTTGGGGGAAAGGGCAAATCCAGGCCGTTTTATCGGAGAAATTTCTTCTTTGACCATTGATAAGAGATATTTTGTAAAGGCGTTTGTTACAATTCAGGATGAAATCATTTTTGGGAATGTAGCCGAAGTGGAAACCCTGATACCTGCAATATTCAGTTTTTCTCCCAATAATGGTCCTGAAGGAACAATAGTTACAATATCAGGTAAAAATCTGACTTCCGATACAGAGGTTTTTTTTGGAAGTGGTAAAGGAACTGTTGTAGATATAAGTTTTGAGTCCACCCTTCAGGTCAGAGTCCCTCCTATTTCCGGTCTGCCAGTGGTCAATATTAAGGTGGTCAATCAAGAAAGAGAAATAAGTTTTGAAACGCCTTTTGAGTACACAACCGGTAAGTATACCAAACTGGCAGATTTTCCATCTGCTATAAGAATTTTCGATGGCATTTCTTTACAGGAAAACGATGTTTTCTATGTAGGAATGGGTACAGATAGGGGACAAGCTGTTAATAATACCATGTGGAAATATCAAGTAGGGGATAATAACTGGCAGGAAATCCCATTACCCAGCAGAGCCTTGTGGAGGGCTTTTTCCAGTAAGACCTATTACGGTGGAGGTTCTTTGTCCCCAATATTTGATGGTCTGGTAGGAGATTTTTATCAATTAAAAAACGGTCAGTTTCTGGCATTGAACAATTTGCCCTTTTTCAAATTAAGGACAGTTGGTTTTGAAATTGGCGGAAATCTTTACGTATTGGGAGGGCGTACTATTGAGTCTCCCAAGGAGGTCTTTGAGTACAATGCCCAGACCAATATTTGGAGAAAAATGAGAGATGCACCGATAGAAATCGATGAGACCGTTCTTAATTTCACTTATGGTGGGAAACAATATTTTATCGATCCCCTGACCAAAGACCTGTTAGCATTTGATCCTGGGACAGATTCTTGGGAGGCCGTTTCAAAATTCCCTGGCGATCTTGGAAACGGAACAGGTGTCGGGGTAGTAATTGGTAATAGAGCATATCTTGGTCTCGGCAATAGGTCAGATCAAATGTGGGAGCTTAATATGACAAATTTGAACTGGGCAGAGAAAAATAAATTTACTGGCTCAACAGTTACCAGAAATTCAGGGGTTTATGTACATGGAGGATTGATTTACATGTTAAGAAGCGCAGAAGTTCAGATTCTGGGCGTACCTTCTGAATTTTGGGTTTTTGACCCAAATGGTTTTTAAAAAAAGATCTATGAAAAAGATAATAATTCTTTTAACCTTCTTTGTTTTCTTTTTTAACGGGTGGATTTTGGCCCAGCAAAGGAACGTGGTGGGAAGGGATATTGGTGAATTGAAAAACTTAAAAATCGGCGGTAGGTTAACTGACCAAATTACAGGTGAGGCCCTTGTGGGAGCGACTGTAACTGTTAAGGAAATCGATAAAACAGAAATTACCAATTCCAATGGAATGTTCAATTTGGTGTTAGACAGGGCAGAATATACTTTGGAGTTCAGGTATGTTGGATACGAGACAATTATCTATCCCATTGTTGCTGTAGGAGAAGGTAGAATAAATCTCACCATGATCCAGGAGGATTTTACTCTGGATGACGTGGTAATTTTTGGCAGAGACCCTGAGCAAAATATCAGGAGTACTGATATGGGAGCGATTAGTATAAGTATGAATACCCTGAAGGAATTGCCGCCTTTTTTAGGGGAAGTTGATATCATTAGATCTGTGGCAACTCTTCCTGGAGTAAGCCAAGTGGGAGAAGCCTCTTCGGGACTAAATGTAAGAGGAGGAGGCGCTGATCAAAACCTGATTATGTTTGCAGGAGCTCCTGTATATAACCCATCACATTTATTCGGTTTGTTTACTGCCTTCAATCCCGACGTGGTCAATGACTTTACTTTATACAAGGCGATCATCCCTACACGGTATGGGGGAAGGGGCTCTTCCATTTTGGATATTGGACCTAAGTCTGGGAGTTTGACGAGATGGGGAGGGGATTTTATGGTAGGTACAGTTTCAGGTAAAGCATCGGTCAATGGGCCAATTGTTAAAGATGTGCTATCAGCCCAGGTAAGTTTCAGGGGATCCTATATTAACTGGCTACTGAACTCATTGAAAAACCCCGATCTAAGGACAAGTCAGGCAAATTTCAATGATATAAATGCGATTTTATATGGAGAAATCAATGAAAATCATAATTTGACCTATAGCTTTTACCGAAGTTACGATGATTTTGCTTTAGCATCAGATACTACCATTTCATGGACAAACCAAAGCCAGTCCATTCGTTATTCAGGAAGGTTTGGTGAAAAAGCCAATTTGGATGTGATTGGATTCCAAACCTTATATGACTTTACCATCTTCAACCAATCCGGAATCAATAATTTTGATCTTAAATCGGGAATTACTGATACAGGGCTTCGGGTGAATTTCACTTATAATTTAGGAGCAAATAATAGAATCAGTGTAGGAGGGGACACCAAACAACTCACTATTCAACCTGGGGAATTGATTCCCGATGGAAATTCAGAATCTGGTGTTTTACCCCAGAAAGTCCAAAATGAGTATGGAAGAGAAAGTGGGGTTTATTTGCAACATGAATTTGAACTTGGGGAAAAGTTTGGTTTTTCCTATGGGGCAAGATATGATTTTTACCAATACCTGGGTCCAAGGACTGTGAAGGAATATGCAGAGAACCTCCCCATCAATTCAGGGAATGTAATCGGAGAACGTACTTATGAAGACGGGGAAGTAATTCAGACTTATGATGGATTTGGGCCAAGGGTTTCCGTAAGATATTCACTGGACAGCAGGACTTCCATAAAAGCGGGATACAACAAAATGTATCAATTTATACATTTGATATCCAATACTGCGACAATTGCACCTACTGATGTTTGGAAATTGAGTGATCAGTTTCTTAAGCCTCAGATTGTAGATCAATACTCATTGGGTATTTACAAGAATTTCAAAGGAAATATCTTTGAAACATCTGTGGAAGTATATTACAAGGACATCCAAAATGTAGTTGAATATAAAGACGGAGCAAGACTTTTGTTACAAAACGATTTGGAGACTGAAATAATTCCAGGTCAGGGTCAGGCATATGGGATTGAATTATATGCAAAGAAAAACTTGGGAAGAATTACAGGATGGGCAAGTTATACCTACTCAAGAGCTTTAAGAAGGGTAATTACTCCTTTTGAAGAGGAAATTATTAACGATGGGGACTGGTTTCCTGCCAATTTTGATAAGCCTCATGACTTAACCTTGATTGGAAATTATAAAATCAGCACTTTAACTTCTTTTTCTGCCACGTTTTCTTATAGCACCGGAAGACCGGTAACATTCCCTGAAGCAAAGTTTGATTTTGCAGGGAACTCTCTTGCCTATTTTAGGAATAGGAATTTACAGAGGATACCTGATTACCATAGATTGGACGTTTCTTTAAATTTTAAATTCCAAGGTAAAGGCAAGTTTTTTGAAGGAGACTGGACATTTGCCATTATGAATGTTTATGGAAGGAAAAACCCATTTTCTATCTTCTTTGCTGACCAAGCAGGCTCACCGCCTCAAGCATATAGATTGGCAATCTTAGGGGTTCCATTGCCTACTTTGAGTTATTCTTTAAAATTCTGATTGTGATGTTAAAAAGATTAATATTTGTTCTATTGATATTTACCCTTTCCTGTATCGATCCCTACAACATTGAAACAGAACAAGGAGAACAACTGCTCACAGTGGAGGGTTTTATCACAAATGAATTGGGTCCTCACCTTATCAGACTTACCAGATCAGATACTTATGGGTCGGTATTTGAAGGCTTGATCAGACCTGTAAGGCAGGCCATTGTCAATGTGAGGGATAGTCAGGGACTGGTTACCTTTCTTACGGAAATAGAGCCAGGAGTTTATGCTACTCCAAGTGATTTTGCAGCCCAGCCTGGTTTTTCTTATACCCTCCAAATCAGGTTGTTGGACGGGAAGGAATATACCTCATTTCCTGAAAAGATAAACCCAGTTGCCCCAATCGATTCTGTTTCTTACCGTAGTCTTAGTCTTGCCACGGATAACCGGCTTGAGGATAGGGTAGGGGTTCAATTGGTAGCCCATTTTAAGGATCCCAGTGATCAGACCAACTTTTATTATTGGAGAACTAACCCTGGAATGTACGTGGTTGTGGCAAACCCCGAATTGTACACTTTGCCTCCAGATCATCCTACCAATCCCAGAGGTCCTGCTCCAAAGGATTGTTGTGCCACTTGTTATCTTGTTGAAAACAGCAGGTTGCAGAGTTTTGCCATTGCCTCTGATGAGGATTTTAACGGACTTTCCACAAGGCTTCCGATTACTTTCATTGAAGATAATGGCTTAAGATTTAAGGATACTTATCGCGCAGATATTCTTCAGATGGGGATTTCTGCAGAGGCACATAGGTTTTTAAAGCTAGTGGATCAGCAGCTTAGTATTACTGGTAGTGTTTTTGATCAACCTCCTGCAAATATCCGGGGAAATATGGTTAGTCTTGATAATCCTGATGAGGTAGTTTTGGGATATTTTATTGCCGCTTCAGTATCAAACAAAACAGTCTACATCAAAAGAGAGGATTTGGAATTTACAGCTACTCAGAGAATTATTCCTGATGATTGTCAGATAGTACCGGATGCTACGTTGACACCTCCTCCAGGATGGAATCCTTGATCACAAACTAGTTTATCCATTCTACCACTTCCTTGAAAATGATCCCTTCATTTTCAAGGAGAGATAAAATCGGTTCATAAATTGCTGGCATCACGGGTAACTTTAAGCCCTTTTCTTTTATTTTTCCCACTAAAAACATATCTGCGGCGATGGCCAAGGGCAATCCCACCGTCTTGGCCATTGCTGTAAATTCTTGGTTCTCACCTTTACAGACCAAGCTAGAAGTTATTTTTTTAAGTCCTTTTGGAGTATTCACTTCAAAAAGATGTTGCATGACAATCATATCCTTATCCTCAGGATTGAGTTTCCATTTTTCTTCCAGTATTGCCTGTAATATTGAGGCAGGGCTTCCTTTGGTCTTTGGTAAATCCTTTTTATCAAATAGTTCCAGCCATTTGATTTTTTCCATAATTGTTTCGTTTACCCAAGGAAGAAGCTCCTGAAGTTTCAACTCTACACTTTTTGTCCTATGATAGGGAAGAAAAGCATTAAGAAATTCCCTTTTTGTAAATTTTTTAGGGAGGTCCATTTCAAACGTATCATCTGTTAGACCCAATTGCACAAACACATCCCAGCTTTGGCAAAACCCAGACCTTCTCAAAGTTCCCCTCAGGAGTGTTGGTATATTTTCCAATCCATAAATCGCTCTATAAATCAAGGAATCCCTGTTTGCATAGGCGTCAAATTCCCCCACATCCTGAAAAGAGATTTTTTCCAGTCTTTTAAATAACATATGATACGGGATATATTTGAGATCACCATTCTGTATATATCGGGACATCCCTTGACCAGCCAATACTACATTCCTTGGGTTCCAGGTGAATTTGTATTTCCATGGGTTATTTTCGCTTTCTGGCGCAAGAACCCCACCTGTGTAGGACTTGAAGGAAATGATTTCATTTCCTGATGCTTTTTCGCGGTCTATGATTTGTTTTGCTGACATATGATCAACGCCAGGATCCAATCCACATTCATTGAGAAAGAGCAGTCCTTTTGATTCGATGGCCTCTTTCATTTTTCTCAAAGCATCAGATTCATATGAAGCCGTAAAAAAATGCTTTCCCAAGTCCAGACAATCTTGGGCCACAATAGGGTGTAAAAATGCAGGCAACATTGAAATCACCAGGTCTGACTTTTCAATTAACCTCTTTCTGGATTGGATGTCATTCAGGTCAATGTCTGTGGCAAGGGCATTTTTTTGTGACTTCAATTTTTTTTCCGCAATTTCTTTGCTGACATCTGCCAAAATCACGAATCTATTTTTCTCAGATGCGTGATGTAAAAGATATTCTATCAAATAGGTGGAAGATTTACCTGCTCCGATGATTAAGATTGTCTGCATTTGGGTTTACAAAAATGTTTATTTGCAATGCCAAGTTGTAAAAAAAGTACCAAGGTCAAAAACTCTTCCTGATAAATTCAAAAAAAAGAACATTTGACATTTATTTTTTGTTAATTAAACTCTTCTTTAAGCATTAGCATGAGAAAAAAAATAGAATTTAGATCCACCCTTGAAGTTTATCTTCCTAAGGACTGGTCTGAGGAGGATAGAAACCTTATTGAATTGGCGCAAAAAATATCAAAAAATGCGCATGCTCCATATTCTGATTTTTTGGTAGGAGCAGCAGTCCTATTAGATAATGGTAAAGTATTTGCTGCAAATAATCAGGAAAATGTTTCCTTTCCTGTAGGGATTTGTGCTGAAAGGGCTGCTTTAAGTTATGCTATGGCTAATTTCCCGGATTCCAGGCCTAAAAAAATTGCTATTTTTGCAAGGAGACGACATGAAGACAGAATTGCTTCCGTAACCCCATGCGGGCTATGCCGGCAAACCATCAATGAATATGAAGTGAAATTTAAATCTCCTATAGAGGTTATGATGCTTTCTCCAGAAGGTCATTTGCTTGTAGCCAACGGAATTGAACAGTTGTTGCCCTTTAGATTCAATGATCTGAACAGTTGATGAAATTTGATATAAAATATGAGCATTTGGCTCACTTTAGGGCTTCCCATGACATTACTTATAGGGAAAATGAGATGCTGTTCGTGTTACATGGTTATGGCCAGCTTTCGGAATTTTTCTTAAAGAAACTTTCCCCATTATTCTCTGAGGAAAGACTGATTGTAGCCCCCGAAGCAACGAATTATCATTATTTGCAGGGTTTTTCGGGAAGGGTTGGTGCCAATTGGATGACCAAACATGAAAGGGAATCCGCTATTAGCAATAACAATAATTATTTGAACGCTATTTTGGAATTACTTTTGAGCAATTATAAAAGTTTTCCAATATTGAAAGTATTGGGCTTCTCTCAGGGTGCAGCAACAGCAACAAGATGGGTCAGTCAATTAAAGGTTCCAATTGAAACTTTAATTTTATGGGGAGGTGGATTCGCGCATGATCTTGAACCCGAAAAAGCCTCTTTGAAGTTGAAAAAAACGAATTGTTTTATCGCTACTGGAGATAGGGATGAATTCATTACAGAAGAGTCTATGTCCAAACAAGATGAACTGATCAAAGCTATGCGTTTAAAGGTAGAGAGGGTCGTATATCCGGGCGGCCATGACCTGGATTTGGGAGTTTTGAGCCATTTGATTGAAAGACAAAAAGTTAATGGTTGATACCTATCGAAATTGTTTGATTTTAACAGCCAGTTAGTTAATTTTCTCAAAATTTTACATTTTAACAATAATGTTTACCCTATCTGAAAAAGAAGTAGAGAAAATAGCAGCCCAACTGCTAAAAGGCATGATTTGTTTTTATCAATTGGATAATAAAAAAATCCATCATTTGCCTGATGACGAGGATTATTTTAATTATGACCTTACCCCTGAGGAAGAGGATATCCTTGATGAAATAGACGATAATCCTGATAATTTTGCAGAATTTACAAAAATGGAACCTAGTCAGGAACATCAGATGATGGAGAATTTCGCGGACAGAATTGTAAAAGAAAGGAATTTTCAGGATGAACTGTTTAATGCGTTGAGCAAACCTAAGGCAGCTACTGCATTTAAATTTTTGATTGATAGTTCTGGGAAATACAAAGATAGGTGGTCCGAATACCGCCTCCAGAAATACAAAGACTGGGTAAAAGAGCAAATAGACAGTTTTAATTACTCAGAAGAATAAAGAGCGCTACAGCATGTAGCACTCTTTATTTAAAAATTAAATTAGGAATTTTTTATCCATTTCCATATGGTTTTGTAATTCACTTTTGAACCATGGATTAAAATTCCTATCCTGTATATTTTTCCTGCAACCCAGGTGCTGAACAAAAAACCAAAAACCAAGAGAGCCATGGAAATCAATAAATCTGAGGCAGGAATCCCAAAGCTTGCTCTTCCCATCATTGCAATGGGAGAAGTAAAAGGTATTATGGAAAGCCAAAAAGAGACATTGCTATTGGGGTCGTTCAGTACAAATACAAAAAGCCCCAAGTAGGCTATCAGTAAAGGAATTGTAATTGGCAACATAAATTGCTGGGCTTCTGAAGGAGCATCTACCGCAGCCCCTATGGCTGCAAAAAATGCACCATATAGCAGGTAGCCTCCCAGAAAATAAAATATAAATGTCAATGCCAATCTAATAAAATCGATACCCTGAATTGCCTGGATTATTTCTATAAACTGGCTGTCCTGATTGAAATTCTGATCTAAATCGGTTGAGGTAAGTTCCATCACCTGTTGTTGTGGCATTTGCATACCGAAATATCCTGTGACAATAAAAGTTACCGTACTGATTAAGAAAATCCATATTAAAAACTGGGTTAGACCAACTGCCCCTATGCCTACGATCTTCCCTAGCATCAACTGAAAAGGTTTAATGGAGGAAACCAGAATTTCAATTATCCTACTTGACTTTTCTTCTATGACGCCCTGCATTATCTGATTTCCATATACAAAAATGAAAACATAAATCAGGATACCCGAAAAAAAACCAAGTCCATAGTTTAATGAAGCATCAGAGATTTTTTCCTCTCCTAAGCTGTCGAGATTGATGGTTTGGATATTAACCTTGGTTCGATACGCGGCAATTACTTCGGGGTCTATACCGGATTCATACAACCTTTGTTCTTCTATTCTCCTTTTCAGACTGGCCTCAAGAAATGAAATCAGGTTCACACTTGGGCTCTTTTCTGCATAATAAATAATTCCATTAGGCTTTGTTAAATCCAGTTTGGGTATGTAAAGAAGTCCTTGCCTTTCCCCATTCTGAACCATTTTTTTGCCCTCTTCATATTTTGTATTGGAGAAAGAAAAGGCATATTGTTCTGAACTTTCTATAAAGAACATGTTATTTTCATCCACAACCTCAATAATCTTCAGAGCCGAACCATCAGATTCTTCCAAGGCAATCCAAAGGAAAATACCCATGATGGCAGGGAATATAAGTGGGGTCAGAATGGTTGCCAAGAGAAAGGATTTCTTCTGTACCCTGGAAAGATATTCACGCTTAATTACCAGCCAAATTTTATCCATTACTATGTTTTTTAACTTGTTGGATAAAAATCTGCTCCATAGTTGGTAATATTTCATTGAATTGAAATATTTGGCCCAGTTGCATAGATTCTGTCAGGAAATCATTGGTAGACCTTTTTTCCAGTGAAACCCTGAATGTTTTGATTTCCCCATCTCCCTTCAATTCCCAAGTGTTAGGGTAGGATCCATCTGAAAGTTTGATTTTTATTTCGAATTCATTTGATCTGAATTGATCTTTGATCACATTCAATTTGCCCTCCAGTATTTTTTCAGATTTGTTGAACATCGCAATTTCATCACAGAGTAATTCCACTGATTCCATTCTGTGAGTTGATAGCAATAAGCTAATTCCTTTTTGCTTGAGTTCTAAAATTTGATCCTTGATGATTTCAGCATTCAATGGATCAAAACCTGAAAACGGCTCATCTAAAATCAGGAGTTCGGGTTCATGGATGACAGTAGAAATAAACTGTACTTTTTGGGCCATACCTTTAGAAAGGTCATCTATTCTTTTGTCCTTCCAGTTGCTGATATCCATTTTCTCCAGCCATTCATTCACCTTTTGTTTTGCAAGATGGCCTGACATTCCTTTCAACCTTGCAAAATAAATCAGTTGATCCCAGACTTTCATTTTTTTATACAGTCCTCTTTCCTCTGGGAGGTATCCTATCTGGGATATATGCTTCCTCTTAAGAGGTTCGTTTTTGAAAAGGATTGTTCCAGAATCACTGTCAATAATTTGATTAATAATGCGGATCAAAGTGGTTTTTCCCGCACCATTTGGACCTAGAAGGCCAAAAATAACACCTTGGGGAATCTTTAAATTAATATCGGATAAGGCTTTTGTTTTTCCGAATGATTTATTGAGACGCTGTATTTCCAGGATATGCAAGTTCAGAGAAATTTGACTAAAAGTAATAAAAAAAACTTTGAGTTTTTTTATTTGATAGTTACCGAACCTACCGATACATCTACGGTAAAGGTCATTAAGTTGGCAGAGTTTTCCCTGTAGGATTTACTGACATAGGTTTTGTTTCCTATATCCTTTAGATTTTTGGGAATACTGGTCCTGCACATGGCAGTAGATTTTATTTTCAGAATGAAGGGCTGGCTTTCTTCAGGCAATTGAATTTCTACTTTGCCTGCCCCGACCGTCGCAGTAATGTTGCATGACTCTGGCATTTTATCCGAAAATGACAAATTTAAGGTTCCGTAGTTGGCTTCAAACACCATATATTTTGCATTGGTAAAATTGAGATGTTGAGCATCCAAATTCCCCATATTAATACTGACCATCATGGTATCCATTTTGACAGAATTGGCCATTTTGCTACCATAATCCAATTTAATGTCAGCACTGGCTGATTTGATGATACAATTGGAAATGGGAAGATGTGAAAAATCAAAACTTACCATTCCAACTCCAAAGTTGAAGTTCAGATCATAAAGATAATTTGAATTGAGCCCGACATTCCATTTATGGTCAAAATCATTATTTGAATTGGGGAAAAGTTTATAGGATAGACTCTTTCCAAGATTCTCTGATTCGACATTTCTGTGAACCAAATGAGAACTAAGTACCTGGTCTTTTACTTCAAAGGAGAAAGAAGGAAGTATATTTACTTTTGAGAGTTCAGAATAAATATGGATGGGATTGTCCCCAATTTCCCTTTTGATTTCAGAAACACCTTTATATACATTGAAGTCTACATGGACTAGATTATATCCGGTTCTTTGCTCAACTTTAAATTCCTTAGTGATTTGAGCTTGAGCGAAGGGAAACAATCCGACAAAAAAGCCAAATAGTAAGAGTAATTTGTTCAACATATGGATAGGTTACGTCTATAAAAACAAAAGGTTCTTAAAGGTATAAAAAAAGCCGGATTTTCATCCGGCTTCAAGTTTTTAGAAAAATTCTTTCATTTTATCAAAGAAGCTTTTTTCAGAGGTTCCGGGATCCGGCTTAAAGTTCTCCGAATTCCTTAATGATTCCAGTATCTGCCTTTCTTCTTTTGAAAGTTGTTTTGGTGTCCAAACATTTACATGGATCAATTGGTCGCCTCTGCTATAACCATTGATATCTCTGATACCTTTACCTTTTAATCTTAGGATTTTCCCACTTTGGGTACCTGGATCCAATTTTATTTTTACTTTTCCATCGATGGTGGGTACTTCAATCTGTGCTCCGATGGCAGCATCAACAAAGCTGACATACAGGTCAAAAACTACATTATTGCCATCTCTTTGAAGGATGTCGTCCTGTATTTCTTCGATCACTATCAATAAATCCCCGGGCACGCCACCAGCCGTTTCATTTCCTTTTCCGGACATGCTCAACTGCATACCGTCTGCTACTCCTGCAGGGATGTTAATGGTAATTACCTCCTCTTTTAAAACCAAACCTCTTGCATCAGCTTCAGCTGGTTTTTTATCCACAATTTGGCCATTACCTCCACAGACATGGCAAGTGCTTGCTGAAACCATTTGGCCAAGCATTGTATTGACTACTTTTTTAATCTGGCCTGAACCATGGCAGGTTGAACAGGTTTTAAAAGTTACCCCATCTGCAAGAACATGGCGCTTAACCTTTATTTTTTTCTCTACACCATTGGCAATTTCTTTAAGGTTAAGCTTCAGTTTGACCCTTAGGTTAGTTCCTTTTTTTGTTCTCCTTCCTCCTCTGCTTCCTCCAAAAAAGGACTCAAAGCCTCCTCCTCCAAAAATATCTCCAAATTGAGAGAAAATATCTTCCATATTCATCCCTCCGCCGCTGAAGCCACCATTACCACCTAATCCTTGATGGCCAAATTGATCATATCGTTGGCGTTTTTCAGGATTGCTGAGTACTTCGTAAGCCTCGGCAGCCTCTTTGAACTTATCTTCAGCTTCCGGATTATCAGGGTTTTTGTCCGGATGATATTGGATAGCTAGTTTCCTATAGGCCTTTTTTATCTCTTCAGCAGAAGCGCTTTTGGAAACCCCCAATACTTCATAGTAATCTCTTTTTGCCATATTTTAATCTTATGCTCCTGTTACCACTTTGGCAAAACGGATGACTTTATCGCCTAAAGTATATCCATTTTCCACTACATCGATTACCTTGCCCTTCAAATCCTCAGTTGGTGCAGGAATTTGAGTAATAGCTTCCTGAGTATCTGCGTCAAATGGTTTTCCAATCAGGTTTTCCATTACTTTAACCCCCTTATTCTCCAAAACCTTTACCAATTTGTGGAATACTAATTGATTACCTTCTCTCACTTTTGCCCCATCTTCCTCTTTTTCACTGGCTTTAAAGGCCCTCTCAAAGTCATCTATTACCGGCAAGATTTCTTTCATCAATTCCTCCGATGCTGTTCTTATCAGCTCAATTCTCTCCTTTGAAGTTCTTCTTCGATAATTTTCAAATTCAGAGTATAACCTCAAATATTTGTCTTTAAGTTCATCCACTTCCTGACTTAATTTTTCTTCTTTTGATAATTCAGGACTTTCAGAGGTTGTTTCTGTCTTACTTTCTTCAACTTTGGTATTTGACATAATTTCTTCCTGGTTTACTTCCTGTTCCTGGGAAGTGGATTGCTCATCTTTCGTTATCTCTTTATCGGTCATTTTTCTCAAAATTTTATACTTAGACTCCTAACAATTTATTTGCCATAGACATATTACTGACAAACTGACACCTTTAATCTGAATTGATGGCCTGCCATAACAAATCTTTCAATTTGTCAAGGTTGAACTGGGACACCGAAGAAATGAAAATTGACGGTAATTCAGAGGGAATATCACTCTTCATTTGTTGCATCATTTCATTATCCAACATATCCGCTTTCGTAATTGCCAATATCCTTTTTTTATCCAATAACTCCGGATTATATTTCTCAAGTTCATTCAATAGAATTTTATACTGGCTCCTGATGCTGTCCGCATCTGCAGGAACCATGAACAAGAGAATAGAATTTCTTTCTATATGCCTCAAAAACCTCAGACCCAACCCCTTTCCTTCAGAAGCTCCTTCTATTATCCCGGGAATATCCGCCATTACAAAGGATTTATCGTCACGGTAGGGGATGACCCCAAGATTTGGGACCAATGTAGTAAATGGATAATCACCTATTTCTGGTTTTGCAGCTGAAATACTGGAAAGCAGGGTTGATTTTCCTGCGTTTGGAAAACCTACCAAACCTACATCAGCCAATAATTTGAGTTCTAAAATGATCCATTCCTCTATGCCAGGCTCACCAGGTTGGGCAAAATGCGGTGCTTGGTTCGTAGCTGTTTTAAAATGATCATTTCCCAATCCACCCCGTCCCCCTGGAGTAAGGATTACTTCCTGCCCATCTTCATTGATTTCAAAAAGTAATTCACCGGTTTCAGCATATTTGGCAACTGTCCCTAAAGGTACTTCCAGAATTACATCATTTCCGTCACGTCCTTTTCTCCTGCCCCCTTCTCCTCCTTTTCCATCTTCAGCGATCACATGTTTTTTGTATTTCAGGTGGAGCAAAGTCCATAATTGGGCGTTGCCTTTTAAAATAATATGGCCTCCCCGGCCACCATCCCCACCATCAGGGCCACCTTTTGGGACATGTTTTTCTCTTCTGAAATGTACAGATCCTGCACCCCCTGCCCCAGATCGGGAACAGAATTTGACATAATCTATGAAATTGCTCTCTGCCAATGCTTGATGTATTATAGGTAAACAAAAAAGGCTAAGCTATGTAAGCTTAGCCAAATACTCTTACAAAGGTAAGAATTATTTAAGGATTAGTAGCTGTCAATTACCTTGGAGATATTTTCAAAGATTCCTTCGATGGTTCCCACACCGTTGATCCTTGATAATTTCCCTTGCTTTTCATAATAGGTAGCTACAGGAAGGGTTTCATCCAAATAAACCTTTATCCGGGTTTCAATCTTTGATTCATCCTGATCATCGGTTCTTCCGGAGGTCTTGCCCCTTTCCCTGATTCTTTCTTTAAGTATTTCCTCTGCTACATCTAGGGCAATCATCCCCGATATTTGGGTTCCATTTTTTTCCATCAGTTTGTCAAGGGCCTCAGCTTGCGCCACAGTTCTTGGGAAACCGTCAAAAATGAAGCCATTGGTATCAGGAGTGTTGGCCAATTTGTCATCAACCATCCCAATTACTACCTCATCAGGAACCAACCTGCCCTCATCCATGTATTTTCTTGCAAGTTTACCCAAATCAGTTCCTTCTCCAAGGTGCTTTCTGAAAAGATCCCCTGTGGACAAGTGCGTCAGTTTATATTTTTCTATTATTTTTTCACTTTGGGTGCCCTTCCCTGCTCCTGGAGGGCCAAATAATACTATGTTTACCATCCTTATTTCTTTTAAATTCTTAACTAATTATTCTGGGTCCTATCATTGTTTAAGTTGGTATATTTCCCGGAGGTTTCTGCCAAAACCATCATAATCCAATCCATAGCCAACCACAAACTTATTGGGGATTTCAAATCCAATATAATCCAAATGTAATTTATATTGAATAGCTTCAGGTTTGTAAAGAAGCGTTGCCAATGAAATGGATGCCGGATTATTCTCTTTCAATTGTTGAATTAACTGGCTCATGCTGAGTCCAGTATCGACTATATCTTCTACAACAATCACATTTCTTCCTTCTAATTTAGTTTCCAACCCAATCAGACTTTTCACTTTACCAGTAGATTTTTCTCCAGAATAGGAAGAAATTTTGATAAAGGTAATTTCAGCTGGGATAGAAATTTGCCTGGCTAAATCTGATAAAAACATAAAAGCCCCATTCAACACACCTATTATAATTGGATCCTTTTCAGCAAAATCCTTAGAGATTTTCAGTCCAATCTCTGCAATCTTTTTTTGGAGTGTTTTCTCTTCCAAAAAGGGGATAAATGTTTTGTCTTTTATCTGGATCATTAAGCTAAATAAAAATGCCCTTGAGCAAAGGGCAATACAAATATAAAAAAAAATAAATCCGGCGCACCTTTAATCTTGCTAATCCTTATAGATGTGCCATTAAATACTTATACATTTCTGTCATTGCCTCAAGGTCACTTAGGGCAACTTTTTCATGGGGCGTATGAACGTTGTCTTCAGGTGCTCCGATAAAGCACCAGTCAATTGCATATGGTGAAAACTGAACTTCCCGACCATCACTTGCTCCATGTCCTTCCACCTCTAATTGAAAGGGGACTCCGCTTCGTTCCGCAAGGCCAATAATTTTATCCAAATATTTTTTGCGTGGAATAAATTTGTCCCTTATTGAAATGGCTACTCCCTCTTCATGTAAAATGCCATCAGTAACCCAAGTTATATCTGAAATCAATGCCTGGCTTACCGGATGCTTTTCTTGAATATATCTTAATAAATAAGGCATACTACCTCCGCCATGCTCTTCATAAGTAGAAAACACCACCCAACCATCCTCTAAAAATTCACATAATTTTAAGGCGTTAAAAATTCCAAGCCTGTTGTCAAGGTATGCAGCATGGATAAATTTCTCATCTATCTGAACATGCTGCTCATAAGATAACAAAGTACCTCTTTCAATTCCTCTTCCAAAATCATGGAAAGGTTGGTCATCCCTAATCATTAATTTACATCGAATTGGCCCATATTTATCATTACCGACCAAAACGGTTCCTTCAACCAATTCAGGGCTACCTACAGGAACCAATTGGTTTTCATATCGTGCCATGAAGCCAATGGTGTCAATATGAGCAAAAACAGCTGTTCTGGGATTGCCAAATTTAAGTAACAGGCAATCATGCAATTCAGGGCCATGGTGAATTTCTGGTGAAACTTTCCAAGAATGTTTTCGTTTGTTAATTGTGTTTAAAAGAAATTCCATTATATTCGACTCATCACTCGAGACGCTTTGTATTTCTAACAGGTCAATTAATGTTTTTATAGTTGGCATGATTTATGGGGCGTTTTAAATCCGTCTTTTCTGTCAAATCAAAAAGATTTTTCAGAAAGTTTAAAGTTTTAAAAAATAAATTTACATTTGTGTTTAGTTAAAAGTTTATAAATTTGCAGTTAAATCAATCAAACACTTAAAAAATTTAAAAAAAATTTTTTATCATGAAAAAATTATTACTCTCTACAATTATGGCGGGTGCCTTAGCTTTAGGAGCTAACGCCCAGGTTGACTACAACAGATGGTCTGTTGAGTTTAGTGGTGGGTTCAATAAAGCCATGGCTCCTTTGACTCCCGGATACTATTCTGCATCAGTAGGCCTTGGACATGTTGACTTAGGTGCCAGATACATGTTCAATGAAAAATTCGGTGCGAAACTTGATTTTGGTTTCGGTTCATTTAGTGAGGCAAGCAGGGATAATAATCCTGCATTTACTACAAGTTACAATAGAATTAACCTTCAAGGTGTTGGTAACATCGGTAGAATGATGAATTTTGAATCATTCACTAGAAGAGTTAATTTGTTGGCTCATTTTGGAGCAGGTATTGGACAAGTAAGTCCTCAAGATGGTCCAAACAGCGATTTCAATGATAAAGTTTACAATATAATCGCTGGAATTACAGGACAGGTTAAGCTTTCTGAAAGAGTTGCTCTTACTGGTGATATCAGCACCATTCTTAATGGTAGACAAACTGTAACTTTTGACGGACAGACCAACATTGGTCCAACCGATCCAAATTTCTATGGTGCTAATGGTACTTGGTGGACTGGTACTTTAGGTTTAAACATCTATTTGGGAAGCAAGGATACCCATGCTGACTGGTATGTTGCTGCTGATAAATATGCTACTAAAGATGAGTTGGCTCAGCAGATCGGTGAAATCAAAGATATGTTGAAAGATTCTGACGGTGATGGTATTCCTGACTATTTGGATAAAGAACCAAATACACCAGCTGGTGCAAGAGTTGATTCCAACGGTAGAACAATGGATTCTGATGGTGATGGTATTCCTGACCATATGGACAAGTGTCCATTTGCTCCAGGTCCAGCTTCCAATGGCGGATGTCCAATTGAAGAAGTAAAAGAAATTGACTACTTCAAAAAGGCTATCAACGAAGGATATGTAAACACTTACTTCGCGTTTGATAGTGCCAAACCACTTGGATATTCTTCATCTGCTGTAAACTATGTGGCCAACTTCTTGAAGAGAAACCCTGGTGTTAGCGTAGAATTGAAAGGTTATGCTGACGAATTAGGTCCTGAAGATTATAACATTAAGTTGTCTGAAAAAAGAGCTAAAGCGGTATTTGACATCCTTGTAGCCGCAGGTATTGATGCTTCAAGACTTTCTTACAAAGGATATGGCGAAGATACTAGCGTAGATAAGGCTTCTGATAATGCCCGTCAATTGGCTAGAAGAGTTAGCTTCGAAGTAAAATAATTTGATTAATTGCAATAAATATTAAAGGCTGTCTTAAAGAGACGGCCTTTTTTGTTTTTTAGGTTTCTCATTTTATCAAAATGGCTTGTTTTTGAAGTTATTCAATAGAATAGGAATACCTAAAAAAAGGTCCTTCGAATCTGATTCGAAGGACCTTTTTTTTATTGAACCGTAATTTTATTTAATCAATTCTGACAATGTCTGCTCCCAAGGCATTAAGCCTTTGGTCAATATATTGATATCCCCTGTCAATTTGTTCAATATTGTCAATGATAGAAGTGCCTTCCGCAGATAAAGCTGCAATTAACAAAGAGACACCTGCCCTGATATCAGGTGAGGTCATCCTTATTCCCCGTAACGGGTATTTTCTATCCAGACCAATTACTGTGGCTCTATGTGGATCGCATAGAATAATCTGTGCTCCCATATCAATCAACTTATCAACGAAGAATAAGCGGCTTTCAAACATTTTTTGATGGACCAAAACTGTACCTTTAGCCTGAGTAGCGGTGACTAAAACAATACTTAGTAAATCAGGTGTAAAACCAGGCCAAATGGCATCCGCTACGGTCAGTATAGAACCATCAATAAAGGATTCTATTTCATAGTGTTTTTGGGCTGGAATGAAGATGTCATCCCCGCGGAATTCCATCTTGATGCCCATTCTTTTAAAAGTATCAGGGATAATTCCCAACCTATGAATTTGCGCATCTTTTATGGTAATTTCTGATTGGGTCATGGCCGCAAGCCCTATAAATGAACCGATTTCTATCATATCGGGCAACATGGTATGCATGGTTCCTTTTAATTTTTTCACTCCTTCGATATGGAGAAGATTGGATCCAATACCTGTAATTTTTGCTCCCATCCTGTTCAACATATCACAAAGCTGCTGAATATAAGGCTCGCATGCAGCATTGTAAATGGTGGTTTTTCCTTCTGCGAGGACAGCTGCCATAATGATATTGGCTGTTCCTGTTACAGAGGCTTCATCCAAAAGCATGTAAGTACCTTTCAGGTTTTTTCCATCAATATGATAGATTTCTTTCTTTTTATCGTAGTGGAATTCAGCTCCTAGTTTTTGGAAACCAAAGAAATGGGTGTCCATTCTCCTTCTGCCAATTTTATCTCCTCCGGGTTTGGACAATCTTCCATGACCAAATCTCGCTAATAATGGGCCTAGAATCATTACTGAACCCCTTAAAGAAGAAGCCTTCTTTAGGAAATCATCGGTTTCCAGGTAATTTAGGTCTACATTGTCGGCTTGAAAAGTGTAAGATTCTGGCCCGATTTTATTTACCTTCACCCCCATGTCTGACAATAACTCAATGAGTTTGTTTACATCTCGAATGTTGGGGATTTTGTTTACCGTAACCTTCTCCGAAGTCAAGAGGACAGCACAAAGAATTTGCAAAGCCTCATTTTTAGCTCCTTGGGGAATGATTTCGCCTTTTAGCTTCAAGCCTCCCCTTACTTTGAATGATGACATTTATCTACGTTTTTTGGAATGCCCCCCATTTCTTCTTCTATCGTTGCCGCTGAATTTTCTTCTGCCTCCTCCTGAGGAAGAGGATTCAGAATCCGAAGGCAATTTAAAATCTCTCCTGGTATTGGTTTCGAAAAGTCCCATCTCCCTAACTTTTTCCAAATCTATATGGAGCTTTCCCTTGGATAGCGTTTTAATGTCATCAAGGATAATTGCGTCATCAAAGTTGTCCCTATTCCAGGTTGAATGAAAACTCCTCATCAATTGTCCAATATAAATAATGGCTGCTTCCTGCTCCTCATCATCCTCAATTTCTACTGCTTTTTCAATGAGTTTTTCAATATTTCTGCCATAATGCTTGAATTTCACTTCTCCTTTTGGATATCCTACCCTTTGTGGTTTTCTAAAAAGTAAGTCCTCTGCAGGCTTTGGATAAGGCCCATCCACATCCAATTTGAAACCTGACATGATATGTATATCATCCCATATTTTTTGGTCATTTTCAGCTTTCATCTGGGGGTTGAGCTGTTTGACCAATTCTACCAAGGCAAATGCACTCTGTGTACGCTTTTCCCTATCTTCCATTTCGGAAATGTGCATTGCTAATCTTTGAATATTTTTTCCGTACTCTTTAAGAGTTACTGAATGTTTACTGCTGTCTCTGTTCTCCATAAAGTGGTCATGAATGATGGGTGGTTAAAGCTTAAAAATCTTTATATATGCACCCGGCTAATCAATAATTCGAAGCTTTGCAAAGCTAAGTAATAATACCTTTTCTCCAAAATTATCAAATTGTATGGTTGCTTTCCTATTAATTCCTTCAATTTCTATTTTATTGACTTTCCCAAAGCCAAATTTTGGATGTTCCACCAACATGCCTTCCTGCAGATTATTGGTGTTCGAAGGCTTAAAATCCGGACTGGGTGTGTGGATTTTTGCTGTTGTCATTGTCCTGGTCGCTGGCTTTTTCAAACCAATAAACCCCGATTTTCCTTCACTGGATTCTTCCCTGAATGCCCCGGGAAATGCAGTAGTCATCCTCTTATTTACCTTAATACAGGCAGGATCAACCTCCTCTAAGAATCTGCTGGGTTCACAATTGAGTAAGCGGCCAAAACGATAACGCGTCAAAGCATATGTTAAGTATAATTTTTCCATGGCCCTAGTGGTCGCTACATAGAATAACCTTCTTTCCTCTTCTAAGTCTTCTCTGCTTTGCATCATCATTTGGGAAGGGAAAAGATCCTCCTCCATACCTACTACAAAAACCTGCTTGAACTCCAATCCTTTAGAAGAATGTATGGTCATCAAGGTAACTGCATCGGTACTGTCCTTGTCCCGGTCATTATCTGTCAACAGGGCGATTTCCTGGAGGAAAGCCCCCAAACTCTTATCCTCATTTTCCGGATTATCCACATATTCTTTAATGGCATTCAATAATTCCTGAACGTTTTCATACCTGTTCAGGCCCTCAATGGTTTTGTCTTCATACAGCTCCCGAAGTAATCCTGATTGCTTGGCAATGGAGTTGGCAGCTTCAAATGCATCCTTTCTTTCCGTTTCAATACCAAAACTTTTGATCATTGTGGCAAAATCATCGACAGCATTGGCAGCCCTACCACTAAGAAAACTATTCGCATTGATGATAACTTCCCAAAGTGAAATATCATGCTCATAAGCAGCAACTATGATTTTTTCTACTGTGGTATCCCCTATTCCTCTTTTAGGATAATTGATGATGCGCTTAAATGCTTCTTCGTCTTCCCTATTGACAACGAACCTCATATAGGCCATCAGATCTTTGATTTCTTTCCTTTGGTAGAAGGAAAGCCCCCCTACTATTTTGTAAGTGATGTTCATCTTTCTCAGAGCTTCTTCAATGGCCCTGGATTGTGAATTGGTCCGGTAAAGGACAGCGAAATCGTTATTGGATAATTTTTTGTTGTTTTTTTCTTCAAATATAGTTGTGGCCACCATCCTGCCTTCTTCATTGTCCGAACTGGCCTTGATCAGCTCAATCAACTCTCCGTGGTGGTTTTGGGTCCAGATATCTTTTTTAAGTTGTGCTTTGTTTTTGGCGATAATGCTGTTGGCTGCCTGAACAATATTTTTTGTGGAGCGGTAATTTTGTTCCAGCTTCACTACAAATAAATCGGGATAATCTTTTTCAAAATTCAGGATATTCTGAATATCTGCACCCCTAAAAGCATAAATGCTCTGTGCATCATCTCCGACTACACAGATATTTTGATGTACCGCTGCTAATTTTTTGGTAATGAGGTATTGGGATAGGTTAGTGTCCTGAAATTCATCTACCATCACATATTTGAAACGCTGTTGGTACTTGTTGAGTACATCCAAATGATCTCTGAAAAGCACATTGGTGTTAAACAATAAATCGTCAAAGTCCATGGCCCCGGATTTAAACAGGCGTTTTTGATAATTCCGATAGATTTCACCCATTCGTGGTTTCATAGCCGCTTCATCATCTGCCTTGATATAAGGATCATTGAGGTAATTTTCCCAGGAAATCAACCTGTTTTTTGCCCCGGAAATCCTCGATAATACAGTGCTTGGTTTATAGACCTTGTCATCTAACTTCATCTCTTTGACAATAGTCCGTAAAAGTGACTTACTGTCATCCGTATCATAAATAGAAAAGTTGGAGGGATATCCGATTTTCTCTGCTTCAACCCGTAGAATTTTGGCGAAAATTGAATGAAATGTGCCCATCCAGGTGTTTCTGGCTTCTAGACCAATGAGTTTCTCAATCCTTTGCTTCATTTCACTGGCCGCCTTGTTGGTAAAGGTAAGGGAAAGGATTTGAAAAGGATCAATTCCTTTAGCATGGATGAGATGAGCTATTCGGTAAGTAAGCACTCTTGTTTTGCCGGATCCTGCGCCTGCGATGATCATCACAGGCCCTTCAGTATGTTCAACAGCTTCTCTTTGGGGGGGGTTGAGTCCTTTTAAATAATCCATGCTTCAATTATTCCAACAAGCTTCAAAGTTAATGCTTTTTGTATAGGGAGGGAAAATAAAAATTTTCAAATTTTTTCTGTGGTTATTTTTAAAAATAATCTTGTTTTTTGTTTTAACTAAGTCATCTGCCTTTCTTTCCCTATTTCAGGTTGCTGGTATTTATAGCCTTCAATTTCAATTTCAGGTCTTTAATTTTCATTCGTCTTCTTCCATTTCCACCTATCATGGCTCCACAAGTAAAGTTCAGGATATTGCCGTATGTTTTCTTCTAAGCATTTGATGAATTCATCTGTTATGCTATGTTCTTCTGAATTTACATATGGGGGAGTACCGATTATCTCATACTTGAAATGGTAATGACCCCTTTTAGGTTTGCTGATATGGGAATAGAAAACAGGGTGGTTGAATTTCTTGGTCAATTTTTCAGCACCCTCAAAAAATGCTGTCTCGCGGTTCATAAAATTGGCCCAATATCTGATTTCTCTGTTATTGGGACGCTGATCTGCTGCAAGGACTATACATCTAGGTTGGTTTCGCTTCCTGAGATAATCTCTTTGAAATCCATCCTTCTCAACCATGTTGCCCCCAAACCTGGTCCTTATTTTAAACATTAAATTTTCAAAAAAGGGATTTTTGATTTTTGTATACACCACATCCAAGTTGTTGCTGACATTGGCAATTACGTGCTGAAGATGTAGCTCCCAATTGAAAAAATGTCCGGTTAGTCCTATGATTACCTCTCCCTTCTCTACGGCTTCCGGGATTATTTGGTAATTCTCAATCGTTATTCTCCGGTTAAGTTCCTTTTTGCTAATACTGTACATCTTGATGATTTCCGCAAAAGAATCTGTGAGGTTCCGATAGAATTTTTTGGCAATTTTTCTCCGTTCTAGTTCAGACTTTTCAGGAAATGCGAATTTCAAGTTTTCAAAAATGACTTTTTGTCGGTATTTGACAATGTGGTATCCAATTAGATAAAAGATATCCGAAAAAATATATAAAACCCATAGGGGAAGAAAAGATATTAATTTGAATAAAAACATGCCAATTGGTTTGTTTGCCTAATTTTGTAAATTTCAATTTAAGGCTCAAAATAAGCCAAAAGCACTGACTTTATTCAAAAAAATTAGTGATAAATTCACCCTTTGATTACTTTTGAATCTTATGTCTGAAGTTCAGCGAAAAAAATATACCGAAAAGGAAAAGAACCACATATTTGATCAGGAGTTTATGCCCCACATAGATTCCATGTACAACTTTGCCTATCGACTTACTTTTGATGAAGATGATGCCAAGGATTTGGTGCAGGATACCTATCTCAAAGCTTATCGGTTTATCAATTCATTTGAGCAGGGAACCAATGCTAAAGCCTGGCTTTTTAGGATTCTGAAAAATTCCTTTATCAATGATTACAGGAAGAAAAGTAAACAGCCTTCTAAAATTGATTATCAGGAAGTTGAAACTTATTACAACTCAGATGATGTTGATTATAGCAGTACTACGGATTTGAGAGTTGATGCTGTCAAAGACATGCTGGGTGATGAGATATCCAATGCCCTTAACAGTCTTGCCGTAGATTTTAGGACGGTTATCATTCTTTGTGACTTGGAAGGTTTTACCTATGAAGAGATGGCCAAGATATTGGATATACCAATAGGAACAGTGAGGTCAAGATTGCACAGAGCCAGGAACTTATTGAAAGATAAATTACGTTCCTATGCACAGACTATGGGTTATGATACCGACGAAGAAGAATAATAAGATTAAGATATTTTGCTAAATTAAGATTACTGATTATTAAAATGGATAACAATTCATCATCATCCGAAGGAAGAAAGCAGTCATGCGCTGATGTAAGCAAATGCTTTCAGCTTTTGGAAAGTATTTTGGACGGAGAACATATACCTAATTCAAAAGAGGTGCTTCAGGAAAAACTGGATAAATGCCAACCATGTTTCCAGCATTTTCATTTAGAGCAGGCCATCAGGGAAGTGCTAAAAACCAAATGCAGCAAGCAAGCAACTCCAAATGAACTGGTATTAAGGATCAGGGAGAAAATACAGGAAATTAAGTAGGATGTCTACCGGTAAGGCAATTATATTTTCCGCTCCTTCAGGTTCTGGTAAAACCACCATAGTCAGACATCTGCTGGGTAAATTTCCGAATTTGGGATTTTCCATCTCTGCATCTACAAGGGATAAAAGAGGGAGAACTGAAGAAAATGGCAAAGATTATTATTTTTTGACACCGGAAGAATTCAAGAAGAAAATCGATGAGGAGGCTTTTATTGAATGGGAGGAAGTTTATGAAGGTAATTTTTATGGTACTTTAAAAGAAGAAATACAAAGGCTTTGGGATGAAGGAAAACATGTTATTTTTGATGTAGATGTGAAGGGTGGGGTGAATCTTAAAAAATATTTTGGCGATAAAGCGCTTGCAATATATGTAAAAGTCCCCTCTTTGGAGGTATTGCATGAGCGGCTTAGAGATAGAGGGACTGAAACAGATGAAAGCCTTTCGAGAAGGTTGTTTAAAGCGAAGTTTGAATCCACCTTTGAAGATAAATTTGACGTGACCATTCTCAATGATGACATACAAAAATCATTTAAAGATGCAGAACAATTGGTCGGTGATTTTCTTTCCAAATAAACCCCTGTTTTACTTTGAAAATCGGCTTATTTTTCGGATCTTTTAATCCTATTCACATCGGGCATTTAATCATTGCCAATGTGATGCAGGATCAGACAGACCTGGATGAAGTGTGGTTTGTCGTAAGTCCGCAAAATCCCTTTAAGAAACAAAAATCTTTATTGCATGAATTTGATCGGCTAAAGATGGTAGAGCTCGCCATTGCCGATCATTTTTATTTTAGGGCTACCGATGTTGAGTTTCACATGCCCCGTCCAAGTTACACCATCGACACCTTGGCCTATCTTTCTGAAAAACACCCCCAACACCAATTTATTGTGATGATAGGAGGTGATAACCTTACCCATTTTCACAAATGGAAAAATCATGAGCAGATTTTGGAGCATTATGGTTTATATGTTTATCCTCGCCCGGGAGAACAACTGGTCTTTGAGCACTCTAATGTCCGCTTTGTTGAAGCTCCTCTGATGGATATCTCGGCCACTTTTATCCGTCAGACTATCAAAAGAGGTCATTCTGTGAAATATCTTTTACCCCAGCCAGTGGAAGAATATATCAAGGATAAGAAACTTTTTTTATAAAAGCTCTTATAAATCAATTGTTTAATTTACGATATTTATATTCTTTTAAACCTTTCATCTTTTATGAAACGCTTATGTGTGATTTTCCTTTTTTTATTGAATTTTTCCTGTGATGAAAAGGAAGTCCCAAAAGATATTGAGCCAATAGCAATTGAAGATAGAATGACCCTTGCAGAATTGAGTGAGGTAAGGGCTTTTTTGGATGTAGAACAAATTGGAGAGGATTTTGAGACAGGTTTTGTTTTTATGCTTGAATTAACGGATGATCCTGAGCCTAAATTTCTTCATGTAAGTAATGATGAATTGATTTGTGGTTTTCTGAATGATCAAATGGTATATGGAACAACCTTCAGTTCTAATTGTGCTAGAGCCGACTATTTTGAGCGCTATCTGTACGGTGGTTCTAAAGGAGGAAATTATCGAATGCATGTGACTATTAGCGGTAAAATAAAAGAGAAATTTGATTATGATCTTTTTTCCGGTAAACCATTTGTATTGGAAAACATCTTTAAGATTCCTTCCTGCCCAATTGTCTTTGAGGAAAAAGAAATGAGTCCAAACCTTGAAAATAATTTTTGGCAATTGCATGGGTTTATTGATGAAAATGGAGAAATACTGTCCTACCCCACCTGTGAAGACCCGAGAATTGGGATATACTTTTATGACACTTTATTATTAGGTACCCCAATAGAATTCCCTGAAGCAAAGACTTTTGAAGTCCAAACAGCCGCGAACACCCGTCCTTACCAACTTTTCTCTGTATATTCTATTGAAGGTGAAGGAAGAATAAGAATAAGCTTGGCAGTAAATTCAGGTTGGATGCCGCCCAGACCTCCCACAATTCCAACTGATAATTTTTACCGGTTGACTATGGAAATCAAAAATAAATATGACAGCCTCAACCTCATCCTAAGGGCTCCAAATGAAATAGAATATGCTATTGACGGGAATGTGCTTGAGCTTTACAACCCTGGAACTGGGGTGAGAGGAAGGTTTTTTATTCCTTGATATGCGTCCGATCGTCACATTTATTGTCCATGGTCAAATTAGCCGAAAGTCAAAATTGCTCAGGTTAATCAATGAAACCTTTGCGGGAGATTTTGTTGTAAAAGTAAAGCAGACCACTGAATTTCATCATGCCGATTTGCTGACAACCAAAGCGCTCGAAGAAGGGACCGATTTTTTGATTGCTGTCGGTGGAGATGGTACTGTCCATGAAGTAGTGAATGCTTACTTGAGCTTTGGTTTGCTTAAAGAAGTTCCTATTGGAATTATTCCGCACGGTCGTGGGAATGACTTTGTGAAAAGTCTCGGAATCCATCAAAACTTAAAAAGTCTGTTAAATGCTGTTCAAAAAAACCAACCCAAATCTATTGATGTGGGTTGGATGATGTTTTCTGATTCAGATAGGAATATCATCAACCGTTATTTTGTTAATATTTCTGACATTGGCCTTGGAGGACTGGCAGTCCAAATGATCAAAAACAGACCTAAATTCCTTTCCCCAAATATTTCCTATGCATGGGCAATTTTCAAATCCCTGATTTTCTACAAAAGTCAAAATGTGAAAATAATTACTCATGACTGGTCTTATGAAGGGAATGTCATGAGCCTATGTATGGCCAATGGAAAATATTTTGGAAGTGGTCTTTGTATAGCCCCTGAAGCGGAATTGGATGATGGCATTGCGGAAATTGTCATCATAGGGAATGTAGGTATTTGGGATTACCTGACCAAAATCTCGCAATTAAAAAGTGGGAAGAAAATCATTCATCCAAAAGTTTTTTATGGGAAGGCAAAAAAATGCAGCATAGAAAGCCAGGTTCCTATACCAATTGACATGGATGGGGAGTTTGTAGGTTATACTCCTTTAAAAATGGAAATGCTACAAAAGAAGGTAAAGATTTTGATCTGATATAAGAGTTAATCAGCATATTTCAAATTAGTCCTTCTTTACCTTGGGCAATCTCATAAAGCAGCTCCCTGGAACGGTGCAATTGTGCTTTAACAGTTCCCAATGGCTTATCCAGTTCTTGAGCTATTTCTTCATAGGATAACTCATCAAAATATCGTAATTGGACTAATTTTCGGTATTTGGCGGGTAGTTTGTCTACAAAAATCCTAACCATTTCAATCCGTTGGGATTTGATGAATTCATCCTGTGGGTTTTTATCATCATCCTCCACATCAATTGTTACTGAATTGCCTCCGTCATCACTCAAAGTGGTATTGAGACTCATTGTTTTCAGTTTTTTCTTCCGGATAAAGTCGATCGTGTTATTAGTAGCGATCCTAAAGAGCCATGTACTGAAAGTATAATCTTTTTTGAATTTATGGAGGTTTCTGAAAGCTTTGGCAAATGCCTCCATGGTCAGGTCCTCTGCATCATCTGCGTCCCTGATCATTTTGAGGATCATAAAATAAACAGCTTTTTTGTAGCGCTTCATCAAAGTAGCAAAAGCCTGTTGATCTTTATTGTTGACAGCTTTGTCAATCAGATCAAAATCCTCTAAAGCTTTGTTTGAAAATCCTCTTTCGTTTATTTCCATCTAACTTTTTTTGACTGGTACCCTAACGTGCCTAAAATCCAAAAGTAACCCAAATACATGACGTCGAAAAATCCTGTCCAAAACACTTTGGTTTCCCCCTCCAGTTTTTTTCTCGCCGATGTGAATACTGATGTCAGCAGTATGGATCGGACAATAATAATACCTAAAATAATTACAAATTGTTCCCAATTCTGCTCAATTCCCATTAAAGTGAGCAAAGAAATTCCAGTTAACCAAAATAAAAGGTGCGTAAATGAGTAAATCCCAATTTTCTGTTTATCCCCTGCTTTATAATATTTACCTGCGTGAAAATGTCTTTTCTTTTGGGTAAAGTAATCCTTCCAGGTTGTTTTCGGAGTAGAGAGGGTAATGCTATCCGGATCTACCACAACTGCAGTATTGTTTCCATCTGCATACATGTTGACAAAAAGGTCGTCATCTCCACAGTTAATATGCCATAGCCCTTTGAAGGCCTTTTTTTCCATAAAAAAACTCCTCCTATAACAAAGATTCCTGCCAACACCCATAAATGGTGCTTTCCATAATGCAAAGGAAATATATTGCAGTGCAGTCCATAAAGTTTCAAATTGAATCCAACTGTTTAAAAAACCATCATTTGAATTGTACTGGGAGTAACCTAAAGAAAATGTTTTGTTCGTTTCCCTTACCGGTGCTGTCATTAACCTTATCCATTTATCTGTTTTAGGAATACAATCTGCATCCGTCAACAATAGGACGTCATTTTTAGCAACTTTGATACCAAGTGTGAGTGCATATTTTTTGGAAGTAACATGTTCCGGAGTGTATTGAATGGTTACTGTTCTTAATTTTGGGTAAATGGTCATCATTTCTTCCAAAAGAAATCTTGTACCGTCGTGGGACCGGTCATTGACGATCATTACCTCATAATTAGGATAATCCTGATTGCATAAAGCAGGTATTAGTTTTTTGAGGTTTCCTTTTTCATTATGGGCCGCTACAATAACTGTTACCCCTTCATAGTTTAAAAGTGAAGGGCTTTTAGGGTTTTTATAAAAAAAGGAAATCCGTCCAAATAATACCACGATATAAAAAAGTTGCACAATAAGCGCAGTCAAAAATGTGATCCATAAAATATCGAATACCATTCCCTTTCCATTAACACACAAATATAAAATCAAATTGAGCATTCATTTAGAATATGCTTATATTTTTGTGTTTAGTTTGGGAGAAAAAAACGAAGAGGGTTCAAAACACCTCTTGATTTAATATTCGGGATGAAATTCAAATTAGAGAATATAGACAGTAAAAGCAAAGCCAGGGCAGGTACTATAAAAACTGACCATGGGGATATTGAGACCCCTATCTTTATGCCGGTAGGTACAGCAGGTTCTGTGAAAGCTGTTCATCAGAGAGAGCTTACCTATGATATCAAAGCGCAGATTATTTTAGGGAATACCTATCATTTATATTTAAGGCCGGGGCTGGATGTATTGGAGAAGGCAGGAGGACTACACCGGTTTAACGGTTGGTCCAAACCAATTCTGACTGACAGTGGGGGATATCAGGTTTTTTCTTTGGCTGAAAATAGGAAGCTAACGGAAGAAGGGGCTATTTTTAAGTCCCATATTGATGGCTCAAAGCATGTATTTACCCCTGAACGGGTCATGGATATCCAAAGGATTATTGGGGCTGACATCATCATGGCTTTTGATGAATGTCCGCCTTATCCCTGCGATTACACCTATGCCAGAAAATCCATGGAATTGACCCATCGATGGTTGAAACGATGCATTGACCGTTTTGATAATACAGAAAGTAAATATGGATACAGCCAGACTCTTTTTCCAATTGTCCAGGGGAGTGTATTTCCTGACTTAAGGAAACAATCCGCGGAATTTATTGCCTCCTGCGGCAGAGAAGGCAATGCTATAGGAGGCTTGTCTGTAGGTGAGCCGGTGGAAGAAATGTATGCCATGACAGAAATGGTAACAGATATTCTTCCCAAAGAAAAACCCAGGTATTTGATGGGTGTAGGGACCCCAGCTAACATCTTGGAGTGTATCGCTTTGGGTGTAGACATGTTTGATTGTGTTATGCCAACCCGAAATGCAAGGAACGGAATGTTGTTTACCTCAGAAGGAATCATTAATATCCGTAATGAGAAATGGAAGGATGATTTCAAACCAATAGATCCCCATATCAATTCCTATGTCAGTTCATTTTACTCAAAAGCCTATTTGAGGCATTTGACTATTTCGAAGGAAATATTGGCCGCTCAGATTGCAAGTATCCATAACTTGAGTTTTTATCTTTGGCTTGTTGGGCAAGCAAGGGAACACATCAAAGAAGGTGATTTTGCCAGCTGGAAAAACCAGATGGTTGAAAAAGTAAGCAGAAGATTATAACATGAAAATACTGGACAAACTGATTATCAAGGATTTTCTCAAGACCTATTTTTTTGTAGTGTTGATGCTGATCCTTATTGTCCTGGTGTTGGATTTTACCGAAAAAAATGATGCTTTTATCAGGAACAAAGTTCCTGCAAAGCATATTCTGGTTTATTTGGGTAACTATGGACTGTATCTCAACAACTTACTAACCCCTATCACCGTATTTATTTCCGTAATTTTTATTACATCCAAAATGGCAGGGAGAACTGAAATTATTGCCATTTTAAGCAGTGGAGTAAGTTTTGTAAGATTGCTTTTGCCTTATTTGATGGGAGCTTCCCTAATCGGGATTGCCAGTTTCTTACTAAATGGCTGGGTTTTGCCAGGCGCTACTGCAGGAGTTACGGAATTCAAATCCAGGTGGTTGGAAGAAAATAAATTCTACACTGAAAACAACATCCATATCAAAGTGGCTCCTGATGTTTATGCCTATATTTCCAGGTATTATACTTCTGGAAATACTGGATATAATTTCACCTTAGAGCAAATCAGGGATGGTGAACTCATTGCCAAACTTTCTGCAGACAGGATCGTGTGGGACACAGCTATTAATTCTTGGTCTGTAAAAAACTGGAGGTTACGGGAATTGAATGAAATGGGGGAGAAGTATACCGTAGGGGAATCTCTCGATACCCTGTTGTCCATTACACCTAATGATTTTGACCTTCCCACCAACCATCATGAAACACTGAAGTTGCCTGATCTGAAAAGGCAGATTCGGGTTTTGGAAGAAAGGGGAGCTGATAACGTCAATTATTACATCATCGAATTGTATGTCAGGTACATGTCGCCTTTTGCGGCCATCATTCTGACCTTTATTGGCGTAATTGTTTCTTCTCGCAAGACAAGGGGAGGATCTGGTTTTCAGATTGCCCTAGGATTTCTTTTAGCCTTTATCTATATCATCATGTTTTTACTTTCAAGGACTTTCGCTGAGGCAGGTACAGCTTATCCACTGCTGTCTGTCTGGATACCCAATTTTGTTTTTGCTCTGACCGGTCTATTGCTCTATAAAACTGTTCCAAGATAGTATGCATTCGGAAGCTTCTGTAAAGGATTATCTGGTACTCCACTTTATCGTTTTGATTTGGGGTTTCACAGCAGTTTTGGGTCTGCTGATCAGTATTCCGTCCATAGAAATTGTATTCTATAGAACCTTGATAGCCTCTTTGATTTTGGCTGGAATGTTTATTTATCAAAAGACATCTATCCGGGTTTCCCAACAAGAACTGATTAAAATTGTTGGAAACGGATTTATTATCTCTCTCCATTGGATACTCTTTTTTTGGGCCGCCAGGGTTTCCACTGCCTCTGTTTGCCTGGCAGGGATGGCGACCACATCCCTTTGGACTGCTCTTCTGGAGCCGTTGGCCAACAGAAATAAAATTAAGCCATTTGAACTGTTTTTGGGACTTTTGGTGATTGTAGGTTTATATGTGATTTTCAGATTTGAATTCGATTATTGGCTGGGGCTGCTGATGGCAGTTACATCTGCTTTCTTAAGTGCAGTCTTCACAGTCATTAACGGGCGATTTACCAAAAGACATAGTCCTTATATTTTGACTTTTTATGAAATGTTCGGAGCTTGTGTTTTTGCAGCACTACTTTTACCGCTATATGGATATTTTTTTGCACCGGAAGGTCTTCAGCTGATTCCATCTGCCATGGACTGGCTATGGTTATTATTATTGGCCGGTATTTGCACTGTTTATGCCTTTTCAGTTTCGGTGGAGCTGATGAGAAGAGTAAGTGCCTTTGCAGTAAATCTGACCATCAACCTTGAGCCTGTTTATGGGATTATCCTGGCTGTTTTGGTTTTTGGGGAAAAAGAAAAAATGACAGGAGGGTTTTACCTGGGAACCTTGATCATTTTGATTTCAGTGCTGATTTACCCCTTGTATAATTATTACCTGAGAAGGAAGGCAAGGGGGAATAATCTGTTGAGGGCTTGAGATGGGGTAATGAATATTTCAGCTCCATTTAATATCTGGAAGAATTCTACATATGTCTTAACAGTGTCCTGAGTTATTTTCTGACTTTACGGGAATTAAATCCTTTAAAGTTATGACTTTACGGGAATTAAATCCTTTAAAGTTATGACTTTACGGGAATTTTAATTTAAAATATCTTATCTTTGTCCATATAAACCTTTGATTAGATGAATTTTGAAAGAATCATCCAAGACTCCCTAGAAAAAAAAATTTTCTCGGGTAAAGCGATTGTCTTGCTTGGGCCTAGACAAGTAGGCAAGACTACGTTGGTAAGGGCTATTTTAAAAAAAAGGGATGAAAAGTTCCTTTACATGGATTGTGATGATCCGACAGTACAGGATATTCTTGAAAATGCAAATACTGAGACGTTGCGCACCATTATCTCAGATAATAAAATAGTATACATTGATGAGGCGCAGCGTGTCAGTAATATTGGATTAAAAGCGAAAATTATGGTGGATCAACTTAGCCATGTGCAATTGGTATTAAGTGGGTCTTCTGCTTTCGAATTGAATGAAAAGGTCCAAGAACCACTCACAGGAAGGAAATGGACTTTTCATTTATGGCCAATTTCGTGGCTTGAATATGAGAAGGAGGTAGGCTATTTGAAAGCAGAACAAAGTTTGGAAAACAGACTGGTGTATGGATTTTACCCAGACGTTATCAAGCAGTCTACTCAAGAGGTGGAAGTGCTTAAGGAATTGGCAGAAAGCTATCTCTACAAAGACGTTTTGATCTATGGGAATCTAAAAAAGCCTAAGCTGGTACAAAACATCCTTGAAGCCTTGGCTTTTCAAGTGGGCAACGAGGTGAAATATAAAGAATTGGGGGAGACGGTCGGTGCAGACCCGAAAACTGTCGCTTCTTACATCGATGTACTTGAAAAGGCGTTTGTGATTTTTAGTCTATCCTCCTACAGCAAAAACCTCAGGACCGAAATCAAAACAGCGAAGAAAATTTACTTTTATGATAATGGTATAAGAAATGCGATTATTAGAGATTTTACCCCATTAGCAGCGAGGCATGATGTGGGGGCTTTATGGGAAAATTTTCTGATAAGTGAACGCCTAAAAGTGAATTCATATACCAAAGGCTTGGCACAGACCTATTTTTGGAGAACCAAGCAGCAGCAAGAGATTGATTATGTAGAAGAACTAGCTGGACAGCTACATGCCTATGAATTCAAATGGAGTCCTAAGAGAAAAGTAAATTTCCCAAAGACCTTTACAGAATCGTATCAAAGTCAAAATAAGTTGATCAATAGGGAGAATTTCAGGGAATTTTTTGGTAGGTAACTCTTATTCCTCCATCTCAAATTCATTGAAAGGGTAAAATCTCAGTTCAAGGTTGTAATATCCTGAAGTGTCCCTAAAGCCAGTTGAAGTTCAGCCTTTGAAATTTCGCCGATTTTCTCAACCAGTCTTTCTTTGGAAATGGACCTGATATGGAAAATCATCATTTCCGAGGTTGCTTTTAGCCTATTTTGAACATTTGGTTTCAAGATAGGGTTGCCCTGATAGTTTTTAACTTTTGTTGTCAGAGGCACGGTGATTACAACCTTCAGGTATTTATTGAGGAGATTGCCGCTAATTATTACTACTGGTCTAAAACCTGCTTGCTCAGATCCCATAACAGGGTTTAGGTCCGCATACCAGATCTCACCTTGTTTCATCTTCCAACTGCTTAAAGTAAGCTTCCATTCCCTCTTCTGCCAAGGTCAGCATATCCTCGTCCTGACCTGCACTTTTGTAAGATTTGGCATAGGCTGCCCTTTTGAGATGATCCAGATAAAGGCTCAATGCCTTCTCTATCAGTTTGTTTTTGGGCATATCCAATTTTTTCGCGTAATCCGAAAGCTTTTGGACCAGTTCATCAGGTAGAGAAGTTGTGATTGTTGCCATTTTATATTTATTTATTGTAAATATAAAATGTAAATATTATCTATACAAGTCCTTCAAAGACAAAGTATTCCGATGGCCATACGCTCTTTGGTGGGATTTCATTAAACAATCCAAATACAGTGGATCCCGAACCGGACATTGCCGAATAATAAGCTCCCATCTCATACAGTTTGGCCTTGATTTCAGCTATTTCGGGATACTGAGGAAAGATGCTGGCTTCAAAGTCATTGACAAGCTTTTCTTTCCATGAACCCTTATCCTTCAATAGGGATTTTAAGTCTGTTTCCGGCTTCTTTGGGGATACTCCAGCATAAGCTTCCTTGGTGCCTACATGTACAGGAGGTTTGATGAGTAGTATATAGTCTCCTTTCAAATCCACATCTACAGGTTCCAAGATTTCACCTCTACCAGTAGCTATTTTGGGTTTGTTTTCAATAAAAAAGGGACAGTCACTGCCCAATTGAGCAGCATAATCCTCCAGGATAAAATCATCCAAATACAGGTCGAAAAGTTTGTTCATCAATGTCAGTGCAAAAGCACCATCTGCGGACCCCCCACCCAATCCTGCTCCCATTGGAATGTTTTTGTGTAAGTGAATGTGGACTTGGGGCAAATCACTGAAATCCTTTCTGATTAACTTCAGGGCTTTAAGAATAAGGTTGTCTTTTTCTTCTCCCGGGATGGCCAAACCACTGGTTTCAAATATGGTTTTATTTTCAATAACCATTTCCAACGCATCAAAGAGCGGAATAGGAACCATACAGGTTTCAATGTCATGGTAGCCATCCTTTCTTTTGGAAGTAATGTGAAGCCCTAGGTTAATTTTAGCATTAGGAAAACAGATCATGGGGAGTAATTGTAAAATTTATCATAAATATGGCAATAAAATCTTTAAGTGAATATTGTCTTTCGTTTACTTGATCCGATGTTTTTTTATTTAATCATTTGCTTAATAATTTTTAGATTGAAAAAAAATCAAAAAAAATAACATTCTGTTAGATAATGTTGAATTCGAAACAAAATTTTGACAAATCGTAGGATAAAGCTGATTTTTCTCAATGATTGCTTGTGTAGATGCTGTTTTTTAAAATAAAATATGTAAAAAAAATATTTTACATACACTTTAAATCTATTTCAAGGGTAAAAAATGAAATTAAATATTGTATCTATGGAATTAGAACGTTAATATTGTACTGAAATTAAAAAGAACCATAACCGCATGTTTGAGATAGTCACTCCTCTAAGCTTTATTATTCTCATTTGTAATAAATGAAGAGGCGCTCGACTATTTTAACAAACGACCATATAATGTTAAGTGCCTCAATAAATGGGGCACTTTTTTTATAAACCTATTTGACCAACCTAGAGTAACCATGAGTTTGAAAAAATACAGTTGGGAAATCAGCCAAAATGAAGAGCATCCCGCAGGAAAAGCAATGCTGTATGCTACAGGGATGACTGATAAACAGATGAACCAGCCATTTATAGGTGTAGCCAGTTGTGGGTATGAAAGCAACCCCTGCAATATGCACCTTAATGACTTTGCCGGTCTGATCAAAGAAGCCTCAAAGGCTCAAGGTCTGACCGGTTTGGTTTTTAATACCATTGGTATTTCAGATGGGATATCAATGGGTACAATGGGAATGCGGTATTCTCTCGTATCAAGGGAGATCATAGCAGATTCCATAGAATCCTTTATTGAAGGACACTCTTTTGATGGCTGTGTTGCCGTGGCTGGATGTGATAAAAACATGCCAGGGGCAATTATGGGTATGCTAAGGATCAACAGGCCTTCCATCATGGTATATGGAGGAACCATTAGATCCGGAAATTACAAAGGAGAAAAACTGAACATTGTTTCTGCATTTGAAGCTTATGGTAAAAGAATCAAAGGGGAAATGAGTGATGAGGATTATCAGGGGGTCATTCAAAATGCTTGCCCGGGAGCTGGTGCCTGTGGAGGTATGTATACTGCAAACACCATGTCTTCTGCCATTGAAGCTATGGGAATGTCCCTGCCATACAGCTCTTCAACTCCTGCTACAGCGGAAGAAAAAATCAAAGAATGCCAAGAGGTATCCAAATATCTTAAAATATTATTGGAAAAAGATATCAAGCCCAAAGATATCGTTACAAAGAAAAGTCTTGAAAATGCGGTCCGTGTGGCTGTAGCCTTGGGTGGAAGTACAAATGCAGTACTCCATATTCTGGCTATAGCAAAGACAGCTGGAGTAGACTTTACCTTGGAAGACTTCAAAAAAGTAAACCATGAAACCCCTCTTTTGGGTGATTTCAAGCCTTCAGGTAAATTTTTGATGGAAGATCTTTATGAACAGGGTGGATTGCCCGCATTCATGAAATATTTGTTAAATAATGGAATGCTTCATGGAGACTGCATGACGGTTACCGGAAAAACTGTAGCGGAAAACCTGGCAGACATTGCTCCTGTAGTACCATCTATGGTCAATGTAATCCATCCCATCGAGACCCCATTAAAAGAAACAGGGCACCTTTGTGTCCTCAAGGGTAACCTTGCGCCCGAAGGAGCTGTGGCCAAAATTTCAGGAAAAGAAGGAAAGTCCTTTACCGGTCCTGCCAGAGTATATGATTCAGAATTGGAAGCGAATGAAGGTATCAAGAACAAGGAAGTTCAGAAAGGGGAGGTAATCGTTATCAGGTATATTGGCCCCAAAGGAGGTCCTGGAATGCCTGAAATGTTAAAACCTACTTCCATGATAATAGGTGCAGGTTTGGGTTCGGATGTTGCCCTGATCACAGATGGAAGATTTTCCGGAGGTACCCACGGATTTGTAGTTGGACATGTGACACCTGAAGCATTTACAGGTGGGCCCATTGGCCTGGTAAAAGATGGGGATATGATTACCATTGATGCAGATTCTTTGACTTTAAGCTTTGAAATCAGTGAAGAGGAGTTGGCAGAAAGAAGGGGAAAATGGAAAAATAAAGATTTGAGTAGCCTTCAAGGAACTTTAAAGAAATACAACAAGCTGGTAGCTTCGGCATCCGAAGGATGTGTTACTGATAAATAATCGAAAAATCAATAGACAATGATTAGAGGAGCAGATATCGTAGTAAAATCTCTGATTGCCGAAAATGCAGAATACATTTTCGGTTATCCCGGTGGTGCAATCATGCCGGTTTATGATGCCCTGTACGATTACAGTGATCAGATCAAGCACGTATTGACCAGGCATGAACAGGGTGCCATTCATGCTGCCCAGGGATATGCAAGGGTTTCAGGCAAGGTTGGGGTGGTTTTGGCCACGTCCGGCCCTGGTGCTACAAATTTGATTACTGGTTTGGCGGACGCCCAGATTGACAGCACGCCTTTGGTTTGTATTACTGGACAGGTGGCAGCCCATCTTTTGGGTTCAGATGCTTTCCAGGAAACTGATGTGGTAGGATTATCCATGCCGGGAACCAAATGGAATATCCAGGTAAGATCAGTAGATGAAATTGCTCCTGCTATTGCAAAAGCATTCCATATTGCCAAAACAGGAAGACCTGGCCCTGTATTGGTGGATATTACAAAAAATGCCCAAGTGGAATTTGGGGAATTCAATTATGTGCCTTGCTTAGGAATAAGATCTTACAAGCCTTATGTTAAAATAGATCAAAAAACCATTGATGCTGCTGCCGAGCTGATTAATAATGCAAAAAAACCATATGTTCTTTATGGGCAGGGTGTAGTTCTTGCAGGTGCGGAAGAACAGTTGAAATCATTTTTGGATAAAACCGGTATACCCGCAGCATCCACCCTTTTAGGTTCTGGTGCTTTGCCTCAGGACCACCCTTCCTATGTAGGAAAATTGGGTATGCATGGAAATTATGCACCCAATCTCTTGACCAATCAATGTGATATCCTGATTGCAGTGGGCATGCGTTTTGACGATAGGGTCACAGGGGATCTAAAACGTTATGCCAAGCAGGCAAAGGTAATCCATTTGGAATTGGACCCTTCTGAAATAGATAAAAATGTCAAATGTACTGTGGCGGTTCAGGGGGATTGTAAAGTGAGCCTTGAAATGTTAACCGATACAGTCCAAACCAATTCCCATCCCGAATGGATGCAAAGATTCAGAGACCTTGAAAATGAGGAAAAGGAAGCGGTTATGGCCAATGATCTTCATGGTACCCACGGTGGTTTGCATATGGGTGAAGTGATACGGCTAATCAACCAATTCAAAGAAGAAGATGCCATTTTGGTAACTGATGTAGGACAACATCAAATGATAGCCTGGAGGTATTTTGATTACAAAAAGACCAGAACACAGGTGACCTCAGGAGGCTTGGGTACCATGGGCTTTGCCCTTCCTGCTGCTTTGGGAGCTCAGTTGCATGATTATAAAAAACAGGTCATATGTGTGGTAGGTGATGGAGGAATTCAGATGACCATTCAAGAATTGGGCACTATCATGCAGACCAAAGCCCCTGTGAAAGTTGTGTTGCTCAATAATAATTATCTGGGAATGGTACGCCAGTGGCAACAATTGTTCTTTGATAAGCGCTACTCATTTACCGAACTTGAGAATCCTGATTTTATAAAGATAGCCGAAGCTTACAATATCAAGGCAAAAAAGGTAACCGAAAGAGATGATCTGGAAGCTTCTGTTGCAGAAATGATCCTACATCAAGGAGCTTATTTCCTAGAAGTAGTGGTAGAAAAAGAAGACAATGTTTTCCCTATGATTGCTACAGGTTGCTCGGTGGAAGAAGTAAGGTTAAGTTAATCGTTAATCAGGGTTTATGAATCGATATACTATATTAGTTTATACGGAGAATTTCATTGGAATTCTCAACCGGATATCCATCATCTTCACGCGCAGAGGCATCAATATAGATGCTTTAACAGCATCCGAAAGTAGATTGGACGGAATTCACAAAATCACGATTGAGGTAACCGTTACAGAGGAACAGATCGTCCACCTGACCAAACAAATAGAAAAAGTAGTAGATGTGATCAAAGCCTACTATTTCACAGATAGTGAGGTGGTTTACCAGGAAATAGCCCTTTACAAACTACCTATTGAAAGCCTGGATCCGGGATTGGAAAAGGTAATCCGGCAGTTTAATGCCCACATCATTGCCGCTGAAAAAGAGTTTGTGGTGATTGAGTTCACGGGCCATAAAGAAGATACACAGGCTTTGTTGGAAATATTGAAACCATTCAATTTATTGGAGTTTTCTCGCTCCGGTAGGGTGGCTATTGCTAAGCCAAAGTTTTCTGTTCAAGAATATTTAAATAATCAAACCTAATTAACAACACTATGAAACTGAAATTCGGATCAGTAGAAGAAAATGTAGTCACCAGGGAGGAATTTCCTTTGGAGAAAGCTAGAGAAGTATTGAAAGACGAGGTAATTGCCGTTCTGGGCTATGGAGTACAAGGTCCTGGTCAGGCACTGAACCTCAAAGACAATGGTTTCAATGTCATCGTAGGCCAAAGGAAAGGGTCAAAAACATGGGATAAAGCCATTGCAGATGGATGGGTTCCGGGTGAAACATTGTTTGAACTGGAAGAAGCCTGTGAAAGAGGGACCATTCTTCAGTTCTTACTTTCTGATGCCGGTCAGATCGCCCTTTGGCCAACAGTCAAAAAATACCTGACTCCTGGAAAAGCACTCTATTTTTCCCATGGATTTGGTATTACTTACAAAGAGAAAACAGGAATTATCCCTCCTGCGGATGTGGATGTGATTTTAGTGGCTCCAAAAGGTTCCGGTACTTCTCTCAGAAGAATGTTTGTAGAAGGTAGAGGGCTGAATTCTTCCTTTGCCATCTATCAGGATGCGACCGGAAAAGCAAAAGATAGGGTTATTGCATTAGGAATAGGTGTAGGTTCCGGTTACTTGTTTGAAACTGATTTCTATAGAGAAGTAACTTCTGACCTTACCGGTGAAAGAGGAACTTTGATGGGAGCTATCCAGGGAATATTTGCTGCTCAGTATGAGGTTTTGAGGGCCAATGGCCATAGCCCATCTGAAGCATTTAACGAAACTGTAGAAGAACTGACCCAAAGTTTAATGCCATTGGTTGCGGAGAATGGAATGGATTGGATGTATGCCAATTGTTCTACCACTGCCCAAAGAGGTGCCCTGGACTGGTGGAAACCATTTAGAGATGCCACAAAACCGGTTTTTGAAGAACTCTACAACAGTGTGAAAAGCGGTAAAGAAGCACAGAAGTCAATTGACTCCAATTCCAAGCCTGATTACAGAGAAAAACTGGAAGCGGAATTGAAAGAATTAAGAGAATCTGAAATGTGGCAGGCAGGTGCGACTGTCAGAAAATTAAGACCTGAAAATAACTAATAGAATTATGAGTGAAAAGCTATGGATATTTGATACCACACTCCGGGATGGAGAGCAGGTACCAGGGTGTCAGCTGAACTCCCAGGAAAAGATAGTGGTGGCTAAGGCTTTAGAAGACCTTGGAGTAGATATCATCGAAGCAGGATTTCCTATATCCAGCCCAGGGGATTTCAACTCAGTAGTGGAAATTTCAAAAGCAGTTTCAAATCCTATCATCTGCGCCCTTTCCAGAGCTGTGGAGAAGGATATTGAAGTAGCTGCAGCTGCATTGAAATATGCCAAAAAGGGCAGAATCCATACCGGGATTGGAGTATCTCCTTATCATATCCAATACAAATTACGGTCCACACCTGAAGAGATCATCGAAAGAGGGGTCAGGGCAGTGAAGTTTGCCAAGCGCTTTGTGGAGGACGTGGAATTCTATGCGGAAGATGCCGGAAGGGCGGAACTTCCCTTTTTGGCAAAAATTATAGAACAAGCCATCAAAGCCGGCGCCACAGTAGTCAATATCCCGGATACCACAGGCTATTGCCTACCCGAGCAATATGGAGCGATCATCAGATACCTGAAAGAAAATGTTTCCAATATCGATAAAGCCATCATCTCTACCCATTGTCATAATGACCTTGGAATGGCTACCGCCAATACCATAGCAGGAGTCCAAAATGGAGCAAGGCAGGCTGAACTGACTATTAATGGAATCGGGGAAAGGGCCGGAAACACCTCTTTGGAAGAAGTAGTGATGGCGATCAAATGTCATCAGACCATTCCGGTGCACACTGACATCAAGACAGAAAAAATCTACGGTACCAGCCGCTTGATTTCCAAATTGATGAACATGCCGGTTCAACCTAATAAAGCCATTGTAGGAAGAAATGCTTTTGCACATAGTTCAGGAATCCATCAGGATGGGGTTCTCAAGCATAGGGAAAATTATGAAATCATTGACCCAAAAGAAGTTGGGGTTCATGAGTCTTCCATTGTATTGACTGCCAGAAGTGGTAGAGCCGCACTAAAGCATCATCTGGATTCCTTGGGCGTCGAACTGGAAGGTGAAGCCTTGAGAGAGGTATATGAGGATTTCCTGAATTTGGCAGATAAGAAAAGAGATATAGGGCCAAAAGATCTGCTTTCTCTGGTCGGTAAATACATGGACGAGTCATCCTTTATTGAATTGGAAAAAGTCAGCTATCAATCCAATGGTGAAATCAAAGCCAAAGTGAGACTTAAAGTAGGAGACAAAAGCTACGAAAGTGATTCTACAGGCAACGGTCCGGTAGATGCGGTATTAAAAGCCATCGAAAAAGTGGTAAAACCTCATTATGTGCTGGAGGAATTCCTGATTCAGGCGATCACAGCAGGAAGTGACGATGTGGCCAAAGTACACATGCGTCTGATGCAAGGAGATAAGCCCTACTATGGTTTTTCTTCCAATTCAGATATAGTATTGGCCTCGGCTCAGGCATTTGTGGATGCCCTTAACAAGATTCCTGTCAAAGACAAAGCGACAATCGAGTAAAATGGAAAAGAAAACATTATTTGAAAAAATATGGGATGCCCATGTGGTACGCTCAGTACAAAATGGACCAGATGTCTTCTTCATCGATAAGCATTTTATCCATGAAGTGACCAGCCCTGTAGCATTCCTTAATTTAGAAAAAAGAGGTATTGGGGTACTTTATCCTGAAAGAACAATAGCAACCCCTGACCATAACGTACCTACGGTGGACCAGGATAAAACCATCAAGGACAAACTTTCCCGTATGCAGGTGGAAAAACTGCGAGATAACTGCAAAAAATACGGTATTGAACTTCATGACTTAGGTTCTGCCCATCATGGTATCGTTCATGTGATCGGTCCTGAATTGGGGGTAACACAACCGGGAATGACCATCGTTTGTGGGGACAGCCATACTTCTACCCACGGTGCCTTCGGTGCCATTGCTTTTGGTATTGGCACCTCTGAAGTGGAAATGGTATTGGCCACCCAATGTATCATGCAGTCCAAGCCCAAGAAAATGAGGATCACTGTAGATGGTACTCTTGGAAAGGGTGTTACTTCCAAAGATATTATTCTCTATATCATCTCGAAAATTTCAGCCGCCGGAGCAACAGGCTATTTTGTTGAATATGCAGGTTCAGCCATAACCAGTCTCAGCATGGAGGCCAGGATGACCATCTGCAACATGAGTATAGAAATGGGGGCCAGGGGAGGACTTATTGCTCCGGATGAGACCACCTTCAATTACCTGAAAGGCAAACAATATGCCCCTAAAGGAAAAGAATGGGATAATGCTGTTGCTTATTGGAAAACTTTGAAGACCGATGAAGGGGCTGTATTCGACAAGGAGTACCATTTTGACGGCAATGATATTGAGCCTATGATTACCTATGGGACTAATCCAGGAATGGGTATCAAAATCAAAGACAGAATCCCCACTACCGAAGGTATGGAAGGTAGCAATAAGACTACCTACCTGAAGTCTTTGGATTATATGGGCTTTGCTCCAGGTGAACCTATCAAAGGGAAGACAGTGGATTATGTATTTGTGGGAAGTTGTACCAATGGAAGGATTGAAGATATCCGTGCAGTAGCCAACTTTGTAAAAGGTAAGAAAAAGGCAGATAATATCACCGCTTGGATCGTGCCAGGATCCAGAGAAGTTGAAAAAATGGCACATGAGGAAGGCCTGGTGAAAATACTCGAAGAAGCAGGCTTTGAATTGAGACAACCCGGATGCTCTGCATGTCTTGCGATGAACGAGGATAAAATTCCTTCGGGAAAATATGCGGTTTCGACCTCCAATAGGAATTTCGAAGGACGTCAGGGTCCAGGTGCCAGAACCATGTTAGCCAGCCCTATTACAGTAGCCGCAGTGGCAGTAACTGGAAAAATCACCGATCCAAGAGAAGTTTTCTAATACCAAAAAAGATAATTCATGCCTTACGATAGATTTAATGTATTGAAAAGTACGGTGGTGCCTTTGCCTACCGAAAATGTGGATACTGACCAGATTATTCCTGCCAGGTTTTTAAAAGCTACCGAAAGGGAAGGCTTTGGTGATAACCTGTTCAGAGACTGGAGATATGATGTGGAAGGGAATCCCAAAAAAGACTTCGTGCTCAATGACCAAACCTATTCTGGTAAAATCCTATTGGCCGGGAAGAATTTTGGTTCGGGTTCCAGTAGGGAACATGCAGTTTGGGCCCTTTATGATTATGGATTTAGATGTGTGGTTTCCAGCTTTTTTGCAGATATTTTCAAAAACAATTGCCTGAATATCGGCGTGCTCCCTGTCACAATTACTCCGGAATTTGCTGAGGTTCTTTTTAAGGCGATTGAGGAAAACCCTAAGACAGAGGTAGAAGTTAATTTGGACAAGCAGACCATCACCTTGCTCAGCACAGGGCAGTCTGAGCCGTTTGACATCAATTCCTACAAAAAGGAAAATATGAAAAACGGTTTTGATGACATTGATTATCTCCTAAACATCAAGGATGAGATCATCAGCTTTGCACAACATAAAGTATAGATAAATCTGAATTCTTAACTTAAATGGGGTATCAAAGAAAAATAGAAATCATGGATACAACCCTGAGGGATGGTGAACAAACCTCAGGTGTTGCTTTTCTTCCTTCTGAAAAGCTCCAAATAGCTAAATTGCTATTGGAGGAATTGAGGGTGGACAGGATAGAAGTAGCATCCGCCAGGGTTTCTGAGGGAGAAAAGGAGGGTGTGAAAAAGATTACCCAATGGGCTGCGGAAAAGGGATATCTGGACAGGGTGGAGGTATTAGGTTTTGTGGATACCCCTGCCTCTGTGGATTGGATTGAAGAAGCCGGTGGAAAAGTAATGAACCTCCTTACCAAAGGATCACTTAACCACCTGACCCACCAATTGAGGAAAAGTCAACAAGAGCATTTTGAGGATATTATAGGTTGTGTGGGCTATGCTAGGTCCAAAGGAATTAGCGTCAATGTTTATCTTGAGGATTGGTCCAATGGCATGAGGAATTCCATGGATTATACCCTTGACCTAATTGCCATGCTGACCAAATTGCAGGTCCGAAGAATCATGCTGCCAGATACACTAGGACTCCTGAATCCCCGTGAAGTTTCTCATTTTGTAAAGTTAATCACGACTGAATTTCCGGATACTCATTTTGATTTCCATGCGCATAATGACTATGATCTATCCGTTGCTAATGTATTGGAAGCCATTTATAATGGAGTCAGCGGAATACATACCACAGTGAACGGACTTGGGGAAAGAGCTGGGAATGCCCCATTAGAATCCGTCATTGCGGTCATCAAAGACTTCACCGATTTCAGGTTGAGTGTCAAAGAGAATAAGATTTACCGTGTGAGTAAATTGGTAGAACAGTTTTCAGGCCAGCATATCCCCGCCAATAAACCCGTGGTAGGAGAGAATGTATTTACTCAGACTGCCGGTATCCATGCAGATGGGGACAATAAGAAAAACCTGTATTTCAATGACCTGTTGCCGGAACGTTTCGGCCGTCAAAGGAAATATGCTTTGGGGAAAACTTCGGGCAAAGCCAATATAGTCAAAAATCTTCAAGAGCTAGGAATTTCTCTTGAACCGGATGAGTTGGCCAAAGTGACCCAGAAAATCATCGAACTTGGTGATAAGAAAGAAAGGGTTACAACAGAGGATTTGCCCTATATTATTTCCGATGTGCTTCAGAACAATTCCATTTCCCATAACATTTTCATTGAAGGTTATAACCTAAGCCATTCCAAAGGATTGAGGCCTACTGTTCAGCTGAAAATGAATATCAATGGGGAGAGTTATGAAGAGGGCTCTTCCGGGGATGGGCAATACGATGCCTTTATGAAGGCCTTGAGTAAAATATACAAATCTATCCATAAAGAACTGCCGAAACTTACGAATTACCATGTAACTATCCCTCCTGGGGGCAAGACAGATGCCTTTGTGGAGACAGTGATTACCTGGGATTATGGAAGGATCTTTAAAACCAAAGGGTTGGATAGTGATCAGACAGTTGCTGCATTGAAGGCAACGGAGAAAATGTTGAATATTATAGACAAAATAGACTTAGGAAATGCCGGTCCTGAAGTGGCCAAAGAAAGCAATTCCGATATAGAAAAACAGACATTATATGGAAATGAATATCGCACTGCTGCCGGGTGATGGCATTGGTCCTGAAGTAATAGCCCAAGCTGTAAAAGTTGTTAAAGCGGTCGGCAATAAATTTGGTCATACGATCCATTTTGAAGAGGCACCTGTGGGGGCAACTGCCATCGATTTAACAGGTGACCCATATCCAGATGCTACCCATGAAGTATGCTTAAGAGCAGATGCAGTACTTTTCGGGGCCATCGGGGATCCAAAATATGACAATGATCCCAAGTCGAAAGTAAGACCTGAGCAGGGATTGTTGAGAATGAGACAAAAGTTGGGCTTGTTTGCCAACGTGAGACCAACTTTTACCTTCCCTTCTCTGATTCATAAGTCACCTTTGAAACTCGAGAGGGTAGAGGGTGTGGATTTTGTGTTTTTCAGGGAGCTAACCGGTGGGGTTTATTTTGGTGAGCCGAGGGGAAGGAATGAGCAGGGGACCAAGGCTTTTGATACCAATGTGTATTCCAAAGAAGAGATCACCCGCTTGGCAAGGATGGGTTTCGAAGCCGCCCAGAAAAGAAAAAAATTATTGACCTGTGTGGATAAGGCCAATGTCTTGGCCACTTCCAGGTTATGGAGGGAAACCGTTCAGGAATTGGCTCCTGAATATCCCGATGTGAAGGTAGAGTATGAATTTGTAGATGCCGTGGCCATGCGCTTGATCCAATGGCCAAAAGCATATGATGTCCTGATTACTGAGAACCTTTTTGGGGATATTTTGACCGATGAGGCATCGGTGATTTCCGGTTCTATGGGATTGATGCCTTCAGCTTCTTTAGGGACAGAGAATAAATTGTTTGAGCCTATTCATGGTTCCTATCCACAAGCTGCAGGAAAAGATATTGCCAATCCTTTGGCAACGGTATTGTCAGCAGCTATGATGTTTGATTATGCCTTTGGGCTGAAAGCTGAGGCACAGACCATCACCGATGTGGTGAATAAGTCTTTGGCAGAGGGAGTCGTGACAGAGGACATTGCCGAAGGCGGAAAAGCGTATAAGACCTCTGAGGTGGGGGATTGGTTGGCGGAGAATGTCTGAGAAGTAAGAGCCAAGGCAAAAGGAAAAAGGGGGAGGGCGGATTTCGGGACCGAGCGTTAACAAAATGTTCAGTGGTCCCGATAGTTCGGGATAGAGAGGGGCCAGGATGCAGGGAAGGAGAAAACCATTCAGAAGTGTAAGTATTAAGGGGCTCATTAATGAGCTGGAATTGGTGATTAATCTATGAGAAACCCGGATAAATTCGGTTTTTTTTAATTTTCCGAAATTTTTCCATTGAGAAAAAATCAATAATAAGCATAACCAATCCCATAGGGATTTCCTATCGGTAGCCAATTTACGTCTCATCGTTTCCACCAATCCCGTAGGGATTACCTATCGGTAGCAAATGAATGGGTAGATTCTGCCCATCAATCCTGTAGGGATTGCCTATTGAAATATTAAAGGTGTGTATAATATAGGCCATCCCTACAGGATGGTGGGGCGGTTCATTGGTTGGTTTTTGCTACAGATGGGTTGTGCCTCTGGCACAATTCGGTAATAGCCGTGCAGGTGATAGGGTTGTGATGAATTGATAATAACCAAATATGGGATTAGGTCAATTTCAAATCATGGTGGAACGTTGGTTGATGCTAGCCTCCAATCCCAGAGGGATTGCACATCGTAAGGCGATCAACGTTTTGTTGTGGGCATTAATCCCGTTAGGGATTACCTATCGGTAGCAAAATAACGTGCAATCGTGTTCACCAATCCCAAAGGGATTGCCCATCGGTAGCAAATGAATTGGTTGATACCTCCCATCAATCCCATAGGGATTACCTATCGGTAGCAAATTGACAATTGAATTCGCCGGCCAATCCTGTAGGGATTGCCTATTGAAAAATCCCCTTTTACATCACCGGCTTAAATAAATACCTTTCCTCAAATGGGATTTGAAATTTATCCAACATCTCGGTATACTCCTGCAAAAAGGTCTTTTTCTTGTGATGTTCCTCCTGTAATTGAATATATTTAATCACCCTGCTGATATGGGACATGCTATAAGAAAATGCCCCATATCCATCTTGCCAAGAAAATTTTGATTTAGTCAAACCGGAATCATTAATAAAGTTCATAGATCCGATTTTTGTTTCTTTCATCAAATCAGAAATTGATTGTGAAGGCCTAAGTCCAATTAGAATATATACATGGTCAGAAACCCCATTGATGGCCAGTAATTTATGTTCTCTTTTTTGAATTATTCCTGTCATGTACCTGAAAAGATCATCTTTCCATTCAGTGCGGATTAAACTGGCCCTGTCTTTCACCGCAAAAACTGCCTGAATATGAATTTGGGTATATGTATTTGCCATAGTTTTAAAAAATTTTAGAATATGAAATTAAAAATGTTGATACAGACATAAAAGAAATTGAGTCATATTAAACGGATAAGTTAAATTTTTCAGACCATCCCTACAGGATGGTGGGGTTGATCGGTCGGGGTTTTTGCTACCGATAGGTTGTGCCGCTGGCACAATGCGGTAATATCCTAGAAGGGTTAGAAAACAACAAAATGAAAATTTAAAATAAGGGAAATGGGTATATCACTAATCAAAAACAAAAAACCGGTAACTCTAAGTTACCGGCTTCTAGTTTTTTATGATTTTTTATTTTTTACTATGTAATCTTAAACAGGACATTCAACCTCTATTTGTTCTTTTGTTTGCCATTCAACATCCAAATGGACACCGTAGAAGGCGCTTTGAGGTATTGTGATTGAGACCGAATTCCCTTTATAGGTCGTAAATAGTCCCGGAGAAGGGTTTCCTGATGGAGCAGAAGAATAGCCCTGGATTTTGACAGCTTCATTTCCTTTCTTCAATCTCCATCCATCATTCAAAGAAATGGTAATTGTAACCTTGCCTCCACTTGCGGCTGAAAATGCCACTGTACCGGCATTCATTGTCTGCCCAGCAAACAGGGTTACTGATTTGGCACTTCCTGAATAAGCAGTATAAGTAGCCCAGTTGCCCCGATTATTATACCTTAAAGTTCCAGAAGTATTTCCATTTGCTGCCCAGGCAGTCTCACCTTTCCAAACGAAATCGAAGCATGGTTCATCACATTCTTTGAGTGTAAGTTTAACCGCCGTCCTTTCACTGGCACATTTTGTCTTATCATCTACAGCCTCAGCATAATAAGTCACTGTTTGATCACCACCTATTGATTCATCATAAGATAAGGAAGGATCATCAACTTTATTTCCATCTTTATCGTACCAAACGATTGTGATTCCATTAGGAACATCTTTAACAGTAGCAGTAAGTACATCATTACAATCCCCTTCTTGATCTCCACCAGATATCGGTGCAGCAGGCAAAGCCCAGATAGTCAAAGTGGCTTTTTCTGAAAAATCACTTGAACAACCGTTTACAAAAGCAGCATAATAGTCAATAGTGCCTACTTCATCCAATTTTGGATCATCAACTTCTACAAATTCACCATTTACTTTTTTGTACCATTGAAGTGTATATCCGTCCGGAGTGGTAGAACCATCCTTCAATTTTGCTCTCAATACCAAGCCATCTTCATCACATGCCTCATCACCTACTACTTCTGGTGCTTTTGGCTTTTCCTCCAAGGTGTAGCAAAAACGAAGATTACTTAATCCAGCAGGCTCTCCACTAGAATTTGGAGGAGAAGCCAATCCAGAATCACTTCTTACATCTCCTTCATAGAAATAAACATTAGCATCATTGGAACCCTTAACAACTGCTGCAAGGTATTTGACACAATACCCATCAGGAACGTCAATAGTCCAAGAAACAAGAGTTCCATCTGTTGTAGCAGTAATGGCACCAAATGTAGCTTGATTTCCAGAAAAGTCTTCTGCATTAATTTGTTCAAAGGAAGTTCCAAAAGAAGGGATACCGTATGCGGTTGCTACTTCAGCACAAGTTCTATTGCCACCTTGATTTGCACCAGGAATAATATATGGCGTAATTCCACCATTAGACTTTGGTGTAGAAGCGGTTCCTGTTAAAGGAGCCCTCGCATTTTCCAATCCATTACCGATAGGACTCAAACCAAATGCCGCAGCCATTTCCTCTGCGCTTTGCTCTAAAGTTGCTTTATCGGGCTCAATGGCCTCAAACTGGGTACATGCTGCCATGATGACAACAAGGGCTATTATCCAAACCTTGTTCGGAGAAATAGCGTTGTAAAAATTTTTCATAGATTTTAACTTAAGCGTTTAAGTAATGACTCAATTTAGTTCTAGATAAATGAATGGCCAAAAATGTATTTCGAATGGAATTAAATGTCGTTACAAGCAAAAAATAAAACTTGACACTACAATATTTAATTTGGAATTTATTAAATCATACGATTTTCAATTTTGATATTAAAAAAATTATAATTTTTATAAAATAGTATAAATTATGAATTTAGTAACAGAACTAATTTTAGAATTTCTGAACTTAAATTTTTTGACATATGTCAAAAAATTTCATTGCTTTGGGTAGAAGTAATTACCAATTTCTTTCAATTTTTTTTATAAAAACCCTAATTTTTAACTAAAAATTGGGTTTTTAAAAGGTTTTAAATTATCCTAATTTCACTTTTCTATTGATCAGTGCATTTGACTTTTTACGGAATTTTTAGTAATAAACCATTTTGCAATCAAGGAGCTCCATAAATAAACCTTAATTATGGTCATGATGGGATTCAAGCAATATGGATTTGGGGTATTCCCAATCCTTTTGAGATTACCTCGAAGGCTTTTCTTATTTTTGGCAGGTAAAACTTTCAATGTATGCAGACACGTCCCCATACCTACCTTTTTTATATTCAATACCTGGGATTGCGGTACGCTGGTTGGCAAAGGCAAAAAGGTGTAAAAACCATCCAGGGAAGTCTGGAGAGGGGCATTCGTTATGTGTTGGGCCATGAAGATTTTACAGTTCTTGGCGCAAGTAGAACCGATTCAGGGGTTTCCTGTAACAGGGGGGCTTTTGAACTTTTTTTAAAACATTCCCTTGAAATCCAGGAGTTTATCTACCAGCTGAACTGCAATCTCCCTTCAGATATCCGTATACTGGAAGGAAATGCCGTACACAAAGAATTTAATGTTATCCAAGATGTGTTATGGAAAGAATACCGCTATCATTTTGCCATGGGAGACAAATTCCATCCTTTTTTGGCGGGCACCCTATCTTATTTTCCAGGTGAGTACGACTTGAACCTAATGAAGGCAGGTTCGAAATTGTTTATCGGAACCCACGATTTCCGTAGGTTTTGCTCAATTGATAAAGTTACGGTCAACTATTTCAGAACGGTTTTTGAATCCTCCATTGACTTTCATCCCCAAGCTGGACAAGGTGATATGCCCAGGGATAGCTTTGTCTTTAAGGTCAAAGGAGAGGGTTTTTTGCGTTATCAGGTGAGGATAATGGCTACTGCTTTAATTGATCTGGGAACGGGAAAAATCAGTTTGTATCAGATCCGTAATGCTTTACAGGAAAAGGAGGCAAAGCCCATCGCCATCACTGCCCCTGCCAATGGCCTGGTGCTTTGGGACCTGGCATTCAGGATGGATAAATAACCTTTACACTTTTTACAGGAAACCCATACTGATAATTCCTGCCATCATCAGCAATTTGGACAGAATACTCAGTTGGCTGAAATGGGCCTTTCGGTCTGCCATGTAGATTTTGTACATAAATACAAAAAATAGGATACTCAGGATACCGAAATAAAAAAACAAAAGGATATTGTTGATCCTGAAGGTAACGTACAAAATGGAAATGACAAAGACCAAGGCAATCATAAAGATGATCCTTTTGGTATTGCGGAATCCAAATACAATGGGCAGGGTACGGCAACCGTGTTTTCGGTCTCCTTCACGGTCTTCTATGTCTTTGATAATTTCCCGGATCAGGTTGACAAAGAAGGCAAAAATCGCATAAGTAAGTACCAAGAGAACGGATTTTTGATAGTAGAATCCGATCATCCAAATAGAGGTACCTGTCAGAAGAGCTACGGTAAAATTACCGATAAAAGGTTGTCTCTTTAAGGAGTTGCTGTAAAGCCAAAGTAAAAATGCAGCCATGAAATTGATTACTGCGATACGGGGACTTACGATCAGCCCAATCCCAACTCCTGCGAAATTCAGTATGGTATGGAAAAAAATAGCCACCCTTCTTTTCATCCCACGTCCAATGATTACCTCATCAGGTTTGTTTACATAATCGATTTTTACATCATAATAGTCATTGATCATATAACCTGCTGCAGCGATCAAAATGGTGGAAAAAATGATCAAATAAAGATTGATGTCCATGTATACAGGAAGGCCTTTGCGGTTGGTCTCCACCAAAAAAAGGGCAGTCATCAATTGGGCAAATCCCAATATGGCCAAATTGATTGGCCTACTGATTTTAAGCAGACTCCAAAAGGTAAAGCTTTTGGTGTATGAGGAGACTTTCATGGCCCAATATTACTAATTTTGTACCTACGGAGCAGCACTGTAAACCCTAACATAATCAATTTCCAAACGTTGTGGCCAGATTTCGGTATCTACTCCCTGGGCACCTCCCCAATTTCCCCCTACAGCAATATTCAGGATCAAATGGAAAGCGTGGTCAAAAGGCCATTCCTCCCAGCTTCCTTTGGTGTTTTCAAAGGTATGGTACTTTTCCCCATCCATGTAAAAGTCGATTTTGTTTTCCTGCCAGTCGATAGCATAGACATGGAATTCTTCCGAGCAGTCTTTTACCTGGATGGTCTTACCTTTTTGAGTTCCTTTGGTGTGGTTGAAGGCTTCCGTGTGCACAGTCCCATGAACGGTTCCATGATCATACCCCACATGTTCCATGATATCAATCTCTCCGCTCTTTGGCCATCCTCCGTATTTGTTTTCTTCTGGCAGCATCCAGATGGCTGGCCAAGTGCCCACTCCTTTGGGAAGTTTTGCCCTTACTTCTATATACCCATACTTCCAGGAAGCTTTTCCTCTGGTCAATAGCCTGGCTGAGGAATATCCTTTTTCAAAGCTGCTATCCTGATGTGCTTCAATGATCAGGATGCCCTTTTCTGCTCTGGCATTTTCCAAATTATTCTCTGTGTAATACTGCAGTTCGTTGTTGCCCCAACCATTATCTCCCAGATCATATACCCATTTTTCGGGATCTGGAAGGCCCTCATAATCAAACTCCTCAGACCAGATTAGGTTTGAAACTTCTTTGGGCGAAGAACAGGAAAAAAGAAATATGATATATATCGGAAATATTATATTTTTCATAAATTAAATTTTAAAATAGGTGTTTTGGAATAGCTTTTGCTTTATTTTATTTAAATTTTATGTTAAACTCTAAAGATTAAATGATATGTCACTTGAATTAAAGATAAAAGGAAATTGGAACGAACTGAAAGGTAAATTGAAAGAAAGGTATGCAGAGCTGACAGATGACGATCTGGTTTATGCAGAAGGTCAAGAAGATCAGCTGTTGGGCAAGATACAAAAGAAAACAGGTGCTGCGAAAGCTGAACTTACGAAGTTTCTATTTGGAGAAAAGGAGGAAGAGGCGTCCGAAATTCAAAAAAAATAATTATCCCACAAAGCCTCCAAGAAGCACAAGGTTATTTTTCTTGGTGGTACTTTGTGCCTTGGTGTGAGCAAATTCTTAAGCCCATTTATTGTCTAGCATGGAATTTTGTTTCACGCAGCGGTCGTTGCGGAATTAGTTGCGTTCGCCGTGTGAAATTTTTTTCCGGGAACTTGAATTTGGTGGGAGAATAAAATTATCCCGCAAAGCCTCTAAGAAGCACTAAGTTTAATATTTCTTGGTGGTGCTTTGCGCCTTGGTGGGAAAATAAAATTCGGTGTTGAATATTATCGAAGCGCTTCCCTCGAAATCACAATCTTCTGTATCTCGGAAGTACCTTCACCGATGGTGCAGAGTTTTGCATCCCTGTAATATTTTTCTACCGGATAATCCTTGGTGAAGCCATAACCCCCAAAAATCTGAACTGCCTCATTGGCTACAGAAACCGCAACTTCTGATGCAAAATATTTTGCCTGAGCACTGGCCATGGTAACTTTTTGCCCTCTGTTTTTAAGATCAGCTGCCTTAAAAGTCAGCAATTTTGCCGCTTCCACCTGTGTGGCCATATCTGCCAGTTTGAAGGAAATACCCTGAAATTTGCTGATGGGCTGATTAAACTGATATCTTTCTTTGGAATATTGAATGGATTCCTCCAAGGCACCTTCTGCAATCCCCAGAGAAAGGGCGGCAATTGAAATCCTGCCTCCATCCAGAATTTTCATGGATTGTATAAATCCTTCCCCCACCTCACCCAAAACCTGACTTTCATGCACCCTACAGTCCTCAAAAATCATCTCTGCTGTTTCGGAAGCCCTCATTCCCAATTTGTCTTCTTTTCTTCCACCTTTAAAACCTGGGGTTCCTTTTTCCACTATAAATGCCGTCATGCCATGGGAATCCCCGATAGCCCCTGTTCTTGCGATGACCACCGCCACATCTCCGGATATGCCGTGGGTTATGAAATTCTTGGCACCATTAATGATATAATGCTCTCCTTCTTTTATAGCCACTGTCTTCATATTACCCGCATCCGAACCTGTATTGGGTTCAGTCAGTCCCCAGGCACCCAAAAATTCGCAACTGGCCAATTTGGGCATGTACTTTTTCTTTTGTGTTTCATTGCCGAACATCATGATATGACCTGAACAGAGAGAATTATGTGCGGCCATAGAGAGGGCAATGGCAGGATCCAATTTTGCCAGTTCTTCAATTGCGGTTACATATTCAAAATACCCAAATCCTGAACCTCCATATTCAGAAGGCACTAAAACCCCCATTAATCCCAATTCTCCCAATTTTTTAAAAAGTTCCAAAGGGAAATGCTGCTTATCATCCCATTCTTTTCTATAAGGGCTGATTTCCTTTGCTCCGAAATCCCGGATCATCTGAGCAATCATCACCTGATTCTCATTCAAATCAAAATTCATCATAATAGTATATTTGGGTTTATGTTCTCCTAAGATACTAACTTGTTGTGAAACACAATGGTTTGCTATTCCAGACCACTTTATTGCAGGTCTTTTGAATCGTCAAACATAGGCGTACTTATTTAAGAGTCCCAGGAATCCTAATCAAAATTTTTTTCTTATATTTTATATTATATCGGAATAATATTCTGATAGAAATCATGTAAAATTTTCCCGGATTTTAAAAATCAGGGTAAAAACAACTCGGTAAAATCAAATTTTTGACCGTCGAAGAGGCCTTGATCGCTTAATTTCAGATCAGGAATGACCAAAAGCGCCATGAAGCTGAGGGTCATAAATGGAGATTGGAGTTTAGATCCCAGATTTTTGGCCATCAGGTCAATTTTGGTGTAGGCCTCCGCTATTTTGTACCCATCCTCTGCTGACATGATACCCCCTACAGGTAGGGGAAGCACCATTTCCTGATCTGGGCCCACTACTGAAATTCCACCTTTCTTTTCAATAATGAGATTGACCGCCCGGCATAAGGATATGTCATCAACACCTATTGCAATGATATTATGGGAATCGTGTCCGACAGAAGAGGCAATGGCCCCTTTTTTCAATCCGAAATTTTTGATGAATGCCACTGCTGGAGGGGAATCTTCATAGCGGTTGACGACTGTGATTTTAAGGATGTCTTTATCAACATTGGATGTTGCCATCCCATTCACTATTCTGATGGACCCCTGGATTTCGGGTGTGATCAATTGGCCGTCCAAGGCCTCGATGACCCTTACTTTCGATCCTTTGGCGGTAATTTGAAAGTCTGATTCTTTTTTTGGATGCGTTTTGAAATTGTTGATGATTCCGTTTTTGACGGAGTGAATAAGGCTTTTTTCATTTTCGGCTACTTTGGTTCCATTGATATAGGTAGCCTTAACACGGAAGTTTTTAAGGTCTTCGACCACAATAAAGTCAGCAGGGTCATTAAGTCTAAGATAGCCTACTTCCATATGATAATGATGGATTGGGGTGATACATGCAGCTCCCAACACATCGAAGAGATCCTTTCCTTTTTCCAATGCCCTTACAACCAGTTCATTGATATGGCCGATAGCCAAGTTGTCAGGGTGCTTATCATCTGAACAGAACATGACCATTCCGGGATAATCATCGATGATATCAATCAAGGCGTCAAAGTTTTTGGCAGCACTTCCTTCCCTGATGGCTATTTTCATCCCCAATTTCACTTTGTCCAAAGCTTCATCCAAGGTAAAACATTCATGATCGGTGGTGATTCCTGCACTGGCATATTTTGCAGCAATTTCCCCTTTAAGGCCTGGGGCATGACCATCAACCTGTTTGCCATATTTTTTTGCCAAGGCTATTTTTTCCATAACTATGGGATCCCTGTTTACTGCGCCTGGCCAATTCATCATTTCTGCCAAATAGCGTACTTCCTTACTTTTCAGAAGTTCTTCGATATCCTGAGCAGAAATTTCAGCCCCTGCAGTTTCAAATGGGGTGGCAGGTACACAGGAGGGTGCTCCAAAATAAAACTTAAAGGGGACCTTTTTGCCGTTTTCAATCATATAATCTACTCCTTTCATTCCGCAGACATTGGCGATTTCATGGGGGTCAGAAACTGTGGCCACTGTACCATGGCAGACTGCCAACCGTGCAAATTCCGAAGGGACCAACATGGAGGATTCCACATGGACATGTGCATCTATAAATCCGGGCATTATATAGGGGAGGTCAGGCTTTTGAGGGATTTTTTTGATGGATACTATCTTCTCTTGAACCACTTCTATTTCAGCGGTAAAAATTTCACGATTAGGAATATCAACGATATTTCCGGAAAGTTTAAATGAAGTCATTTTGATCGGTTTTAAGGAATAGGGTTTTCACATTTCAACATTAAAATGGATTATCCTTACATAGTAGTGTAATACATTTAAATCAGAAAGAAAATAGATTTAAAACTACTATATTTGCGGCTATAATTTAAAAAAGCAAAGGCTACTTTTCTTAAATGCAAAAAATTGTAATTGCGATAGACGGATTTTCAGGATGTGGTAAAAGCTCAACTGCGAAAGCACTTGCCAAAATTTTAGGCTATACCTATATAGACTCAGGTGCCATGTACCGGGCTGCCACTTTACACTTTTTGAACCATAAGGTAAATTTGGAAAATAAGGAAGATGTGGCCTCCAGCCTTGAAACGCTGAAGATTTCTTTTGAATTTAATCCGGAAACAGGAAAGCAGGAGACTTTTCTTAATGGGCAGAATGTAGAAAACGAGATCAGGTCCCTGAGAGTTTCTGATCATGTCAGTGAAGTCAGTAAAATCAAAGAAGTTAGGGAAGAGCTTGTCTCCCAGCAACAGGATCTGGGGAAAAATAAAGGTGTGGTAATGGACGGCAGGGATATTGGTACGGTAGTATTTCCGGATGCGGAATTAAAGGTCTTTATGACAGCGGATCTGACCATCCGGGCGAAAAGAAGACTGAAAGAGCTGCAGGAAAAGGGTCAGCAGGTAACACTTGATGAAATTGTACGTAATCTTGCTGAAAGAGATGAGATGGATTCCACCAGAAAAGAAAGTCCGTTATTAATGGCGAAGGATGCGGTGGAATTGGATACGAGTCATTTGGAATTTGATGATCAGGTAAATCAAATTGTTTCGTTTGCAAAAGATAGGATAGTCCTTTATAGTAAATAATATGGAAGTAACCATTGATAAAAATTCCGGCTATTGTTTCGGTGTTGAGTTCGCCATTAAAATGGCAGAAGATGAAATGGAAATGTCGGATAAACTTTATTGTTTAGGTGATATTGTTCACAACGATATGGAAGTAAAGCGGCTAAGTGAGAAAGGTTTGGTGGTGATAGACAGAGACCAACTCCAGGAATTGAGTGACTGTAAGGTATTGATCAGGGCCCATGGTGAGCCGCCTGAAACCTATAAAATGGCCATTGAAAATAACATAGAGCTTATAGATGCCTCTTGTCCGGTAGTTTTGAAACTGCAGCACAGGGTGAAGACAGCCTTTGATAAGATGGAAAAAGAAAATGGCCAGATTGTCATTTATGGTAAAAAAGGCCATGCAGAAGTGATAGGACTTACTGGACAGACCTTGGAAAAAGCCATTGTGGTCATGGAAGACAAAGATTTGGATAAAATTGATTATTCCCGATCTGTGACTTTGTTCAGCCAGACCACTAAAAGTACCAAAGGGTTTTATGAATTAAAGGCGAAAATTGAAGATAGGATCAAAGCGGAAAAAGGAGAGCTGAACGAATTGGATTTCAATGCCAATGATTCCATATGCAGGCAGGTTTCTAATAGGGAACCACAACTTCAAAAGTTTTCGCAGGAAAACGATGTCATTATTTTCGTGTCCGGAAAGAAAAGTTCTAATGGAAGGGCCTTATATCAGGTATGTAAAAACGAAAATGACAGGAGCTATTTCGTAGAAAACGAAACAGAAATAGATCCTTCATGGTTTAGACCAAATGATAAGGTCGGAATTTGTGGGGCTACCTCCACACCAATGTGGTTGATGGAGCAAGTCATGCAACATATCAATTCATTGGAAGAAGGTTTGATGTTGGAAAATAAATGATCTGACCATCCATCAAAAATCTTGGAGCTATGTATCAATACTCACAAATATTAGCAAAATAATCTTCTATTAACTGATCTATTTTATTAGATTTGAGGCGTTTTTCAAAAGACCATTCAGTTCAAAAATCATATGTCAAAAACAGTAAAGCTTAAGAAGGGATTCGATATTAAGCTCGTAGGAAAGGCTGAAAAGCAAATTTTAGACTTTCAACCCGCCAAGACTTTTGCGATCAAGCCCACAGATTTCCCGGGCTTACAAAGACCAAAAGTAACTGTAAATGAAGGTGATACAGTGAAAGCAGGCACCCCCATTATGTTTGACAAAGCTATGGATAGGGTGCAGTATGTAGCTCCAGTTTCCGGTGAAATTGTCGAAATCAAAAGAGGTGACAAAAGGAAGCTTTTAGAAATCAAAATCCTTGCTGATTCAAAAATTTCTTATGAATCTTTTGATAAATATTCAGGATCCACCCTGCAATCTTTGAGTAAAGAGGACGCTATAGGCCAAATGACTAAATCCGGGGTCTGGCCCCAGATTATCCAAAGGCCATTTGGGATTGTGGCCAATCCTGAGGATACTCCTAAGGCCATTTTTATTTCAGCTTTTGACACCAATCCTTTGGCACCTGATTACAGTATCACTCTTCAAGGGGAAGAGAATAATTTTCAGGCCGGAATTGATGTTTTGTCGAAATTAACGTCCGGCAAAATTCATTTGAACCTGAATGCAGAGGGAGAAACTCCATCTGTTTTTTCCAATATAAAAGGAGTTGAGGTCAATAAATTCAGTGGCCCGCACCCTGCAGGTAATGTTGGTGTTCAAATTCACCATCTTGATCCGATCAATAAAGGTGATATTGTATGGACTGTCAGTCCTTATGGTGTCTGCCAGATAGGTAAACTCTTCCTTGAAGGTAAATATGATGCCTCCAAAATTATTGCAGTAACCGGTTCAGAAGCTACAAAAACAGGATATTTCAAAACATATGTCGGAGCCTGTGCGGATACCTTGGTAGAAGGAAATTTAAAACAGAACCACATAAGGGTTGTTTCAGGGAATGTTTTGACAGGAGAAAAAATCAGCAAAAACGGATATTTAGGTTTTTATGCCAACCAGATCACCATCATCCCTGAGGGTGATTATGAGGAATTTTTGGGATGGATAAAACCTAGTACCACAAAACTTAGTTTCCATAAGGCTATAGGATTGTTATCTTTCCTCAATAAAGGAAAGGAATATGTTGTGGATACCAATACGCATGGAGAAGAAAGACCTTTTGTGGTCACTGGTGTATTTGAGAAAGTCCTACCTATGGATATTTTGCCTACATACCTTTTCAAAGCTATCATTTCCGAAGATTTTGACGAAATGGAAGAATTGGGAATTTATGAACTCATTGAAGAAGATGTGGCAATCTGTGAATTTGTTGATCCCTCAAAAAATGAATTGCAGGGAATATTGAGAAATGGGATTGAATTATTAATGTATAGTTAACATATGAAAGCATTACAAAATCTCTTCGATAATCTTAAGCCAAACTTTGAGAAGGGCGGAAAGTGGGAGAAATTCCATACATTATACGAAGGACATAGAACAATAGCATTTGCACCTGACTTAATTACGGGTTCAAAAGGAACCCAGATCAAAGATGCCGTTGACCTTAAAAGGGTCATGATTACCGTAGTGATTGCCATGGTTCCTGCGCTTTTATTTGGGATTTTCAATGTTGGACATCAGCATTTTCTTGCTACAGGAGTTGAAGCAACTTTCCTTGACAAGGTGTTGATCGGACTCATTTCTGTGCTTCCGATACTTATTGTTTCTTATGCCATAGGTTTGGCGACAGAGTTTACTTTCTGTGTGATAAGAAATCACCCTGTTAGTGAAGGTTTTCTGGTAACAGGTATGTTGATTGCTTTGGTAATGCCTCCAAACGTCCCACTTTGGCAGGTTGCTTTAGCAACCATCTTCGCTGTGGTAATCGGAAAAGAAGTTTTTGGTGGTACGGGAATGAATATCCTGAACGTAGCCATGACAGCAAGGGCATTCCTTTATTTTGCGTATCCTGCGCAGATTTCAGGTGATCAGGTTTGGACTTATCTTGGTGATAAAACCCCTGTGGATGGCTTTTCAGGAGCTACTGCCTTGGCGGTTGCTTATACAGCCGGTGTGGATGGAGAGCCTGTAACCAAAGCTTTAGCGGAACATAATACTGTACTTGGTGATGGGCTTTTCAGTTTTAGTAATCTTTTTATTGGTTTGATTCCTGGGTCTATTGGTGAAACTTCCACCTTGATGGCTTTGATCGGTGCTGTCATCTTGATCGCTACTGGTGTAGCCAGCTGGAAAATAATAGTAAGTGGATTTGCAGGAGCTTATGCAATGGGCCTTATTTTGAATCTTTTTGCAGCCAACGAATATATGGCCATGGCACCTCAATACCATTGGGTAATGGGAGGTTTGGCTTTCGGAATTGTTTTCATGGCAACTGACCCAGTTTCAGCAGCCCAAACAGAAGCAGGTAAATGGATTTATGGTCTGCTGATCGGGGTATTGACAGTCATCATTAGGGTGACAAACCCAGCTTATCCTGAAGGGATTATGCTGGCTGTTCTTTTCATGAACGTGTTTGCCCCATTAATCGATTATTATGTAGTTAAAGCTAATAAGAAAAGGAGGTTACAACGTGCAACAGTCTAACGCTTATATCATTACTTTCTCCGTAATTCTAACTATTGTTTTGGGATTACTTTTGTCAGGGACTTCTCAGGTTTTGGGTCCTATGCAGAGAAAGGCCGAAGAACTTGATACCAAGAAGCAAATCCTTGGTGCAGTTATAGATGCAGATCAATTGAAAGCCATGAAGGCAGATGAAGTTTTGGCTTTTTATGAAAACAGAATAGCTTCTAAAGTGGTGGATATCAATGGTAATATTTTAGAAAAAGATGCAGATGGGAATCCATTGATGGCAGAAAAGGTAAATGTGGGTAAAAACTACAAAATGCCTGCAGATAAAAGAATGTATCCAATATTTATTTTCCATGCTGAAGGCAACCCAGAGGCAGTTGAGTCTTATGTTCTACCAGTTTACGGAGCAGGACTGTGGGATGAAATCTGGGGTTATCTTGCCTTGCAGACAGATCTGAACACTATCGAAGGGGTAACCTTTTCCCATAAAGGAGAGACCCCAGGCCTTGGTGCTAGAATCACTTCAGCAACTATTCAGGAAAGGTATCAGGGTAAAGAAATCTTTGATGCTTCAGGTCAAATCCAGTCAGTAGTGATGCAAAAAGGAGAGGGAAAAGATTATTCCTCAGATCCCCATAAAGTAGACGGAATGTCTGGAGCAACCATTACGGCCAACGGGGTAAATGATATGATTAGAAATTACCTTCAACATTACAGTGCATTTTTGGAGAAACAAAAGTCTTCCCAAAAAACTGAAATGGCTTCTTTAAATTGATTTTGAACGTTTCAATCTTAAAATAATGAGTACAGAAACTACAGTTGCAGAAGTTAAAAAACCCGCTGAGGAACTTCTGTCCAAAAGAAGAAAAAAATTAATCTCAGATCCCTTGGTGGACAATAACCCGATTACCATTCAGGTTTTGGGTATTTGCTCTGCACTTGCAGTTACCACACAAATGCAGCCAACTCTGGTTATGGCGATTTCTGTAATATTTGTTGTTGTCATGTCCAACCTAACCATCTCTTTGATGAGAAATACGATTCCAACTAGGGTTCGTATCATTGTTCAGTTAGCGGTAGTGGCAACATTGGTAACTTTGGTAAGTGAATTTTTGAAAGCTTTTGCTTTTGACATGTATAAGGAACTATCTGTGTTTGTAGGCTTGATCATCACCAACTGTATTGTGATGGGACGTTTGGAAGCATTTGCTTTGGGCAATAAACCTTACGATTCTATTCTTGATGGATTTGGCTCAGCCTTGGGTTATTCATGGATCATTCTTGCTGTAGCTTTCTTCAGGGAATTGCTTGGATCAGGCTCTGTTTTCGGAGTACCTGTTTATGATACCCTGGCAAGTTTTATCGGGGATGACTTTAGCTTTGCAACCAATGGTCTGATGGTTTCACCGGTTGGTGCATTCATCATACTTGGATTGATTATCTGGGTACAGCGTACCAAAACGGGTTATGTTGAACACTAATAAATTAGAGAAGAAATGGAATTAATTAACTTAGGTATAAAATCGATTTTTATCGATAATATGGTATTTGCCTACTTCTTGGGAATGTGTTCTTTTTTGGCCGTTTCCAAAAAAGTAAGTACTGCCTTGGGTCTTGGTGCAGCAGTTATTTTTGTTTTAACCGTAACGACGCCAACCAACTGGTTGTTGAATGAATTCGTTCTAAAAGAAGGGGCTTTGGCATGGCTAGGTGAATCATTTGCTACCATCGACCTGACCTTCCTGAGATTTATCATGTTTATTGCCATTATCGCTGCTATGGTACAGTTGGTGGAAATGGTAGTTGAAAAATTTGCTCCTGCTCTTTATGGTGCCTTGGGAATTTTCCTTCCCCTTATCGCAGTAAACTGTGCTATTTTGGGAGGTTCTCTATTTATGGCCCAAAGGGATTACACCTTGGCAGAAGCTACTGTTTACGGGTTTGGATCAGGTACCGGATTCTTCCTTGCCATTATTGCTTTGGCTGCTATCAGGGAAAAATTAAAGTATTCAAACGTTCCTAACGGATTGAAAGGTTTGGGAATTACCATGCTTTTAACTGGATTAATGGGTATCGCTTTCATGTCATTCATGGGAATTGACCTTTAATCTGCTATTCATAATATGTAAAAAGCCTTGAGAGAACCTCAAGGCTTTTTTATTTTCAATTCTCTATATTAAATTCTTAATGATCCCAAGAGCCAAATTTTCCCAATTGATAATCACGATAGGCTTCCATAATTTCTGCCTGTGTATTCATCACAAAAGGGCCTTGGGCTACCATAGGCTCGTTGAACGGTAAGGCATGACCCAAAATAATTACAGCGTCTTCGGTAGCCTCAAAGGACAGCGTATCCCCGTCATGATTGAATTCGATCAGATTTCTGAACGGAATTTCTTCACCTAATATTTTCACACTTCCCCTTACTACATAAAAGAAAATATTTTCCTTGGCAGGAATTTCCTTTTGAATCTTACTGCCTTTATCTAAATAGATGGTGCTTAGAAAAATGGGGGAAAGCGTTTCAAATGACCCTTTATTCCCGCCCCATTCACCTGCAATCAGTTGCACATTTACTTTGCCTTCATCCAAGGAGAATGAAGAGATTTCATCTTTTTGTAAACCAATGTACCTTGGCTTGGTCATTTTATATTTTGCAGGTAGATTCACCCATAACTGTAGAATTTCCAGGTCTCCGCCTTCTTTTTTAAATTTGTCTGAGGATACTTCTGCATGGATCAGGCCACTTCCAGCAGTCATCCATTGAATTCCTCCTGCTTCAATGACCGATTCATGCCCCCCAGAATCTTTGTGCATGATATCTCCCTCCAAGATAAAAGTCACTGTTTCCATGCCTCTATGGGGATGAGGACCAAATGGAAGTCCATGATTGTTGGGTTTATATTTTTGGTAACCATGATGGTTCAAAAATATAAATGGATCTATCTGCCTTAATTTAGGTGAAGGCAATGGATTATAGGTGATCAAGTCAGCGATTGGATGATAATTTGCTTTGTGTATGGCTTTGATTGTTCTCATGATGCAAACGTATGTATAGACATATAAATCAAATTTTATGGGTTTTGTTCCATTTTAATAAAAATTACTGGGTGATTTTTGGGGATTTGGAGTTTCGGTAGAAGTAGGTAGATTTTGAAAATGAAAAAAGCCTGAAGGAACTTCAGGCTTTTTTATTATTTTAACCAAGCTAAGCTTATCTCATCTGGTGCTTTCATTCTGTCCGCTAACCTCATGTAGCGATCGGACAAATTGGAAAGGTAGTCCTGTGCTTTGGCCGCCATATCGGACAGGCCGGTAAGGTTTTCAATTTTCCAAAGTTTGACCAAATGGTCAATAATCCTTGCGTAGTCCCAACCTGTGTAAACACCAATTTTTTGTGTGATGGCGGAAAACTGATTGAATAAATTGGGATTGCTGCTTCCCTCTCCCATTAGTACAGCAGGCATCACTATTTGCTTTCTCATCATTTTTTCAAAAGCCAAAATGGCACCACTTGGGTCGATTTCAAAAATCTGTGTCATAAAGCTTTTATACGCTTTTTCGTGCCTAGCTTCATCTCCTGCAATGGTTTTACAGATTCTGGAAAGGACATCATCCCCGGCTTTATCAGCCAGTTTACCAGTGTTTACATGAGAAATTTTGGTTGCTCTTTCCTGAAAGGAGGTATAAATAATGGCTTGATAGGGGTCCTTCTCGGAACGGGGATCAAATCCATTATAGATTAAGCGGTGAATGGTCTGTTCTACTTTTTTCATATCCGCTCTCCCGGAGAGATATAGGTATTTATTCAATAAATCACCATGGCGGTTTTCTTCTGCTGTCCAGGCCTTTGACCATTTTACCCAACCTGAATTACTTAATAAACTTCCCTCCACATTGATGCCTTCAAGTAGATTGAAATAGGTTTGATAACTTGGAAGGGCTTCTTCGGTGATCATATTCCCTATCAAGGAAGTAATGATGGTATCTGGGATATTGGCTGCCCTTTCCTGTAATTTTTTGACCTCATCAAATGCATCCAACTGGGCCATGTCCGGCAAAAAGTCCGAAGGTTGCCAACATTCATCAGGATCCACTAATATATTTTCCACTGCATGGTTTACATAGCCATCCAACTGTGAGATGACTTCCATGTTTTTCTCTAATTCGTAATCGATTTTTTCTGATTTATTCATTTTTTGATACTTTCCGATAAATAGGGTTTTGAAATTACAATCCCAATAGGCTTTCTTTCAGGACCTCTTTTATCTTGTATTAATCTCTAAAGATAAGGACAATAACTTGTAAACTTTACAAAGAAACCCGATTTCTGATTTGGGTTTCTATTAGCAAGATTGTTTACTTTTTCAAAGTCCATGTTTTTTGGTCAAAACCAGAAGGGGCAGTTGCCTTTAGTCGATTGGCGATTTTATCCAAATACATCGTATTATATCGCAATCTGGTGATATAGTTGGGAAGTTCTGGGTCTCCGTTCCAGCAATGCTCTGCCCTATCTCCATATAATACCTCACCTCCATAATAAGGATTTTTTGTACTTTCCAGGAAATCTTCAGTAAGGTAAACGGCATTGTTGAGATAGTAATTATCCATGTCACCACAGTAAATATGGATTTTCCCTTCTAATTCTTTACCGATTTTACTCCAATCCCTTTCCATGATATACCGGAGGTCAAAATTTTCTTTCCAATAGTTGGCAACCTCTTGATCTATTTCACCTGTCAATTTATCCCATATGGGTTTTGGATAACCATCATTGCCTACAGGTGAATATACCGCCTGCCAAATATCCCACTGATCTCCAGAAAGACTTTTGGTCCCACCTAGTGCCAATTCCTTATGATTCATATCTTTGAGCATGGCAGAAACATGTCCAAGGTAATTTCTCTTTCCCACCCTGTCAGTGGTTCGGAAAGGACCTTTGATATAATAGGCATTTTTATCCTCATAGATATTTACTGTGGTATATGCTCTAAAGTCAATGGGATCAGGACATGCTGCAAAGCAGCCATTGTATTCATTAGGATACTTAACCTGTACAGCCAGGGCTTCCCAGCCACCTGTGGATCCCCCATAGGTAAACCTGGCCCATCCTTCTCCAATGCCACGAAATTGTTTTTCTATATAAGGGATTAGTTCATAAGTAATGGCATCGCCATATGGCCCAATATTTTCAGAATTGACCGCATAGCTATCATCATAAAAAGGATTGGCATGTTGGATTTCAATGACAATGAATTTCTGAAAATCGGGAGAGATCCATTTTTGATAAAAATCATAGGCCTCTTGCTGTTGAATTTTATTGTAGCCATAAATTCCAAACCTTGGGTTATAATCATCTTCCAAATTTTCATCAGGTGGAACTGTTCTAAATCCCCCAAAGTCTGAGGGAAAGTGGCCATGAAATATCATCAAGGGGTAATACTCATTACTGTTTTTTTCAAAATCCCTGGGCAGGAGTATATGGGCACCTAAATAAATGTCTCTTCCCCAAAAGGCTGAAAGGAGCTCACTTTTCATTTTTATGTGTTTGATGAATTCAGTATCCTCAGGTTCATTTACCGGTGGATTGACCTGATCAATAGTTAGCTTAACTCCTGTTTTTCCATCCCAGGAAATTTTCTGTGGGGTGCTGAACAAATTTCCAGGGGTTCGGTTCCATTGTCTTCCTTCCCATTGATCCATAGGCATTTTCACGGTATGTCCATCAGACCTATTGAAGGTCTCATATTTCACTATATATGCTTGGACCCAATATTCCCCATTTGGAATATCGTTCCAATCAGCTATAGGATAACCAAAACCATCCAGCTTAAATTCAAAGCCTCTTCCTTCTTGGTAATCTTCAAAATCCATTCCTATTACCTGTGCAGAGGTGACTTCATCATTTACAGCAAACCGAGGTTCTGTATTTTCAGAATGATGAAGAAGAAATAGGAGCCTACCATCTTTCAGGTCAGTTTCCAGTTCAGGCGCTATTTGGATTGAAATTTTTGGAGATTGGCCGGTCTGGCAACCAAAGGTTGCCACCACCATCAAAATAAGTAAGTATCTCATAAGGGAATGATTTAGAGTTCTTTGAATATAATCAAAAAATATAACTCTGTTTCCTTGAGTTTATTCAATTATACAAACGGAGGAAAATTACTTTTTCAGCCATATTTCTGACCGTTTATATATCTAATCATCTTTAACCAAATTGATTGGTTTATTTTAGATTCCAAACCAAAGAAACTATGAAAAAAATATTGCTTAGCATGTTTGCCTCCTGGATTCTGTTTTCATGTAATGATAAAGAACAGGTTGTTGATTATACACTACTTTCTGATGAAGAAAGATTGGAAGTGGCCAAAGAAATTGCCCATAATACGATCATTGTGGATGGTCATATGGATTTGCCATTTAGGATGTACAATCTCGGTAATGACCTAAATGGAGAAGTATTTGATTTTATGACACGAAGTGATGAGGGGAATATAGATTATGTTAGGGCTAAAGAAGGAGGGGTTGACGCCCCATTTATGGCAATTTATATCCCTGCTTCCTATCAAGAAACCGGAGGTGCAAAAGGGCTTGCAGATACCTTGATCATGATGGTAGAAAGGATGGTGGATACCTGGCCTGATAAGCTCGCTTTGGCAAAATCACCTGAAGAGATTGAGAATAATTTCAAAAAAGGTTTATTGTCTTTACCCATGGGCATTGAAAATGCAGCAGCTATTGAAGATGACATCAAGAATGTTTCCTATTTTTATACTAGGGGAATTCGGTACATGACCTTGACCCATGGTAAAGACAACCTGGTCGGTGATTCCTCCTATGATGATACTGAGACGCACGGGGGGTTGAGTGAATATGGAAAAGAAGTGGTTAAGGAAATGAATAGATTGGGAATGATCATTGATGTTTCGCATATCACAGATAAGACATTTTTTGACGTGGCGGCTCTCAGTGAAGCTCCCATTGTAGCAACCCATAGTTCTGTAAGAGATTTTACTCCTGGATTTGAAAGAAATGTTTCCAATGAAATCATCCAAAAGCTGGCAGAAAAAAACGGCATGGTCATGATTACATTTGGGGGCAGTTTCCTGGATCAAAATTATGCGGATGCAAATGCTGAAATCAGGGCCCATATTCAGGAATGGTTAAAAGAGAATAGCCTGAATTACCGGGATGAGGCAGCCCAAGAGTATATCAGAAATTATTCTTTAGATAAAAGACCTGTTGTTCATGTTTCCAAAGTGGTCGATCACATAGACCATGTAGTGAAATTGGTAGGTATAGATTATGTAGGGCTAGGTTCAGATTTTGATGGAGTAGGGGATTCACTTCCTGAAGGTCTAAAAGATGCTTCTATGTATCCCAATATCATCGCAGAGTTATTGAAAAGAGGCTATTCTAAAGAGGAAATTGAAAAAATATGTTACAAAAACTTCTTTAGGGTTTGGAAAGAGGTGGAAAGTATAGCGACGAAATAAGTATCCAAATAAATAAAAAAGGGAGGTTGAACCTCCCTTTTTTAATGGGCATTTGCCATTTCCTCACTTAACTTTTGCAAGGTAGCCTCTGCTTCTGTATTAATCATTTCAAACTTTTTGATGTGTTTGGGATTTTCTAAATCCTCAAAACTTTCAACAGCGGCACATAATTCCGCTAATTTGGTAAAATCGAGATTCAGTGCCACACCTTTAAGCGCATGGCAAGAAGATTTTACCGCTTTAAGATTTCCTTCAAGGATTTTCTGCTGTAATTCATCCTTGATCTTCTGGATATTCTGCATACTCAGATCCAACAATTGTTTAAAAAATTCTGGGTCTGATTGCCTGAATTCATCCAATCTTGAAAGAACTTTTTTCTCAGGTTCCTGTGCTGGTTTGCCTAGGTATTTATCCAACATTTTTTGGATATCAGCTACGACTACCGGTTTGGATAAATAATTATCCATACCTACTTCTATGCACCTTTCAAATTCTCCTTTTACAGTACCAGCTGTCAAAGCTACTATGGGTACTCTTCCTGTATTGTTTTCAATTCTTCTGATTTCCATTGTTGCCTCATAACCACTCATCTCCGGCATTTGAATATCCATAAAAATCATAGATGGGTCATCCTTGATGAAGACTTCTACTGCCTCTCTTCCGTTTTTTGCTTCCAAAATCTGGACTTTGGGTATAAGATTTTTGACTATGGTTTTTGCAAGAAGCATATTGACCGGGTTGTCATCCACCAATAGTATTTTCAGAGCCCTTGCTCCATCCAGTTTGTTATTTGAAGAAGAAACTAAGTTTTGGTTTAGCTTTTCTTCTTTAGAAGACGGGTCTTCCTCAACTTCCGAAATAGGCAAACTTAATTTGAAAAAGAATCTACTTCCTTTTCCCAATTCCGTCTCAAGTTCGAGATGGCTATGCATCAGTTGAAGGATTTTATTGCTTATGGTCAGACCCAGGCCAGTACCTCCATATTTTCTGGTAATGGAATTGTCCTCTTGGGCAAACGCTTCAAAAATGATTTTTTCTTTCTCCTTGGATATCCCGATTCCAGTATCTCTTACAGAAAATTCCAATTCTGCTGTTTTACCATCGGCTTTTAATCCTGTATTTTGGATGGATAATTCAATTTCTCCCTTATGGGTAAATTTGGCTGAATTGCTCAATAAATTGATCATCACCTGTTTGATCCTGGTAGCATCCACTAAAACACCTTTCGGAATCGTTGGATCAACTGTTAACCTCAATTTGATTTCTTTACTTTCAAGAGCTGGTTCTATTAAATTTAATGTCTCCTTGGCCAAATCCCTTAAATTGGTTTGAATCGGACTTAACTCAAGCTTTCCTGCTTCAATTTTTGAAAAATCAAGAACGTCATTGATCAGAGCCAATAGCAAATTGCCAGATTGAATAATGGATTTTAGAAACTCTTGTTGGGTCTTATCCAAATTGGTTTTCATCAAAAGATCAGAAAAACCAATAACCCCATTCATTGGTGTGCGGATCTCGTGGCTCATATTGGCAAGAAATTCCGATTTGGCAATACTGGCTTCTTTGGCCTGTTCCATGGATAGGCGCAGGTTCTGTTCCATGTTTTTCCTCTCTACGGCATTGGAAATACTTTCCGCAAAACTTATTAATAAGGCCGTTTCTGCATCGCTCCACTCTCTTTCTTTTTGGCAATCGTCAAACCCTACAAAGCCCCAAAATTTCTTTTCAACGAAAATCGGAATAAGCAATATGGATTTGATTCCCTGACTTTCCAATAAGGCTTTTAATCCCTCGTCTTCAATTTTTTCTACAAAACTAAGGTAGATTTCATTTTCTAGAAGGTATGTCATGGATTCCCCAAATATGCTAATAGGGAGGTTTTGCAATTCCGGATTGTCAATTTCAGGAGGGACACCCAATGCACTCCACTCAAATCTTTGAGAGCTATAATAGTTGCCTTCTTCATCAACACTGTTTTCAAACAAATATGCCCTATCTGCGCCTGCCCCGTCTCCGAGAATGGTGATTGCTTTTTGGGTTGCTCTTTGAAAATCGGAATTGGACAAAAGTTCTTTGGTAGCAAACGCTATAGAGGTGAGCATTTTCTCATTCCTTAAAAGGCTTTTGTTGATGCTCTGGAGTTTCTGTTCATTTGCCCTTATTTTTTCCTCTGCTTCTTTTTGGTTGGTGATATCACGTAGGAATAGGTATTTGATATATTTATCAGCATCTTTTTCTGCATTTTTGATGTTTTTCAGGAATGCTGTAAAATATTTTTCATCCTGCTTTAAAAAGAATTCAATGTTCTTTTTTTGATTTTTTTCATCAAACAATTCAGATAGTTCAGGCCAATGGTCAATCAATTCTGACACATTGGAAACCTTGCTGAGGGCAAGGTGTTTTTGCAGAATGTTCGTTCCCCTTTTGTTGGTGGCGATCACAGCCCCATTTTCATCAAATATGATAATTCCATCGGAGAGGTTGTCAAAAATTGTGCGAAAGGCAATTGGATTGATTCTGAATATATTGTACCTGAAAAGTGCCCAAAAAAACAATAATCCACTAAAGGCCAATAGGAAAGGAACTGGGTCCAACCCATAAGGATAATAGCCAAAAACTACCAACAAATAACCTATCCATGGCAATAAGGTGCCGATCAACATAATGATTACCTGACCCCGATAAATGTCAGGAACAGAAAATAGCATTCTGATCAATAAAAGATTGGCGATAATAATCAACAGGGAATTATAGCCTGCATACATCCAATGCAGAATTCCCTGATCAATAGCCACAGACAAAAAATAGGAATTGAATCTGGAAGAAATTTCATTATAAAATAAATAATGGAGATCATTGGTCAGTGCCATCATCAAAAAGAAGGTGGAAATGCCAAAAAGTATTCCCATCCAGGTTTTGGTAATGTACATAGACCTGTCCGAATATTTTAAAACGAACAAAACCAACAAGGGTGCAATGAATACACCACCTATAAATTCAAGTTGATAAAATAATTTGATGGTGGCAGTATTTGTCCCGAATAACTCAATTCCGTAAAAGAATGAGTAAAAGAAACAGCTGAGCATCAAGAAAGAAAAGTATTTTTCACCAGCCTGATTTGGTTTTCGGTAAGATAAAAGGACCAAAACTGCAAAAAGAATACTGGTTAAAAAAACTGGAATTGCATAAGGGTTATAGGAGAACTGAAGGTTCATATATATATCTTAAATAAAAAGCAAGGTAATATTTATCTTTTGAACTACTAGGGCGATTCTCAATCAGTAAAAATAAAAGTTTTGGTTTCTAAAAAAAATAAAAAGTGCTAAAACTGCTATTATTGAAAAAAAAATCTCTTACATTAAATTATTAAACTTATTTTATTATGAATAATGGTGTAAATATCTTGCTTTTGTTCTTTTTTAAATTTTATCCAATTTCAAAGAGATTTTGAAAGGTATAAGCAAATAGAAGATTAATCAATATAAAATAATGATTTCAAGGGCCGTCATTTTGGAAAAGTTGGCGGTTTTTTTCATGTCAAAAAGTCTTGGATTTGTAATTTCAGGTGATTTTTTAGGACATAATTGCCGATTCCCCCTCTTTTTTTTGTTTGGTGAATGATTTGATGAAGAAGTAATATCCAATCTTTGATTCGGAGAAAACATAGATCATTCTAACCAACTATAACCATGGATTTCAAACAATTCACCATCAAATCCCAGGAAGCCATTCAAAAGGCTGCAGAATTGGCAACGGCCGAGCAGCAGCAGGCAATTGAATCAGCCCATATATTGAAAGGAATTTTTGCGGAAGATGAAAACGTGACTGATTTCTTGTTTAAGAAACTATCTGTCAATAAGGTATTGATTACCCAAAAATTGGAAGAAATAATCAAAAGTTTTCCCAAGGTAAGTGGGCAACAGCCTTATTTATCCAATTCAGGAAATCAGGTATTGACCAAATCCAAGGATTACCTCAAAACCTTTGGGGATGAATTCGTTGCCATTGAACATTTGATATTGGCAATTTTGGCGGGCAGTGACAAGACTGCTCAATTATTAAAGGATCAGGGATTGACTGAAAAATCCTTGATTGAGGCAATTAAGGAATTAAGAAAAGGCAATAAAGTGACAGATCAAAACGCAGAATCAAAATATAGGGCTTTGGAAAAATATTCCAAAAACCTGAATGATCTTGCCAAAAAGGGAAAAATAGACCCGGTAATCGGCCGTGATGAAGAAATCAGGCGTGTATTGCAGATATTGGCAAGGAGAACAAAAAACAACCCAATTTTGCTTGGTGAACCAGGTGTTGGTAAAACAGCCATTGTGGAAGGACTGGCACAGCGAATTATCAGTGGAGACGTTCCGGAAAACCTTAAATCCAAAACTTTGATTTCTTTGGATATGGGTTTGCTCGTGGCCGGAGCCAAATATAAAGGTGAGTTTGAAGAAAGATTAAAGGCTGTCATCAAGGAAGTGACGGATTCAGAAGGAGAAATTATTCTTTTTATTGATGAGATCCATACCCTTATTGGTGCAGGAGGTGGTGGTGAAGGAGCCATGGATGCAGCCAACCTTCTGAAACCAGCTTTGGCAAGAGGTGAACTCCATGCCATCGGTGCGACCACCTTGAAAGAGTACCAAAAGTATATTGAAAAAGATAAAGCTTTGGAAAGAAGGTTCCAGGCAGTCATGGTGGATGAACCTGATGCATCGGATGCCATTTCAATTCTAAGGGGAATTAAGGATAAATATGAATTGCACCATGGTGTAAGGATAAAAGATGATGCAGTGATTGCGGCTGTGGAACTTTCCCAAAGGTACATTTCCGATAGGTTTCTACCTGATAAAGCTATTGACTTGATGGATGAGGCAGCAGCCAAACTGAGAATGGAAATTGATTCTTTGCCCCAGGAGTTGGATGAGCTGAATAGAAGGGTTATGCAATTGGAAATTGAAAGAGAGGCTATCCGTAGAGAAAACAATAAGGACAAAGAGGCGGTTCTCAGCAAGGAAATTGCAGAACTTTCCGAGAAGAGGCAAAGTGTGAAAGCCAAATGGGAAAGTGAAAAGTCAGTAATTACCGGAATCAGGAATGAGAAAGAAAATATCGATAAACTGAAACTGGAAGCTGAACAGGCAGAAAGAGCAGGTGATTTTGGCAAAGTAGCCGAAATTAGATATGGCAAGATTGTGGAAGCAGAAAAAAGACTTGAAAGCTACAAGTCTCAATTGGAGGAAATGCAACAAGGTTCCCCACTCTTGAAGGAAGAGGTAGATAATGAGGATATTGCAGCAGTAGTATCAAAATGGACCGGTATTCCTTTATCAAAGATGATTCAAAGTGAAAGGGAAAAACTTTTGCACTTGGAAGATGAATTAGGGAAAAGAGTTGCAGGTCAGAAGGAAGCCATTATTGCACTTTCGGATGCTGTCAGGAGAAGCAGAGCTGGATTGCAGGATCCAAAGAGGCCAATCGGATCCTTTATTTTCATGGGAACCACAGGTGTCGGTAAAACTGAATTGGCCAAAGCATTGGCGGAATATTTATTCAATGATGAAAACGCCATGGTCAGAATCGATATGTCGGAATATCAGGAAAGGCATTCTGTCAGCAGACTGGTTGGAGCCCCTCCAGGATACGTAGGTTATGATGAAGGCGGGCAGTTGACTGAGGCAGTTAGAAGAAAGCCGTATTCTGTGGTGTTACTAGATGAGATTGAAAAGGCCCATCCGGATGTATTCAACATCCTTCTACAAGTATTGGACGATGGAAGATTGACTGATAATAAAGGCAGAATAGCAAATTTCAAAAATACCATCATCATACTTACCACAAACATCGGTTCACATCTTATCCAGGAAAGATTTGCCGAAATGGAGGAATGGAATAAAGAGGAGATTATGGAGCAAACCAAAAAAGAGGTTTATGAACTTCTGAAAAAATCCGTGCGTCCTGAATTCCTCAACCGTATAGATGAAACTATTATGTTTGAACCCTTGAATCAAAGCGTCATCAGAAAAATTGTAGATATTCAATGGAAGGAAATCCAAAAACGATTGGCAGAAGCAAATATTGAAATTGAGGCAACCCAAGAAGTTTTGGATTATCTGGGAGAAGTTGGATTTGATCCTCAATTTGGTGCACGTCCATTAAAAAGAACCATGCAGAAGTTGATTTTGAATGAACTCTCCAAACAGATTCTGGCGGGTTATATCAAAAGTGATTCCGCGGTATTGGTAGATTTAGATGTGGATAAACAGGTGTATTTCAAAAATGTTGACGTAGTGGAGGTTTAATCCAAAAATTAATCTAAGTAAAATAGGCGTTGGTCGAATTGATCAGCGCCATTTTTTTAACACAATTCCCAATTACCCAATGTATTTTTAAGACATTGCTAAATAGCCTATTACTGAAACCAAAAATCCTTGCATTGGTTAATATTGTAAAAAGATTTTGGTTTAGTTTTAGAATAAAGAAAGAACCCCTATTTCCTTACCTCCATGTTGTTTTCAATTAAAAATTCCTTGCCAGAAGTATTCCATAATACTAAAAATGAGCTCGAAAAAGGAGTTTTAGATCCAATTCATCCTTTTAAGTTTTTTACCGTCGGTACTCATTTTGAGAATGAAATTGACCTCCGTTCTGTCGTTTTGAGGAGTTTGGATAAGAATTTAAATTTTTATTTTTTCACCGACTCGAGGTCTGGAAAAGTGTTTCATTTAAGGAAAAATTCAGAAATTTCCCTTCATTTTTACCATGATATTGAAAGAGTACAGGTAAGGGTAAAGGGAGTTGCCGAAATCCACCAACGAGATGATCTGACTACTGAATTTTGGTCTAAAATTCCAGAGGAATCAAAAAAATCCTATAACTCCATTAGTTCTCCTGGAAGTATCATTTCATCCCCTTCTTTGGCGTATGAATGGAGAAAAGAATTGGACGATGCTTATTTTACTGTTATTAAGGTTGAGCCTTTAACAATAGAAGTGTTGCAGCTCAATGGGGTGGAGCATATCAGGGCGTTATTTGTAAAAAATGATAGAGAATGGGAGATGAACTGGTTGGCCCCCTGATTTTTTATTGTCACAAAAGTTTTAATTTCATGAAAAATATTTTTGTAAATTATCCCCAGGAAATATCTAATCTATGGAGGAAGAAATAATAAACAAAAAGGAAAAGTCTGAAAGAGAAAGACAGACCTTTTTCAGAGTCGCCTTTAAAAACAACTGTAATCTACTTCAAATAGCAGATAATAAGGCCAATATGATTATCAGCATCAATGCTTTGGTGATTTCTTCCATCATAGCCATTACGGGCTATGGGACTGTTTCGGATAACCTGGATCTTTATGGGTCAAAAATGATCATCCCGATTATTTTGATTATGGTTTCCTGTTTTACTTCAACAGTATTGGGGGTACAGGCTGCAAAACCCAAGATTATTAGTGATAAAAAGAATGTAGCTCACAACAATAAAGGCAGTCTCTTGTTTTTTGGGGAAAGTTCAAGTTATTCCGTTGAAGGTTACCTGATGGAAATAGATAAAATTCTTCCTTCCAAATCTGAAATCAATAACCACATGGCCATTATCCTCTATTATCAAGGTAAGGTTTTAAAAAACAAGTATAATTTGCTTGGCTATGCGTATAATGTTTTTATGATAGGCTTGGCTATTGGAGTGTTGGCATTTCTGATTTATTTGGGATTTGATTATTTCTGGAGTAGCTAATTCCCCTTTTTGACTTTATTTTTTTTGGCTTATGGCGGATCTTTTTTTATTCTGAGACACTTGGTGTCATTAATTTTCCTTTGTAATTCATTTTGGGTAAATTCATTCTGTAGTAAAAAGGGTTTATTACAGTAAAATTTCAAAGAAATGAATAAAATAATATTCGTTACCGGAGCTCCAGGAACTGGAAAAAGTACCTACATAAAGAAGCGTTTTTCCGATGCTGAAAATTTTTATGTATTTGACATGGCTATGGAAAGCCAAAAGATTTTTGGCAATTACGATGCACTTGAAAACGAAGATATAGTAGAGATTTACAATAATCTTTCCGAAAATGGATTGCTGGCACTACTTGATGGGAAAGATTTAATTGTAGAGTATTGTGCAATTGGTTTTGATGAGGATTTGTTCGGGATTATAAGTCTTGCCCATAATATGGGCATACAAACTGAATTGATTTTTCTTGATGTTGATGCTGAAGTTGCCTGGAAGAGGATTCTGGATTCAGAGAAAGATTATTTTCCTTCCTTAGAATTGAAAGAGCCAACAATTGAGATTCTTCAAAGCATTTTGGAAGACTTTGAATTTAATCAGGATATCGAACAAATCTGTGAATTAGGTTCTGATAACGGAAATATTCAGTTTTTCAAAAGAAAAAATGAGGACGGGGATCTGTACTTTTACCATACTTCTCAAACAGATTTCTTTGATTTTGAACCTGAGTTTGAATTTGAAAAAAAGGACGGGGTAAATTACCTCAAACAGTTCATGAATTTTGAGGATGCTTTCAATCATCTTATGGAGAGCTTTGGAATTTTCAGACTTTATCCTGTACAGGTCAACGAAAAATATAAAAGAGATTTTCAAACTGCTTATCAAAAACAACTTTCATTGAGCAAAAGTATGGAAGTTTTAAATGTAAGTTGGGGAAATTACCTTAACTGAGTGATTTTGTAAGAATAAAGGAAGTAGACAAATTACATAGATAAAATAAAAAAGGCCTGCATAAACTGCAAGCCTTTGTGGAGTCCCGATATTCTTATGGATTAAACAAGGTTCATTATATAGTTTTTTTCATGTCTTCTATTGTCTCGGATTAGAGCAAAAATCCTGTTGATAATTTTTGCTCTTACGGCATTGATTACTGTCATTTTATTTTTCCCTTCTGCTACTTTTCTTTCAAAATAATCTCTGAATTCGCCTTTCATTTTAATCGCTGACAATGCTGCCATATGGAACAGTTTTTTTAAGTCCATATTCGCCCTGTATGAAACTTTGCGCCTTGACCTTTGACTGGTTCCGGATTCAAATGCAAAAGGAGCAACCCCTGCATGACAGGCAAATTTTCTCCCTGATTTGAACTTTGAAAAAGCAGAGGTAGCTATTATGGTCTGGATTGCGACCTGTTCTCCTACACCATCCACGGAGGTAAGGATATCCTTTTGGTTGGTAAGTTTTTCGCTTGACTCCAGCAGTGATTTGATCTGTGAATCTATTTCCTTGATTAATTTTGTCAATGAATCTATTTGCTTTTTTAACCGCTTGCTTCTGGCCTTATAAAGATTATCATCCATAAATCCTTTGAGGTCCTTTACATGCATTTTGTATTTCGCCCTTTCTTTTATAAAAACCTCACGTTCAGAGGATAAGGATTTCACTGATTCCAATATATAATCTTCATCTTTTTGGATATTCGCTTTGTCCTGATGTCTTTTTGCATAATCTGCAATCCGTAAAGCATCGACCTTATCGTTTTTATACCTGGTAACTCCTGACCGTAGCTTGATCTCAGCACCACCTTCCAGCCACAGTGAATAGCCTTTCTCCAGACATACTTTCCTAAGTGGATAGCAATAATGTCCGGTATGTTCTGCACAGATGAGCACATTTTCAAGACTAAGGTTTTTAGAAAGCTTTTCAAAAAACTTCTTAATAGATACAGGTTTGTTCTCTATCTTGAAATTCTCAATTTCAGCATCTTGGGTTACAACAGCAATGTCCAAAGTTAATTTACTGACGTCAATGCCGATTACTATTTCAAAACTCATAATTTTGGGGTTAGAAAGTTGAAGTAAAAAGAACCGTTACCTAATAACCTTAACAGGTTTGTCTGATATCTTATACAGGTCTTGGTTCTTGAAACCTGTCAGTCCCTAATATCGGGTTAGATCTCTTACATCTAAAGCCATCGCTGGGTCGCTGACAGGACTTCAATTTTACATCAAAACTCCAATATTTCCATCTTTCAAACCTAAGGTATCTATCGGGACGAACCGATGACCTTCCCGACGGCTGTCGGGACGCTCTATCCAACTGAGCTTTTTGAGCTGGAAATGATCCATTCGATGTATTTTCTGGACTTTTTTCTTTTGATTTCGGACTCTCTTTTTAGAGCTGCGGTTCGGTCGGGCAGAATTTCCTGATAGAAGATTTCCCAATCAGGAGCTCCTGATTTGGTTGAGGGTGTTGCGCCGTAATTGTGATGTTTAAATCTGGCTTTTGGATCATCTGTGGACCCGATGTAATATTTCTTGGTTTTGGAAGAATAAAGGATATATACGAAGTACATTTATAAAAATAAAAAAGGCTTGCGGTTATCGCAAGCCTTTGTGGAGAATAACGGATTCGAACCGATGACCTCTACACTGCCAGTGTAGCGCTCTAGCCAACTGAGCTAATTCCCCAATGTATCAATTTTTTTAGGTTTCGAACCGATGACCTTCCCGATGTCTGTCGGGACGCTCTATCCAACTGAGCTAATCCCCCATTTTTTATTTCAAGAATTTGAACTGGTAATCTTCTCTTCCTTATTGCCATCCCGATAGCTATCGGGATAATCCCCCTTTGGGTCTGCAAATATAGAAATGGATTTTAATTGGACAAAAGAATTTTCTTAATCCACCGAATAATTTACCCTGGTGAGGATGCTTCTGCCCAAAGTGATCTCATCTGTATATTCCAGTTCCCCTCCAATTGGGATGCCCCTTGCAATGGTACTGACTTTAACACCAAACTCCTTGAGCCTTCTGGTAATAAAAAAGGAAGTGGTATCCCCTTCCATGGTAGCCGGTAGGGCTAAAATAATTTCCGAGACTTTTTCTTCCCCTTCAGAACCGGCAATTCTCGAAATCAAGGCTTCAATTTTAAGATCATCTGGCCCAATTCCCTGAATCGGGGAGATGATACCTCCAAGGACATGGTATAAGCCATTGAATTGTGAGGTATTTTCAATAGCTAGAACATCTGGGATATCTTCTACTACACAGATGATGGTTCTGTCTCTTCTGCCGCTCCTGCAGATACTGCAAGTTTCCGAGTCAGAGACATTGAAACAGGTATGGCAGTATTTAATTTGTTTTCTTAAGGAAAGAATAGCATTGGCTAGGTCTTCAGAAACCGATTCTTTCTGTTTTAGTAAATGAAGCGCAAGCCTTAATGCGGTCTTTTTACCTATACCCGGCAGACGGCTGATTTCAGTGACTGCATCTTCAATTAATTTTGAGGGGAAATTCACACAACCTGAGTTTAAATAATGGCAGCTTGAATGCCAGCATCCAATATGGCCTGGCACATAGGTTTTAGTTTTTCACGGCTTCCTTTTTTTACCGTACACTTTCCTTTGTAGTGAATAATTAAAGCGCACTGCTCAGCCTGTTCTGCTGTATGCTGACATACTTTGATCAATATTTTGATGACATGGTCGAACGTATTGACGTCATCGTTGAAAACCACCAATTCGCATTCTTCAATATCGATCAATTCTTCCAGTAAAACTTCTACCTCCTCCAACATAGGATAGGATTGCGTATGATCTTTCATTTTGCAAATTTAATTAAAATAGACAACTTAGCACTATTGACCTATTTAAACACTATGGATTCAAAGTTAGTTTTAATCGTAATAACTTCATATTTCCTTCTCTTGTTTTTGATATCATGGTTTACTTCCAGAAAGGTAACCGCTGATACATTTTTCACAGGAGATAGGCAGTCTCCATGGTTTTTAGTAGCATTTGGGATGATCGGAGCTTCTCTTTCAGGCGTGACTTTTATTTCAGTGCCTGGAGAAATCGGAAATACCAAATTCCATTATTTCCAAGTAGTACTTGGCTATACTTTGGGCTATTTTACCATAGCCAAAGTCCTTTTACCCCTTTATTATCGATTGAATCTTGTTTCCATTTATACCTATTTGGAAGACAGGTTTGGATTTTGGTCCTATAAAACCGGTGCCTTTTTCTTTATTCTTTCCCGAACATTGGGGTCTTCCATCAGGGTGTTTTTGGTGGCAGGGGTGCTTCAACTTATTCTCTTTGACCAATGGGGCATTCCATTTTGGGTTTCTGTTTTGATCACAGTTTCTTTAATTTGGCTCTATACCCACAGAGGAGGAATTAAGACAGTGGTTTGGACAGATACCCTTCAGACCCTATTCATGCTGCTGGCAGTAGTAATCAGTATTTATCTGATAGGCAAAGACTTAGGAATCCTTAAAATAGGAGAATTTGTCAAAACTATCACTACTGATTCCCGGTTTGAAATTTTCAATTGGGACTGGCAGTCAGGTACCAATTTTTTCAAGCAATTTGCCTCAGGAGCATTCATAACCATCGTGATGACAGGCCTGGACCAGGATATGATGCAAAAAAACCTTACCTGTAAAAATATAGGAGATGCCCAGAAAAATATGTTTTGGTTTACCATCATCCTTGTTTTTGTAAATTTCTTGTTCTTATCCCTAGGTGTGCTTTTGTACATTTATTCCGAAACAAAGGGTATAGCTGTTCCGGTTAGGACTGATGACCTTTACCCAATGTTGGCTACCCAACATTTTTCCGCATTGGTAGGAATTACCTTCGTTTTAGGGATAACAGCAGCAGCCTATTCCAGTGCCGATTCTACCCTTACTGCGCTGACCACTTCATTTTGTATTGATTTCTTAGAGATTGAAAAAAAATATCCTCAGGAAAAACAAGTATCGGTTCGGAAAAAGGTCCACCTTGCTTTTACCTTGGTGATGTTTTTGGTTATTCTCATGTTCCGCTGGATCAATGACCAGAGTGTCATCAATGCAGTTTTTATTATTGCGGGCTACACTTATGGACCTTTATTGGGATTGTATTCTTTTGGTTTGTTTACCAAATGGGAAGTAAAAGATAAATGGGTGCCTTATATCGCCATTGCTGCACCTATTATGGCGTATATAATAAGCCAAAATTCCGAAAGCTGGTTCTGGGGTTACAAGTTTGGGTTTGAAGTTTTGATTCTTAATGGCCTATTGATGTTTCTGGGCCTTGTTCTCTTGAGAAAGAAATGATTATAGTTCCTGTCTTGCAATAAGCTCATTGATTTTCTTTAAACGGAGAATATTATTTTCCAGGCTATTTTGGCTGCCATCAAGGTCTACCAAAACTGAAATCTGACCATTTCCATTTGTTTTTTTTGGAAAATCATGATTTGTATTCACCGATGGAATGACAGAAATTAGTTCTTGGACATCAACCTCATATAGGTCAGCCAATCGGATGGCATCCTCCATTTTGAGATTTGAACGGCCCTGCTCGTACCTGGAATAGGCGGTATAGTCTTTTTTGCCCAAATATTCAGCAATATATTCCTGGGTATAACCTCTTAAAACTCTGTGTTTCCTAAGATTTTCTGCTATCTGGCTTTTCAACGCTGTTTCCATATTCCAACAAAATTTTTTAAACACCCATCAAAAAGCATACACTTTTGTTCAGATTGAGGAAAAAAAATAAAAAAAAATCAAGAATGGTTTTTAATTCGCTGAAATTTAACTGTTTCGACAGCTAATCCGAAAAATAAATCAATCCAATTCAAGCTGGTTAGGGTCCCAGAAATGATTTTCAAAATTAAGTATCTTATCATTTTCTACTATTATTCCTTCCATTTCCAAAAGTTGCTGCATTTGCTCAGGGAATTTAAAATGATGCTTTCCGGTCAATATCCCATTTCTATTGACCACCCTATGGGCTGGAATATCAGCTTGGGTATGGGAAGCATTCATGGCATATCCGACCATTCTGGCTCCGCTTTTTATTCCAAGATAGTTGGCAATGGCTCCATAGGTGGTCACTTGCCCCCATGGAATGGCTTTCACCACTTGATAAACTAAATCGAAATAATTCTCTTTATTTTTTTTCATATAAAATATCTAACAGTATTTCATCAAATTCTTCCCGGATTTCCGGCTCTCTTTCAGGAGATATTCCCACAATAATTTTGAATCCTATTTTCTCCTTGAAAACACCGCTTAACCCGACTATGAATTTAGAAATTTCTTTAGATTCCAGCCTTTTGGCCAATTTGGGTTCTATTTTTTCCCTGATTTCCTTAAGACTCATCTTTGTTTCTATCGGAACTTCAAATAGAAATTCGACATCCTTTCTATCTGTAAACCGGTAATTTATCACGTGGGTACTGAGCATCAGGTTATTCGGAATCATCATGATGAGACCATCATCCCTTTTAAGTACAGTGTTAAGCAGGGTGATATCCCTAATTATTCCCTTTTGGTCATTGATTTTTATGGTATCACCAAGTGAAAATTGGTCAGTGAACATGATGATAAGGCCATTGATAATATTGGTAATGTAATCTTTGGATATGATGGCGATGGCAGCTGCCACAATGGTCAAACTGGTCAGAAATTCTACCGGTTTAATCCCAAAAGCCATTATAAAGGCAGAGATGAATACAATAGAATTTAGTATATTGGAAATCCATGTGATCCCTAGCAGGAAATTGGGATGTATGTTTTCATCGTGTTGTTTTCTGAGGTAAATCCTGGCAGCCACCATTCTTATCAGAGAAATCAGGATATTGGCTCCCAGGAGAAAAAGTAATGCACCAATAATATTGGCCAGACCGGAGTCTTCGGAGAGCCATTCCGTAAATGGTTTTGATAATTTACTCAAATACAGTATTGTCAGATAGATCAATACTTTGATAATAAATATGCGTAATTTCTTGTTTTCAGTAATTTTAAAAACTGACTTTGTCTGTGGCATGGATTAATTCATGAAATATATAATAGCTAAATCTTAACAAATGTACATATGGAAAGGAATATTATTATTACTGGTGCTGCTGGAAATTTGGGAAAAGAAGTAGTAAGCAAGTTCAAAAGGGAGGGATATAAGGTTATTGCAACCATTTTACCTGGATCAGATGAAGAGGTTGAAGAGGCAGATGATGTCTATGAAGTAGATGTGACAGAAGAGAATTCCGTCAGAGATTTTATGACAGAATACCAGTTACAATATGGAGAAGTGGACGCTATCGGACTTTTGGTGGGCGGTTTTGCTATGGGAAAAATAGAAGAAACTAGCATTGGGGATATTGAAAAAATGATAAAGTTAAACTTTTATTCTGCCTTCAATATGGTTAAAAGCTTTCTTCCCATAATGAAAAAAGCAGATTTTGGAAATTTTTTATTTGTTGGCGCCAGACCGGCACTGCAATCAAAGGATGGAATGGGCGTTGTGGCATACGCTTTGAGTAAAAAACTGGTTATAGAGTTGGCGAATTATGTTGCCGAGGAGGCAAAGGGTACCAAAATAAGGGCGCATGTATTTGTTCCCAGTATTATCGATACCCCTCAAAACCGGGGATCCATGCCAGATGCAGATTATTCCAAATGGGTAAGCCCAGCGGAAATTGCAGATGCCATGCATTTTGCAGTGAATAGCCCTGCTTTGAGGAATATGATGTTTAAGCTCTATGGTGGGATTTAGACAACCAAAAATTATTTATATGAATGCCTTAATTAGATTATTCCTGTTTTTGTTTCTGATTTCTACCCTTGAAGTAAATGCCCAGACAAGAACAGAAACCCGGAGGTTGGGATCATTTGATGCGGTAAAAGTTTCCAATTCAATCAAGGCAGAACTGATCCGTGGGAATGAGAATAAAATTGAAATAACCGGATCGGGGATTGAACTTGAAAAGGTGGAAACAGCTGTGGCAGATGGAACCTTGGAGATCAAATTGGCCAGAGGGAATTATAAAAGCCATAACGTGAATGTAGTGGTAACCTATATTGATATTCAAGGGATCGAGGCGACTACCAGTGCTACTGTTATCGCGAAAAATCAAATAGTTGCTGAAGAAGCATATCTCTATGCCACTACCAGTTCCTATCTTGAGGCTGATATAGATGCGATAGTTTTGAATGTCGAGGCTGCTACCAATGCAAAAATTCATGTTTCAGGTAAAGTAAACAGTCTAGGCCTGCGCGCTTTTACAAGCGCTGAAATTGATGGGATGAAGCTGGTGGCCGACAAAGTAGAAGTGCTTGCAAATACAGCCGCAACTCTATATTTTGGGGCTATAGATTCCATTGATGGTTCTGTGGCTACTGCAGCCAAAGTGCTTTACATAGGGAATCCCCGATCAATCAATGTAAAAACCGGAACCGGTGGCAATATTTCTAAAAACTGATGAAAAAAATCCTAGCAATTTCAATCCTGACTATCATGTTCATTAATCCTGGCCATGCGCAGGATTCGAAATTAATTGAAGAAGTTATTTCATCTTTATTTGTGGGGATGAAAACCAAAAACCCGGAACTGGTAAGTCCGGCATTTCATCCTGAGGCAATTATGCATACAGTTGTTTCGGGGGAATCTGGAGGAACTTTAGGGTCAAATTCGGTTCAGGATTTTATCAATAGAATTGCGACAACACCTGAAAATATTGTACTCGATGAAAGGATCTTGGAATACGATATAAAAATTGACGGACAGATGGCTGCTGTTTGGACTCCCTATGAATTTTATGTGAATGATACCCTTAGCCATTGCGGGGTGAATTCCTTCCAAATGATCAAAACTCCAGAGGGTTGGAAAATTACCTATATCATCGATACAAGGAGGAAAGATAAGTGTAAATAATAATCAAAAAAGAAAAGTTAAATTTCGAACCGTCTTTTCTTTTTGAATTAATTAAAAGGCAATTTTTTATTTTTGTTTTAATAAATTCTTGTTTTGATTGCAAAAACAGTAAAAACATTTTTGCTTTTCGGAATTTTGTCCTTAAGATTGTCCTGTAAAGTTTTACATCATGTTTTTCACAGCATCTATATTTGTTTCAAAAAAGTCAAGCACTGGACTTGTGGGTATTTGCTGTAATCATGGTCGTTGCTCTTCCATGTACTTTTTCACCAATACCATTACGGGTTAAACCCGTATTTCTTCAACATATTGCCTCTTTCTTAAGGTCTATTTAGACTTCATCAATAAATTTATATATTCAACACAGCCTTTTACTGATTATGAAAGTTTTAAAATTTGGAGGTTCTTCAGTAGCAAATCCCGAAAATATCCGAAAGGTGTTTGACATCTTAAGGGCCAAAAGTAACCAAGGTGAATTTACGGTAGTTTTTTCAGCATTTGGCGGGGTTACTGAAGTACTTTTGCAAAGTGCCCAAAAGGCAATGTTGGGGGATAAAAGTTATGTAGATCAAATTAAAATCCTGGAAGATAGGCATTTTGATACGGTCAAAAAACTCATTCCAATACAACTTCAATCTGCAGTCCTGACCTTTGTCAAGGTGAGATTTAATGAATTGGAAGATTTATTTCATGGGATATACCTGATTAAGGAATGTTCTCCTAGAACTTTGGATTATGTAGGAAGTTTTGGAGAAAGATTATCTACTTACATTCTTGCTGAGGCATTGAAAGTAGAAGGGTTTCCCGCCATATACCTAGATGCAAGAGAGGTGATCCGTACCAATGCAAGGTTTGGGAATGCCAAGGTGGATTTTTCAATTACCAATGACCTGATTCTCGATTTTTTCCATAATAATCCAGGATTAAAGGTTATCACAGGATTTATAGCTTCTACCGAAAAAGGAGAAACCACCACTCTTGGCAGAAGTGGATCTGATTATACGGCCGCAATATTTGCTTCTGCACTTCAGGCAGAAGACTTGGAGATATGGACAGATGTTTCCGGCGTGATGACAGCAGATCCAAGGTTGGTATATACTGCCTTTACCATTCCTCAATTGACCTATAGTGAGGCGATGGAACTGTCCCACTTTGGAGCAAAAGTGATTTTCCCGGCTACCATGCAGCCGGCCATGAAAAAAGGAATTCCCATTTATATCAAGAATACCTTTGATCCTGAAAATCCAGGTACTTTGATCAATGGAGATGACCCAAGTGGCAAATTGATAAAAGGCATTTCATCTATGTCAGGGATTTCCCTGCTAAATATCGAAGGGGCCGGATTGATTGAAGTGTTGGGTGTCAGCAGAAGGGTTTTTGGAGCTTTGGCCGATTCAGGGGTGAACGTTGTTTTGATTTCCCAAGCATCTTCCGAACACAGCATTTGCCTAGCTATCAGGAGCATTGAAGTTCCAAAGGCCAAAGAAGCAATTGAGAACGAATTTATCTATGAAATCAGAAACGGGGAGATGGACCCTGTTGTAGTGGTGAGCAATATGGCTATAGTCGCAGCCGTTGGGGAGAATATGAAACACAACCCTGGGGCAAGTGGAAGGATGTTCCAAGCTCTGGGCCGGAACAATGTTAACGTTTATGCCATCGCCCAGGGAAGTTCCGAGTTAAATATTTCTGCGGTTGTTTCCCAAGCAGACCTTCAAAAAGCACTGAATGCACTGCATGAGGCATTTTTCCTCTCCGACAATAAAGTACTCCACCTATTTCTGGTGGGAGTTGGTCTGATTGGTAAAGCATTGATCAAGATGATTGCCAACCAAAGGGAAAAACTCCAAAGGGAAAATGACCTGGATATTCAAATTCACGGTATCGCCAATTCTAGGTTCATGGCTTTTCACGAAGATGGTTTTGACCTTAAAAACTGCCCCGCACCAGAAGATGCAAAGGGAGCAAAACCCATGAATCTGGGTAAATTCATCGCCCAGATGGAAGAAATGAATTTTTCGAATTCTGTTTTTGTGGATTGTACAGCAAGTCAGGAAGTTGCTGATGCCTATGAATCCATCATGGAGGCCAAAGTGGCCATAGTTACCCCAAATAAAAAAGCCAATTCAGGTTCTTTGGAAAAGTATAAAGAGTTAAAAAAGCTTGCCTATAGAAGAGGGGTGAAGTTCCTTTATGAAACGAATGTGGCAGCAGGGCTTCCCGTAATCAATACCTTGCAGGATTTAATGTTGAGCGGGGACAAAGTTATCCGCATTGAAGCTGTATTGAGCGGTTCTATGAATTATATTTTCAGTGAGTTTGAAAAAGGAGTTTCCTTCAGTGAGGTAGTAAGGCAGGCCAAAGAAAAAGGATATACTGAACCAGATCCAAGAGATGATTTGAGCGGGATGGATGTAGCTAGAAAAATACTCATCCTAGGAAGGGAAGCCGAGCAGGAACTGCATTTTGAAGACATCAGCATTCAAAGTATGGTGCCTAAGGATTGTGAAAAAACCCAGGATGTGGAGGAGTTTTTCGAAAAACTCAAAGCACATGACGGAGAATTCTCGAGATTATTGGATGATGCAAAAACTAAAGGTGAAAAGTTAAGGTTTATGGCCACCCTTGAAAATGGTAAAGCAAAGGTTGGCTTAAATTCTGTGGACAACAGTCATCCATTTTTTGTGTTGAAAGGAAGTGATAATATGATTCTATTTACCACTGAAAGATACCATGACTTCCCTATGATTATCCGTGGACCTGGAGCAGGTGCAGATGTGACAGCAGCAGGGGTATTTGCAGATGTGATACGTTTAGGTAATTATTCCAGATAACCATGAGAGAAGTTACCGCATTTGCCCCCGCTACTGTAGCTAATGTTTCCTGTGGATTTGATATCCTTGGCTTTGCCATTGACAGTCTGGGTGACAAAGTCAAGGTGAAATTGACAGAGGGTTCTGCATTGAAGGTTGTAGAAATTCAGGGTGATGAGGGTAAACTTCCGTTTGAATCAGAAAAAAACACCTGTTCCGTAGCCATTCAAGCAATGCTTGATCAAATGGATTTACATGTGGGTATGGAAATTTCTTTGTATAAAGGATTGCCTTTAGGTTCAGGTATGGGTTCCTCTGCTGCAAGTGCAGCAGCAGCTTTGGTAGCGGCCAATGAAGTGTTGGGCAAACCCTTTTCAAAAGAGGATTTGGTTCCCTTTGCCATGGAAGCAGAGAGAATTGCCTGTGGGGCTGCCCATGCGGATAATGTGGCACCGTCTATTCTTGGTGGTTTCGTTCTGATCAGAGGTTATGATCCATTGGATGTTATCAAATTACCGGTTCCTGATGGGCTTCACTGCACTTTGTTGCATCCTCATTTGGAGTTGAAGACCTCAGATTCCAGATCTGTATTGAAGCAGCAGATTTCCCTAAAAGATGCTACCATGCAATCCGGGAATATTGCCGGATTGATAGCCGGTTTGTATAAAAGTGACTTTCCTCTTATCGGTCGATCACTGAAAGATGTGATTGCAGAGCCTTCCCGTGCACTTTTAATTCCAGGCTTTTATGAATTGAGGGAAGCCATAAAGAATGTCGGTGCATTGGGTTCTGGTATATCGGGTTCAGGCCCCACAATCTTTATTTTGTCTTCCAATGAATCTATTGCCACAAAGGCTGGAGAGGTCAGCAGAAAGGTGTTTGATGAAATCGGTTTGGGTGTGGATGTGTATGTTTCTAAAGTAAATGTGAAAGGAGCTTTTATTCTATAAAGCTCCAAATTCCAAAAATCCAAAATCCAAGGTTCAATTAGCAATTACAAATTACCAATTAGCAGGGCATGAAATTTTACAGTACAAATAATCCAGGACATAAGGTTTCTTTAAAGGAAGCAGTAATCAAAGGGCTGGCACCTGACCAAGGCCTGTATATGCCTGAATCTATCCCTGTGTTGCCCCGATCTTTTTTTGATAAACTCCCTGAAAAGTCTTTTCAGGAAATCGGCTATGAAGTTATCTCAGCTCTTTTTAAAGCCGATCTTTCACCAAAACAAATAAAGGATTTGGTGGATCATACCCTTGCTTTTGATGCTCCTTTGGTGAAAGTGGAAGCAGGGATATATTGTCTTGAACTCTTTCATGGACCAACTTTGGCTTTTAAGGATTTTGGGGCCAGATTCTGCTCCAAGTTGATGTCTATGTTGATGGAAGGGGAAAAAAGGAAAGTAAGGGTATTGGTAGCCACATCGGGAGATACTGGAAGTGCAGTCGCAAATGGCTTTTATAAAATCCCTGGGGTAGAGGTGATCATTTTATATCCAAAAGGCAAAGTTTCTGAATTACAGGAAAAACAGTTCACAACATTAGGAGAAAATATCCATTGCCTGGAGGTAGAGGGTGTATTTGACGATTGCCAAAAAATGGTGAAGGAAGCTTTTCTGGATAAAGAACTGAACGAGCGCATGATGCTCACTTCCGCCAATTCCATCAATGTTGCGAGATGGATTCCCCAGTCCTTGTACTATTTTTATGCGTATGCCAGATTGCCTGAAAAACATAAGAAATTGGTTGTTTCGGTACCGAGTGGAAATTTCGGTAATTTAGGAGCAGGAATTTTGGCTGAAAGAATGGGACTGCCAATAGATATGTTTATTGCTTCAACCAACCTCAATAAAGTGGTTCCCGAATTTTTGGATGGGGCTCCATTTTCAGCAAAACCTTCAATTCAAACTCTCAGTAACTCTATGGATGTTGGGAATCCGAGTAATTTCTATCGCTTATTGGCCCTTTATAATAATGACGAGAATCTCTTCAAGGAAAAAGTGAAAGGCTATTTCTTTGATGATGAGGAGACCCAACAAGCTATGGCCAAAGTTAAAGCCGAAACAGGTTATATCTTGGATCCTCATGGGGCAGTAGGTTTTCTGGGACTGAAGAAATTTATCAACCAATATCCTGGTGAATACCAAGGGATATTTTTGGAGACAGCCCATCCCGGAAAATTCAAATCGGTGGTGGATGAGGTGCTTGGGATTAATTTGGAATTACCGGATCGGTTGAAAAAGTTTCTGTCTGGCAGCAAAAAAGTGGAAGTTTTGGAGAATGATTTTGACGCTTTCAAAAACTATTTATTTGAATTCAATCACGTTTGACCGATAGTTAAGAAGGCACTGATTGATGATTAGTATCTGTCATCCTGAGATTTTAAAAATTTGACATAAACAGAAAGGATATGACTTCCTACGTCATCTTGAGCCTGAGGTACGAAGGTGAAAGATCCCTTAATCTTCGATGAAAGAGACCCTTCACTACGTTCAGGGTGACGTGGCTCTTGTTTCTGTCAATGGTAATCCGAGGAACAGTCTGTCCCGTAGAAGTACGGAAATGATAGAGGATCTCCAAAATCTCAAGAGATGCTTCAACTTTGTTACCATTGACAGATTACTGGACTCGTCATGCTGAGTGAGGAACGAGCGAAGCATCTCCCTAATTTAGGAGATTCTTCGCCTCCGCAAGCCTGTCTGACGAACAGGCAGGCTCCGGCTCTGAATGACACAGAACTCGAAGTCATCTCCATTATGTTAATTAAAACTTTATTTACTCAGAATTCCCAGGGGCTAATTTTCAATATTCTTGACACTTTCCCGGATATTCTTTTTCAGCTCTTCCAGTTCCTTTTGATGTTCCTTTTGCCATTCCTCCATCTTTTTGTGGAATTCTTTCATTTTTTCCTCATTGGCTTTTTGCCACTCTTCCATTTTTTTCTGAAATTCCTCTATTTGGGGTTGGTTTTCTTTTTCCCAAGCTTTGATTTTGGTCTGATATTCCTCAATCAGGGGTTGATTGGACTTTTCCCATTCCTTCATTTTCATTTGGAATTCCTTCATTTGTGGCTCGAATTTTTTCTTCCATTCTTCCTGATTGACTTTCATTTCCTCCTTCCATTTGGCAAGATTTTCAGCATTTGCTTCTTTCCAAGCAGCCATTTTTTCCTTGAATTCTTGATTGTACTTCTCTCTTTCCTCCTTGGACATGGCAGCAAAGTTCTCATGAATACCTGCAAAGTCTGTTGGACTGAAATTTGGGATATGCATGCCTTTTAGAAGGGTACTGTCCGGAATCATTTTTTGCCATACTTCAGGATCCATTTCCCATTTGGGCATATTATCGAAATTGAAATTAGGCATTGGGATTTCTTTCAAATCCAATTTTGGCATGGCACTGAAATCTCCCCATTCAAAATCCAAATCCTTGAAAAGCATGCCCATTTCTTTTAGGGGCTCCAGTTGTTTTTGGATTTTTTCCCATTCCTCAGGGCTCAAAGGCATTTCCTGAATGGAATCCAAGTAAATGTAAGGACTCTTTTTTGGTGGGATTGTGTCACTTAGACCATTTGGCTTACTAATTTCAAAATCCAGGTCAAGGGTCTTGGTATTGGATTCCGTGGTGAGTTTGTCATTGGAATCTTTTAAGGTTTCATTGTCATAGGCGCCCACCATGAGCGTGGCACCTAAAAGTAATGTAATAATCATAGTTAGGGTAGTTAAAGTAGTTGGTTGAGTTGGGGAGGTTTTCACTCCCATGATTTTTTTAATACGGTCCAGAGTAGGGGTGGTTCTTTTAGCAGCAGCCATAGCCATCTCCGGTACATGATGCTGTGCCTGGTTTAAAACATTAGCGAGTCCATGGGCAAGATCTTTGGCTGAAATGCCTGTTTTTATTACCAATTCATCACAGGCATTCTCTCTCTGTTCTTTGATTTCTTTATTGATCCACCAGAAAATAGGGTGGAAAAAGAATACCACTTCCAGTGATGTCTGGAATAGATTGATCAGATAATCATGCCTTTTGACATGGGCAAGTTCATGGGTGATGATGGCCTCCAATTGAGCAGGACTAAGATGGAGCAATAAGGCACTGGGAACTAGGATTACTGGTTTTAATACCCCGTAAGTCAATGGCATGTCTATATGAATGCTGGAAAGTAGTTTTACCAGACGGGAGATTTTCAATTTTTCCTGTTGCAGCCTTATAAAATCTGACCATTTTGTATTTACTGCTGTGTGCTTTTTATGATGGAGTTGTCTTAGATCTGCCATACCTGACGCCATTCTGACAAAGAACAGCAGAGCACCCACAAACCAAATATTGACCAAAGTAGGGATCCATTTTTCTATTCTTTTTGAAATAATGATCCAATCGGGGGTAGGTTCAATTCCTGCTTTTTTCAGGTTGAGTATCTCCGGATTGGATAAAAGGTAAGTCAATTCTTCTTCCGTTAAGTTTGATCGATAAGTGACTTCTTGGCCATCAAGCTTTAAAATGAAAGTTCCAATAGAAAGTAATGTCACTATCAGAAGCGCTGAAATACTCAATCTATATTTGAAAGCAGCTGATTGGTGATTGAAAGTCCTTAAAGCCAACCAAAGCAATAAGCCGATTCCGGTTATTTGCCAAAGGGCATGGATAATCATCCAGCCTAATGCATATAGATAATGTTCAGGAATGAAGTTTTGAAAAATTTCCATAGTTATTTATTCTCTAATTGATCCAAGTATGCGCGGATTTCATCCAGTTCCTCTTTGGAAGGATTTCCCTGTCCCAAGGCCTGCATCACCAGGTTTTTTGCAGAACCACCAAAGGCAGTGGCCATAAAATTACTTACCAGGTTTTTCTGTGTGTCCTTTTCATCAAATGCCGGATAATAAATATGGGTCCTATTCTGCTCATCTCTTTTTAGCATTCCTTTTGCATGCATGATCTGCATGATTTTCAAAGTTGTGGTGTATCCAGTGTCCTTGGTTTCAGCCAATTTTTCATGGATTTCCCTAACTGTGGCCTTTTTCATAGACCATAATAGGGACAAAATTTCCAGTTCTGATTCGGTGGGTTTAGTTTGCATAAAAGTTAATACGATTACTTTCGTACAAAGTTATACGAATCACTTCGTATTTTCAAAAATATTTACGATTTTTTTCGTAATAAATTTTCTTTATTGGTTTTCTTAGATTCTCATCCCCATTTTTGGACTTTTCGGATTTAGGCAAACATATTTATTGTCCTAAAAAAAAAATGAACCCTTGATTACATCCCGCATTTGGTACAAACAACTACAATTTCATCTAAGGTGGGTTTGATAAGAACTGAAGTAAGGATAATATTCAAAATCAATTCTCACATGTTTGATAGGGATTTTCAAATTATTTCATTCTTTAAAGTTGTTTTTGTGCTTTTTTTATATTTTTTTCAATTTTTCAATTTTTCAATTTTTCAATTTTTCAATTTATTAAATTGATTGGATGTTGAGGTATAGTTTGAAAGACATGAAAAGGATTTTGGGTTTATTGGTTATTTTAATGTCGTCTTGTATAGACGTATTTAATTTTTCTGGCGAACTGGATGAAAGAGTTCTAGTAGTTGAGGGTTTTATTAGCACAAAACCTGGAATTCACCAAATTAGATTGACCAAGACTGATAAGTTTGGCCCAGAGTATATAGGATTAAACCGACCAGAGACACGTGCCAATGTCCTGATAAAAGATGATTTGGGAAGGGTTACTAAATTGGAAGAAGGGAATGACAGAGGTATTTATTCTACTCAAGAGGGTTTTTCAGCCGAAGTGGGTAGGTCGTACAACCTGGAAATAATTTTATTTGATGGAAAAAGATATATTTCCCGGCCTGAAAAAGTTTATCAGGTTCCCGAAATTGATTCTTTAACGTATCATGCTGTAAGAAGAGCTTCCACAGATAGACTCAATGAGGAGTATGGGGTTCAGGTGATGGCGCACTTTCAGGATCCGGAAGAACAATCTAATTATTATTATTGGAAAATGCTGGAATCTACTTTCGCGTTGATTACTGAGCCGCACTTAACAAGAAAGGAAGCTCCGGCATTGATTTTACCTTCAGGAATTGATGATTCAGGAGCATGTTGTAGCCGTTGTTTTCATACGGATATTCCCAAGCCTACCAATATCATTACAACAGATGATGCTGATTTCAATGGAAATTACCAAAGAAGAATGGTTGCCTATATTGAAGATAATGGGCTACGGTTTAAGGAAACTTACAGGCTTGATTTACAGCATCTGTCAGTTTCTCCCGAAACCCATCGGTTTCTAAAATTGGTGGATCAGCAGCTGAGGTTAACAGGAAGTGTTTTTGATCCACCTCCTGCCAATATTAGGGGGAATATGATCAGTTTAAATGATCCGGCAGAAGAGGTATTGGGACAGTTTTTTGTTTCTGATGAAAGAAGGCTAAGGATATATATTCATAAAAGAAATCTGGAATTCTATAAGCTACCTCAGACTATAGTACCCATCAATTGTGTTGCTTTTTTATTTCAATCTCCATTAGTGGGATATCCATCTATACCCCTTCCGGTAGATCCACCTGAAGATTGGGATCCTGAGGGTTAATAATTGGCCAATGAAAAGAAAAAAGAAAATATCTTCATTGCTGTTATTAATAATCTTTGGGTTATTGACAAATTGCATTGATCCATATGCTTTCAAAGCTGCGGAACCTGATGGTATTATCAATATTGAAGGCTTCATTACAACTGTTCCCAAAGCACACCGGGTTAGGGTTTCAAGGGCAGATAAATTCGGACCTGAATTTGTAGGATTAAACAGGGGTGTTGCCTTGGCTAAAGTTCTTATCAAAGATGACTTGGGAAGGGTAGAAATCCTAGAAGAGGAGGGTTCTGGTATTTATCGTACCTCTGTTGATTTCAGAGCGGAAATTGGGAGAACCTACAACCTGGAAGTAGAACTTCGGGAAGGACAACGGTATATATCCTTACCTGAAACGGTGGTGCCGGTTCCTGCCCTTGATTCCGTGACATTTCAGTCTGTTCGTAAACCCAGCCTTGAGCGATTGAATGATGAAATTGGGGTACAGGTTTTGGCTCATTTTCAGGATCCGGGGGATGAGCAGAATTTTTATTTTTGGAATCTTTTGATGTCGGATTTTCAGGTAATCGGGGAACCTGAACTTAATCACAACGGCCCTAATCATCCCACCTGTCCACGTTGTCCCAATCCTTTGGAATGTTGTCGAATATGTTATGGACAGGAAGTTCCTAAGCCTACCCGTGTGATTACTACTGATGATATTGATTTCAATGGAAATTATAAGAGAAGAGAAATTGCCTATATTGAAGATGATGGTTTACGCTTTAAGGGGATATATCGCCTGGATATGCAACATCTTTCCGTTTCCCCTTCAGCTCATCGCTACCTCAAATTGGTCGGTCAGCAATTGAGTGTTTCAGGTACTGTCTTTGATCCTCCACCTGCGAATATCAGAGGAAACTTCCTCAGCTTACAGGATACACAGGAAGAGGTTTTGGGGCATTTTATCGCTGCAGATGAAATACCCATCAGGTTGTATATAGATGGTGAAGATCTGGAGTTTGTTTTAAGGCCCCAGACATTGATACCAACAGACTGTAGGGCTTCCTTTAGGGGAAAAACAACCACTGCACCAATAGATTGGAACCCATAAATAATAGTACAGGATGAAAAAAATCTACCTCCATATCATTCTTGCCCTCAACCTTTTGGTTTTTTCCTGTGAGGAGGAAAGATCTGGAAGTTTCAATATTTTGACTGAAGAAATTGTTAATGTCAGTGGAGAAAGGGTTATCGTGATGGGCAGAATTATTGCCTTTCAAAATATTCCCATGCAGGACCATGGGTTTTATATTTCAAATAATGAAAGTTTCAATCAGCCCATCATTCATTCCATGGGTCAGACAGATAGGCCGGGAAGGTTTGCCGGGGAAATCAGCGGCTTGAATTTGGGAGTGACATATTTTGCGAAAGCATTTGTGGTCAGGGACGGGGAAATTTTGTTTGGAAATACGTTAACCTTTGAGACTTTGGGGGCAGTTTTGGATGATTTTCAGCCAAGGACCCAGTTTCAGGGTGAGATTGTTACCATTACAGGTAGAAATTTTGCAGATGATGTAGAAGTGTTTTTTGGCGATCAAAAAGCTGAAATTGTGCAGTTTGAATTTGGGTTTCGTTTGAGGGTCAGGGTTCCCCCATTTAATAATGAAGTTCAGGTCCCAATAAAGGTTATTACCAGGGGCAGTGAACTTTCCCTGGATTTCCCCTTCAATTATGTAACCGGAAAATATACGCTTTTGGAATCCAATTTAGGTGAATTTAGGTTAGTGGATAATATTTTCTTCCAGCAAGAGGATAGGTTTTTTATAGGGCTAGGAATGAATATCAACAGAACGGAATCCAATTTTTTATGGGAATATATCCCTTCTGAAGGTCTTTGGAAAAAAGAAGCTTTCCCTTTCAGCCCCCATCGCCGTTCGGCTAATTCCCGAACAGGGTTTTTTGGAGGAGGTTTTCAGGATGTCAATCTCTCACCTAAAATCTACAATGATAATTATTGGTATTTTGACGGGAACAATTTTATGGGTATTCCCAGTTCACCTTTTGAGTTTGCCAGTAGTTTTGGATTTATGGCTCAGGGGCAGTTTTATATAGCAGGAGGTACCCTTGGAGTAGGGTCTGTGGTGTACAGGTATAATCCGGAAACCATGCAATGGCAGATTAGACCCAACCTTCCTTTCAATGTGGATACCCGAATGGTCTATTTTGTGCATGATGATAAATTATATTGGATTGATTTGGATAAGGTTCTTAGGGAATATGATCTTTTCACTGCCCAAACCCGCATCATTTCAGAATACCCTTCCCCTTTTATAGATGACTTTTCGGATACAGGAGGTACAAGTATCGTAATAGGTGACAAGGTTTACATTGGTCTGTATAACAATGCCAAGGAATTTTGGGAACTGGATATGAGGGATTTGGTGTGGACCAGGAAGACAATGTTTCCAGGCAATACGCGCGCCACCAATGCCGGCATTTTTCAAAAAGGTGGAAAAATTTATTTTCTCAGAACTCCTGAATTTGAGTCGAATATGCAATTTTGGGAATTTGACCCAGATGGTCTTTGAAGAAAATGAAGAAGGTAAGAAATTTAAAGATGTTGGTTTTTGCAGGTTGATTCTCCTTCTGAATGGAATCGTTATTAATTCTATTATTAGGATAACGCTTTTAAAATATTGCAAACAAGTTCCTTATTTTGATTCCGAATGTATTCGTTCTTTTTCTTAAATTGCACCCATGTGTTTATTAGCTTTCAATTGGAACAATCACCCTGATTATAAATTGATCCTGGTTGCCAACCGGGACGAATTCTTTGAAAGGCCGTCAGAACCTTTGCAGGAATGGCCATCAGGTTTTTATGGGGGAAAGGATTTACGTGCGGGAGGTACCTGGTTGGGCATGCACCCAAGCGGTCGGTTTGCAGCTATTACCAATTTCAGAGATCTCAAATCGAAAAAAGAATTTGCAAAATCAAGGGGGGATTTGGTGAAAAACTATTTGGAAGGAGATATGGATCCTTTAGGTTACCTTCAGGAAATTGAGAAGGAAAAGTTCGAGTATGAAGGTTTTAACCTTTTGGTTGGTAATCAGGAAAGCCTCTATTACCTGTCCAATAAAATAGATGGAATCAAAGAATTGGTAAAAGGTATTTTTGGCCTAAGTAATGCTGTTCTGGAAACCCCATGGCCTAAATTGCTCAAAGCAAAAAACAGCTTAGTCCATTATATAGAAACCGGTATTTTTGAACCTGAAAAGTTGATGCAAGGCCAACATTCCAAGGAAACCGATCCCCAAGAGATTTTACCGGATACCGGGGCCACACCTGAACAGGAAAAGCTGCTTTCTGCACAGTTTATCAATGTTGGAAATTATTATGGAACCGTCAATTCCACGGTTTTATTATGGAAGCACAATGGGGAAGTAGAGATGATGGAAAGGAAGTTTGATCAGGTTGCGCAAACCTTTCAAGACACAAAGTTCAGCTTTAGAATCCATCAATTGGTGGAACAACATGACTTTTAATCCTGTTTTAAAAACATGGGTAATTTGGATGTTTTAGATGTTTTTATAGTAGGTGGAGGTCCCATTGGTCTGGCCTGTGGTATTGAATGCGAAAAAGCAGGCCTCAATTATGTGATCGTGGAAAAGGGTGTTTTGACCAATTCCCTTTTTAACTATCCCCTCAATATGACTTTCTTTTCAACTTCTGAGAAATTGGAAATGGGCGGGATTCCTTTTATGTCCATTGCCCACAAACCTACCCGTACCGAAGCTTTGGAATACTACAGAAGGGTCGCCAAAACCTGGAAGCTGAAGGTCAATTTATATGAAGAGGTGAAATCACTGACCAAAATGGAAGGTATTTTTGAAATAGTTACTTCCAAAAACACCTACCATGCCAAAAATATCATTTTGGCTACTGGATTTTATGATCTGCCTAATCTGATGCATGTTCCAGGGGAAGATTTACCAAAAGTAACCCATTATTATAAAGAGCCATGGCCTTATATCGGGCAAAAAATAATTGTGGTCGGTGGAGGGAATTCTGCAGTAGATGTAGCTTTGGAAACCTGGAGAAAGGGCGCTGAAGTGACTATGGTGTTGAAGGATGATGGGGTGGATCCCAATGTCAAATATTGGGTCAAACCGGATATTGAGAACCGCATTAAAGAAGGAAGCATCAAGGCATTTACTCATTCTATGCTAAAGGAAATCAAAGACAAGGAGGTGGTAATTAGAACACCTGACGGGGAAGTAAGCGTGGAAAATGATTTCGTTTTAGCCATGACAGGCTATGTGCCCAATTTTGCTTTACTTGATCAGCTTGGGGTTGAGCTGAGTCTGGATGATAAAAGGCAGCCTTGCTATGACCAGACCAATCAGGAATCCAATGTACCTGGAGTATATTTGGCAGGTGTAGTCTGTGGAGGTTTGAATACCCGTGAATTTTTTATTGAAAACTCCATCGTACATGCCGAGCAGATTGTTAAGCATATACTTTCAAAACCTCTTTAACAACGGAGATTTTTTCGAACCACAAAAGGAAACAAAGTTTACAAAAGTTTGCCTTTTGTCAGTTTTAAATTTTGAAGATAACGGTTTAAACTCATCCCTTTTGTGATCCTTTTGTCACTTTTGTGGTTCGGAAATTACTGAACCAATATTACACTAGAGATACTTTAAAACTGTTGTTATCGAAGCAATTGACTTTTGAAACTATTTTTTTTTGAAAGGGATGATTTTTTTCGAACCACAAAAGGAAACAAAGTCAACAAAAGTTTGCCTTTTAGCAGGTTTAAATTTTGAAAATGACGGTTTAGACCCCATCCCTTTTGTGTTCCTTTTGTCACTTTTGTGGTTCGGAATTACTGAACCAATATTATACTTCAGAAACTGTCAAAATGTTGTTATCATTGCAATAGTCTGGTGAACCCCAATTTATATGAAGGTTGATGATTTTTTTACGAACCACAAAAGGAAACAAAGTTTACAAAAGTTTGCCTTTTGTCAGGTTCAAATTTTGAAGATAACGGTTTAGACCCCATCCTTTTTTGTGTTCCTTTTGTAACTTTCGTGGTTCGGAAATTACTGAACCAATATTACACTAGAGATACTTTAAAACTGTTGTTATCGAAGCAATTGACTTTTGAAACTAATTTTTTTTGAAAGGGATGATTTTTTTCGAACCACAAAAGGAAACAAAGCCAACAAAAGTTTGCCAATTGTCAGGTTCAAATTTTGAAGATAACCGTTTAGACCCCATCCCTTTTGTGTTCCTTTTGTCACTTTTGTGGTTCGGAATTTACTGAACCGATATTACACTTCAGAAACTGTCAAAGTGTTGTTATCATTGCAATAGTCAGGTGACCCCCAATTTATATGCAGGTTGATGATTTTTTTACGAACCACAAAAGGAAACAAAGTTCACAAAAGATTGCCAATTGTCAGGTTCAAATTTTGAAAATGACCGTTTAGACCCATCCCTTTTGTGTTCCTTTTGTCACTTTTGTGGTTCGGAATTTACTGAACCGATATTACACTTCAGAAACTGTCGAAGTGTTGTTATCATTGCAATAGTCTGGTGAACCCCAATTTATATGCAGGTTGATGATTTTTTTCGAACTACAAAAGGAAACAAAGCCAACAAAAATTTGCCAATTGTCAGGTTCAAATTTTGAAGATAACCGTTTAGACCCCATCCCTTTTGTGTTCCTTTTGTCACTTTTGTGGTTCGGATTACTCTGTGTTTAATCCGGTAAAGCAAAAGCCACATAAGCATCCCCTGATTTGGTTCCTTTTCCCCCACCGCAGGCAATGACTACAAACTGTTTTCCATTTGCTTCATAAACTGCCGGGGTGGCATGGCCCGCCGCAGGTAATTTGGCTTCCCAAATCACCTTTCCTGTATCTTTGTCAAATGCTCTGATTTTTTCATCTTTTGTAGCTGCGATGAAAACCAACCCACCTGCTGTAGTTACCGGGCCACCGTAATTTTCAGTACCTGTAGGTTCGAAACCTTTGGCAGTTAGCTCATCAAATTCTCCCAAAACAGATTGCCATCTGATCTTTCCGGTATTCATATCTATGGCAGTAAGCGTACCCCAAGGAGGCTGTATTCCGGGATAACCATCTTCGGTAAGTAGTCTGGAATAGCCCTGCATATAGAATTGAGGGGTCAACCTTTGGGTACCTCCTTCCATTTCTTTTTTGGCTCCCGGATCTTCTTTTTCTTCCCCGAATAAGTAGGCGATCATGGCTTTTCGTTCATTTTCAGCGATATGAGAGAAAGCAGGCATGGCCCCCTTTCCGTTTTTGATGAGATTGTCCAAGCTCGTTTCATTAAACTTTTTCTCAAGTCCTAGAAGCGTTGGAAATGCAGGTGGATTGCCTTTTCGGTCCATTCCATGACAATTGGCGCAATAGTTGGCATAAACACTTTGTCCCAAACTCAGGGATTTTGGATTGGCCCCCATTTTAATAACCCATGGCATTTCATTGGCATTGACATATGAAGTCTGAGTATATGGATCAAAGGATGAGCCACCCCATTCTGCGCCACCATCCATTCCCGGAAAAAGGACAATTCCATGTTCATGGCTAGGCGGAAGCCACATGTCTCCGTATTTTACATTTTCGAGTTTTGATCGGATATCTGCTTCCCATTCCGGAGTAATTTTTAGAATTTCATTCTCTGTATATACCATCCGCATAAATGGCTCTGGCAATGTGGGGTGGGGTTGGGTAGGCCAACTTTTTTCACCAGGAAGGTTGGATTGGGGTACAGGACGCTCTTCGATAGGCCAAATGGGTTCTCCTGTCACCCTATTGAATACATAAACATACCCTTGTTTGCTTGTCTGTGCTACAGCATCAATCCATTTACCATCTTTTTTTATCCTGATCAGGTTGGGGTTGGCAGGGAAATCCCGGTCCCAAATATCGTGGTGCACTGCCTGGAAATGCCAGATCCTTTCCCCTGTGTTGGCATCCAGTGCAATGAGAGAATTGGCAAAGAGGTTTGCGCCATGTCTGTACCCTCCCCAAAAATCATAGGAGGCAGAACCTGTTGGGACATAAACAATTCCACGTTCCTCATCCAAACTCATACCTGCCCAGTTATTGGCTGCACCTATGTTTTTAATGTGTTCAGCTTCCCAGGTTTCATAACCAAATTCACCTTCATGGGGTATGGTGTGGAAAATCCACTCTCTTTTTCCAGTTTTTACATTATAGGCACGGATATGCCCGGGTACAGCATCCAATCCTTCAGAGAGGCGCATCCCCATGATAATTTTATCCTTATAGATGACCCCAGGGGTATTGCTGACCAACAGGAAATCTTCCACATCTGTATCCAACTCTTTTTTAAGGTCTATCATTCCATTTTCACCGAAGGATTCAATAGGCCTTCCACTAGTTGCATCCAGTGCAATCAAGTAATTGGAAGCACTGAAAAATATGCGTTTGTCTTCTCCCTCTTCCCAATAAGCAAGACCTCTGTTTACTCCTGCCCAGGAATTTTCCCCTCCCAATAATTGAAATGGATTGAACCTCCAAATGGGTTTCCCGGTATGTGCCTGTAAGGCAAAAACATTGATTTGAGGACTTACTCCATAAAAAATCCCGTTCACCATGATAGGTTGAGTCTGTATTTGACTTCTTTCCGTAGCATCGTTGGTATGGAAAGTCCAAGCAACCTCGAGGTTCTTGACATTTTCCTTGTTGATCTGGGCAAGAGATGAATACCTTGCCCCGTCTTTGGTACCTCCATAATGTTCCCATTTGGAGTAGTCAAGGAATTTTGAACCTTCTTCAGGAGAGCAGGAAAATAAAATCAAAATAATGTTAATGAAAGAAATGAGTTGATGGGTTCTCATGGCTGCGAAATCAATTTTTCATTCAAGATAATAAGTATTAGTGAGGTAATTAAATTCAATTTCCAAACTTCCTAAAGGAATTTAACTTAGGCGCAAAGCTTCAAATCCTGTCAATTTTAATCTTCCCAAGCCACTAATTCCCATCTTTTAAACAAAGAAAAATTCAAAGAAATGTAGAAAATATTAGCATCTAAACCCGCATATGGCTGCACAGTACCTCCATTACCATCTGAAGCAGTAAAGCTTTGGTTGAAAAAGGAATTCAGGTAATATTTAGCTTTGATACTTGTGCCTTTAGGCAATGTATAGCCTATGAAGAGGGCATGCTGTAAGGTATTGACCCTATCAGAGAACCAGACATTGAATTTTTCAGTCCTGATTTCATCAACAAATGTCCGCTCTCTATAATTCATAGCAATCTCGAGCTCGTAGCCTGCAAAGAAAAACCTGTCATCCATATGGCCTAGCTTAATGCCAACAGGAATACCCAGATTGTAATTTCTCACCTTTTTTCTGACAGAAGAAGATTCATCAAAAATGAAACCAACGTTGCGAATATTGAGACCTGTAAACCAACCAAAAGACTCGCTTTGGTCAAAGTTGAGGAGTGTCTGTAAGTTTATAACGGGAGAAAACCTTAGTACATTATTGTTGTTTGGAAGGGTTCCTGTGGAGAAAATCCATTCGCCACCTGATGTAAAATAAGGTTTGTCCTCAAATGTTACTGATTTGCTTTGTGCAAAAGTGGAAGAACATACAATAGAGATGATAAAAAGGCTTGTAAGAAGTTTTTTCATGGGACAGTACATTCATTGTTGTAAATCAAAAATAACAACTCTTTAATCAATTCAACTGCAGTCAATATGAATAATTCCTTTTTATTTTGAAATATTTTTGACAATGGAATGAATACCAAAAATGACCAATCCCAATCCGGTCCAAAGTACTGTATCCCATACCTCTTCCATTTTACTTCCTGAAAGCAACCAAATTGTGGCTGCAATACCCCCTATGGCCAAATAATTTCCAAAGGGGACTTTAAAATGATTTCCTTCAGGTTGGGTTTTTCTGAGTTTAATCAAAGCTGCGGAAACCATGCCGTAAAGGATCAATCTGGAAATGACCGAAACAGCCAGAGAACTCATAAATCCCCAAACAATAGCAACAAAAGCTACCAGAGAAGCAAAAAAAGCAATGGAAACAAAAGGTGTGGCAAATCTGGGATGAATTTTTCCAAAAATTTTGGGTAGTTGATCTTCAAGGCTTAGGGCAAAAGAAAGCCTGGACCCGCTTAATATCTGAACATTTAAAGTACCCATGATTGAAATGACTGCTCCAACGGTGATGAACATACCGCCATACCAACCCATAAAACCTGTAGCTGCATCAGCAAGGGGTTTATCAGAGGTGGCCAAACTTGGAAGGGTTCCAATGGAAACTATTTGGATCATGATATAAAACCCCGCTATGATAGCCGCTGCTGTGATCAGGCCAAAGGGTAGATTTTTTTTCGGGTTTACGATTTCTCCGCTGTTGACCAATCCGGCTTCGAATCCCCCAAAAGCAAAAATCAGCAAAAGGGTTGAGGCTGAAAAATCTGTCCAAGTTGGAATGGGACCAGGTTCTACCAAATCGAAATCTATGAAAAAAAGCCCTACTACAATAAAAACTGCCAAAGGGAAAAGCTTGGCTACAGTTAGAATATTGCTGATTCGGGCGGTATTTTTAACTCCAATCCAATTGATGAAAGTGATCAATGCAGTAATCAATAGGATTATTCCAATCCTTACTTCCGGCTGGTTGAATGTCTCTGAAAAGAAAGAGAGATAAAGCACCATGAGGTTGATCAAGGTGGCATAGCTGAAAAGACGGGTCAGCATGAGCAACCATCCAATAACAAAAGCGGGAACAGATCCAAAAGCTTTCAATACATAAAGGTAAGGCCCGCCAGTTTGCTCAAATCTTGAACTTACTTCCGCAAAAACCAGAATCAGCACCATCATGACCAGAGCACAGACCAGAAAGGAAAATATTGAATAAACGCCTGAAAGGGCAAAAACCTTTGCAGGAAGTGCAAAGATTCCAGCGCCGATGACTGAGTTTATAATTAAAAAGACCAGATCCCATTTCTGGATGCCACGTTTGAGCATAGATGAATTATTCAGGATTTATGCAAGGAATAATTGCTCAAGATATCCAAACAATTCAAATTCCAAAGGGTAATTTATGCCAACTGTAAAATTTTGGCTTTTTATAAACTAGTTGATTGTCCTGTTGTCACTTTGTATCAATTATAAAAAGTCCACATCGACACTGAAAGGATATTTCATCAAGTACTGTAATGCCTCTTCGATTTTGAGATCCTCAAACAATACCTTAAATAAATTTTCTGTAATTGGAGCCCTCATCCCGCTGCCTTCAACAAAGGATTTGATCAATCTAACTGTATTGATGCCTTCTGCAACCTCTTCCATACTTTCCAGGATTTCCGGTAATTTTTCCCCTTTAGCCAACCTATACCCCACTGTGTAGTTTCTGGATAGGGTAGAATTACAGGTGGTTACCAAGTCTCCTATTCCCGCTAACCCAATAAATGACTTAACGCTACCACCCATGGCATTGCCTAAATAGACCAGTTCTACCATCCCTCTTGAGACTAATAATCCTTTCGCATTTTCTCCTAACCCCAAACCTGCTAATGCTCCTGCAGCTATGGCAATAATGTTTTTCAACACCCCACTGAGTTCTACCCCTACAATATCAGAATTGCCGTATACCTGGAATTTATCGTTTCTAAGTAATCGTTGTCCTTCTAAAATGACTTCATTGTATTTGCTGGCAACTACTGTGGCAGCCGGTTGACCAAGATATAATTCCCTTGCTAAATTCGGCCCGGCCAGACATCCAACCCGGATCGCGACAGTCTCTTTAAGGATAACCTCACTCATGGTAAGGATATGTTCTCTGCTGATTTTTTTCATATCGGAAAGGCTTTTCCCTTCCGGTAGGTTCAGGCAAAGACCTTTGGTGCCATGGATAACCAGATGATAGGGGTATAAATAGGGAGAAAATGTCCGGATTACTTCTTGAAATGCACTGGAAGGTATCATAAAAAAAATTGTGTCACAGGAACTGCAAAGCATTTCAGGATCCTGTGTCCCGACAATATTTTCATGTACAGGAAGTCCATCCACTTGGTGATGATTGTTGATTTCATCTACCATTTCAGAACGTCTTGCAAAAGCGATAACTTTGCTTTTTTCAGCTAAAATATTGGCAATGGCAGTACCGAAACTCCCCATTCCGACTACCCCAACTGACTTTTCTTTAGAAGAGTTTTTCGAGGTCATATCCGTCTAATCTATTGTGGTAGTAATATAATAAGGTCAGATCCTGGGTTTCTATATTCCCATTTCTGTTTTTTATCAAAGGACGTTTGGCATGGTACATACCGACATTTTCCAAACCATGATTGATGATGGCATCTATATCCTGTTTTAGGTGAGGTGCTATCTGAACCCTACCCAACTCCTCCAGTTCAAAAATTTTATTCAACACCATCTGACAAGCCTCCCTGAATTCAACATATACCAGGAAAATATCTTCTTCCGGTAAACGGAGAAGGCTATATAAATCCAGTTTTTTATTTTCCTGTTTGATCATCTGGAAAGCGGTAAAAGCTACCAAATGGGAACTGAATACCCTGTTATTTATATGGAATTCCTCAACAATCCTCTTTCCTAGGTGATAAGTATATTCTTCCTCCCTTTGTCCATCTACGGTGACCTGTCCATTGGAAATAAAATAATCCCTGGTGTCAATTTTCCTACCATGTCGATCAAAGCTATTACCAGAATTGTCTACATAATTGCCCAAAACATCCATCGCTTTCCCTATAGACACTGAAATGTCTGAACCCTTGGTAAAGAATTTAATTAAGAATTTGAAAATCTTATAAGATGTGGAAAATTCATCCCTCTCTTTGTAATACCTCTCTTGTCCGGTTATTGAAAGATGTTCCTGTATCAAACTGGGAGCTTCCAATACAAAGTGGTAATTAATCGTTACGGGAACAATAAAAACTTTTCCATTAACATCTTTAATACCTTTTTGATAGTTTGCTCTTTGGGCTTCTACTGCTGTACTCAATAGTCCTAGTTTTAGTTTTTTCTCGATCATACCACTTCTGGAGCGCGTTCCTCCAGGAAAAAACAGACTGTGGACACCGAATTGTATCGCTTCTGATGAATAAGTTTTCAGTGTTTCTAAATAAGGCAGGTTTTTCTTCCTCCGATCTACCTTATAGGCACCAAGGGCATTCATGAAATAGGCAAAGATCCCTATATTGAACAAGTTTAGGCCTGCACCATAAATAAATGGAGGAAGTCCCAAGACCGAAATAATCCATCCGATCAGGATACTGTCTAAATTGGAGAAATGGGTGGGAACCATCACAATGGTGCCCTTTGAGGCTAATTCACGGATCTGGTCTGTTTCTCCAACAATCTGGATTTTGTCCTGCAGGGTGTATTGATTGCTAAAAATAGATTTGATTCCTTTTACCCTTGCTGCGTTCAAAAGTCTTGCAAAACCAAAAGTGACAATTCTTCTAGTTACCTTATAATGGGTATGGACAAAGTTACTGGCGATTTCTTCTGCATATCTTCTGGTGATATCGTCCAATATTTCGAGGTATTTCTTCTTTTTTTGGGTTTTGGTTAGGGAATTGTCTGTACTGGTCTGTACCAGGGTGGACCTGACCTTTCTCCAGAAATCTTTTTCATCATCAGGGTCTACTGCCCATGGATTCTGTTTAATTCTTAATTTTTCCCTGTATAGGGTTGTTTCCAACTCTTCTTTCAACAAATCAAGATTGTTTCCTGTGATTTCTAGGATAGATTTCTTGCTGTTTTCAGCAACGGTTTTTACAAATTCTTTCCTGTTCTTACTCAGTTTTACCACAGGCCATTCATCCTTTTGTGGGAGAATGGGTTCATAATTGTGTTTGATATATCCTTCAGCCAAGTGAGTTCAGTTATGGGTTGCAACAAAGATAATAAAAATCAGGATGGAGCTTTATTATTTCAAATTAATACAAAAATCAAAAACGTTTCGGATGGTTTGGGAGTTTGAATAGGTAATATTTGATAGATAGGTTTTGTCCAAGTGTGAATCCATTGTATTATTGTATCCGAATAGTTTTATGAAGGCTGACCTCAAACAAATACAAGATCCCATTGCTTTGGAAATGGAGGAATTTGAAAAGAAATTCCGGGACTTTATGAAAAGTAAGGTCAAGCTTCTCGATCATATTACAAACTATATTGTTCGTCGAAAAGGGAAGCAAATGCGTCCCATGTTCGTCTTTCTTACAGCAGGGGTTAGCGGGGGCATTACAGAAGCTTCCTATAGAGGGGCTGCTCTGATTGAATTGCTTCATACGGCTACTTTGGTCCATGACGATGTAGTTGATGATGCCAATTACCGAAGGGGTTTTTTTTCAGTCAATGCCTTATGGAAAAATAAAATTGCAGTCTTGGTCGGAGATTATCTCTTGTCCAGAGGACTTTTGTTGAGTGTGGACAATGGTGATTTTGATCTTTTAAAGATTGTTTCCAATGCTGTAAGGGAAATGTCAGAAGGCGAACTTTTACAAATTGCAAAAGCAAGAAAACTTGATATTACAGAAGAGGTTTACTATACCATTATCCGTCAAAAAACAGCCAGTCTAATTGCTTCCTGTTGTGCAGTCGGAGCGGCAACCTCAGGGGCAGGGCCTGAGTTGATCGAGAAAATGAGGGATTTTGGGGAAAAGGTAGGAATGGCCTTTCAGATCAAAGATGACCTTTTTGATTATGGGGAAGATGAAATTGGAAAGCCCTTGGGGATAGACATCAAAGAGAAAAAAATGACCCTCCCTTTGATTTATGCCCTAAATAATGCATCCTGGTTGGATAAAAGGAAAATTATCTATCTAATCCGTAATAAGAATGAGGACAAAAAAGCGGTAAATGAAGTAATTTCTTTTGTCAAACAATCCGGAGGATTAGGTTATGCCACAAAGGTGATGAATCAGTACCTGGAAGAGGCTTTGGATCTACTTCAGCAATTCCCTGAATCTGAATACAAAGATTCCCTGGAAGGTTTGGTCAGGTATACCATTGAAAGGAAAAAATAAGAAAGTAAGGGATTTTTATTCCCCCTAACTTATTCCTCCAAAAGTCGGTTTACCAAATTTTCATGCTCTTCTACCCATCTTTCATAATAAGCACCTGTACCGGGTCCAGAAAATCCGGTATGAATATTTTTGACCTTTCCATCCCTGCCGATATAAATGAGTGTAGGGAAAGCTATCACTTGATTTAAAGCTGGTAAGGCTTCTGATGCTTTTTCTTTATTGCTTTCACCTGCCACTAGAAAGATATATTCCGCATTCATTCTTTCCTTGGTTTTCCTTACCCTAGCACTTGCATAGTCGAAGTCCGCTTTATATTCAAATGCCAGTGCAATGATTTCAATTTCCCGGTTTTTATTCTTTCGGTACCATTCTGCCAGGTATTTGGTTTCATCCATACAGTTGGGACACCAGGTCCCAAATAATTGGACCAATACTACTTTGTCCTTAAATTTTTCATCCTCTAAAGAAACCATATTTTTGTTCAAGTCGGGAAATGAAAAACTTAGTCTTTCATAGCCATCTTTTAGGTAATTCAAAGAATTGGCATCTGGAAGTTCAAATGCTTCATCCCTGACTGCAAAAAAAGACTCTCTATATTTTGGGCCACTTCTAAATGTTCCATGTATAGAACCATCAGGCAAATTTTTACCCGAAAAAAAATAAACATGGCTTCCATCAAAAGCGCTTAAATAAAAGGTGTCTCCGTCTACATTACCCTCCAGATAGCGGTAATCCCCTAAACTGGTTAGAAAAGTTCCTGTTATATGGTCTCCTTCTTGTTTGAATATCCCTATGGCATCATATTTCTCCCCATTAGATTTTTCAAATTCGGTTTTCCACTTACCCGAAAAATCCGCAATCGGACTGGTAGAAGTAGAAAAGCGGTCTTTTAAACCTTTGGTAGCCGTAAAAGGAATACGGTATCCTTCAAGGTGATTTTTGATGAAGTATCCTTTTAAGCTTCCATCTTTTTGCACTGCAGCTTTGATATCCGAATCAAAAATCCCCATATGGATAATTAAGGAATCCCCGAATTGATCCACTTCATCATAAGAGAGCACCTCATCCGCATTGTAAATTTCAGATCCCCATTTTTCCCCATTTTTTTTCAATCCAAAACTAAAAGGCACGATCCCTGGCTCAATGTTCAATTCTGCATGCCAATCTCCCTCTAGCAGAATTTCATTTTTTTTGTCGTTGCAGGAAATAAAAATGAAAAAACAAAGAATTGGTATGAGTAAAGGCCCTTTTTTCTGTTTCATAAACATGTTGAATACTGGTCAATTTTAATTTTCCTATAAATATTATAGGGTAAATTAAATTATTTAGTAAATAGTTCATCAGCGGTTGGAATTCAGTTTAAAAATTACTTTCGAGAGAGATTTTTAAAGTTTAAATGAATTCGTTAAAAAATTATGGGATTTTCTCCCACTTTGCTCCATCCCATGAAAAATTTATCAATTATGTTTTCGAAATATTGAGATTTTATTTGCGTTTATTCTTTTTTGGCCAAATTTGGCTGATTTTTTTAGTAAAAATTGTCCCACAACCTATTGACCATCAAGTAAAAAAATCTTGAAATTTTTGAAAAAATATTGTGATAATTCAAACTTTTAGATAGTTTTAGGAAAAAGTGGAGAAAAGTGGGAAAAAGTGGTGGATTGTGTTATTCCTTTTCTTACTTTTGTAATTATTACAAACTCAAGATAAGCCCATGGGTATGTTCAACAGTCGGTATGAATGTAAAGTCGATGCCAAAGGACGTCTGGCATTGCCTGCCAAGATTAAGGCGGCAATACCAGAGTCCAATGGTAACGAGCTCATTCTCCGTCAGGGAGACGATGGCTGTCTTGCTTTGTACACCCAGGTTGAGTTTAAGAAACTTTTACACCAGATCAGTTCACTTTCAGATCGTGATCCGGTACAAAGGCTTATCAAAAGAAGCTTTTTTGAAAGTATGACCGAGGTGGAACTCGACAATGCAGGACGTTTTTTGATTCCCAAGACTTTTATGACATGGGCAGGAATAGACAAAGATGCAGTGCTGATCGGTGTAGGTGGATTTGTAGAGATATGGAGTCCTGAAAAATACCAACAAAATATTGTGGCTGACCAGGCAGAACTGTCCAAGTTGATGGATAAATACCTTTCCTAAACGATGACAGGTCATAATTACCATATTCCAGTGATGCTTGAGCAATGCATTGAGGGTCTGGATATTGATCCAAATGGAGTGTATGTCGACCTGACTTTTGGTGGAGGTGGACATTCAAAAGAAATCCTAAAGCATCTTGACAAGGGTCATTTGTATGGTTTTGACCAAGATGCGGACGCTGAAGCAAATGTGCCTGATGATCAGAGATTTACCTTCATTCAGGCCAATTTCAGGGATTTCAAGAAATACCTCAGGTTGTATGGGGTTTCAAAAGTTGATGGAATATTAGCTGATTTAGGGATTTCTTCCCACCAAATAGATGAACCCACAAGGGGTTTTTCAACAAGATTTGAAGGTGAGCTCGATATGCGAATGAGTGCTGCCATGAGCATATCGGCAAAAGATGTCCTCAATTCCTATGAGGAAGGTCAACTTCATAAGATTTTCGGAATCTACGGTGAAATCAAAAATGCTAGAACCTTGGCTCAGGCAATTGTTGCACAAAGGGCTTTAAGTCCATTCACTACAACTGAAAGTTTCAAGTCCATACTGCAACGTTTCGCGCCAAGGGGTAAAGAGTACAAATACTTTGCACAGGTATTTCAGGCATTAAGGATTGAAGTGAATGACGAAATGGGTGCACTTGAGGAAATGTTGCTGCAGACCCTTGAAGTGCTGAAACCGGGAGGAAAGTTGGTCGTGATGAGTTACCATTCCTTGGAAGACAGATTGGTGAAAAATTTCATCAATAAAGGCAAATTTCAAGGAGAGGTAGATAAAGATTTCTTCGGAAACCTGATCAGGCCTTTGGAGCCGGTTACCAGAAAAGCCATCGTGGCAAGTCCTGAAGAAATTCAGAAAAACAGCAGGGCTAGAAGTGCAAAGTTGAGAATTGCAAAAAAAATATAAAGATGCGCCAAAACACATTTAAGAAGAAGATCAAAAAGCAAACTTCTCAAAAAGGGCAAGGCAAGAACATCTTTACCCTGATTGAGGAAAAGTTGAACGTAAGCGGATTTTTGGGAGAAGGTATACCGGTCAAATTTGTACCTCCTTTTCTTTATGTAGCATTATTAGCTCTTATTTATATATGGAGTAATCATAGGGCGGAGAATCTGATCAGGAAGATTGAAATCATGCAAAGGGAAGTGGAAGATCTTAGGGCAGATGTGACTACCCTGGAAGCCGAATATATGTTGAGCAGTAAACAGTCCGAAGTGGCTAGAAAAATTGCTCCTTTAGGTATAGTTGAACTGAGTGAACCACCGATAAAAATAAAAGCAAGTAAGTGAATATCAAACGTTCCATAGTGCTTAGGGTAAGGGTAGCTTTTATTATAGTTGCCCTATTTGCCGTGGCAATCTTGTATAAGGTTGTCCATTTGCAGTTTGTGGAAGGTGAAAAATGGGCTGCAAAGTCTGAATCCATCAACTTTCAGTTCAGGCAGGTGAATGCGACCAGAGGAAATATTTATGCCGCTGATGGAAGCTTGTTGGCTACAAGTTTGCCTTTTTACAGAGTAGTTTTAGATCCATTGATTGCTAAGGATGAAGTTTTCCGTTCGGGGATAGATTCCCTCTCTTTCTTTTTGTCATCCTATTATAAAGACAGATCAGCAGACTCCTACAAGAGAATGATTGCTGATGCCAGGACATCCGGTAAAAGGTATCTCATACTCAACCGAAAGCAGATAGGCTATCAGGATATGCAGAAAATGTCTACCTGGCCTATTTTCCGGAATGGTAGAATGGGAGGAGGGGTGATCTTTGAGAAAGTGGAAAAGCGTTACCAGCCATTCAATAAACTTGCCGGAAGAACGGTAGGCTTTATCAATGAGGATAACTATGGAGTAGGTATAGAATACAGTTTCAATGAATATCTGGAAGGGAAAAACGGTAAGGCCTTATTCCAAAGGATTGCCGGTGGTTCCTGGAAGCCTGTATTTGATGCTGCTGATGTAAAGCCGGATGATGGTTTTGATATCCTGACCACCCTCGATGTAAACATTCAGGATGTAGCAGAATCAGCCTTATTAAGGCAATTGATGAATAAAGATGCTGAATTTGGTTCTGTGATTGTCATGGAAGTAGCCACAGGTCATATTAAGGCTATAGCCAATCTTCAGAAAAACAAAAGCGGAATTGGCTATGGGGAAAATTACAATTTTGCAATTGGTGACCAGGGCCTGACAGAGCCAGGTTCAACCTTTAAACTTTTGAGCATGATGGCTTTATTGGAGGAAGGGAAAGTGGGCCTAAATGATATGGTAGAGACCGGTGATGGTACTTACCGATTTTATGACCGTATCATGAGGGATGTGAAGCAAGGGGGATATGGTAAAATCACAGTAAAAGAAGCATTTGAAAAATCATCCAATGTGGCCATATCCAAATTGGTTGAGCAGCATTTTGGCCATTCACCATCAGTTTTTGTAAGCTATGTTGAAAAAGCGGGATTGGACAAAACCATTGGTTTTCAATTGAAAGGAGAGGGAGCCCCTTATTTTAAAAAGCCGGGGGATAAATACTGGTATGGAACAACCCTTCCTTGGATGTCCATAGGCTATGAATCCAAATTGACCCCTTTACATACTTTGACTTTTTATAATGCCATTGCCAACAATGGTAAAATGGTCAAGCCCATGATTGTCCAAGCAATTGCCAAAGGCAACCAAATTGAAAAGAAATACCAGACTGAAGTGCTAAAAAGTAGAATTGCTTCAGAGAAGACTATCAAGCTTTTGCAGGAACTCCTTGAAGGGGTGGTCAAAAATGGAACTGCAAAAAATGTCTACAACGAAGAATATAGAATTGCCGGAAAAACAGGTACTGCTCAAAAGTTAATTGACGGGAGGTATACGCAAAAGTATTATACCTCCTTTGCAGGTTATTTCCCTGCGGACAATCCAAAATACAGTGCCATAGTGGTCATTGACAGCCCTAAGGGTTTTGCCGCCTATGGAGGTGATGTATCTGCACCTGTTTTCAAAGAAATTGCAGATAAGATTTATTCCCAGGACTTAAAGCTGAACAGCAAATTCCCGATAGGCACCTATATGGCCCAGGCAGGAAATGATTTTCCTTATATACAGGCAGGAAAAGTAGATGAACTGCAGATGCTCTGTAACAAATTCGGCATTTCAAACCATTACAATGGACAGGGAGAGAACTGGGTAAAGTCTGTACCCCAAATGAAATCCATCACCTGGAAAACTACACCTGTGGAGTCTCCAACTGTCCCGGATGTAAGTGGGCTTCCATTAAGGGATGCGCTTTATGTTCTTGAAAATAAAGGGCTTAGGGTAGTATATCAGGGAAAAGGTAGGGTAAAGAACCAATCCATCAGTCCGGGTTCTCCTGTTCAACAGAATAATGTTATTAGTTTGATATTGGGATAAATGAAGGCATTAAAAGACATATTGTATAAAGTTTCTTTAACCTCCACCATAGGCAATATGGAAGTTGGGGTCAAAGAGATTGTCTTTGACAGTCGCCTAGTGGTGGAGGGTTCAGTATTTGTAGCTGTAAAAGGAACCCAAGTCGATGGGCATCAATTTATCCAAATGGCCCTTGAAAAAGGAGCCAGGTCGGTGGTCTGTGAAATCCTTCCCGTGGCGCTTAAAGAGGGGGTTACCTATGTTCAGGTAATTGATTCCTCCAAGGCACTGGGAATTATGGCTGCCAATTATTTCGAAAATCCATCTGAAAAGATCAAGTTGGTGGCGGTTACTGGTACCAATGGAAAGACCAGTACCGTCACACTTTTGTATCAGTTGTTCAGAGAAATGGGATATAATGTTGGAATGCTTTCCACTGTGGAAAACAGGATCAACGACAATATTATTCCCTCTACCCATACCACCCCAGATCCTATTGCCATTCAGTCTTTGATTAGAAAAATGGTAGATAATGGTTGTACCCATTGTTTTATGGAAGCCTCTTCCCATGCCATTGTCCAAGAGAGAATGGCTGGTTTAGTTTTATCAGGAGCGGTATTTACTAATATATCCCATGACCACCTGGATTATCATGGAACTTTTGATGAATACATCAAGGCTAAGAAAAAGCTGTTCGATGAATTGCCAAAAGATTCTTTTGCCTTGGTGAATGCAGATGACAAGAGGGGGATGGTCATGCTTCAAAACTGTAAAGGGGCCCATCAGACTTTCGGTCTCAAATATCCAGCGGATTTTAAAGCCAAAGTGTTATCCAACACCATTGATGGTCTGGAGCTGGATATCAACAACAAACAAATATGGTTCCGGATGATTGGGGAATTCAATGCCTACAACCTGTTGGCAGTTTTTGGGGTAGCGGTGCTATTGGGGGAAGACGAAGATGAAGTTTTGAGACAATTGTCCAAAATAAAGGGGGCTCAAGGGAGATTTGATAAGATTACCATACAAGGGGTCACTGCCATCGTGGATTATGCTCATACACCTGATGCATTGGAAAATGTATTAAAAACCATCCAAGGAGTCAGGTCCGGAGGTGAAAAAATCATAACGGTAGTAGGATGTGGGGGTAACAGGGACAGGACAAAAAGACCTGTGATGGCCAAAATTGCTACCCAACTTAGTGACAAGGTGATTTTGACCTCAGACAATCCTAGAGATGAAGATCCTATGGCAATCTTAAAAGAAATGGAAGCAGGTGTAAATCCAGTGGATTTCAAGAAAACATTGGTAATTGAAGATAGGAGAGAAGCCATCAAAACAGCTGGTGTGTTGGCGACTAAAGGGGACATAATCCTGATTGCAGGAAAAGGTCATGAGACTTACCAGGAAATCAAAGGTGTGAAGTACCCCTTTGACGACAGGGAAGTTGTAAAAGAAATGCTCAAGATGATGAATTAAAATAGATATGTTATACCCGATTTTTGATTATTTGGACAGTGTATTGGACATTCCGGGAACCGGGGTTTTCCGCTATATCTCCTTCAGGGCAGGTATGGCAGCACTATTGTCATTAATCATCACCATAACATTCGGTAGGAATATCATCAACTGGATCCGGGCCAAACAGATCGGGGAACCTGTGCGGGATTTGGGTTTGGCCGGTCAGTCTGAGAAAAAAGGAACTCCAACTATGGGAGGCCTGATGATCATAGCCGGTATAGTTATCCCAACTTTGCTTTTTGCCAATGTCAATAATATCTATATCATTCTTTTGTTAATCACTACTTTATGGTTGGGAGGTATCGGATTTATTGATGATTATATCAAGGTATTCAGGAAGAATAAAGAAGGTTTGGCCGGAAGGTTTAAAATTGTGGGTCAAATTACCATCGGAATCATTGTTGGTGCAACTCTTTATTTTCATGAAGATGTCGTGGTACGTCAGTTTACAAATCCGGTTTCGATTGAAGAGGGTGTAGTAGAAACTCCGGCATTTAAGGATGTGAAAGTGGCCAAAACCACCATACCTTTCATGAAAAACAATGAACTGAATTATGAAAATTTCCTGGGTTTCTTAGGGGAGAACATGACCCCGATCCTTTATATTTTATTGGTGATTTTTATTATCACTGCCGTATCCAATGGGGCAAACATCACTGATGGCATAGATGGGCTGGCCGCAGGAACATCTGCCATTATTGGCCTGACCATAGCCATATTCGCTTACATATCCGGTAATGCGATCTTCTCGCAATACCTCAACGTCTTTTTCATTCCGGGCTCCGCAGAGCTTGTGATTTTTTGCTCTGCTTTTATTGGTGCTTGTGTGGGATTTCTTTGGTACAATGCTTTCCCTGCCCAGGTTTTTATGGGTGATACAGGCAGCTTAATGTTGGGAGGGGTGATAGCTGTTTTGTCTTTGGCTTTGCGGAAAGAATTGCTCATCCCTGTGCTGTGTGGAATTTTCCTTGTTGAAAATCTTTCTGTAATCATGCAGGTGAGTTATTTCAAATATACACGAAAAAAATATGGTGAAGGAAAGAGGATATTCCTGATGTCCCCTTTGCACCACCATTATCAAAAGAAAAATATTCATGAAGCTAAGATCGTGACTCGCTTTTGGATTGTAGGCATCCTCTTGGCCATCATCACCTTGGCAACTTTGAAATTAAGGTAATGGAGAAAAAGATAGCCATACTTGGAGCAGGAGAAAGTGGAGTAGGGGCAGCCTTACTGGCCAAACAGAAGGGCTATGCGGTATGGGTATCCGATAAGGGGAATATTGATACTCAAAGGAAAGAAATACTGAACCGTGAAATGATACCATTTGAAGAAGGGATGCATTCGGAAATAGAAATTCTCTCCTGCAGTGAGATCATTAAAAGTCCAGGAATTTCCGATAAAGCCCCAATTGTCAAAGCAGCAAGGGAAAGAAATATTCCGGTTATTGATGAATTGGAGTTTGCATATCGGTTTTCAAAAGGAAAAGTTATTGCGATTACAGGAACCAATGGCAAAACTACAACTACCCTGTTAACCTATCATTTACTGAAGAAAGGAGGAGTGGATGTTGGACTTGGGGGCAATGTAGGACAAAGTTGGGCAGGTCAGTTAGTCCAAAAAGACCATGAATGGTGGGTTTTGGAGACCAGTAGTTTTCAGATTGACGGATTCAGAGAAATGAAGCCGGCAATTGGAATCCTGACCAATATTACCCCTGACCATTTGGACCGTTATGATTATGCCATGGAAAAATATGTTGCCTCCAAAATTTCCCTTTTCCGGAATATGGATGAAAGTGGTGCTGCAATTTATTTTCTGGATGACCAATACATACCCGATGGGCTTAAAAAGGTCACCTTGAAGGCGAAAACTTTTCCGGTTTCCATTCAAACCCAAATCCAACCAGGGGGATATTTTGATGGAAATTCAATTCATCTGAGTATGCCAGGTAAAAAAATAAAAATTAATAAAGAGGATATTGTCCTGAAAGGAACGCATAATATGCTAAACACGATGTGTGCGACCTTGGCAGCCAGTATAGCCGGTGTACCTGAAGAAAGTATCCGGCAATCTCTGAAGGATTTTGAAAATGCGGCGCATAGAATGGAGCCAGTTGCTGTGATCAATGGGGTAAGTTTCATCAATGACAGTAAGGGGACTAATGTAGATGCTACCTTTTATGCTCTTTCAAGTTATGAGAATCCTGTCATTTGGATTGCAGGAGGGGTGGATAAGGGCAATGATTATTCAGTGCTTTACCCAGAAATAAAGGGCAAAGTAAAAATGTTGATCTGTTTGGGAGTGGATAACCAAAAACTGAAAAGTGCTTTTGAAGGCAGGATAGCAGAAATCAAAGAAACCCAGAATGTGGAAGAAGCAGTCAAATGGGGTCTGGAATATGGTAAAGAAGGGGATGTGGTATTGCTTTCACCGGCATGTGCCAGCTTTGATCTTTTCAAAAATTATGAAGATAGGGGTGAACAATATAAATCAGCGGTAAACAGGTTGAAATTATTATCAGCATGATGACATCATTCAAACAATGGATAGACAGAAACCTTAAGGGTGATCCCATGATCTGGGGGATTGTGATTTTATTGGCTGTGATCAGTATTCTGGTAGTTTATTCTGCGACCGGTTCCCTGGCGTATAAAAAAACAGGTGGCAATACTGAGAAATACCTTCTAGACCACTCAATGATGGTATTCATGGGACTGATTGTAATGTGGGTTGCACATAAAATACCGTATAAGTATTATGGATTGATAGGGAAATTCTTATTGGTTATTTCTGTTCCTTTATTGTTGTTTACCTATGCGTTTGGATCCACTGTGAATGATGCCAATAGGTGGTTGAGTATCCCAGGTATCAACAAGGCATTCCAGCCTTCCGATATAGCCAAATTGGCTTTGATTGCTACTCTGGCAAGTTTACTTGCCAAGAGGCAAAAAAATATTGCAGATTTCAAGAAATCCTTCTTGCCAATGATCATAGTGATTGGAGTGATCACCATGTTGATTGGTTTTGCCAATATGTCCACAGCATTATTGCTCTTTTCAACCTGTCTTTTGCTGATGTTTATCGGTAGGGTTCCGGCAAAATACATCATGATGGTCATATTGATTGGAGGAGTATTTCTTACTGCCTCCGTTTTCCTTGGTCAGCGTGGAGGAACATTCTTTTCAAGGATAGAAAAATTCACAACCAAAGGAGAATTGCCTTTCCAGGCTGAACAATCCTTTATAGCCATTTCAACCGGAGGTATTACTGGCAAAGGTCCAGGAAAATCCGAACAAAGAAATACCTTGCCACATCCCTACTCAGATTTCATTTATGCCATTATTATAGAGGAGTATGGCCTGATCGGAGGGGCTACAGTCCTCTTCCTGTATCTGGCATTATTGTACCGTGGGATGAGGATTGTGGCTTCCTCTACCAAACCATTTGGAGGATTATTGTCTGCCGGGCTCAGTTTTGCCCTGGTATTACAAGCCATGGTCAACATGGCAGTTGCGGTTGGTTTGGGCCCAATTACCGGCTTACCTCTTCCATTGCTCAGTATGGGAGGTACCTCATTGATTTTCACAGGATTTTCCGTTGGAATTATTTTGAGTGTCAGCAGGGGAGATCATGCGGATTCTCTGGAAAGTACTGGGGATGAAAATAAATTCAGAAAAGCATTTCAGACTGCCTGATATTTTGAAAAAGGAGAAAGAAACATATAGAATCATGATCAGTGGAGGTGGTACTGGAGGCCATATCTACCCGGCTATTGCAATAGCAAAAGCTTGGAAGGAGAAGCATCCCCAATCCGAGATTCTATTTGTGGGGGCAGAAGGTAAAATGGAAATGCAAAAAGTACCTGAGGCAGGTTTTAAAATTGAGGGATTGCCTGTTGCCGGACTTCAAAGGAGCCTGAGTCTGGCTAACCTCAGTTTTCCCTTCAAGCTTCTAAAAAGCTTAAAAATTTCCAAAAAACTGTTACAGGACTTTGTCCCTAGTGCAGTTGTTGGAGTAGGTGGATATGCCAGTGGCCCACTTTTATTTGCGGCCCAAAGAAAAGGTATACCTACTCTTATCCAGGAACAGAACTCCTATGCGGGTTTGACCAATAAATTACTGGCCAAAAGGGCCAAAAAAATATGTGTGGCATTTCCGGATATGGAAAGGTTTTTCCCTAAGGACAGGATCCTGTATACTGGCAACCCGGTAAGAAAAGATATACTTCAGTTGGAAGGAAAAAAAGAAAAGGCAATGGCACATTTTGGACTCAACCCAGACAGGAAGGTGATTTTGGTTTTGGGAGGAAGTTTAGGGGCCAGAACCATCAACCAAGCTGTCCTGACTGATATGAAGGCCATTGAAGACAGCGGATATCAAATGCTTTGGCAGAGCGGCAAGTTCTATTTTAAGGAGATGTCCGAAAAAGTGAACCTATCCGGGCTAAAGCATATCCATGTGATGGAGTTTATCAAAGAAATGGATTTGGCTTATGCTGCAGCAGATTTGGTAGTGTCAAGGGCTGGAGCATTATCCGTTTCTGAACTGAGTTTGGTAGGGAAACCGGTAATTTTTATTCCTTCCCCAAATGTGGCAGAGGACCATCAGACAAAAAATGCCATGGCCTATGTGTCGGAAAATGCAGCCCTCCTTTTAAAAGATGTGGAAGCTGTTGGAAAATTAAAAGAGGTAACCGATGGGTTGTTTGCAGATGAGAATAAAGCCAGGAAACTGGGTGAAAATATAAAAAAAATGGCCAAGCCTGATGCGGCCATTGAAATCGTTGAAGCATTGGAAAGTATCATTGAATGAATCTAAGAAAGCTACATAACGTCCATTTCCTTGGTATAGGGGGTATAGGCATGAGTGCTTTGGCCAGGTGGTTTAACCATATTGGAATCAAAGTTTCAGGATATGACCGTACGCCTTCGCCTTTGACTTCTGAACTGGAGAAGGAAGGGATGACCATTTCTTATGTAGATAATCTGGAAAGCATTCCAAATGAAGTAATTGCGGACAAAAGCAATTCATTGATCATTTGGACTCCTGCCATGCCCAAAGATTCCATACAATTGAATTACTTCAGGGATCATGGCTTTCAATTGGAAAAAAGGGCGGCTGTCCTAGGGATGATCACTTCCAATATGCCAACTATTGCCGTGGCAGGAACGCATGGAAAGACCACTACTTCTTCCATGATTGCACATCTGTTGAAATCAGGAGGTAAAAACATCGCAGCATTTCTCGGAGGGCTTACACAGAATTACCAAAGTAACCTGATTCTACATGATGAGGGAGAAAAAGAAGCCACGGTGGTGGTTGAGGCGGATGAATTTGACCGATCATTTTTACATCTCCACCCCAATGTCGCAGTGGTGACCAGTGCAGATCCCGATCATTTGGATATCTATGGTGATGATGCACATATGCTGGAAGGCTTCAGGCAATTTGTAGGTCTGATCGGTGAAGGAGGAAAACTATTTGTTCAGTATAAGGCCTTTGATAAAATGGGACTTTCTACGAAAAAAGAAGTCAGCATTAGAAGATATGGAATAGATGGTGGAGAAATCCAAGCTAAAAATATCCAAGCTCAGCCTGCAGCATTCCGGTTTGATTATCAAAGTGATACCCATGTTATCAAAGGCTTGGAATTGCGGATGCCGGGATACCATAATGTTGAAAATGCCCTTCCGGCTATTTCCATAGGCTTGGATTTTGGATTGAGTGAAGAAGATATCAGAAAGGGTTTATTGACTTACAAAGGGGTAAAAAGAAGATTTGAAATTTGGGTTCAGGAGGATGACAGGGTATTTATTGATGACTATGCACATCATCCTGAAGAAATAAGGGCATTCTTAAGTTCCGTTCGGGCTATGTATCCTCACAGGAAATTGACAGCGATATTCCAGCCTCACCTGTACACCAGAACACGGGATTTTGCCAAAGGCTTCTCAGAAAGCTTATCAATTGCTGATGAAGTAGTGTTGCTGGATATCTATCCGGCAAGGGAACTCCCCATTGAGGGTGTGACGGCTTCCATGTTGTTGGAAGATATAACTGCGCCAAAAAAATCACTTCAGAGTAAGGAAGGGCTTGTGGATTACCTGAAATCCGCAAAAACGGATGTTCTGACTACAATTGGAGCAGGGGACATAGACAGATTGGTATTACCTATTGCAAACTGGATGAGAGAATATGAAAATCAGGTTTAAAAAAGGCTTTCTGTTCACCATCCTGATCATTGTCCTGGTGGTATTTATCGGTTTTATTGAGAAGAAAAGCGCGGAAAGGAAATTCAATGGGGTTGAAGTTTACGTGAAGGCTGTAAGTGACGTGTATTTCGTGGACGAAAAAGAAATCCTGGGCACACTTCAAACAGAATTCCCTTTGCTCAAACAGGGCTTATCGCTTTCGGAAATTAATTTGAACCGCATTGAAAAGAAGGTGGAATCACATCCTTTTGTTAAAAATGCTGAAGTATATGGTGACCAAAAAGGCAATGTCCGTGTGGAAATTGAGCAGCATGTGCCAATTGCAAGAATAACCCGTCCAAGGGCAGCAGATGGGTATATTTCATCTGAAGGTTTGATTTTACCTACCTCCAATAAATATACTTCAAGGGTATTGATTCTTTATGGGGGTTATGCTGAGGCTTTGTTGGAAACCAAAGATTTGAATAAATCCAATCCCAAGTTGCTGGAATTGATCCGCCATATCCAGGAAGATCCATTTTGGAAAGCTCAGATTACAGAATTGGAAATAGGAAGAAAGAATGACATTAAAATGCATCAACAGGTAGGAAAGCAGGTGATTGAATTTGGTGATGCCTCTGAGATTGAAGAAAAATTTAAAAAGATAAACCTGTTCTATGATGAAATCCTTCCTTCCAAAGGTTGGAATACCTACAGCAGGATAAATGTAAAATATAAAGGCCAGATTGTTTGTGAATAATTGATAATACTATGGAAAACGACAAATTTATTGTAGGACTGGACATTGGGACCACCAAAATCTGTGCGGTTGTTGGCCGCAAAAACGAGTTCGGGAAATTGGAAGTCTTGGGTATGGGGAAAGCCGTTTCAGATGGGGTGATCCGTGGTATTGTGACCAATATTGACAAGACTGTAAATGCCATCCAAAAGGCGGTGAATGATGCCTCTGATATGGCAGAGGTGGATATTGCCAATGTCATCGTCGGCATTGCTGGTCAGCATATACGTAGTACAGTCCATCATGGTGCCATTATCAGAAATCCAAACCAGGATGAAATTACAATAGAGGATGTCAGAAGATTGGCCAATGATATGGAAAATATCGTTGTACCTCCTGGCAATACCATCATCCATGTGATGCCGCAGGATTATACCGTTGATTATGAAGACGGTATCAAAGATCCGGTAGGTATGTCAGGATCAAAACTTGAAGCGGATTTCCATATCATTACAGCTCAGACCACAGCAATAAATAACATCAACAGATGCGTCAAAAGAGCGGATCTGGTTTCCAAGGATTTGATATTAGAACCCTTGGCCAGTTCTTTATCTGTTCTGAGTGAAGAAGACAAAGAAGCAGGTGTTTGCTTGGTGGATATCGGTGGCGGAACCACAGACATTGCCATTTTCTATGACAACATTATCAGGCATACAGCTGTCATTCCATTGGGAGGAAATATCATCACCACAGATATCAAAGAGGGTTGTATGGTATTGCACAATCAGGCTGAATTGCTCAAAACTAAATTTGGAAGAGCCATTGCCGAAGAAACCAATCCAAATGAGATTGTCTCCATACCTGGCCTGAGAAACAGACCGCCCAAAGAAATTTCAATAAAAAATCTGGCAGCAATCATTCAGGCAAGAATGGAAGAAATCATTGAACATGTTCAGAATGAACTGGTGGCCAGTGGACATTATAAAAAACTTGCTGGAGGTATTGTTCTTACGGGAGGTGGTTCATTATTGTCGGGAGTTGCCCAATTGTTTGAATACATGACGGGCTTGGATACAAGGATCGGTTATCCCAATGAGCATCTGGGTAAATGCAAAGTAGATGAAATCAAAAGTCCAATGTATGCGACATCTGTTGGTTTGGTTCTCGCTGGATTCAAATCATTCGATGAAAGAGAGGAAAACTATAAAAAGCGATATGAAAATATCGTGAATCACAGAAGTGATTTAAGGGCCTCCAAGACTGAGTTTGGAGCCAATATAATCTCAAAAATAGGAATGAGATTAAAAGATATCATCACCAATGATATCAATGATGATAGTAATTACTAGGGCTTATCATTCAGGGGAGGTGTCTGGCGGTGCCTTACATTTCCCCTTCTTTGCCCTATTCACATATAAATTTTCACCAAATAAATTTTAAATGTCAGATAACATGAAAGATTACAGATTTGATCTTCCAAAAAACCAAAAATCCATCATTAAGGTAATTGGAGTTGGAGGAGGTGGTTCCAATGCGGTCAACCACATGTACAATCAAGGAATTAAAGATGTGGAGTTTGTGGTTGTCAACACAGATGCACAGGCTTTGAAAAGTAGTCCTGTACCTTTGAGGTTACAGCTGGGTGCCAACCTGACTGAAGGACTGGGAGCAGGAGCCAATCCTGAAAAAGGAAAGAATGCAGCCCTTGAAAGCAAGGAAGATATTAGGGAGTTACTTTCCGATAAAACTAAAATGGTTTTTATCACTGCTGGTATGGGTGGAGGTACCGGAACCGGTGCGGCACCAGTCATTGCCAAAATTGCAAAGGATATGGATATCCTAACAGTGGGAATAGTTACCGCTCCCTTTGTTTTTGAGGGCAGGAAGAAAATGTTGGCAGCACAGCAGGGTATAGAAGAATTGAGGGTCAATTGTGATACAGTGTTGGTTATTTTGAATGACAAGCTGAGAGAAATTTATGGTAACTTGGCTATACGTTCTGCTTTTGCCAAAGCGGATAATGTGCTGACCACTGCTGCAAAGTCAATCGCTGAAATCATTACCGTCCATCAAGATGTCAATGTGGATTTTGAGGACGTCAAAACTGTCATGAAGGACGCTGGTGCGGCAGTGATGGGATCTGCAACTGAAGAGGGAGAAGGCCGGGCTATCAGAGCAGCTGAAAAAGCTATTGCCTCACCATTATTGAATAATGTGGACATCAAAGGCGCCCAGAAAATATTGCTATCTATTATGTCCGGTGAAGAAGATGAGTTGTCCATGGACGAATTGAGCGAAATCACTGAATATATCCAGGAAAGAGCTGGTGATGATGCAGAGGTGATTTTCGGTCAGGGTATAGACTCCGAACTGGATAAAGGAATTAGAGTCACTGTCATTGCCACTGGCTTTGCTATGGATAAACTACAGGGGACAAACCATACTCCTGTAAAAAAGTCTGAGCCTGTGGTTGAAAAAGAAGAATCTGATTCCATAAAAAAAGTGATTGACCTGGAGTCCGGAAAGACCTCTAAGGTAGATGAAGATGCCATTTCAGAAGCAGGACAAACTTTTACTTTTACTTTCCAAAAACCTGTTTTTACTCCTGCAAATGATAACAAGATTGTTTTTGGGGAAGCACCTGAGGAAGTAAAATCCAAAGAAGATGATTTTGAAGAGGCCGAATCTGAACATTCAGAGTTTGAGTTTGTACCTGTCAAACCTGAAACTATGAGAGTGGTCCATGAACTTCCGGTTGAGAAAGACGAACAACCTGTACTTCCAAAAGCGGAAGAAAGGAAAGAAGATGCCGGGTCGGCCCATAGCAACGATTATTACGAGCAACTAAGACAAAAGGCTATTTCGAAAGCGTATGAACGTTTTGAAAGACTTAAAAACCTGAAGTCTTATAACCAAAATCCAGAAGAATATAAGGAGAAATTGGAAACTCCGGCTTACATCAGAAAGCAGGTTAAATTATCTGAAGTGCAGCACAGTTCAGAGAGAAGCATCTCCAGGTTTAACCTGACAGATGAAAATGAGTTTTTGAAAAACAATAGGTTTTTACATGATAATGTTGATTAACTCCTAAAAGTTAATCAACATTTCCGCCTGGGTATGGAGCAAGTCCATGTACAGCCTGTTGGTGAGCAGGTTATCTGACATATTTTCCTCAATCTTAGCTAATTTAGGTTTGAGGGCCAGTACATGCATCCCCAGATAGTGGAAGATGTCGGTGAGGTGGCTCAATGCGATGCCACCCCCGCCTATTCCAGATGAAATCCCTACCAATGCGCATTTTTTATTTCTAAAAGAATTGGGATAAGTCATACCATCAATAAATGCTTTTAGGACTCCGGGAAATGAGCCATTATATTCCGGGACGATAAATACAAATTTATTTCCCTCTCGAACCTTTTTATGAAATTCATTGTACTCCGGGTTCTTACCGTTTTTATCATAAAGTGCCGAGAATACGAAATCATGGGGAAGGTCTTCTAATTTTAAAATTTCAGATGGTGATCCCAATTGTTGTAATATGTCTTGGTAAAGTTCTGCAAGGGTATTGGAAATGGAATTTTTTCGGTTGGTACCGACTATTATCTTGATCATTGTTGGCGGCTTCTTCTTTTATGCAATCTATTACAAAGGAAAAAGTCAATAAGTTTCCATTTTGTTTAAAATTTATGTGGTAAAACCCTAAATGATTACCTTAGGACAAATTTTAGTTTTATGAGAGAGGAAGCCAATATTTCTTACGAAGACAAAATAGATTATGCTTTTGAATATATTCATCAACTTTATGACCAACCACTTCAGTTCGGTATCATCCTAGGTACTGGCCTGGGCCAATTGATCAATAACATTGAAATCAAACTTGAAATTCCTTATGAGGAAATTCCTTTTTTTCCAATTTCAACCGTGGAAAGCCATAAAGGAAAATTGATCGTAGGCCAACTTTCAGGAAAATCCGTGGTGGCTATGCAGGGCAGGTTTCATTATTATGAGGGATACTCCATGAAAGAAGTGACATTTCCTGTCAGGGTGATGAAGAAGCTTGGTATCCAATACCTTTTTGTATCCAATGCAGCTGGGGGATTAAATCCTGAATACGAAATCGGGGATCTGATGATTATCAATGATCATATTGATTTATTCCCTGAAAATCCTTTGCGGGGAAAGAACCTCAACCAATATGGGGTAAGGTTTCCTGATATGTCCGAACCATATGACCTCTCCTTGGTTGAAAAAGGTCTACAAATTGCAAAAGATAATAAACTTAAAATCCACCAGGGAGTATATGCAGCAGTACAAGGACCCAACTTAGAGACCAAAGCAGAATACAAATACCTGAGAACCATTGGAGGCGATGCCATTGGGATGAGTACCATACCGGAAGTAATCGTGGCGCGGCATATGGAAGTGCCGGTTTTTGCCATTTCAGCCATAACAGATCTTTGTTACCCTGGGAAAATTAAAAAAGTTAAGTTAGAGGAAGTATTGGCCGGGGCTGCAAAAGCGGAGCCAGGAATGAGTTTGATTATCAGGGAATTGGTGAGGGAAATTAACAATTAAAAATTACCAATTACCAATTACCAATTACCAATTACCAAATACCAATTATTCAAACCTGTCTGATGTTCAGGTGGGTTCCAAACTGCAAGCTTTAAAATTCAAAAGCCAAGTTTGAAAGTTTAATGTCGAAGAATTAATTAGGATAGATCGTGCAGGAAACGGTTGATTTTATAAGTGAATTCCTTCCGGAAATACCGGGAGTGGCAATTATTTTGGGTTCTGGTTTGGGTGGACTTGTCAATGAATTGGAGGGACAGGTAAGCATTCCCTATGAAAAGATTCCCCAATTTCCGGTTTCAACCGTGGAAGGACATAGTGGACAGTTGATTTTTGGTTACTTGAACAAACTGCCAGTCTTAGCAATGAGCGGAAGGTTTCATTATTATGAAGGTTATTCTCTCAATGAAGTAGTTTTTCCTGTTCGGGTGATGAAATTGTTGGGAATTGAAAGACTTATTGTTACCAATGCTGCCGGAGGACTGAATCCCGAATTTGAGGCCGGGGATTTGATGCTAATTGAAGATATCATCAGCCTAATGCCTGATAATCCTTTAAGGGGAAAAAATGAGGATAATCTAGGGCCGAGATTTCCTGATATGAGCGAGCCTTTTGATTTGGGTTGGACCGAAAAGGCTAAAAACATTGCAAAGGATATGAATATTGATTTGAGGACTGGAGTATATGTAGGCCTTCAGGGACCAAAACTGGAAACCAAAGCCGAAATACGGTATCTCAGGATCATTGGAGGGGATGCCGTTGGGATGAGTACCGTATCTGAGATCATTGCCGCCCACCATATGGGTATGAAAGTGATCGCTTTTTCAGTCATCACCAATGAAAGTATTCCAAAAGTGAAAAAGGAATTTACCCATCAAGAAGTAGTAGAAGTGGCCAACAGGGCAGGAGAGAAACTGGTGAGATTGGTGAAGGGGATCGTTTGAATAGACAATTTTAAAACCTGTAATAGAGGAAAAATTTAGCATTTTTTGGTTTAAGTACAATTTTTTCAGACAAAATCTGTCCAAAATTCAAAAATACCCTGTACAGGGTATTTTTTTATTAATTAGTTAGGGGTATTTTGAAAATCGAAGCTTTAAAAAAAGACGATAATAAAAATCGGGTTAATGATTTCAACAACTTAAAAAAAAATAATAGCCCTACAGAAGTATGCAGGGCTGAGAAATCTTCGGCTTATAGCCTTGTTGTGAATTGTCTTTCATTTCAAATGTAAAAATAAAAAATAATGGAACAAATTTTTGGGATTGATTTAGGAACAAATTCTATTGGAGCAACACTTAGAGAAGGAAAGCAATTTCCTTGGTTTGGGGTTTATACTTTTAAAAAAGGTATTGGTGAGGGGAAAGCAGGAGAATATTCATTTGCAGCTGAAAGAACCTCCAATAGATCATCAAGAAGATTATATAATGCACGGAGGTATCGAATTTGGGCTACTCTTGAAAGTTTGATTAATAATGGTTATTGCCCACTGAATATTGAAAAACTTGATAAATGGAGAAAATATTCTAAAAGTGAGGGTAGGAAATTTCCTGTCGAAGATGATGCCTTTCAAAAATGGTTAAAATTGGATTTCGATCAAGATGGGAAACCGGATTATTCAAGCCCATATCAGTTAAGGAGAGAGTTAGTAAATTCTATCCAAGATTTATCTATTGAAATAAATAGGTATAAGATTGGTAGAGCACTTTTTCATATTGCTCAAAGACGAGGTTTCAAAAGTAGTCGAAAGAATGGTTCTAATGATAAAGTAGCTGTTTACAAAGGAAGTTCAGAAACTGGTACTATTGGTAGAAATGAATATGAGCAGCTTTTGGAAGATCATAAAACATTAGGAGGGGCATTTGCTTTTTTAGAAGATGAAGGAGTAAGAATTAGAAATCGATATACCCTTAGATCTGATTACGAGAAAGAAGTTGATGTTATTTTTCATGTTCAGAATCTGGAAGATTTACAATTTAAAGAAGATTTAAAAAAAGCAATATTCTTTCAGAGACCTTTAAGATCTCAAAAGGGTTTGGTTGGTAAATGTACTTTAGAGCCTCAAAAGCCAAGATGTCCAATAAGTCACCCATTGTTTGAGGAATTCAGAGCATGGAGTTTTTTGAATAATATAAAGTATTTTGATCCAGAAACTGGAAAGTCGGAACCTTTACCTTTGAATCTTAAAGAAGAGTTATACAAAGAGAAATTTTTCTTAAAAGGTAAAAATGATTTTAAGTTTCTTCAAATTAATAAACATCTTCAAAAAATCACTAATAAGAAATTAAAGCTGAATTTTAAGGATGATACAACCGTTCCTGCTTGTCCTGTTTCAGCTCGACTTAAATCTTTGTTCGGAGAGGATTGGAAAGATTTCCAACATACTAAGTCGATTTTTAAATATGGTAAATGGAAAGAAGTTTCTTATTCAATTAATGATATTTGGCACATTCTATTTTCGTTTGAAGATGAGGAAATTTTAGAAGATTTTTTTAAAGAGAATTTTGATTTCAATGAAGGTCAATTAAAGGAATTGAACTCCTTGTGGAACTCTTTACCTGTTGGGTATGCTTCCTTAAGCCTTAAAGCGATAAATAGTATTTTGCCTTTTTTAAGGGAAGGATTGATTTATACAGAGGCTGTTTTGCTTGCAAAAGTTCCAGAGGTTATTGGAATGGGTAAATTCAAAGAAAACGAGGATTTTATTAAAAAAAGAATTGCTGATTCAATTGAAGAAAATAGGAGACAAAAAAAGGTGATTTCAATTGTTAATAAATTAATTTCAGACTACCACTTATCTGATTATAAGCAAGGTTATAGAAATCCTAAATATGTCCTTGATCAAGATGATTTTAATGATGTTCATAAATCAATTTTGGCGCACTTTGGTGAAGAATCTTGGAATAAAGAGTCTGAAAAAGAGTATTACATAAATAACATAAAAGCTTTATATCAAGAGTTTTTTAAATCACAGGATAGAAAGCATTTTTCTAGTCCGCATTTACTTGACTACATAAAAGAAATTCTAAAGGATGAATTTCATATTGATCCTAAAGAACTAAAAAAGCTTTATCATCCATCTCAGGTAGATATTTACACACCAGCAAAAAGAGCTGATGATGGAAACTTATACCTTCCTAGTCCAAAAACTGGATCATTCAAAAATCCAATGGCATATAAAACGCTATTTGAATTGAGGAAAGTAATAAACCATCTAATTAAAGACGGCAAAATTAATGAAGATACTAGGATAGTGGTTGAAGTGTCACGTGACTTAAATGATGCTAACAAAAGATGGGCAATAGAAACCTATCAAAGAAATAGGGAGAATGAAAATAGAGAAATTGCATTTGCGATTTCTCAATTAATTAAAGATCCAGACTTTAGGGGTAATGCAGACCCAGATAATCAAACAGATAGAGAGAAACTAAGGCTTTGGACAGAACAAAGTCCAGACCCTAATGAGTTTTGGAAAGAAATTCTTGCTACCAAAGATGATGTGAAAAAATTTAGACTTTGGAAAGAACAAGGCTGTAAATGTATGTATACAGGAGAATTGATCCCTCTAACAAAATTATTTGATAAAAATATTATTCACTTCGAACATACAATTCCTCGGAGTAAATCATTTGATAATTCTCTCGCAAATTTAACAGTATGTTACTCCAAGTATAATACGGATGTAAAAAAGAATAAATTACCAGTTGAACTTCCAAATTATGATAAAGATACCTCTGAGGGTAAAGCAATAAAACCGCAATTAATTGATTGGGAGAAAAGAGTGGATTCTTTATATAAACAAATTGAAGTAGCGAAATCAAAGTCAAGAGGAGCAATAGATAAGACGTCAAAAGATGATGCTATTCGGAGAAAGCACATGCTTCAAATGGAATTGGATTATTGGAAAAATAAACTTGATAGATTCACAAGAAAAGATGTGCCAAGTGGTTTTAAAAATAGCCAATTAATAGATAGCCAATTAATTGCTAAATATGCCTTTCATTATTTGAAAACAGTATTTAATAGGGTTGATGTTCAAAAAGGAACCGTAACCTCTTTATTTAGAAAGATTTATGGTGTTCAACCAAAAGAAGAAGTAAAGGATAGAGGTAAGCATTATCATCATGCAATTGATGCTGCCGTATTGACTTTGATACCCAAAGCGGCTGAAAGAGAAGCGATTCTAAAAAAATACTTTTTGGATATTGAAAACAACCTGTTTAAAGATTATCCAATTACTCCGTTTGAGGGGTTTGGTCATCACATGTTAGATGGCATAAAAGAAAAAATTCTTATTAATAATATTCCTAACAAAGATCAAGCATTTTCCCCTGGTAAAAAATTAGTCAGGAAAAGAGGTAGAATTGTATGGTTAAGGGATAAAAATGGAAATTTGATTCATGATGAAAAAGGGGAAAAAGTCCCAAAAGTAGCAACGGGTGATTCTGTTAGAGGACAACTTCATTTGGATACTTTTTATGGAAAAATCAAAGCTGTTCAAAGAAATGAAAACGGTTCACCTCAAAGAGATATTGATGGGAAATTCCTATACAATCAAGTTAATGGTAAGGATGAAATGTGGGTAGTTGGAAGAAAGCCAATAACTGATTTAAAAATAGATAAAGATGTTATAGTTGACCCATATTTAAAAATGCACATTAAAAATCAAATTGATGCTGGCATCTCACTTTCAGAGTTGAGAGATTTTAATGGTAAAATTATTAGAAGAATTAGAGTAAGGGTCAAAGCAGGTAGGGGATTTCTTGATGCGGATAATGTAACAGAGCTAAAGGAGCAGACCTATAAGTCTAAATATGATTACAAGAACACCTATTACACCAATTCCGGCGATAATTATGCTTTTGGGTATTATAAAGGAACCCACCATAGAAAGATAGTACCAATCAATCTTTTTGAAGCATCTAAAGTTGGAAAGTTAAATGATAGTTACAAACTTGAAGATCTTTTTGAAAAAAGAATAAAGATTGGTTCAGGAAAAAATCAAGAAGAGGTTGATTTATATCATGTATTCCAAGTGGGGCAAAAAGTTTTGATCTTTTATTCAGAAATAAAAGAACTAGTAGGATTAGAAAATAATGAGTTATCTCATCGGCTTTATTTTGTTAAAAAGCTGGCGGATGCAAATCAAAGTAAAATTCAGTTCCAACATCACTTGGAGGGTAGAGATGATCAAAAGCTTTCTATTGACTTTCCTAAAGATGTTTTTGGCACAAAGGGTAAAGATGGTTTTTCTTCTTTTATTCCTGATTTTATTGCTCCGAGATTACTACTGACTCCTTCAAATTATAATTTTGCAATAGAAGGGAAGGACTTTGTTTTTGGATTAGATGGCGAGATTAAATTAAAGTTTTAAATGCAATTAGGACAATCTTATGATATCTACAACCACGCCAACGGAACTGAGAATATTTTCAGGGCGGAGTAAAACTATAGATTCTTCCTTTAACAATATCAAAAGTACCTCGGTGAAGTGGTAGATACCTGTTATTACCTATTCCAAAGTTAAAAACTTTGGAAAAGGTTTTTACTAGATTAAACTAAAATAAAAGAATGGAACCAGGCCAATCCTACCATATCTACAACCACGCCAATGGAACTGAGAATATTTTCAGGGAGGAGGAAAACTATAGGTTCTTTCTTCAACAATATCAAAAGTACCTAGGAGAAGTGGTGGATACCTATGCCTTTTGCCTTATGCCGAATCATTTTCATTTGTTGGTAGGGGTTCGATCAGACCTGTCAGGTTTTGAAAACCTGACAGGTCTGATCAAGCATCCTTCAAATAATCCTGCAATTAAAGGATTTACGGACTTTTTCAATTCATACACCAAAGCCATTAATAAAAGGTATGAAAGAAAAGGGAATCTGTTTATCAGGGCCTTCAAAAGAACCCCTATCCTAGAAGAGCGCCAATGGCAGGAAACCTTCCTTTATATTCACCTCAATCCAGTCAAGCATGGTTTTGTCAAAAATTATCAATATTGGAAATGGTCGAGTTGGTATGCTTACCAAAATCCCAATAAACCTTCAAATCTTAATAGAACTTATTTAACTAATTTCTTTGACGGCTGGGAACATGTGCAACAAATGATGGAAATGAAAAAGGAATGGTTGATGAATAAAGATTTGGAGTAGGGCCTAGCTTAGACCTGACAGGTTTCAAAAACCTGTCAGGTCTTTAAACTTAAAAAACATGATCAAAAGAACCCTCTTCTTCGGTAATCCCGCCTACCTCAGCACCAAAAACGAGCAGTTGTATATCAGTTTCCCAGAGACAGATAAAGAAGACAGGACCGTTCCCATTGAAGATTTGGGGATGATCGTGTTGGAAAACCAGCAGATAACTATCACCAACGGACTTTTAGCAAAACTAACCGATAGGAAAGTAGCAATCGTTTCCTGCAATGCACAGCATCTACCTGAGGGCTTACTGCTACCCATGCAAGGCCATTCAGAACAAACTGAAAGGGTAAGGTATCAGCTAGAGGCTTCCCAGCCACTTAAAAAGAACCTTTGGCAGCAAACAGTTACTGCTAAGATCAAAAACCAATACACACTTTTACAGGAAAAGGGGAAGGTATCAAAAAGAATGGAATACCTCTATAAAAATGTTAATTCCGGAGATTCTGGTAATCATGAAGCCCAGGCAGCAGCTATTTACTGGCAGGAATTATTTGATATACCTGATTTTAATAGGACACAGGCAGGAATGCCTCCTAATAATTTACTCAATTACGGGTATGCGATATTAAGAGCTGTTATAGCAAGGGCGTTAGTTTCTTCAGGTATGCTTCCTGGTGTAGGGATTTGGCATAGGAATAAATACAATGCCTATTGTTTGGCAGATGATATTATGGAACCCTATCGCCCATATGTGGATTTGGTAGTTTCTCATATTGTTGAAACCCAAGATGATTATTCAGAGCTGACAACAGAACTGAAGAAAGAACTCTTGAGTATTCCTGCCTTGGATGTCAAAATTGATGGACAAAAGAGCCCTTTGATGGTAGCTGCTTCCCGGACAACAGCATCTTTGTTTGAATGCTTTGCCGGGATCAGTAGGAAAATTATTTACCCGGAATATGGATGAAAAATATTTTTCAAGACTTAACCAGTATAGGAGTTTGTGGGTCTTAGTTTTTTTTGACCTCCCCACCGAAACCCGCAAGGATAGAAAAATCGCCACTTCTTTCCGAAAAAAACTGTTGGACGATGGTTTTGCTATGTTTCAGTTTTCGATTTATATGCGTTTTTGTGCCAGTAGGGAAAATGCTGATGTTCATATCAAAAGAACTAAGAAAAATTTACCTCCCAAAGGAAAAGTTGGAATCATGGCAATAACTGATAAGCAGTTTGGGATGATGGAAATTTTTTATGGGACCAAGCCTCAGGAAACGGAGCCACCTACTCAGCAGTTGGAGTTGTTTTGAAATTTGTTCAGACCTGTCAGGTTTTCAAAACCTGACAGGTCTGAAATCTTACCACACAAATTTCCCCGATTTAAAATTTTCTATTTTATAACATAAAAAACAGCATACCAGCCACTTAGCGTGGGGTATGCTGTGATTCCCATAGGAAGATACCATTTTGAAAGCAATTCACAACCGGCATAGCTAAGAGCATCATGTTCGGCCTGCTGTGATTCCCATAGGAAGATACCATTTTGAAAGCAATTCACAACGGCGTGGCAATTAATAATCCGGCAATAACGGCTGTGATTCCCATAGGAAGATACCATTTTGAAAGCAATTCACAACATGTTTGCCAATCTTTGTGAATTCACACTTGCTGTGATTCCCATAGGAAGATACCATTTTGAAAGCAATTCACAACATTAAAACCCTTAGGAAAAATGAAACAAAAGCTGTGATTCCCATAGGAAGATACCATTTTGAAAGCAATTCACAACCTATCCTCTCTGATTACCATTGCTTAAATGGCTGTGATTCCCATAGGAAGATACCATTTTGAAAGCAATTCACAACTTGTGATTCCTCGAATATCTCACAATCTAGGCTGTGATTCCCATAGGAAGATACCATTTTGAAAGCAATTCACAACTTCAGCCCTCCATTTGCCGAATTATATGTTGCTGTGATTCCCATAGGAAGATACCATTTTGAAAGCAATTCACAACCAGGAGCAAAAGATTCTTGTAACTTCATCGCTGTGATTCCCATAGGAAGATACCATTTTGAAAGCAATTCACAACCATTAAATTGATTATTTTTTGGCTTTTTAAGCTGTGATTCCCATAGGAAGATACCATTTTGAAAGCAATTCACAACTGTTATTCCTATCAATAGGATGTTACGGTCGCTGTGATTCCCATAGGAAGATACCATTTTGAAAGCAATTCACAACTATTACACCATTCATTGCTATATTCATCAGCTGTGATTCCCATAGGAAGATACCATTTTGAAAGCAATTCACAACAATTCAATGTTTATCGTAAAAACAATAAATGCTGTGATTCCCATAGGAAGATACCATTTTGAAAGCAATTCACAACGCTCGTAAGACTCGCTTTTTACCTGACTGTGCTGTGATTCCCATAGGAAGATACCATTTTGAAAGCAATTCACAACGCACACCTTCCTTCAGCTACTGGTCAGCGGGCTGTGATTCCCATAGGAAGATACCATTTTGAAAGCAATTCACAACTACCATATCGTTTTTCAGGATTTCTTCCAGGCTGTGATTCCCATAGGAAGATACCATTTTGAAAGCAATTCACAACCAATTCAAAGAACTGGTGGCACTGTAATTAGCTGTGATTCCCATAGGAAGATACCATTTTGAAAGCAATTCACAACCCAAAAGTATTTTAATGGCTTTTACCATATGCTGTGATTCCCATAGGAAGATACCATTTTGAAAGCAATTCACAACTAACCAGAATTTAAAGTTTTATAAATGACAGCTGTGATTCCCATAGGAAGATACCATTTTGAAAGCAATTCACAACTTAGCCGTTCCTCCATAACCTTCAGGATTGGCTGTGATTCCCATAGGAAGATACCATTTTGAAAGCAATTCACAACATGCTTTTCCTCAGAAAGCAGATAATAAAAGCTGTGATTCCCATAGGAAGATACCATTTTGAAAGCAATTCACAACCCGCTACGGTGCAAAAAAAAACTTTCTGATGCTGTGATTCCCATAGGAAGATACCATTTTGAAAGCAATTCACAACTTGATCATTCTTAAGCAGTGGTCTATATAGCTGTGATTCCCATAGGAAGATACCATTTTGAAAGCAATTCACAACCACTTCTTAAAATTAATCCATTGACCATGGCTGTGATTCCCATAGGAAGATACCATTTTGAAAGCAATTCACAACTCCGTTGCATTGCCCAACTTATACCTCTTGGCTGTGATTCCCATAGGAAGATACCATTTTGAAAGCAATTCACAACTGAAGGTTGAAGTTGAAAAATAGATTGATAGCTGTGATTCCCATAGGAAGATACCATTTTGAAAGCAATTTCACTAAATCTCCCTCACCACCCTACAAGGATTCCCTATAGCCAGACTATTATCCGGAATGTCCTTGGTGACGATGGAACCCGCCCCTATGGTGACATTGCTCCCGATATTTACCCCTGGCATGATTAAGGTGTTGCCTCCTATCCAAACATTATCACCAATACTCACAGGTTTAGAAAGGGTCAGGTACCTCTCCTCCGGATCTGCAATGATTCTATCTTTGGCAGATAACGGATGTCCGGCAGTATAAATCTGCACATTTGGGCCAATTAGCGCATTTTTTCCTATGCTGATCAAATTGTCATCCAGCAAAAGACAATTAAAATTCAAAAAGGAGTTCTTCCCAATACGGATATTCTCCCCATAATCACAATAAAATGGTGCCTCGATCCAGACCCCTTCTCCCACCTCTCCCAAAAGGGATCCTAATATGGCTGATTTCCTTTCCAAATTCCTGGAATCCATATGATTGAACTCTAGAAGCAATTTTCTGGCAACATGATATCTCTCCAAAAGTTCCGGATCCCGGCTATTGTAAGGCTCTCCTGCCAACATTTTCTGTTTTTCTGACAATTGCATATTCAGCCTATTTTGTTGAATTGGAAGAGTTAAAAAAAATCCTTTCAAGATAAATTTCCTGAAAGGATCAATGGTTGAACTTTTTGTAGAGACTTAAACTGTCATGATCTCGGCTTCCTTCTTCACCAAAAGATCATCGACTTTTGAGGAATATTGATCGGTCAATTTTTGAACGGTATCCTCAGCCCTTTTGATTTCATCCTCAGAAGCACCTTCTTTTTGAAGTTTCCTGAGGGAGTCATTGGTGTCTTTTCTGATGGTCCTGATAGAAACTTTACCTGATTCACACTCCTGTTTGGCCTGTTTTACCAGATTTTTCCTTCTTTCTTCAGTCAAAGGTGGAATAGTCAATATGATCACCTCACCGTTGTTTTGTGGAGCAAGACCCAAATCTGAATTGATGATGGATCTTTCAATTTCAGAAATCAAATTTCTCTCCCAGGGTTTAATGGTCAGCGTCCTGGCATCAGGAGTAGTCACTGAAGCCACTTGCTGTAAGGGAGTGGGAGCTCCGTAATAGGCAACCATAATGCCATCCAATAAATTGGGCATGGCCTTTCCAGCCCTGATTTTGACCAGTTCTGAAGCAGTATGATTGACTGCTTTTTGCATCATCTCTTTCGCTTCGTCCAGGTATAATTGAATTTCCTCCATGATCTTTCTGGATTATTTTGAAGTAATTAAGGTTCCTATATCTTCTCCTGCTACGATTTTTTGCAGGTTGCCAGGTCTGTTCATGTCAAATACCACAATTGGTAAATTGTTTTCCTGGCAAAGTGTAAATGCCGTCATATCCATAATATTGAGGTTTTTTTCATAGGCCTCTTGGAATGACAACAAGCTGTATTTTGTGGCTGTTTTATCTTTTTCAGGATCTGCTGTGTACACTCCATCGACTCTCGTCCCCTTCAAAACCACATCTGCCTCGATTTCTATCGCTCTCAAACTTGCGGTAGAGTCAGTGGTAAAATAAGGATTCCCGATTCCTGCTCCGAATATTACTATTCTACCTTTTTCAAGGTGACGGATGGCCCTTCTTCGTATAAAGGGTTCGCATACACTTTCCACTTTTATACCGGACATCAGACGGGTATACATGCCATGTTGTTCTAGTGAGCTTTGCAGTGCCATAGCGTTGATAAGGGTGGCCAGCATACCCATGTAATCACCCTGAACCCTGTCAATTCCTGTTTTCTCGGCCTGTACACCCCTAAAAATATTACCTCCACCTATTACAATTGCGATCTCCACACCAAGGTCTTTCACTTTTTTGATTTCCTGCGCATATTGTTCCAGTCTGTTGGAATCAATTCCGTAATTCTTCTCACCCATCAATGCCTCTCCGCTCAGTTTAAGTAATATTCTGTTGTATTTCATTATAGGTACCGCTATTAGAAAAAGGGTTTGTTTTTGATTTTCTTGATTTTTAAATCCGACAAATATAAACCCTTCCCTATAAAAACTGAAAACCTTCAGTTTAAAATTGAATTAAAACTTGATTTTTTTCCACACTGTCCCCTTTTTTTATTTTGATGGTTTTGACCAGGCCATCCCCAGGGGATTTAAGGATGTTTTCCATTTTCATAGCTTCCAAAATCAGCACAGGATCTCCTTTTTTTACCTCATCTCCAACTTTTACTTTGATATCGAAAATCAAACCCGGCATTGGTGCTTTGATTTCTTTTGCTGCATGTTGCTGAGAGATATTCATGCCCAGCTTTTCAAGCAAAAGATCAAATTTGTCCTTCAGCTGGATGTCGCAGGGTTTATTGTTTAATTTCAGTTTGACTGTCTTGGCTTCGGCATCCACACTGACAACTTCCAGGTTCAAAGACTGTCCTTTATAAAGCACATGAAAATGTCGCTCGCTGATTTTAGAAAGGTTCCAATCCATTATTTCTCCATCGACCAGAGTCTTTTCTTTGGACTTTTCAACCTGAAAAACAGAATTTTTAATGTTTACTGAATACATTTCTTTTATTTTGCGCTAAGATATAGGATAAAAATTTAAAAACCATTTTCATGAGATTGGATAAACCCAAAGCCCTTTTGACATTTTTAGCCATCCTGTTATGGTCCTGTCAAAGCTCCAAAACTGTAATATCCGAAGTGGAAAGGGAAGACAGTGAGTTGCCTGAACAAACTCAGGAGGAAGTCAGTGAAAGACCGGAACTGATCCCTTTTTTGGAAGCGCAAATTTCAGGCTACCAAGAAACCAGGAGAAGAGATTTTGATCTGCTGCATACTGATCTTGAACTTTCTTTTGATTTCCAAAAGGAGCAGGTTGAGGGTCTTGCAAATCTTACCCTTAAGCCGTACTTCTTCCCCCAAAAAGAATTGATTCTAGATGCCAGGGATTTTGATATCCATGGTTTCTCTATAATTACAGGAGAGTCGGATACTCCCCTTAATTTCCGGTATGACGGAAAGAAGGTTACAGCATATTTGCCTAGGACTTATTTGTCAACTGATACTCTTCAGGTAAGGATAAAATATACTGCCAAGCCAAATGAAAATGTAAAACCCGGAAGCAAAGCAATTACGGATACAAAGGGATTATATTTTATCAACGCGAGTGGGGAAGAAAAATACAAACCTACCCAGATTTGGACACAAGGTGAGACCGAACACAACTCCAAGTGGTTTCCAACTATTGATTCCCCCAATGAAAGAGCAACACAGGAGATTAAATTAACCGTAGATGCCAAATATAGAACCATCAGTAACGGCTTGCTCAAATCCAGTAAGGAGAATGAAGATGGCTCAAGGACTGACCACTGGGTAATGGATTTGCCCCACGCCCCCTACCTGGCTGCAGTGGTAGTGGGGGAATATGTGGAGATTGAAGATGAATGGGATGGGATGCAGGTCAATTATTATGTAGAAAAGGAGTATGAGCAAGGGGCCAGGAAAGTTTTTCAAAACACACCTGAAATGATCAGCTTTTTCTCGGACCTCTTGGGCGTCAGGTATCCCTGGCAGAAATATGACCAAGTAGTAGTACGTGATTTTGTCTCAGGGGCAATGGAGAATACGACCATTTCAGTATTTATGGAAGAGTTGAACCTAAATGAAAGGGAGGCTATAGATTCTGAGTGGGATGGAATAATTGCCCATGAACTTTTTCATCAATGGTTTGGGAATCTGGTTACCAATGAATCTTGGTCAAACCTGACCTTGAACGAGGCATTTGCCAATTACTCAGAATATCTTTGGTATGAATACAAAGAAGGAAAAGACGAGGCGGACCTTCACCATGTGTCAGAAATGGAACAATACCTAGAGGAGGCCAAAGAAAAGCAAGTGGACCTGATCCGATTTTATTATGAGGAAGGGGAGGACATGTTTGATAGTCACTCTTACGCCAAGGGCGGTAGGATATTACATATGCTTAGAAGGCACATTGGTGATGAAGCATTTTTTGCATCGCTCAATCATTACCTGAAAAAGCATGCATTTCAAAGTGTGGAGGTCCATGATTTAAGGATAGCATTTGAGGAGGTGACGGGGTTGGACCTGAACTGGTATTTCAATCAATGGTTTTTGGCTTCGGGCCATCCTATTCTAGAATATGAAGTGGATTACAGCCAGCCGGATAATCTGTTGTTGACCGTTGCCCAAAGGCAGGATTTCACCACCACACCGTTATATAAGATTCCTTTTAAGGTCAGTTGGTATAGTGAAGGAAAGCGTTATGAGAAGGAGTTGGTCCTTGAAAAAGCATGGCAGCAATTTGCCATAGAAAATCAGCAGGTGGTATCTGAATTATATATGGATGAAGCTGTAGAACTTTTGGCTGTAAAAAGGTCTTTCAGGGGCAAAAATCATTTCATCAATCAATTCAGAACATCGGAGCTTGGAGTGGCAAGGTATGAGGCACTTGACAGTCTGGCAGCGATGTTTGCGGAGGATATTGATGTGGCTGCTTTGGTAGGTAAAGGGCTGGAGGATGAATTTTGGGCAATCAGGGAGTTGGCCTTAATGAATATAGCCAAAAATCCGGCTTGGTTATTGGCCATTGATGGTTTGGAAAGCACGTTATTTGAAATGGCGGAAAATGATCCCAAAAACTCTGTCCGATTGGGTGCTATCGAACTTTTGGCGCTAATTGATTCCGAAAAATATTCCCCTGCATTTTTGCGGTGGATGAACGATCCATCTTATTATGTTGCGGGTACGGCTTTAGCAGCTTATCTAGAGAATGATGAAAACCTCAATAAAGCGGAAATAGCCCAGCGATTTGAGTCTGAAAAAAACATAAGAATGGTGGTTGCATTGGCTGATTATTATATCAGGGATGAAATCGGAGGAAAGGGAGATTGGTTCAATGAGAAATTGGATATAATGTCAGGTCAATCTCTTTATTATTTTTTGGGATATTATGGGGACTATTTTGTTAAGATGCCGTCTGGGGGTGATGATGAAGCCATTGACAAACTGTACCGGATTGCCAGGGATCATAAGGCTAATTATGTGCGAATTGCCGCATTTATGGGATTGTTTGGTTTTATAGAAAAGGAAGGAGTATTGGAAAAAGCCAAGGAAATATGGAATCAAGAACAGGACGAAATGGCTAAGAGGTACCTGGAATTTTTCCTTTCTACCTATCTTGAAGAAAATTAAACACTTGATTTTTATGGAATTAATATGATGTCGTAAAAAATACTTTGAAAATTTTTGCCTTTATTTTGAATGTTTAGGAAAAGGGTATAATTTTGCCATCCGTTAAGGAATCAAAAAGGGGAAATTCTTCGAAAATCTTAACAAAAACTCAGTTGGGGGAATACCAAAGCGGCCAACTGGGACGGACTGTAAATCCGTTGACTTATGTCTTCACAGGTTCGAATCCTGTTTCCCCCACTAAAAATATATAGACGCAGGTTGATAATTATAATTTGCGTAAAGATTAAAAAGCGGGAGTAGCTCAGTTGGTAGAGCGGCAGCCTTCCAAGCTGCAGGTCGCGGGTTCGAGCCTCGTCTCCCGCTCTATGCTTTTTATGGCATAATAATGTTATCAGCCGACGTAGCTCAGGGGTAGAGTACTTCCTTGGTAAGGAAGGGGTCACGGGTTCAAATCCCGTCGTTGGCTCTGAAACATTGAAAAATTTAACTAATTCATATCTTTAACTAAAACAGAGGATTTTCACGCATGGCAAAAGCAACCTTTGACCGTTCCAAACCGCACGTAAACATCGGTACGATTGGTCACGTAGACCATGGAAAGACAACTTTGACTGCTGCCATTACTACAGTATTGGCCAAAAAAGGTCTTTCTGAATTAAGAGATTTCTCTTCTATCGACAACGCTCCAGAAGAAAAAGAAAGAGGTATCACTATCAACACTTCTCACGTAGAGTATCAGACTGAAAAGAGACACTACGCGCACGTAGACTGTCCAGGTCACGCTGACTATGTGAAGAACATGGTTACTGGTGCTGCTCAGATGGATGGCGCTATCCTAGTGGTGGCTGCTACTGACGGCCCAATGCCTCAAACCAGAGAGCACATCCTTCTTGCCCGTCAGGTTGGTGTACCTGCTCTGGTAGTATTTTTGAATAAAGTTGACATGGTCGACGATCCTGAGCTTCTTGAGCTTGTTGAAATGGAAGTAAGAGAATTGCTTTCTTTCTATGATTTCGACGGTGACAACATTCCAGTAATCGCTGGTTCCGCTCTTGGTGCACTTAACGGTGAAGCTAAGTGGGAAGCTACCGTAATGGAATTGATGAACGCTGTTGATGAGCATATTCCACTACCTGAGCGTCTGATCGACAAAGATTTCTTGATGCCAGTTGAAGACGTATTCTCTATCACAGGTCGTGGTACTGTTGCAACAGGTAGAATCGAAAGAGGTGTTATCAATTCAGGTGATCCTGTTGATATCATTGGTATGGGAGCTCAAGGCTTGAAATCAACAGTTACAGGTGTTGAGATGTTCCGTAAAATCCTTGACAGAGGTGAAGCAGGTGATAACGTTGGTTTGTTGTTGAGAGGTATTGAAAAATCTCAGATCAGAAGAGGTATGATTATCTGTAAGCCTGGATCTGTGAAGCCTCATGCTCACTTCAAAGCTGAAGTTTACGTTCTTTCAAAAGAAGAAGGTGGACGTCATACGCCATTCTTTAATAAGTATCGTCCTCAGTTCTATTTGAGAACTACTGACGTAACCGGTGAAATCAAACTTCCTGAGAATGTGGAAATGGTTATGCCAGGTGATAACGTTACTATCGAGGTGAACTTGTTGAATGCAGTTGCCCTTGAAAAAGGTCTACGTTTCGCTATCCGTGAAGGTGGTAGAACAGTAGGTGCCGGTCAGGTAACTGAAATTCTTGACTAATCATTGAGATTAATATAAACCAAGATGCGATCCTGAATAATTTTCAGGATCGCATTTGTTTCTTAATCCATTTCTAACTACTTTTGCGTTCCTTTTGGGATCCAAAATTCTACGGGCATAGTTCAATGGCAGAATAGCGGTCTCCAAAACCGTTGATGGGAGTTCGAATCTCTCTGCCCGTGCAAACATTGAAGTGAACCATGAATATTAAAAGTTTTGTCATCGAATCCATAGACGAAATGAAGAACAAGGTCACCTGGCCTTCATATTCGTTTTTACAAAACAGTGCTGTTTTGGTAATTGTGGCCTCTATTCTATTTGCTCTGTTAATCGGGGTAATTGATCTTGGATTCGAGAATTTAATGAAGTGGTTTTACGATCTATTCTAATTGAATTATAATTACTCATGGCTGAACATAAGTGGTACGTACTTAGGGTGGTAGCTGGACAAGAGAAGAAGGCCAAGTCTTACTTGGACAACGAAATTGTCAGAGCGAAACTTGAGGAATACATTCCTGAGGTTTTGATACCTTCCGAAAAAGTTTACGAAATGCGTAACGGCAAGAAAAGAGTGAGGGAAAGAAATTTCTTCCCTGGTTATGTTCTTGTTAATGCGGATTTGACCCACGGTGAAGCCAATCACGTAATTACAAGTATCCCGGGTGTTATCGGTTTCTTGGGTTCAAACCAGGGGGGAGCTTCCAAAACCCCTGAACCATTACGGCAATCAGAAGTCAACAGGATCTTAGGTCGTGTTGAGGAGATTGATGAGTTTGCAGAGAAACTTGATACGCCATTTATAGTTGGAGAGACCGTAAAAGTAATGGACGGTCCATTCAGTGGCTTCTCGGGGACTATAGAAGAGGTGTTTGAAGACAAGAAGAAATTGAATGTTATGGTCAAGATCTTCGGTCGGAATACGCCTGTTGAATTAAACTTTATACAAGTAGAAAAACAAGATTAAGAAATGGCTAAGGAAATCACTGGTTATGTGAAATTACAGGTGAAAGGTGGCCAGGCAAATCCATCACCTCCGGTTGGTCCGGCTCTTGGTTCCAAGGGTTTGAACATCATGGAGTTCTGTAAGCAGTTCAATGCCCGTACCCAAGATAAAATGGGCCAGGTATTGCCTGTCTTGATTACTGTTTTCTCTGATAAGTCTTTCGAGTTCGTAGTTAAAACACCTCCTGCTGCAAACATGTTGCTAGAGGCTGCGAAAGTAAAAGGCGGTTCAGCAGAACCTAACAGGAAAAAGGTCGGTTCTGTTACCTGGGATCAGGTAAGAGAAATTGCTCAGGTTAAAATGCCTGACTTAAACGCTTTCAAAGTGGAATCTGCCATGAAAATGATTGCAGGTACCGCTAGAAGTATGGGTATAACTGTTTCTGGTAAAGCTCCTTGGGAGGAATAATAAAAATACTATGGCTAAGTTAACAAAAAAGCAAAAAGAAGCTCTTTCTAAGTACGACCCAAGCCAGCAGTACTCCCTAGAGGAAGCTTCTTCTATCGTAAAAGAAATCACAAATACTAAATTTGATGCTTCTGTTGATATCGATGTCCGTTTGGGTGTTGATCCAAGAAAAGCTGATCAAATGGTAAGAGGTGTAGTAGCACTACCTCACGGTACCGGTAAGGACGTGAAAGTATTGGTACTTTGTACACCTGATAAAGTAGAGGAAGCTAAAGAAGCTGGTGCGGATTATGTAGGTCTAGACGATTATATTGCCAAAATTGAAGGTGGGTGGACTGACGTTGACGTCATCATCACTATGCCTAACGTTATGGCCAAAGTCGGTAGATTAGGTAGGGTTTTGGGACCAAGAGGCTTGATGCCAAACCCAAAATCAGGAACTGTAACTTTAGAAGTAGGAAAGGCAGTTAGAGAAGTGAAAGCCGGTAAAATCGATTTCAAAGTTGATAAATTCGGTATCATCCACGCAAGTGTTGGTAAAGTATCTTTTGAACCTGCAAAAATTCAGGATAACGTAAAAGAGTTGATCAATACTATCTCCAAATTGAAGCCCGCTTCTTCAAAAGGAACCTATTTCAAGAGCATTCACTTGTCAAGTACAATGTCTCCTGGAGTGAAAGTAGATAAAGGAAGTTTTCAAGGTATTTAATTATGACTAGAGAAGAAAAATTAGAAATAATCGAAGGTCTTACCGAGAAGTTTAAAGAAAATCCTTACTTCTACATCGCAGATGCTTCAGGATTTTCAGTAGCTCAGGTAAATGCTTTCAGACGTACATGTTTTGAAAAAGGAGTTGAGTATAAAGTGTATAAAAACACTTTGATCAAAAAGGCGCTTGAAAATCTTGACGCTGACCACTCTGCCCTTAATGTGGCCCTTAAAGGGTTTTCAGGAATTATCTTTTCAAAAGAAACAGGTAATCTTCCTGCAAACGTCATCCTCGATTTCAGAAAGAAATTAGGCAAAAAAGAAACAAGACCGGTATTCAAAGGTGCATCCATCGATTCAGATGTTTTCGTGGGTGAAAATAACCTTGAGATGCTGTCAACATTGAAATCTAAACAGGAACTGTTGGGCGAAGTGATTGGATTGCTCCAATCTCCAATGTCCAATTTGGTCTCTGCACTTCAAAGTGGCCAGAATACTATCGGTGGGCTTGTTAAAGCTCTTTCTGAAAGAGAACAATAATCATTATTTATTCAATAAGTTAAAAATCACAATTTAAATATTAAAAAAATGGCAGATCTTAAAACACTTGCTGATCAGTTGGTAAACTTAACTGTTAAAGAAGTAAAAGAATTGGCTGATATATTGAAAGACGAATACGGTATCGAACCTGCTGCTGCGGCTGTAGCTGTTGCTGCTCCTGGAGCTGGTGGTGCTGGTGCTGGTGCTGCTGAAGTTGAAGAAAAAACTTCTTTCGATGTAATCCTTAAAGCTGCTGGTGGTCAGAAGCTGGCTGTTGTGAAGCTTGTAAAAGAATTGACCGGTCTTGGCTTGAAAGAAGCAAAAGAACTTGTTGACGGAGCTCCTAAAGCAGTAAAAGAAGGTATCGCAAAAGACGAAGCTGATGCTTTGAAAAAGTCTTTGGAAGAAGCTGGTGCTGAAGTAGAAATTAAGTAATTTGAATAACCTTTCCTATTTATTAGGATAAGGTTATAGGTTTAGACCTGACTTTAAAGTCAGGTCTTTTCCTGTTTGTGCACAGGTATAAAATTGCACTATTCCAAGCGAAAATTGTCGCATTTCGTTATTTATTTTCACTAAAAACATATACTGCCTTGGCTATCCAGAATCAAACCGTAAGGAAAAGTTTCTCATCAATTAAGGTAGTCAAAGACTATCCAGATTTCTTAGATATCCAATTACAATCTTTCAAAGATTTCTTTCAATTGGATACCCCTGCTGAAAGAAGAAGACAGGATGGTCTGTTCAAGGTGTTCTCAGAAAATTTCCCTATTTCTGATTCCAGGGAAAATTTCACCCTTGAATTTATTGACTACACCGTAGATCCCCCAAAATACAGCGTTGAAGAATGTATTGACAGAGGTCTTACCTATTCAGTACCATTAAAGGCAAAACTTCGATTGCTTTGCCATGATGAGGATAATGAGGATTTCGAAACCATTGAACAGGAGGTATTTCTTGGAAATCTTCCCTACATGACAGAAAAGGGCTCCTTTGTGATCAATGGAGCGGAAAGGGTTATCGTATCACAATTACATAGGTCTCCAGGCGTATTCTTTGCCCAAAGTAAGCATACTAATGGTACTAAACTTTATTCAGCAAGAATTATCCCTTTCAAAGGAAGCTGGATCGAGTTTGCCACTGACATAAATAATGTCATGTATGCATATATCGACCGTAAGAAGAAGTTCCCTGTTACAACACTTCTTAGGGCTATTGGATTTGGTTCTGATAAAGAGATCCTGGATCTTTTCGGTCTTTCCGAAGAAATTGAGGCAACCAAAAATAACCTGAAAAAAATTACCGGTAGAAAATTGGCTGCCCGTGTATTGAGAACATGGGTTGAAGATTTCGTGGATGAGGATACAGGTGAAGTAGTTTCCATTGATAGAAATGAAGTGCTGTTGGAAAGAGATTCTATTCTGACAGATGAAGATATTGCATTGATTTTGGAATCCGGTACCAAAAACATTATCCTTCATAGAGAAGACGTGAATGTTGCCGATTATTCCATTATTTATAACACCCTACAAAAAGACAACTCCAACTCCGAGAAAGAAGCAGTTGAGGTTATTTACCGTCAGTTGAGAAATACTGAGGCACCAGATGAGGCCACTGCCCGTGAGGTTATCCATGGACTATTCTTCTCCGATAAGAGATATGATCTTGGTGAAGTAGGTAGATATAGGATCAATAAAAAACTTGGTCTTGACATCGATCCTGAAAAAATTGTATTGACTACTGAAGATATCATCAGTATCGTAAAATATTTGATCGGTTTGATCAATTCAAAAGCGGTAGTTGATGATATTGACCACTTAAGCAACAGAAGGGTAAGAACAGTTGGGGAGCAATTGTACAGCCAATTTGGGGTAGGTCTAGCCCGTATGGCAAGGACCATCAGAGAAAGAATGAATGTAAGGGACAATGAAGACTTTAAACCGGTTGATCTGATCAATGCGCGTACGCTTTCTTCTGTGATCAATTCCTTCTTTGGCACCAATCAGCTTTCTCAGTTTATGGATCAGACCAATCCATTGGCTGAACTTACCCATAAGAGAAGATTGTCTGCTTTAGGTCCAGGAGGTCTATCAAGAGAACGTGCAGGATTTGAAGTACGTGACGTTCACTACACACATTACGGCCGTCTTTGTACCATTGAAACTCCTGAAGGTCCAAATATCGGTCTGATATCTTCACTTTGCGTACATGCCAAAGTCAATTCCATGGGATTCCTGGAGACTCCTTACAGAAAGGTGAAGGAAGGTAAAGTGAGTATGGATGCAAAAGATATTGTTTTCCTGACTGCAGAAGAAGAGGATGACAATAACATTGCTCAGGCCAATGCCCCATTGGATGATAATGGTAACTTCATCAATGAGAAAGTAAAGGCAAGATTTGAAGGAGATTTCCCTGTACTTGATCCTAATGAAATCAGTTATATGGATGTTGCGCCTAACCAAATTGTGTCTGTAGCTGCTTCCTTGATTCCATTCTTGGAGCATGATGATGCTAACCGTGCGCTGATGGGTTCTAACATGCAGCGTCAGGCGGTTCCATTGTTGAAGCCTGAAGCACCAATAGTTGGTACCGGATTGGAAGCTAAAGCAGCGACTGATTCCCGTGCTTTGTTATTGGCTGAGGCTAATGGGGTAGTGGAATATGTGGATGCGAAGAAAATCACTATTAAATATGACCTTTCAGATGATGAACTTTTGGTCAATTTTAGTGATGAATATAAAACATACGACCTGATCAAGTTCAGAAGAACCAACCAGGACACCACCATCAACCTTACTCCTTTGGTTTTGAAAGGTCAAAAGGTCACAAAAGGTGAGGTATTGGTGGAAGGATATTCTACTAACAAAGGTGAATTGGCATTAGGTAAAAACCTAAGGGTTGCTTACATGCCTTGGCAGGGATACAACTTTGAGGATGCGATTGTAATTTCTGAAAGGGTTGTTAGAGAAGACATCTTTACATCTATCCATATAGAGGAATTCCAGCTTGAAGTAAGGGATACCAAAAGAGGTGAAGAAGAACTGACTTCTGAAATACCAAATGTTTCTGAAGAAGCAGTTAAAAATCTTGATGAAAACGGTATCATCAGAATCGGTGCGGAAGTAAAAGAAGGTGACATCATCATTGGTAAGATTACTCCGAAAGGAGAAACTGACCCGACTCCTGAAGAAAAACTCTTGAGAGCTATCTTTGGTGACAAGGCAGGTGATGTGAAAGATGCCTCTTTGAAAGCATCTCCTTCCCTAAACGGTGTGGTTATTGAAACCAAGTTGTTCTCCAGACCTAAGAAGGACAAAGATCTTAGGGCAAAATCAAAGGCCGAAGTGGAGAAACTTAAAGGTCAATATGCCAAAGATCTTCTTGGAATTCGTGCCAAAATGATCAACAAATTGGTTACTCTTTTGGACGGAAAGACCTCTCAGGGAGTAAAGCACAAGTTTGGTGATGAAATTATCAGCAAAGGAGTGAAATTCAATTTGAAGAATATCGAACAGAATCTGTTCCCTTCAAAGAACCCTTACAGAGACGAGTCCAATTATAATGTTCCCGAAGAGGCAAACCTTATTTCAGATATCATTCTAGATGACTGGACCGAAGATGCGCATACCAATAGCTTGGTTCAGCAGCTGGTTAAAAATTATGTCAATGCCAGAAACGAGATATCAGGAAGATTTAAAAGGGATAAATTTACTTTAGAAGTAGGCGATGAACTTCCTGCAGGAATTGTACAGCTAGCGAAAGTTTATATTGCGAAGAAGCGTAAACTGAAAGTAGGTGATAAGATGGCAGGCCGTCATGGTAACAAGGGTATTGTTGCCAGAATCGTAAGAGATGAAGATATGCCATTCCTAGAGGATGGAACACCTATGGATATCGTATTGAACCCACTAGGTGTACCTTCAAGGATGAATATCGGTCAGATTTATGAAACTGTTCTGGCTTGGGCAGGATATAAGTTAGGTAAAAAATATGCCACTCCTATTTTCGATGGTGCTACCATGGAGGAAGTTTCCACAGAACTGGAAGCTGCAGGATTGCCGGCATATGGTAGAACTTATTTATATGACGGTCTAAGCGGCAAGCGATTTGATCAGCCGGTTACTGTCGGGATTACTTACATGCTGAAACTGGGTCACTTGGTGGATGATAAAATGCACGCAAGATCCATTGGTCCTTACTCCTTGATTACCCAACAGCCTTTGGGTGGTAAAGCACAGTTTGGTGGTCAGCGCTTCGGTGAAATGGAAGTATGGGCATTGGAAGCCTTTGGTGCATCCCATGTTCTTCAGGAAATCCTTACCGTAAAGTCTGATGATGTGGTAGGCAGGGCCAAAGCTTATGAGGCAATTGTTAAAGGTGAAAATCTTCCGAAACCAAATATTCCGGAATCCTTCAACGTGTTGGTTCATGAATTAAGAGGTCTTGCTCTTGAAATTACCCTTGACTAATTTAAATCAAAACGGGCCGCAAGGCCCTTTACATACCCTTCGACAATTATGGCGTTCAGAAAAAACAAAAAACTAAACATCGACTTTTCCAGAGTCACTATTAGTTTGGCCTCTCCAGAATCCATTCTGGACAGTTCACATGGTGAAGTAACGCAGCCCGAAACAATCAACTATAGAACCTACAAACCAGAAATGGGAGGTTTGTTCTGTGAGAGAATTTTCGGTCCTGTGAAAGATTGGGAATGTCATTGTGGAAAATATAAACGCATAAGATATAAAGGCATCATCTGTGACCGATGTGGTGTTGAGGTTACTGAGAAGAAAGTAAGAAGAGAGCGCATGGGCCATATTGAATTGGTGGTTCCTGTAGCCCATATCTGGTACTTCAAGTCACTTCCTAATAAAATCGGTTATCTTTTGGGATTACCTACCAAGAAACTGGACCAGATTGTATATTATGAGAGATATGCGGTAATCCAGCCAGGGATTAAAGCTGAAGATGGTGTTCAATACCTTGACTTTTTAACCGAAGACGAGTATTTGGATATCATGGACAAGCTTCCCAAAGAGAACCATATGCTCGATGATGATGACCCGAACAAGTTCATCGCCAAGATGGGTGCTGAAGCAATTGAAATGCTTTTGGCCCGTTTAGATCTTGATGATCTTTCTTACAGTTTGAGACATCAGGCTGCTACAGATACTTCCCAACAGCGAAAGGCAGAAGCTTTGAAGCGTTTGAAAGTAGTGGAAGCTTTCAGAGATGCCAGAACAAGAATTGAAAACCGTCCGGAATGGATGGTTGTCAGAATGGTTCCTGTTATTCCACCGGAATTGAGACCATTGGTTCCTTTGGATGGGGGAAGATTTGCTACTTCAGATCTGAACGATCTATACAGAAGAGTCATTATCAGAAACAACCGTCTAAAGAGACTGATCGATATCAAAGCACCTGAGGTGATTTTGAGAAACGAAAAGAGGATGTTGCAAGAGGCTGTTGACTCTTTATTTGATAACTCAAGAAAAGTAAATGCAGTAAGATCGGATGGCAATAGGGCATTGAAATCACTTTCTGATATGTTGAAAGGAAAGCAAGGCCGATTCCGTCAAAACCTTTTGGGTAAGAGGGTGGATTACTCCGGTCGTTCTGTGATCGTGGTAGGTCCCGAACTTAAACTCCATGAGTGCGGTCTTCCTAAAAATATGGCGGCGGAACTTTTCAAACCATTCATCATCAGGAAACTGATTGAAAGAGGAATTGTGAAGACAGTGAAGTCTGCCAAGAAAATCGTTGACAGAAAAGATCCGGTAGTATGGGATATCCTGGAAAATGTATTGAAAGGACACCCTGTATTGCTCAACCGAGCCCCAACTTTGCACAGATTGGGTATACAGGCATTCCAGCCAAAACTGATTGAAGGTAAGGCGATTCAGTTGCATCCATTGGTATGTACCGCATTTAACGCTGACTTTGACGGTGACCAAATGGCGGTTCACGTTCCACTTGGACATGAGGCTATTTTGGAGGCATCCACCTTGATGTTGTCTTCCCATAATATCCTTAACCCTGCCAATGGTGCTCCTATCACTGTACCTTCTCAGGACATGGTACTTGGTTTGTATTATGTAACCAAAGGTAAAAAGTCTACTCCTGAAGAACCTGTTTTGGGTGAAGGAATGACTTTCTATGGTGAAGAAGAAGTGATCATTGCTTTGAATGAAGGATCCATTTCCCAACATGCCCATATCAAATGTAAAGTAAAGGTAAGGGAGGAAAATGGTGAATTGACAGAAAAGATCATTGACACCGTTGCAGGTAGATTGATCTTCAATCACTATGTGCCTGAAGAGGTAGGATATGTTAACGAATTGCTTACCAAGAAAAAACTTCAGCAGATCATTTCTGAGGTAGTGAAAATTTGCGGTGTAGCAAGAACAGCCCAGTTCCTGGATGATATCAAACAACTTGGATTCCAAATGGCTTATGCCGGTGGACTTTCTATGGGTTTGAATGATGTTATCATCCCTGAAGAAAAAGATCCATTGATCAGCAAAGCAAAAGATGAAGTGGATCAGGTATGGAACAACTACCTGATGGGGCTGATAACTGATAACGAGAGATATAACCAGGTAATTGATATCTGGACAAGAACAAACTCCCATTTGACCAATATCCTGATGAAGCAAATGGAAGAGGATAAGCAAGGTTTCAATGCCATCTACATGATGATGCACTCCGGAGCTAGAGGTTCAAGAGAGCAGATCCGTCAGTTAGGTGGTATGAGGGGTCTGATGGCAAAGCCGCAGAAAAACCTTCAAGGTTCTGTCGGTGAAATCATCGAAAACCCTATCCTTTCCAACTTTAAAGAAGGGCTTGACGTATTGGAGTACTTTATATCTACCCACGGTGCAAGAAAAGGTCTTGCGGACACAGCATTGAAAACTGCTGATGCCGGTTACCTGACGAGAAGACTGGTAGACGTAGCTCAGGATATGATTATTTCCGAAGAAGATTGTGGTACCTTGAGAGGTCTGGTAGTTCAGGCTTTGAAGGATAATGATGAAATCGTTGAACCACTTTCTGAAAGAATCCTTGGAAGGGTATCAGTCCATGATGTGTATGATCCTGTGACTGAACAACTGGTAATTCCTGCAGGAATTGAGATCACTGAAGAAATCGCCAAGTTCGTGGATGAGTCTGCCATTGAAGAGGTTGAAATCAGATCTGTATTGACCTGTGAAACAAGAAGAGGTGTGTGTGCCAAGTGTTATGGCCGTAACCTGGCAACAGGCAGAATGGTTCAGGCCGGTGAATCAGTCGGTGTTATTGCCGCACAGTCAATCGGTGAACCAGGTACTCAGTTGACATTGAGAACTTTCCACGTGGGTGGTACTGCTTCCAATATTTCTGTAGAAGCCAGCATCAATGCGAAGTTTGAAGGTATTGTTGAATTTGAAGAAGAATTGAGATGGATTGAAACTACCAATAAAGAGGGAGAATCAGTCTCCATCGTTATGGGAAGATCAGGTGAAATCAAAATCAATGATGCTAAATCAGGTAAGACATTGGTTTCTAACCACGTACCTTATGGTGCTATCCTGAACGTAAATGATGGACAAAAAATAGGTAAAGGCGAATCACTATGTACTTGGGATCCATATAATGCTGTCATCCTTTCCGAATTCGATGGCGAGGTTGAGTTCGAATCCATCATCGAAGGTATTACCTATAAAGAAGTGGCAGATGATCAGACAGGATATAGGGAAAAGGTAATTATCGATACAAAAGATAAGACCAAGAACCCTGCTGTTTTGGTGAACTATGGTGATGAGAGCAAGGCTTACAATATTCCAGTTGGAGCTCACCTTTCTGTTGAAGAAGGTGAAAAAGTGAAAGCTGGACAGATTTTGGTAAAAATCCCTAGATCTGTGGGTAAAACAAGAGATATTACAGGTGGTCTACCAAGAGTTACCGAACTGTTTGAAGCAAGAAACCCATCCAATCCGGCTGTTGTTTCTGAAATCGATGGTGTTGTAACTTATGGAGGCATTAAAAGAGGTAACCGTGAAATCTTCATTGAATCCAAAGATGGTGTGAAAAAGAGATACATGGTTTCTCTTTCCAAGCACATTCTTGTTCAGGAAAATGATTTTATCCGAGCTGGTGAAGCTCTTTCTGACGGTGCAATTACACCAAGTGATATCCTTTCCATCAAAGGACCAACTGCAGTACAGGAGTATCTTGTGAATGAAATCCAAGAAGTTTACCGACTTCAAGGTGTTAAAATCAATGATAAGCACATTGAGGTGATAGTAAGCCAAATGATGCAGAAAGTTGAAATCCTTGATGCAGGGGACACAGGATTCCTACAGGGACAAGTAGTTGATAAGTGGGCTTTCAGAGAAGAAAATGATAACATTTTGGACAAGAAAGTTGTCATGGATGCAGGTGATTCCTCTACCTTGAAGCCTGGTATGATTATTACTGCCAGAAGGTTGAGAGATGAAAATTCCAGTCTGAAGCGTAAGGATCTAAAACTTGTCCAAGTAAGGGATGCTGAAACAGCGGTTTCACAGCCTACGCTGCAAGGTATTACCGCCGCTTCTTTGGGAACTGAAAGCTTTATCTCAGCAGCTTCCTTCCAGGAAACAACCAAAGTCTTGAGTGAGGCTGCTATTAGAGGAAAGCGGGATGAGTTGTTAGGACTGAAAGAAAACGTGATTGTTGGTCACCTGATTCCTTCAGGAACTGGACAAAGGAAATTCAAAAGCATCATCGTTGGTTCTCAAGAGGATTATGACAGAATGAGCTCTGAGAAGGAGAGATCTGTGAAAAAATCCAAGGAAGAATTAGCGAGATAACATGAAGTATAAATCATAATTATAAAGGCCTGTAATTGATACAGGCCTTTTTTAATCAAAATCATCAGATTATGGAAGACGAAAAATTCCCAAAACAAAATCCGGATCAACAGATCAATGTTGAATTGTCCGAGGAAGTAGCTGAAGGAGTATATAGTAACCTGGCTATGATTGCACATTCCAATTCAGAGTTTGTAATTGATTTCATCAGGTTGATGCCAGGTGTTCCAAAAGCAAAAGTAAAATCAAGGATCATCATGACCCCTGACCATGCAAAAAGGTTACTTGCTGCTTTAAAGGATAATATAAGTAAATATGAACAGGCTTTCGGCAAGATTGAAACTGGTTCTGAGGGCCCAAATTTCCCTTTAAATTTCGGAGGAACCTTTGGTGAGGCCTAGCAAAAATATAACAGCTTAATTTTGTTTGTTTTACCTATTTACTTACCTTTGCAGTCCAAAATTTACATCAAGTTAAAAGGAAGTTAAATAAATCTATCAATTAATGCCTACTATACAACAGTTAGTAAGAAAAGGTAGAACCACTCTTGAGACTAAATCCAAGTCAAGGGCTTTGGATGCATGTCCTCAAAGAAGAGGTGTATGTACAAGAGTGTACACTACCACCCCAAAGAAGCCAAACTCAGCGATGAGGAAAGTGGCCAGGGTAAGATTGACAAATGGTAAAGAGGTGAATGCCTACATTCCAGGTGAAGGTCACAATTTGCAGGAGCACTCTATCGTATTGATCAGAGGAGGTCGTGTGAAGGACTTGCCAGGTGTGCGTTACCACATTATCAGAGGTGCATTGGACACTGCCGGAGTGAAAGACCGTAAGCAAGGTCGCTCCAAGTACGGTGCTAAAAGACCAAAAGCAGGTGCTGCTGCAGCTCCGGCTAAAAAGAAATAATTAAAAACATTACAAAAAAATGAGAAAAGCGAAACCAAAGAAGAGATATATTCTTCCTGACCCAAAATTTAACGATACTTTGGTTACCAAGTTCGTTAACTGTCTAATGGTAGATGGTAAGAAGAGTATTGCTTACAAAATCTTCTACGATGCAATCGAGAAGGTTGAAAGTAAAGTAGGTGAGAACGGTCTTGAGGTTTGGAAAAAAGCGCTTAACAATATAACTCCATCTGTAGAGGTGAAGAGTCGTAGAGTTGGTGGTGCTACATTCCAGGTTCCGATGGAAGTTAGGCCTGAAAGAAAACAGTCCCTTGGTATTAAGTGGATGATTACTTATGCTAGGAAAAGAGGTGAGAAGACCATGATGGACAGACTGGCAGGTGAAATCATCTCCGCATCCAAAGGAGAAGGTGCTGCTGTTAAGAAAAAGGATGATACCCACAGAATGGCTGAGGCAAACAAAGCATTCTCACACTTTAGATTTTAATTCATAATGGCAAGAGATTTAAGATTCACAAGGAACATTGGAATTGCCGCACATATTGATGCGGGAAAAACGACTACTACAGAACGTATTCTTTATTATGCCGGTAAATCTCACAAAATCGGTGAGGTTCACGAAGGTGGCGCAACCATGGACTGGATGGAGCAGGAACAGGAAAGAGGTATTACCATTACTTCCGCTGCTACTACAGTTTTTTGGAATTACAGAAACAACAAATACCAGATCAATATCATTGATACTCCTGGGCACGTGGATTTTACTGTTGAGGTAAACCGTTCCCTAAGGGTATTGGATGGATTGGTATTCCTTTTCAGTGCTGTGGACGGTGTAGAGCCTCAGTCTGAAACTAACTGGCGTTTGGCAGATAATTATAAAGTTGCCCGTATCGGTTTCGTTAACAAAATGGACCGTGCTGGCGCTAACTTCCTTGATGTTTGTAAGCAAGTAAAAGAAATGTTGGGAAGCTATGCGGTTCCATTGCAGCTCCCAATAGGTGCCGAAGATAAATTCAAAGGTGTTGTTGACCTGATCAACAACAGAGCTATCGTGTGGAATGAGCATGACCTGGGGATGACTTACGAAGTTGTGGCAATTCCTGAAGATATGGAAGAGGAAGTAGCCCAATGGAGAGAGCATCTTCTTGAAGCAGTCGCTGATTATGATGAATCTTTGATGGAAAAATTCTTCGATGATCCCGATTCCATCACTGAGGCAGAGATTCTTAAAGCTCTCCGTGCTGCAACAATAGACATGAAGATTGTGCCTATGGTTTGCGGATCTTCTTTTAAAAATAAAGGTGTTCAGACCATGTTGGACTTGGTGATGGAACTGTTGCCATCTCCTTTGGACAAAGACGATCTGTATGCTACCAAACTAGATTCTGAAGAGGAAGTTTTGATAAAGCCTGACTTTAAGGATCCATTCGTTGGTTTGGCTTTCAAAATCGCCACTGACCCATTTGTTGGACGTCTATGTTTTGTTAGGGCTTATTCAGGGGTATTAGAATCAGGTTCTTACATTTTCAATAGCCGTTCCGGTAACAAAGAGCGTATTTCGAGGGTTTTCCAGATGCATGCCAACAAGCAAAACCAAATCGAAAGGTTGGAAGCAGGTGATATCGGTGCTGTTGTAGGATTTAAGGATATCAAAACAGGTGATACCCTATGCGATGAAAAACGTAAAGTTGTTATGGAGTCCATGGTATTCCCTGAGCCTGTTATCGGTTATGCTATTGAGCCTAAAACTCAGGCCGACGTTGATAAACTAGGTATGGCGATTTCCAAACTGGTAGAGGAAGATCCAACCCTTCAGGTAAATACAGACCATGAAACCGGTCAGACAATCTTGAGAGGTATGGGTGAACTTCACCTTGAGATCATCATTGATCGTCTGAAACGTGAATTTAAGGTTGAAATCAACCAAGGTGCACCTCAAGTAGCCTATAAAGAAGCTTTGTTTGGAACAGTTGAACACAAAGAGGTTTATAAAAAACAAACAGGTGGTAAAGGTAAATTTGCAGATATTGTATTCGAACTTGGACCAAGAGATCCAGATCCAGAGACTGGAGAAATCAAGCAGGGTCTTGAATTCGTAAATGCGATCGTAGGTGGTGTGATTCCTAAAGAATTCATCCCTCCTGTGCAGAAAGGTTTCCAGGAAGCTATGAAAAACGGTCCATTGGCCGGTTATCCTGTTGAATCAATGAAAGTGAAGTTGTTCCACGGTTCATTCCACGATGTCGATTCTGATGCATTATCTTTCGAATTGGCTGCAAGAATCGGTTTCAAAGAAGCTGCTAAAAAATGTAAGCCTCAGTTGTTGGAGCCAATAATGTCCGTAGACGTAGTGACTCCAGATGAGTACACTGGCCCGATTACGGGTGATTTGAACAGAAGGAGAGGTTTGATGAAAGGTATGGATACCAAAGGAACCTCATCGGTAATCAAAGCAGCTGTGCCTTTGTCTGAGTTGTTTGGCTATATTACTGATCTTAGAACCATCTCATCCGGAAGAGCGACAGCATCATTGACTTTCTCTCACTATGAGCCTGTTCCTAACAATATAGCAGAAGCGGTTATCGCAAAAGTTAAAGGTGAAAAAGCCTAAATCCTAATCGAAATGAATCAAAAAATCAGAATAAAATTGAAATCATACGATCATAGCCTGGTGGATAAGTCATCAGAGAAGATCGTTAAAGCGGTGAAAGCTACCGGAGCCATTGTTGTTGGGCCAATTCCTTTGCCAACCAAAAAGGAAAAGTTCACTGTTTTGAAATCTCCACACGTAAACAAAAAGGCTAGAGACCAATATCAGCTTTGTACTTACAAAAGATTAGTGGATATCTATAGCAATAGTTCCAAAACTGTTGATGCTTTGATGAAGATTGAACTTCCAAGTGGAGTTGATGTTGAAATCAAAGTCTGACAGTAAAAAAAACTGATAATTGAAAAACCTGTTCGCCATGGCGAATAGGTTTTTTCTTTTGTTGGACCTGAAGTACAAGGGAAATCAATTGGTTTGGACAGGTTAATCCCATGTCTATCCAATTTATTTTTGTAAATAATTGAAAATATTAAAGTTGGGGTTTGTAAGGTGAAATTAAATTTCTAACTTTGCAGTCCTTAAAAAGGGCCCATGTGCTTAAGCACTTGGGTTTCAAGTTTATTATACAACAGAAGATGTCTGGAATAATAGGTAAAAAAGTAGGAATGACTAGCATTTTCAGTGCCGATGGGCGTAATGTCGCATGCACGCTAATAGAAGCTGGTCCTTGCGTAGTGACGCAAGTAAAAAATGTAGAAACAGACGGGTACAACGCTGTTCAGTTGGCATTTGGTGAGCGAAAAGAGAAGAATACTCCTAAGCCACTTATCGGTCATTTCAAAAAAGCCGGTACAACGCCAAAGCAGAAAGTTGTGGAATTCAGAGACTTCAGGGTCGAATTCGAAGGTCAGGTTGATCTTGGTAAATCAGTAAAAGCTGAGGAAGTGTTCGTTGAAGGTGACTTCGTTGATGCTATCGGAACTTCTAAAGGAAAGGGTTTCCAAGGTGTGGTAAAACGTCATGGTTTTGGTGGTGTGGGTGGACAAACCCATGGTCAGCACAACAGACAGAGACATCCAGGTTCTATTGGTGCTTGTTCCTGGCCATCCAGGGTATTCAAAGGAATGCGTATGGCAGGTAGAACTGGTGGTGACAGGGTTAAGGTGATCAATTTGAGGGTCCTCAAAATCTATCCTGAGAAGAACTTGTTATTGGTAAGTGGCTCTGTCCCTGGTCCAAAAAATTCTTTCGTTATTCTAGAGAAGTAAGAAAATGGAATTAGCAGTATTAAAACATAACGGTGAAGACACAGGTAGAAAGGTTAATCTTTCTGATGACATTTTCGCGATAGAGCCTAATGATCACGCTATATACCTGGATGTAAAGCAATATATGGCTAACCAAAGACAGGGAACCCATAAATCCAAAGAGAGAAATGAGGTTGCCGGTTCTACCAAAAAAATCAAGAAACAAAAAGGTACCGGGGGTGCCAGAGCTGGTTCTTTAAAATCACCTGTATTTAGAGGTGGAGGTAGAGTATTTGGTCCTAAGCCAAGAGATTACTCTTTCAAATTGAATAAAAAATTGAAGCAATTGGCAAGAAAGTCAGCTTTGACATATAAGGCTAAGGAAAACAGTTTAATGGTATTGGAAAATATTTCTTTTGAAACTCCTAAGACCAAAAACTACCTTGCTTTGTTGAACGGTCTTTCTTTATCAGATAAGAAAACGCTTTTGGTTCTTCCGGAAAATAACAAGAATGTCTATTTGTCCAGCAGAAATTTACCTAAGGCAAAGGTGATTACAGTTGACAGTGTGAATACTTACGAACTGTTGAATGCCGACAACTTGGTATTGTGTGAAGGTTCTGTAAGTAAGTTAGAAACCCTTTTATTGAAGTAAAAAGATGCAGATACTTAAGAAACCTTTGATTACGGAAAAGATTTCTGCGATGAATGAACAAGGAGTTTACGGATTCGTAGTTGAAAAAACTGCTTCTAAGCCAGAAATCAAAAGAGCCGTAGAAAAAATGTATGGTGTAAAAGTGGAGGATGTGCGTACTATGAGATATGCAGGTAAGCCAAAAACCAGATACACCAAAACAAAAATCGTATCAGGTTACAGCAATGCCTACAAGAAGGCAATTGTAAAAGTAGCCGAAGGTGAAATAATTGATTTTTACGGAGAAATTTAATTGAATCAAAATCATGGCAGTTAAGAAATTAAAGCCTGTTACCCCAGGGACCAGATTCAGAGTTGCTCCGGCATTTGATGAGATTACTTCATCAAAGCCTGAAAAATCTCTATTGGCCCCTAAGAAAAAGACAGGCGGTAGAAATAATGTAGGTAAAATGACCTCCAGATATATTGGAGGTGGCCACAAACAAAGACTTAGAATCATTGATTTTAAGAGAGAAAAGTTTGGCGTTCCGGCTGTAGTTAAGTCTATTGAGTACGATCCAAACAGGACTGCACGTATCGCATTGTTATACTATGTAGATGGTGCTAAGACCTACATTATCGCTCCGGAAGGTTTGCAAGTCGGACAAACAGTGATTTCCGGAGAAAGTGTTGCACCTGAAGTTGGCAACGCAATGAATCTGGTAAATATCCCTTTGGGTACAATAGTTCACAACATTGAACTGAAGCCTGGAAAAGGTGGAGCTATTGCCAGAAGTGCCGGTGGTTATGCTCAGGTAGTAGCCAGAGAAGGTAAATACGTGACAGTAAAATTGCCTTCAGGTGAAATGAGAATGGTGTTAGGTACCTGTATGGCTACCGTAGGTACGGTATCCAATGCCGATCACATGAATGTAGTATTAGGTAAAGCTGGTAGAAATCGTTGGTTGGGAAGAAGACCAAGAACCAGAGGTGTGGCTATGAACCCAGTTGATCACCCAATGGGTGGTGGTGAAGGCCGTTCTTCAGGAGGTCATCCAAGATCAAGAAAAGGTTTGCTTGCCAAAGGTAAGAAGACCAGATCACCTAAAAAGTATTCTAACAAATTCATTATCGGTAAAAGAACCAAATAATTATGGCACGTTCATTAAAAAAAGGTCCTTATATAGAACATCACTTGGCAAAAAAGGTGGATGCAATGAACGAATCCGGGAAAAAATCTGTGATCAAGACTTGGTCAAGAAGATCTATGATCTCTCCGGATTTCGTTGGCCATACCTTTGCTGTGCATAACGGGAACAAATTTATTCCGGTGTTTGTAACAGACAACATGGTAGGTCATAAGCTTGGAGAATTTGCACCTACAAGAAACTTTAGAGGTCATATTGCCAAAAAAGATAAAGGAAAGAGATAATCATGGAAGCAATAGCAAGATTAAAAAACGTTCCTACTTCTCCTCGCAAAATGCGATTGGTAGCTGACCTTGTAAGAGGTAAAAGAGTAGGGCAGGCATTGAGCATATTGAAGTTTACTCCCAATCATGGAGCTATTAAATTAGAAAAACTTCTTCTTTCTGCTGTGGCCAACTGGCAGGCAAAAAACCCTGACGAGAAATTGGAAGATGCTGATTTATACGTGAAAACCATCTTCGTTGATGGGGGACGTATGTTGAAGAGGTTGAGACCTGCTCCTCAAGGTAGAGCACATAGAATTCGTAAAAGATCAAATCATGTAACCCTCATTGTAGATTCATTCAATGCAGGAGTTACCGCTGATGAAGTAGAAACAACAGAAAAATCTAATTAAAATCAGACTATGGGACAAAAGATAAACCCAATTGGTTTTAGACTTGGAGTGATCAAAGGTTGGGATTCCAACTGGTATGGAGGCAAAGATTTTGCTGATAAGCTGTATGAAGACCAGCAGATCAGAAAATATGTCAACGCCAGAATTCCTAAGGGAGGTATCTCCAAAGTTATCATCGAAAGGACTTTGAAGAGAATCACCCTTACAATCCATACCGCACGTCCAGGGGTAGTCATTGGTAAAGGTGGTGCTGAAGTAGATAAGTTGAAAGAAGAATTGAAAAAATTGACCAACAAAGATGTTCAGATCAACATTTTTGAAATCAAGCGTCCTGAACTGGATGCTAAATTGGTCGGCGAATCAATTGCCCAACAACTTCAAGCCCGTATCTCTTTCAGAAGAGCCATGAAGCAATCTATTGCTGCGGCAATTAGAGTTGGAGCTGAAGGTATCAAAGTGAAACTTTCAGGAAGACTTGGCGGTGCTGAAATGGCAAGATCAGAAATGTACAAAGAAGGAAGAATTCCTTTGCATACATTGAGAGCCGACATCGACTATGCAGTTTCTGAAGCCAATACAGTGTATGGTATCATTGGTATCAAAGTTTGGATCTTCAAAGGTGAAGTTTATGGAAAGAGAGATCTTTCTCCAAATGTAGGAGCCGCAAGTGAGCCAAAAGCAGCTGCTGCTGGAGCCAGAGGCAAAAGAAGAGAAGGTGCAGGCCCAAAAAGAAGAAAGAGAAATAACTAATTTTCACCGTTAAGTGAGAAATCATGTTACAGCCGAAAAGAACGAAATTTAGAAAAATGCACAAGGGTAGAGTCAAAGGACTTGCTCAAAGAGGACATACGCTCTCTTTTGGCAACTTTGGAATAAAATCCCTTGAACCAGGATGGATAACCTCCCGTCAAATTGAGGCAGCCCGTATTGCCATGACGAGAGCAATGAAAAGAGAAGGCCAAGTTTGGATTAGGATTTTCCCTGATAAACCCATCACCAAAAAACCTGCAGAGGTTCGTATGGGTAAAGGAAAAGGTGCTCCTGAATATTGGGTAGCCGTAATCAAGCCAGGAACAATCCTCTTCGAAGCAACCGGCGTAAGCCTTGAAGTTGCACAGGAAGCATTGAGATTGGCACAACAGAAACTTCCAGTAAGTACAAGATTCGTAGTACGTAGAGATTACGTTGGATAATTAACACTATGAAAAACTCAGAAATCAGATCACTTTCAGAAAGTGAAATCGCAGAGCGATTAGCCGCTGAGCAGGAAAACTTGACCAAGTTAAGATTTGCCCATGCTATCTCTCCAATTGAGAATCCGAATAAAATTAAGGAATCAAGACGTGCAATCGCGAGATTGAAAACGATCTTGAAAGCAAAACAATTAGCTAAATAAGAAAAACAATGGCTACTACTGAGAGAAATCTTCGTAAAGAAAGAATAGGAAAAGTAGTCAGCAACAAAATGGATAAGTCCATTACAGTTGCCGTGGAAAGAAAGGTAAAACACTCTATCTACGGTAAATTTGTTGCGAAGACTACCAAATTTATGGTTCATGACGAGAAAAATGATGCGCATGAAGGCGATATCGTCAAGATAAGCGAAACTCGTCCGCTGAGTAAAAACAAGCGTTGGAGATTAGTAGAAATTATAGAAAGGGCTAAGTAATCATGATACAACAAGAATCCAGATTAGGCGTAGCGGATAATTCAGGCGCTAAAGAAGTCCTTGTGATCCGTGTATTGGGTGGAACCAAGAAGAGATATGCTTCCATCGGTGATAAAGTTGTGGTGACTGTTAAGTCTGCTCTCTCTTCCAGCAACATGAAAAAAGGTACCGTTTCAAAAGCGGTTATCGTAAGAACGAAGAAAGAAATCAGAAGAAAAGACGGTTCATATATCCGATTTGAGGATAATGCTGCAGTTCTTTTGAACAACAATGACGAGCCAAGAGGTACCCGTATATTCGGACCTGTTGCAAGAGAATTGAGAGAGAAGCAGTTTATGAAAATTGTGTCTTTAGCCCCAGAAGTATTGTAATCATGGAAAGAAAATTCAATAAGCAACCAAAATTGCATATAAAGACAGGTGATACTGTGAAAGTATTGTCTGGAGATGATAAAGGCAAGACAGGTAAAGTCCTTTCCGTAAATCTTCAAAAAAGAAGAGCTATTGTAGAAGGTTTGAACTTGGTTACCAAACATGTGAAACCAACTGCAGCCAACCCACAAGGTGGTATAGAGAAGAGAGAAGCTTCTATTCATGTAAGTAACCTGATGTTGGTAGATCCTAAAACAGGAGAAGCTACCAGGATTGGAAGAAAGCTTGGAGATAACGGTAAATTAGTTAGGTATTCTAAGAAAACAGGGGAGGTGATCAATGGCTAAGCCTAGAGTAAAAGAAAGATATAATGCTGAAATCGTTCCGGCTTTGAAGGAAAAATTCCAGTATAAATCAGTGATGGAGGTTCCTAAACTTTCCAAAATTGTGATCAACAAAGGTATAGGTGCTGCCGTGGCAGATAAGAAATTGGTTGACCATGGCGTTGAAGAACTTACCCTGATCGCAGGTCAAAAGGCTGTTGCAACCATAGCCAAAAATTCGGTTTCCAATTTCAAATTGAGAGAAGGAATGCCTATCGGCGCTAAAGTTACCCTAAGAGGTGACAAAATGTACGAATTTCTTGACAGGTTGATGACCGTGGCTCTTCCCCGTGTAAGAGATTTCAAAGGTATCAGTGACAAAGGCTTTGATGGAAGAGGGAATTATACCTTGGGTGTGACCGAACAGATCATTTTCCCGGAGATCAGTATTGAGAAAGTGAACAAAATTTCCGGCATGGACATCACTTTCGTTACTACAGCTAATACAGATGAAGAAAGCTATGCGCTTTTGAAAGCTTTCGGGATGCCTTTTGTTAACAAAAATAACTAAGAAAAATTATGGCAAGAGAGTCACTAAAAGCTCGCGAGAGAAAAAGAGAAAGACTTGTAGCAAAGTATGCTAAGAAAAGAGCAGAATTAAAAGCTGCAGGTGATTTCGAAGCTTTGGACAAATTACCTAAAAACTCTTCTCCTGTGAGATTGCACAATAGATGTAAACTCACTGGTCGTCCTAAAGGATACATGAGAAAGTTTGGTATCAATAGGGTTACCTTCAGGGAGATGGCTTCCGCCGGTAAAATCCCAGGTTTAACCAAGTCTAGCTGGTAAAAATCAAACAAGAGTTTTTATTCTAAAAATCATTGTGTAACTTTGCACGCCCGTAACGGGACAGTGCCGTTAGACTAATATAATTATGACTGATCCAATAGCTGATTATCTAACAAGATTGAGAAATGCCATTAAGGCTTCTCATAGAATCGTTGAGATACCTGCTTCTAATATTAAGAAGGAAATTACGAAGGTGCTTCATGATAAAGGATATATCCAAAACTATAAATTTGAGGAGAATGGTCCTCAGGGTACTATTAAAATAGCTTTGAAATATAATCCTGCCACCAAGCAGAATGCCATCGTTAGCCTGTCAAGAATTAGTAAGCCAGGTTTGAGAAAATATGTAAAACATGAAGATCTACCTAGAGTTATCAATGGCCTAGGTGTTGCCATCCTTTCCACTTCAAAAGGTGTTATGACCGATAAAGAAGCAAGAACAGAAGGAATTGGTGGAGAAGTACTTTGCTACGTATATTAAAAAACCGTCATGTCTAGAATAGGTAAAAAACCAATAAATTTACCTGCGGGTGTTACTGTAGACGTGTCAGCATATAATGTTGTCACTGTTAAAGGTCCCAAAGGTACGCTAGTGAGGGATGTGAATCCCGACATCGCTGTGAAGGTTGAAGGCAATTCAATTGTCCTGGAAAGACCCACAGACTCTAAAAGACATAAGTCTCTACACGGATTGTACCGTTCATTGGTCAACAACATGGTTGTTGGTGTATCTGATGGATTTAAAAAAGAACTTGAATTGGTCGGTGTAGGTTATAAGGCGTCTAACCAAGGTCAGGTTTTAGAACTAGCCTTAGGTTATTCTCACAACATTTTCTTTGCATTGCCTGAGTCCATTTCACTTAAGACAGATACCCCTAAAGGTAAAAATCCATTGGTGACTTTGGAAGGAATTGACAAAGAATTGATTGGCCAAGTTGCTGCAAAAATCAAATCGTTGCGTAAAGTTGAGCCTTATAAAGGCAAAGGTATACGTTTCGTTGGTGAAAATGTTAGACGTAAGGCTGGTAAAACTGCTGGTAAAAAATAATAAAAATGGCTTTTAATAAGAATCTAAGAAGACTAAGAATCAAAAAAAGTATCCGTAGAAAAATTTCCGGTACAGATTCTAGACCTCGTTTGTCAGTATTTAAAAGCAATACTGGTATATACGCTCAGTTAGTAGATGACCTTAAAGGTCATACCCTTGCGCATGCTTCTTCTAAAGAACTTGGTTCAGTATCCAATACCAATATATCTGTATCCAAAGAAGTGGGTAAGAAACTTGCTGAAAGAGCAGTAGCTAATGGAGTCACTGAAGTTGTTTTCGACAGAAGTGGATACATTTATCATGGTAATGTAAAAGCTCTTGCCGATGGTGCAAGGGAAGGAGGCCTTAAATTTTAATAGATATTATGTCTCAAGTAAGAAGAAAACCCATTAGGGCAACAGATACAGAATTAAAAGAGAAAGTAGTAGCTATCAACCGTGTTGCTAAAGTAGTAAAAGGTGGTAGAAGATTTTCTTTCTCTGCAATTGTGGTTGTAGGCGACGGAAACGGCGTTGTTGGTTATGGTCTTGGAAAAGCCAATGAGGTAACTGATGCAATCACTAAAGGAATCGAAGATGCTAAGAAAAATCTTGTAAGAGTTCCTGTTTTGAAAGGTACTATTCCTCATGAGCAGCTTGGTAAATTTGGTGGAGGCTTTGTGTTGATCAAGCCAGCAGCTGCAGGTACGGGTGTAATTGCCGGTGGTGCTATGCGTGCTGTTTTGGAAAGTGCCGGTGTTACGGACGTTTTGGCTAAATCCAAAGGTTCTTCTAACCCACACAATGTGGTAAAAGCAACTATTGATGCCCTGGTTCAGTTGAGAGACGCAATCGCTGTTTCCCAACAAAGAAGTGTTAAAATGTCAAAAGTTTTTAACGGGTAAGAAGATGGCTAAGATCAAAATAACTCAGGTTAAAAGTACAATTAAAAGACCAAAAGATCAGAAAGCAACTATAATTGCTTTAGGTCTTGGTAAAATCAACAGGACTGTAGAGGTTGAAAACAACCCTGCAATCGCTGGTATGGTAAGAAAAGTAAGTCACCTTGTAAAAGTGGAGGAAGCTTAATTATGAAATTACATACATTAAAACCTGCTGAAGGTTCAGTAAAATCCAGAAAAAGGATAGGTCGTGGAACCGGATCCGGTAGGGGTGGAACCTCTACAAGAGGTCATAAGGGTGCAAAATCCAGATCAGGTTACAAGTCTAAGCTCGGATTTGAAGGTGGTCAGATGCCTCTTCAGAGAAGAGTTCCTAAATTTGGATTCAATAGCCTAAATAAAGTAGTTTATAAACCTATCAATTTAAATGTGTTGCAAGAACTTGCTACACAGTACAATCTGGACACTATTTCCTTTGATTCATTAGTGGAGCATGGGTTGGTTTCCAAAAAAGATCTTGTAAAAGTGTTAGGTAGAGGCGAACTTACAGCCAAATTAAATGTAAGTGCTCACTCTTTCTCTGCTTCTGCTGTTGAAGCTATCGAAAAAGTAGGCGGAACAGTAAACAAGCTTTAATTAGATGAAAAAATTTATCTCAACAGTTAAGAATATCTTTTCTATTGAAGATTTAAGGATCCGTATTTTGAATACTATTGGATTTCTGGTAGTATTCAGACTGGGTTCTTTTATCGTATTGCCTGGTGTTGATCCATCCAAATTAGGTGATGCTCCTGAAGGTATCTTTGGACTGATTGATACCTTCCTTGGTGGTGCATTCAGTAATGCTTCCATCTTTGGATTGGGAATCATGCCATACATTTCTGCATCTATCGTGTTGCAGTTGTTAACTGTTGGAGTTCCATACTTTCAAAAGCTTCAGAAAGAAGGAGAATCCGGTAGAAAAAGAATCAATCAGATCACTAGGGTGCTGACCATCGCAATTACAGTTGCACAGGGTATTGGCTATATTACTGCTACTATTCTTCCAACAGGAGCTGTTATGGTAAGTACTTCTCTCTTTATGTTCAGTTCATTGGTATTGCTTTCTGCTGGAACAATGTTCTGTATGTGGTTGGGAGAGAAAATTACTGAAAAAGGTATTGGGAATGGTATTTCAATGCTGATTATGATCGGAATCATTTCCAGGTTCCCTGGCGCAATAATTGCTGAAGTCTTATCAAAAGGAACTTCAGGAATGTTGTTGCTGTTGATTGAAGCTGCTGTTCTATTCTTTGTGGTGTTGGGTGTTGTAGCCTTGACGGAAGCCACAAGAAGGATACCGGTGCAATATGCCAAGCAAGTAGTAGGAGGAAAAGTTTATGGTGGTCAAAGGCAATATATTCCTATCAAGGTAAATGCTTCTGGTGTAATGCCAATTATCTTTGCCCAGTCATTGATGTTCCTGCCTGCATTAATTGCACAGATTTGGTCAGCAGAAAGTGATATTGCAAATTATATTGGAAGTACCTTCAGTGATTTTACATCTTGGCAGTATAACCTTGTATTTGCGCTGATGATCATCCTCTTTACATTCTTTTACACTGCAATAACAGTTAATCCTGAGCAAATTGCAGAAGATTTGAAGCGTAATGGTGGTTTTGTTCCCGGTATAAAACCAGGTGCTCCTACAGCTGATTTCATTGATAATATCATTTCAAGAATTACTTTACCCGGCTCCATATTGTTATCTGTGGTGGCTGTTTTACCTGCCTTTGCGATAATTGCCGGTATAGGTGGAGAATTTGCCCAATTCTATGGGGGTACTTCTTTACTGATCATGGTAGGGGTAATCATGGATACCCTTAGACAAATTGAAAGTTACTTATTAATGAGACATTACGAAGGAATGATGAAAAGTGGAAACATGAAAAACAATCCTTCTAATTATGCAGCCGCAGTATGATTCATTATAAAACTTCCGAGGAAGTTCAGATAATCAAAGAAGGCGCTCAGATATTAGGTAAAGCTCACGGAGAAGTAGCAAAATATATTAAAGAAGGGGTAAAGACCTCTTTCCTGGATAAGATAGCAGAAGAGTACATCAGAGATAATCATGGTGTACCTTCATTTAAAGGTTACAATGGATTTCCTGCTTCCTTATGTATCTCTGTCAATGAGGTGGTGGTGCACGGTTTTCCTAGTAATTATGTTTTGAAAGATGGCGATATAATCTCAGTGGATTGTGGAGTCTTTCACCAAGGTTTTCATAGCGATTCCGCTTATACTTACCCTGTCGGTGAAGTTTCCCCCCAAGTATTGTCATTGCTAAAAGCAACTAAAGAGTCTCTCTATCTTGGTATTGAAAAGGCCGTTTTTGGTAATAGGATTGGAGATATAGGCCAGACTGTTCAAAAGTTCGTAGAAGCTAAAGGTTTTACTGTAGTGAGAGAACTGGTAGGGCATGGATTAGGTAGAAATCTCCATGAAGCTCCCGAAGTTCCAAATTATGGAAAAAAAGGGAGTGGACCGATACTTAAGGATGGTTTGGTCATTGCCATAGAACCTATGGTCAATCTGGGAACCAGGAATATTGTTCAGGAAAGAGATGGATGGACTATCAGGACTGCTGATAGGAAACCATCTGCACATTTTGAACATACAGTAGCAATCTTTGAGGACAGAACTGAAATATTGACTACACACCAGTATATAGAAGAAAATTTTAAATTCTAATATGGCAAAACAGACATCTATAGAACAAGATGGTACGATCATAGAAGCATTGTCAAACGCAATGTTTAAGGTGGAATTGGAAAATGGTCATCAATTGATTGCCCATATTTCCGGTAAAATGAGAATGAACTATATAAAGATCCTTCCAGGTGACAAAGTAAAATTGGAGTTGTCCCCTTATGATCTTTCAAAAGGCAGAATCGTTTATAGATACAAATAAAATGTCATGAAATGAGCCTATAGCATTTAATGGGTTGTTAAGTGTTTATAAGCGAATTCCATGTGGCAATTGAAAATAAATTTAATACACATGAAAGTTAAGGCATCAATTAAGAAGAGAAGTGTTGACTGTAAAGTAATCCGTAGAAAAGGAAAGCTTTATGTCATCAACAAAAAAAATCCTAAGTTTAAACAAAGACAAGGTTAATCATTATGGCAAGAATTGCAGGTGTTGACATACCAGACAACAAACGTGGTGAAATCGGCTTGACCTACATATTCGGTATCGGTAGGAGTTCAGCCAGAGCTATCCTGGAAAAAGCAGGAATTTCTTTTGACAAGAAAGCCGGTGAGTGGAATGATGAAGAATCAACCGCTATCAGAACTATAATCAATGAAGAATACAGAACTGAAGGTGCTCTTAAGTCTGAGATTCAATTGAACATCAAGAGATTGATGGATATCGGGTGTTACAGAGGTCTAAGACACAGAAAAGGACTTCCTGTCCGAGGTCAAAAAACCAAAAATAACGCAAGAACTAGAAAAGGTAAGAGAAAAACTGTTGCCAATAAGAAGAAGGCAACTAAATAAATCTTGAATTAGATCATGGCTCAGAAAAGAAACGATAAAGCTAAAGGTAAAAAAAGAGTAGTTAAAGTAGAAGCTGTTGGCCAAGCGCATATCAAAGCTTCCTTTAACAATATCATCATCTCTATTACCAATAATTCTGGTCAAGTGATTTCATGGGCTTCTGCCGGTAAAATGGGTTTCAGAGGTTCTAAGAAAAACACTCCATATGCAGCACAAATGGCAGCACAAAATTGTGGTCAGGCGGCATATGACTTAGGATTAAGAAAGATTGAGGTTTTTGTAAAAGGTCCGGGTGCAGGTCGTGAGTCTGCCATCAGAACTTTACAGAATGTTGGTTTAGATGTTACTACGATTATTGATGTGACTCCACTTCCTCACAATGGTTGTCGTCCTCCAAAACGTAGAAGAGTTTAATTTCTTAAAGAAAATATAGAATGGCAAGATATACAGGTCCAAAGGCAAAAATCGCCAGAAGATTCGGTGAGCCTATCGAAGGATACAGCAAAGCTCTCCAGAAGAAAAACTATCCTCCAGGACAACATGGAAGAGGTAGAAGAAAAAAGCAATCTGAATATGCAATCCAGCTTGCTGAAAAACAAAAGGCAAAATACATCTATGGCGTATTGGAAAGACAGTTCGCTAAAATGTTCGATATTGCTTCAAGAAAACAAGGTATCACAGGTGAAAACCTACTTCAATTATTGGAATCCCGATTAGATAATACTGTCTATAGGTTGGGTATTTCCCCAACTAGAAGAGGTGCAAGACAGCTTGTTTCACATAAGCATATTCTTGTTAATGGGGAAGTGGTGAATATACCTTCCTATACCCTTAGGCCAGGTGATGTGGTAAGTGTTAGAGAGCGTTCAAAATCTCTTGAGGCAATTACAAACAGCCTAGCCGGAAAAAGTAACCGTTATCCTTGGTTAGAGTGGGATAACACCTCCTTAGCAGGCAAGTTCGTGTCAATTCCTTCAAGAGATGATATTCCTGAGAATATCAAAGAACAATTGATCGTCGAACTTTACTCTAAATAATAAACTTTCAGACTTAAATAGAACTATTGATATGTCCATATTAGCATTTCAAATGCCCGAGAAAGTGGTGATGGAAAAAGCCGATGACTTCCACGGTTTGTTTACCTTCAAGCCACTAGAAAAGGGCTATGGGGTCACCATCGGTAATGCCTTGAGAAGGATTTTGTTATCTTCTCTGGAAGGTTATGCCATTACCTCCGTGAAGCTTCCAGGAGTGGTTCACGAATTTTCCACAATTGAGGGTGTTGTAGAAGATGTGACTGATATCATCCTTAACCTGAAGCAGGTAAGATTCAAAAAAGTCCATGATTCCATAGACGGAAAAATCACTGTAGAAGTTAAGAATCAGTCTGTTTTCACCGCTGGAGATATCGCCAAGTTCACCTCTTCTTTTGAGGTATTAAATTCTGATCTGGTCATTTGTCACCTGGATGAATCAAAAAGTTTTGAAATCGAATTGACAGTTGAAAAAGGTAGAGGTTACCTTCCTGCAGAAGAATCAAAACCTAAGGAACAGGTATTCGGTGTAATACCAATTGACGCCATCTTTACGCCCATCAAAAACGTAAAGTACAGTGTTGAAAATACCAGGGTTGAGCAAAAAACCGACTTTGAAAAGTTAATCCTTGAAGTGACAACAGATGGGTCTATACATCCAGAAAAGGCACTTCAGGAATCTGCCAAAATCCTGATCCAACATTTCATGTTGTTCTCTGACCAGACAATGGTATTGGATTCAACCGGGAAGTCTGAGCCAGAACCAATTGACGAAGAGTTCTTGCACATGAGAAAGCTTCTTAAAACGCCTCTTGGGGATTTGGATCTTTCTGTACGTGCTTTCAACTGTTTGAAAGCTGCTGATGTTAAGACTCTTGGGGACCTTGCGAAATTAGAGATTTCTGACATGATGAAATTTAGAAATTTCGGTAAGAAATCTTTGGCAGAGCTTGAGCAACTTATCCAGGAAAAAGGTCTGACCTTCGGTATGGATTTATCTAAGTATAAACTTGATGAAGAATAATTAAAATGAGACACGGTAAGAAATTCAACCACCTTGGCAGGACAGCAAGTCATAGGAAAGCCATGCTTTCCAATATGGCAAACTCCCTGATTCTTCACAAGCGTATTTCTACAACGCTTGCCAAGGCTAAGGAGCTAAAAAAATATGTAGAGCCTCTGATTACAAGAGCTAAAGAAGATACAACCCATAATAGAAGGGTAGCATTTTCCTACCTGCAAAGCAAAGAAGGCATCAAAGCTTTATTTGGTGAAGTAGTCGAAAAAATCGGCAATAGAGCAGGTGGATATACGAGAATTATCAAAACAGGATTCCGTCTTGGAGATAATGCTGAAATGTGTATCATTGAGTTGGTAGATTTCAATGAATTGATGTTGAAAGAAGCTAAACCTGCCAAGAAAACTACCAGAAGAAGTAGAAGAGGTTCAGGTAAGGCTGAATCTGCTGCTCCAGCTGCTAAAGCTGAAGCTACAAAGGCAGAAGAGCCAAAAGCTGAAGAAAACAATGAAGAAAAATCCGCTGAATAATTCATGTTGGATTTTCAAATATATAAGGGGATTGAACTTTGGTTCAATCCCTTTTTTTATTTCCATGTTATTTTCACAAGGCTAATACCCTAAAAATACTTAACTTTGGCAACCTTTAATTTATAAGATGAACAAACAAAAAGCTTCACTTCTTTTGGCGGATGGCACCCTCTTTAGTGGTACTTTAATTGGAAGTCCTGGTACTAATGGTGGTGAAATCTGTTTCAATACCGGAATGACCGGATATCAGGAAATATATACAGATCCTTCTTACACAGGTCAGATTATTGTGACCACGACATCCCATATTGGAAATTATGGGGTAATCGATTCAGAAGTGGAATCAGATCATCCCACAATTGCAGGGATTGTGGTAAACAGCTTTTCTGAAGTCTATAGTAGATTGGATGCCAGTGGTTCATTGCAGGATTATCTTGTTAAATATGGCATTACTGGAATTGCCGATATTGATACCCGAAAACTGGTAAGGCATATACGATCTAAGGGAGCAATGAATGCCATCATCAGTTCTGAGTTCGAAGATGATTTAGCAGGGCTAAAGGCCCAATTAAATCTAGTTCCGGATATGAACGGCTTGGAATTGTCTTCTAAAGTATGTACAAAGGAACCATTTTACTTTGGGGATAGAAACTCCCAGATCAGAGTAGCCTGTTTGGATTTTGGGATCAAATTAAATATCCTTAGAAACCTGGCGGACAGAGGGGTTTATTGTAAAGTGTTCCCTGCAAAAACAACACTTTCTGAAATGGAAAGCTGGAATCCAGACGGATATTTTCTTTCCAATGGACCCGGAGATCCTGCGGTGATGGATTATGCTGTCAAGACCACCAAAGAAATACTGGCAACCAACAAGCCTGTATTTGGAATTTGTTTAGGCCATCAGATCCTTGCAGAAGCTTGTGGCATTTCCACCTACAAAATGCACCATGGTCATAGAGGACTAAACCATCCAATCAAGAATCTTTTGACCGGTAAAAGTGAAATCACTTCACAAAACCATGGTTTTGTGGTCAAAAGGGAAGATGTGATAAAAAGCGATGAAGTGGAAATCACCCATGTACATTTGAATGACAATACAGTGGCTGGCATCAGGCTTATCAATAAACCTGCTTTTTCAGTTCAATACCATCCTGAATCCTCTCCAGGGCCTCATGATTCAAGGTATTTATTTGATGATTTTATATCTTTAATGCATAAAAATTAACAACTCTTAAACCTTTTACATTATGACATTGATTCAATCGATTCATGCTAGACAAATTTTAGACTCCAGAGGGAATCCAACTGTAGAAGTTGATGTGGTGACCGAAAATGGTGCTTTTGGAAGAGCAGCGGTTCCAAGTGGTGCTTCAACAGGTGTTAATGAAGCCGTTGAACTTAGAGACGGAGATAAATCAAAATATCTTGGAAAAGGAGTTCTCAAGGCAGTTTCAAATGTAAACGATGTAATAGCGCCTGAATTGGTAGGCTTAGATATATTTGAGCAAAACCTTATCGATAGGATCATGATTGATCTGGATGGAACTCCTAATAAGAGCAAACTTGGCGCAAATGCTATCCTTGGTGTTTCATTGGCTGTTGCCAAAGCAGCTGCTATGGAATCTGGCCAGCCTCTTTATCGCTATATAGGTGGTGTAAACGCCAATACACTCCCAGTTCCAATGATGAATATCATTAATGGTGGTTCCCACTCTGATGCTCCAATTGCTTTCCAGGAATTTATGGTAAGGCCTGTTGGTGCTTCCAGTTTTTCTGAAGCTATCAGAATGGGCTGTGAAATTTTCCATCACCTGAAAAAAATCCTTCATGATAAAGGCTTAAGTACAGCAGTGGGCGATGAAGGAGGTTTTGCGCCTAATTTCTCTGGCGGAACAGAAGAAGCCTTGGGATGTATTTTGGACGCTATCTCAAAAGCAGGATACAAAGCAGGTGATGATGTTACTATCGCTTTGGATTGTGCGGCATCTGAATTTTTCAAGGATGGAAAATATGATTACTCTAAGTTTGAAGGTCCTTCAGGAAAAATAAGAAGTAGGGAAGAGCAAGTCGCTTATCTTGCTGAACTTGCTGAGAAATATCCAATAGACTCTATAGAAGATGGTTGTGCTGAAGAAGATTGGGATGGTTGGGCTATGCTGACTGCAAAAATAGGAGACAAAATCCAACTTGTTGGAGATGATTTATTTGTGACTAATGTTAAATTCCTCAAAAGAGGTATTGAAGAAAAGTCAGCCAACTCAATTCTTGTTAAAGTAAATCAAATTGGAACATTAACCGAAACATTGGATGCCATTGCTCTTGCCCACAAAGCTGGTTTTACAGCAGTGATGTCGCATAGATCTGGAGAAACTGAAGATTCTACCATTGCTGATCTTGCAGTCGCGACCAATTGCGGTCAAATTAAAACAGGTTCGGCTTCAAGGTCTGATAGGATGGCTAAATATAACCAGCTGCTAAGAATAGAAGAGCAATTAGGTGAATCGGCCTATTTTCCCGGAAAATGAGCCAATAATTTTATAAGTGTTTGATATTTTATTTAAAAGACAGCCCCTGGGCTGTTTTTTTTATTTTAATGTTTAATAAGCCAGAAACTCAATCAAAATTTCCGATGAAAGTGAATTTTTAGGGTAATGGCCGTTTTTTTATTAGATTCAGACCGAAACTAAATCAATAACCAATATGAGAATAATTTATGCTGCCCTTGTATATTTGGGATTGACATTTACGTCATTTGCCCAAAGTAACCCTCTATGGTTGAGGTATCCGGCCATTTCCCCAGATGGAAAAGAAATTGTATTCGGTTACAAAGGAGACCTGTTTAAAGTTAAAACTGAAGGTGGAACTGCATTCCCCCTAACCCTTCATGAAGCTCATGATTTTATGCCAGTTTGGAGTCCCGATGGAAAGCAGATTGCTTTTTCGAGTGATCGTTATGGTAATTTTGATGTTTATGTGATTCCATCAAATGGGGGAGAGGCTAAAAGATTGACTTATCATTCTGGAAATGACTTTCCTTGGGATTTTAGCCCGGACGGAATGCATATCATTTTCAGTTCTCCGAGGAATGACTTGCAATCCTCAGTCCGTTTCCCAAACAAAGGCCTATTTGGAAAATTGTACAAAGTACCTGTAGCGGGGGGAAGAAATACTTTGATTTCAACTGCAGGGTTTCAATTTGCAAACTATGATGCCAATGGAGGTAAAATCATATTCCAAGATAGAAAAGGATATGAAGATGAATGGAGAAAACACCATACTTCATCTGTGACCAGAGATATTTGGGTTTATGATTTGGCAACCAAGAAATATACCCAGGTCAGTGATTTTGAAGGGGAGGACAGAGAACCTCTTTTTTCAGCAGATGGTAAATTTGCTTATTACTTGAGTGAGAAGAACGGATCACAGAATATATTTAAAAGAGAAATTGCCAATGGTCAAGAAATGCAATTGACCTATTTCGAAGACCATCCCGTCAGACATCTCAGCAGGTCAAATAATGATTTATTGACTTTTTCATGGAATGGTGAAATTTATACCCTTAAAGAGGGTGAACAGCCCAAAAAAGTGAACATTTCAATCTTTGCAGACTTTAGAGGGAACGAAGAAAAAATTGTTTCTGTCAACGGTGGGGCCACCGAAATGGCGCTATCCCCAAATGGAAAAGAAATTGCATTTGTATTCCGAGGAGAGATTTTTGTCACTGCTGCTGATAACAACCTGACCAAAAGGATCACCAATACCTCAGCACAGGAAAGAATGCTTAGTTGGTCTGAGGATGGAAGAACTCTTTATTATTCTACTGAAAGAGGAGATAGTTGGGATATTTTTAAAGCAAGTATTGTTAGAAGTGAAGAACCGTACTTTTTTGCAGCTACCCTGATCAAAGAAGAGCCAGTCATAGCTTCCGAAAAAGATGAGTTCCAACCAGTAGTATCTCCCGATGGCAAGGAGATAGCCTATCTGGAAGAACGAAATATATTAAAGGTATTTAATCTTGCGAATAAAACTGCCAGGACCATTATTCCTGAAGGACAGAATTTTTCTTACAGTGATGGAGACCAGGATTTCACCTGGAGTCCCGATAGTAAATGGATCATTGCAAAAAATGCTTTGGGTTATTTCGGTGCAAGCCACATGGTATTGTATGATGCTTCCAGAACCCAAGAAGGCATTAATTTGACCAATAGTGGATTCTCAGATGGAGGGGGGAAATTTGCTATGAAAGGAAAGGCCTTTATTTGGGTCAATGATAAAGACGGGAAAAAACCTTTGGCATACCAAGGCGCTAGAGAATTGGATATTTATGCTATGTTTTTTGATAAAGAAGCCTACGATAGATTCCGATTGAGTAAGGATGAATTTGATTTGGTCAAGGAAAAAGAAGATAAGGAAAAGGATAAGAATAAAGAAAACGGGAATAAAAAAGAGGATGGGCCTTTGGTCTTAGATGTAAAAGATATTGAAAACAGAAAGCTAAGATTAACTACCGGATCAGTCAATTTATCCTCTTTTGAGATGGCCCCGGATGGTGACAAGCTTTTCTTTATGGCCAGTTTCGAGGATAAATATGATGTCTGGTCTTTGGATACAAGAACAAAGGAATTGAAGTCTTTGGCAAAAACCAATTCAGGTCCAGGGACAATTAAATTGGATAAGGAAGGAAAAAACCTTTTTGTCTTGGCCAATGGCAAAATCTCTAAGGTCGAAACAGCAAGTGGTAAAATTTCCAATGTAGGAATCAGTGCCGAAATGGTTCTGAATACTGCAGGGGAAAGGGAGTACATTTTCCATCATGCTTGGAGGCAAGTAAAGAAGAAATTCTATGATCCTAAATTGCACGGCATTGATTGGAACATGTATAGGGAAAATTATGCAAGGTTTTTACCTCATATCAACAACAATTATGATTTCCAGGAATTACTAAGTGAAATTCTGGGAGAACTCAACGGATCTCATACAGGAGGAAGATATTCCCATAGACCTGAAAATGGTGACGAGACGGCATCTTTGGGGCTTTTTTACGATGAAATGGCTTCTGGAAACGGATTGAAAATTGAAGAAATCATTACAGGGGGACCTTTAGATAAAGCCCAAAGTAAAGTAAAGGCTGGGCATGTGATTGAAAAAATAGATGGGGTGGAAATCAATGATGCTATGGACTGGAATATTTTGCTCAATAGAAAAGCAGATAAAAATGTACTCTTAAGCATGTATGATCCGGTATCAAATAGCAGGTATGAAGAGACGGTGAAACCTATAGCCAATGGAGCAGAGAATGCTCTCCTTTACAAAAGATGGGTTGATTCTATGAGAAAAATGGTAGATAAGCTCAGTAACGGGAAAATCGGTTATGTGCATGTTCAAGGGATGAACGATGGTAGTTATAGGGTCGTGTTTGATGAGGTATTGGGTAGAAATGCAGACAAGGAAGCTTTGATTGTGGATACAAGATTCAATGGAGGAGGCTGGTTGCATGAAGACCTTTCCACTTTTCTGGATGGTAAACCTTATGCTACCTTTAGACCCTATGGATTTGTTTCCAAGGGAGGGGAACCAAGGGACAAATGGTCCAAACCAAGTGTAGTATTGATGAGTGAAAGTAACTACTCTGATGCCCATGCTTTTCCATATGCCTATAGGGCCAAAGGAATTGGTAAATTGATCGGTATGCCTGTTCCTGGAACCAGTACGGCCGTTTGGTGGGAAACACAAATTGATCCTACTATAGTATTCGGAATTCCAATGATCGCTTTCTACGGAATTGCGGAAGACCGTCCTTTGGAAAATCTTCAATTGGAGCCGGATATTAAAGTAGCAACCCCATTTGAAGAGATTCTTCATGGAAAAGATGCTCAGATTGAGGCAGCAGTGAAAGAGCTGTTAAAAGAAATCCAATAGTTCCTGTTTTGCCGCGAAAAAAGAGCTATCCAATATTAGGATAGCTCTTTTTTTATTTTTCTGCATCCAGCCTGATTAATTTCATTTTTTACAGGGAATTTTTGAAGAAAACCAAAATGATACTAGGGAATACCAACTTTCAAAAAAAGTTTTGAAGGTAGATAAAATACTAAATATCTCTTAGTTTTTTTCCATCCATTGTTTAATACGTCCCACTTAAAAACCTGAGTCAAAAAGAGTAGGGTAAAGTCAGTCTGAATATTCTTTGGCCAATTGTTCTCTTACAATCTCCTCTTGAAGAATTCTTTGGGATATTTCCTGAGAGTATGTTCTTCCTTTTTTGAATCCAAAATCGGTAAATGCTTTCCCAGCCCAAAATCTTGATGATTCCAAGTCACCCATTACTTCATGGCCCAAAGCAATATTATAACATAACCTCCCCGCCGTTTTATTATCAATATTTTGATTTAAGCCTTCTTTCCAAGTGTCTATAGCTTCTTCCCATTGACCTACCTGGGCCAATCGTGAACCCTTGGACAATTCAGGAAACGATTTGGGTTTTTCATAAAATGTACGGTTTATGGATACATTCATAGGCGCAATTCTATGAGCATAACTTGCCCCCGCCATCCTTCCAACATATTGGGTAGCCCGGACTTTATCAATGAGCATGGCTGTAGCCTGGGTTTTGGTTTCTGCCTCGGCAGACCAAAGGTTGGTTTTGTCATAATTCACCTGATCGAAAATATTCATGGTTTCTGGGTCATATAACCTGAATCCAGCGCTGACTGAAGCTACACCTTCCATGTAAACCCCTTCCACCTCGATTTCCCGTGCATCCCTACCTGTGCCTATAGTTTTTTTGACCATTTTCTTTTTGTCAGTGACTACAAAATCAGAAGAGAACTTTTCTAAAACCAATATGGCATCTGTTCCATATCTGCTGCAAAGCTCATCCACCTGTGCCCAGGTTAATGGACTTGGGAAGGTTTGACTGAATAATCCTCCCCTCAACCTTTCCCTTGCCCTGATGACTTCATATCTTGGTGAGGTGTTCAATTCTTGCTGGACAGCGGTCAAGGTTGCTTCAGCTGCATTTTTCACCTCAAATGGTACCTCTCCAGAAAAAATTCCTTCTATGATCGCTATTCCTTCATTTTGAGGGGCTGTTCTGTCGACCAGCAACAAACGTTGTACATAGGTCGAAACACTTATTTCTGCAGGAACCATACGGTTCAAAGTAACTGTTTTACTACAAGAAGTAAACAGAGTATTGGCTAATAGGAATATAATCAGGAATATTATTTGTCTCATAAAAATGAAAATTCAACAATGGAATGGATGAGGAAAATTTGATAAAGGTTGCAAAAACCAGAGAATAAATGAAAAATAATATGTATTTGTCTACCAAATTGTTTTTTATTTGATAGTAAACGAAAAAAGGTTTCTGCAATTGCAGAAACCTTAATATTAAAACTACCCTATTAGATTTCCATCATCATCCCATTGAGCGATCTGACCTCTTTCCTCAGGTTTGAGGTAAATCGACAGGTACTTCTCGGGATATTCAAAACCATGTTTTTTCAGGACTTCACCAGGTACACCGTCCCATGCATTGGGGGTATTCCCTTTATATCCTAAATATTTAAATCCTATTTCAGAGGTAAAATATCCCGTTGAAGTAAGGTTTCTAAGCATGTTGAAGAACATCACCCCTCCTTTCATGTCAGAGGTGGCTTTATCTGGCCAGGCAATCAAATCAATAACTTCCATGCGCTCTACTGATGAAAGATCCAGGAATTTTTTGCCATAAGTATCATCGCTGTAATTATCCAACCACATTAAGCCACCTCTCATGGGAGTTTGATAAGCCGGGTAATCCTTCATCATAAACTCTATGAAATCTGGTACACCGGCTTCTGTGGCACTTCCTGAATCTTCCCCAGCTGGCATAATGATGTCCACCAATACATCCAGTTTTTTTCTTTCTTCATCCGTAAAGAAAGTTTCTGAAAGTAGCTTTTGATCCCTTGAGATTTCTTCTGCAGTTCTACCTCCGGGAGTACCTCCGGTGATTTTTGGGGAATAATCCAATTCTTTATCTTTTGGACTGCAATGGGTCAGCAAAAACCCGGATGCCAAAGATCCGGTGAAAAGGAGTTTTAGGTTTTCTCTTCTATTCATGGCTCCGGTGTTTAAATGTTTTTCTTTTTCAACTGATCAACGATGTAATCGGAAGTTCTCCAAGCAAGCGCCAGAATGGTCCAGGTTGGATTTTTGTCAGCTTGGGAAACAAATGGTCCTGCATCCACCACAAAAAGGTTTTTACAATCATGGGCCTGACAATTGCTGTTCAATACAGAGGAAGAGGCATTGTTGCCCATTCTTGTAGTTCCCACCTCATGGATAATTCTTCCAGGAGCCGCCAATCCGTACATGGTATCCGGACCAGGTTTTTTACCCAGCAATACAGCACCTGCTTCCGTCAGTATTTCTTCGAAGGTGTCCTGCATGTGTTTTGCCTGCTTTATTTCCTGATCTGTCCATTTGTAATGGAATTTCAATACCGGAATACCGTACTTGTCTACCACATTATTGTCTATCTCACAATAGTTACTGTACTGTGGAATACTTTCACCACGGCCTGACATGCCTAAAGTACTTCCATATAATCTGCGGATATCTTTTTTCAAGCCTTCGCCATAGCCTCCATTAGGTGATGGGTTACCAAATTCATCTTTGAGGTATTTCCTCATGGTGTCCATGGAAAAGCCTATACCATAGGATGGCATTCCCATTCCTCCCCAGTATTCTATATGATAACCACGGGCAAAATCCAGTTTTTTATTATCCAGCCACCAAGGGGTGTATACATGCATTCCACCGACACCGTCTTCATTGTATCTTTCTCTATCTATCAAATCCGGCATAATCCCCATTCTGTCTGCCCCTGTGGAATCGTGGAGATATCTACCTACCATTCCACTGCTGTTACCTACTCCATTGGGATGGGTTTTGGATTTAGAGTTCATCATGATCCTTGCAGATTCACAGGCAGAAGCACCCAGAACGACCACTCTTGACCGGAGTTTATATTCTTTCATGTCCACTTTACTGATATAAGATACACCTGTGGCATTTCCGGAATCATCTGTGGTAACCGTTCTGACCATAGCCATGGTATATAAATCTACCTTACCTTTGGCCATTGCAGGTTTAATCAGACAAGTTCCAGAGGAGAAATCTGCATAAGCTTGACAGGCCCGGTTACATTGATTGCAAAAAAAGCATACCCCTCTTTCATTATTAATGGGTCGTGTCAGCATTGACAACCTTCCCGGTATAATAGGGATATTTACTTTTTGGGCTCCGCGCATGATATACATTTCATGAAGTCTGGGTTTTGGCGGAGGAAGGAAAAATCCGTCAGGCTCATTGTAAATGCCTTCTTTGGATCCAAAAACCCCAATGAGTTTATCTACTTTATCATAATAAGGCTTTAGATCATCATAACCAATCGGCCAGTCATCTCCCATTCCATCAATACTTCTTCTTTTGAAATCATTTGGCCCAAATCTAAGGGAAATTCTCCCCCAGTGATTTGTCCTTCCTCCCACCATTCTTGATCTGAACCAGTCAAAAGAGGTTCCTTCTCCTCTTGTGTAGGGCTCACCCTCAATATCCCATCCTCCAATAGCCTGGTCAAAATCTCCAAAAGGTCTGATTCTAGTTCCTCCTCCACGTCTTGGAGATTCCCATGGTGGTCTTAATTGGGTCCTGTCTTCGTCTTTGGCAGGGTCAAAATCTCCACCTGCTTCTAATACCGCAACAGACAAACCCGCTTCGGAAAGTATTTTAGAAGCCATTCCCCCACCAGCGCCAGAACCTACAATTATCACATCATAGGTCTCGCTGGATGTTTTGATTTCAAAACTCATGTTTTATAAAATTTTTGTATTTGTCTTACAAGTTTGCAAAAAAAATTAATAATTCAAATCAAAGTTTTTGAATTGATATCTAGTAAGTCTAATATTTCAAAATTTAATTTATGTAATTCAGAGGACTAGTTATAGATGAGCTTTTTTGGTTTGGGGACAGATTAAATAATTTTTATTTATTTTTTCGGGAAATTTTTAAAATGAAGTTACAATAAATCCTCCAAATATTTCCAGACGGTATCAAATACAATCAAATGGCCTTCCTCTGTTGGATGAATTCCATCAGGAAGATTGAGGTCTGGATTTCCAGCTACCCCTTCCAATAAAAATGGGATCAGTTCCACATTTTCTTCCAGTGCAACAGCAGGATAAATTTCTTGAAATTCCTTGATGTACTCCTGTCCCATATTGGGGGGGATCTGCATCCCTGCTAACAAAATGGTGGTTTCAGGATACTGTGTCCTAACGGTTTGGATAATGGCTTTGAGGTTTTTCTTTGTTTCTGACAAAGTAATCCCTCTTAAACCGTCATTGGCGCCCAATTCCAAAACAAAAATATCAGGCTCTTCCTCCAAGAACCATTCCAAACGGCTTAAGCCGCTTGCCGTAGTCTCACCACTAAGCCCGGCATTGATTACTCTGTAATCCATATCCAGGCTGTCAATCCTTTGGGCGACCAAGCCTACAAAAGAGTGTTCCAGTTCAATACCATATCCCGCGGTAAGGCTGTTGCCAAAAAACAAGATGACTTTTTTTTGGCTTTCCATTTCCTTTTCCTTATTTGGTTGATCCTTAGAAGCCTTTTCTTCTTTGGGAGAGGTACAGGAAAATATTACTATTGGGATAAATAGAATTGCAAATAATTTATTCAACATAGGGAGTAAGGGTTATTTGATTTTTTGATCATTCATTTGGATGAAATCACAAACTGGCATTTATTTGAAGGATTTTTTAAATTAAGGATATTTTCAAAATTACAATTTTGTTTGGATTTTCATTGAAGCTCACACTTTCCTAGTATCTTTATTTCCAACGGAGTAAACCTTTTCTACGTTACATATTGTTTATTCCCTAGTTAATTTATATAAAAAACTTCATGACCATATTAAAAGTTAAAAACGTTTCCAAAACATACCAAAGCGGCAGTAAAAAACTTACCGTATTAGATGAGATCAACTTTGATATTCAATCAGGTGAAAGTATAGCTATAGTTGGCCCTTCTGGAAGTGGGAAGACTACCTTATTGGGACTTTGCGCAGGTTTGGATTCTGCTACTACAGGTTCGGTAGTGCTTAATGGGAATGCTTTTGAAAAATTGAATGAAGATCAGAGAGCCGCAGTCAGGAACCAATATGTGGGGTTTATTTTTCAAAATTTCCAATTGCTTCCAACCTTAACGGCTCTGGAGAACGTAATGGTGCCTTTGGAATTGAAAAAAAGGAAAGATGCCAAGGAAAAGGCCACTATCCTGTTGGAAAAAGTGGGATTGGGAGATAGATTGACCCATTATCCTACTCAATTATCCGGTGGAGAGCAGCAAAGGGTATCCATCGCAAGGGCATTTGCAAATGAACCGAAGATCCTTTTTGCAGATGAGCCCACTGGAAATTTGGATACAGAAACCGGTGATATGATAGAAGATTTGATTTTTGATATGAATAAGGACCAGGGAACTACATTGATTTTGGTAACCCACGATCCTGAATTGGCCAAACGTACCAATAGGATCATTAACATTAAAGGGGGTAAAATTCAGGAGGCATCTTATGGCTGATTTTTCCTGGATCCTTAAAATGGCATTTCGGGATTTTAGGAAGAATTTTTCCCGTCTGCTTTTGTTTGTTTCCTCCATGGTGGTGGGTATTGCTGCTTTGGTGGCAATTAGTTCTTTTGGAGAAAACTTAAGAAATGATATAGACAGGCAATCAAAGGAATTGGTTGGTGCTGACCTTGTATTGGATAAGAGTAGCCCGATTGGGGTTCAGCCTACGGATTCGATAGCATTACAAGTTGCCAATGAAGTAAATTTTGCCAGCATGGTGGCCTTTCCGGCAACTGGTGAAAGTAGGTTAACCCAGGTTAGGGCACTAGAAGGGCAATTCCCCTTTTATGGAATATTAAAAACAATACCTGAGGAGGCAGAATTTACTTTTAGACAAGGAGGTAGAAAGGCTTTGGTTGAAAAAATTCTGATGGCCCAATTTAATGCGGTAGTGGGTGATAGTATTAAAGTTGGAGAACTGACTTTTGTCATTGAGGGTCAATTGGAAAAAGCTCCTGGTCAGACAGGAATTACAGCCACGGTAGCACCGGCAGTATACATACCCATGGAATATGTGGAAGCCACAGGCTTGATACAGTATGGTAGCCGATTAAAATACCAAAGGTATTATAAGTTTCAGGAAGAGGTAAATCCAGATGAACTCATCAAAGAATTTGAAGCTGCCTGGGAAGATGAAAAAATTGACGCCGATACAGTTGATGAAAGTAGAAGAAGAACAGGCCGTTCATTCGATAATCTTTCCAATTTTTTGAGTCTGGTTGCTTTTATTGCCTTATTATTAGGCTGCGTTGGGGTTGCTAGTGCAGTGAATGTATTTGTAAAAGAAAAATTGCCTTCTGTGGCCGTGCTCCGCTGTTTGGGAGTTTCAGCTTGGACTGCCATGAAGATATATTTGGTTCAAATTCTAATCATGGGCCTGGCAGGTTCTTTGGTCGGTGCTTTCTTCGGGTCAATACTTCAATTCGTGCTACCTGCTGTTTTTGAAGATTTTTTACCAGTTAAGGTAAATGTGGATGTTTCCTGGAGCAGTGTTGGATTTGGAGTTTTGACCGGATTATTGGTTTCTGTGCTGTTTGCCTTATTGCCCCTTTTAAAAATTAGGAAAGTGTCTCCGATGGCCACCCTTAGACCTGAAGAAGGTGAAATTAAATTAACAAAAGATGTAATAAGATGGATGGTTATTGGAGGGATTCTTCTTTTTGTATTTGGTTTTAGTTTTGCCCTTTTAAGAGGTTGGAAAGAAGCTCTCGGATTCACTGGTTTTGTGGTCTTTGCTTTTTTAATACTTTGGGCAGTTGCTTTGGGCATTATGTTGTTGATCAGGAAGTTTCTGCCGATTTCCCTGAGGTATACTATACGACAGTCATTGGCCAATCTATACAGGCCGAATAATCAGACAATTGCTTTAATCGCTACCATAGGATTGGGTACAGCCATGATCAGTACCCTCTTTTTCGTGCAAAATCAGTTATTGGATGAGGCAAAGTTTGCGGATAAGGAAGATCAACCCAATATGTTGCTTTTTGATATCCAAACCCATCAGGTAACTTCGGTAGTAGAAAAAGTCAAATCGAAGGGTTTGCCTGTATTGCAGGAGGTGCCAATTGTCACTATGGGACTTGAATCTATCAATGGCCTGACCAAAAAAGCCAATGAGGAATTACCGGAGGAAGAAAGAAGATCAAGATGGCTTTATAACAGAGAATTCAGGGTAACCTATAGGGACTCGCTGATTAGTTCTGAGCGATTGGTTAAAGGGGAACTCAGAAAGGTGGTCAACCCCGGTGATTCAGTTTTTATTTCAATGGATCAGGGATACGCTATGCGTTCGGGTATTGAAATCGGTGATGAAATCATTTTCAATGTGCAGGGGAGACCTATTAAAACCTTTGTGGGAAGTTTTAGGGATGTAAAGTTCAATCAGGTCTCCACCAATTTTCTAGTACTTTTTCCTGACAATGTCCTGAATAATGCACCAAAATTTCATGTGGTCATCACAAAAACAAAAAATGACAGACAAGCAGCGGATGTCCAATCGGAAATTGTCCGTGAATTCCCCAATGTTTCTGTTCTCAATTTAGGGGTTATCGTAGAAACACTTGAGGAAATTCTTGGTAAAATCAGTTTTGTTATTCAGTTTATGGCCCTGTTCAGCATAATTACCGGTATTTTGGTGTTGATCAGTTCCCTGATCATCAGTAAATACCAAAGGATGCGCGAAAGTATTCTCTTGAGGACGCTTGGTGCTGATAGTGGTACAGTCAGTATAATCAATACCTTGGAATATTTCTTTTTGGGTTCCTTGGCCTCTCTGAGCGGGATATTATTGTCTCTACTGGCAACTTTCCTTTTAAGTGAATTTGTTTTTGAATTGCCTTTCAGAGGAGCCTATAAAGAAGCACTCATTGTATATATAGCCATTACGATGCTAACAGTAGTTTTGGGTTGGTTGAATGGAAGAAAAATCATAAAGATGGCTCCAATGGAGATATTAAGGGGGAATTAAATTTTTACCAAAGTAAGATTTTAGTGATCAATCCATTTGTTTAGTTAATTAACTAAATTAATTCGATGAATGGTTTTACTAAGATTTTCTTTTTTCATTTTTGTATGCTTTTTTTTCTTCATCGGCAAAGTCCAGGCACAAAGCATGGGTAGTCCTATTCATGTAGGGATCTATCACTCAGGTATCACAGGGCAGATTGGAATCGGGACTGATATGAATAATTGGAATAATTTTAGGAAAAATTAAGAACTACATTAGGATTTCAACATTTTATTTGACCATAAAAACCGCCTAACTTCCGAAAAGGGATTGGCGTTTTTTTAATTTTTTTGAATGATCTATTTTCAGGTCGGAAAATTATGAATAGAATGAAAAATATAATCACAGCCTTAATTTTGGTGATCTTGGTTCTCCCAAGTTATGCCCAAAGAAGAGGAACTCCCCCACAAAAAATCAAAAGGCCTTTGACCCATGTAGCCTATGATGAGTGGAAAAGCATTACTTTCAGACAATTGACACCAGATGGGAAGCATGTGGCCTTTACCTTGAATCCGGAAGATTCAGATGGAAAAGTGATTTTTTACGATTTGGTAAAAAACACACAGTCTGCTGTAGATAGGGCTGCCAATATCCAGTTGACAGCGGACAGTAGACATGCAGTTTTTTTGATCAAAGCCCAGAAAGACAGCCTTACATATTTAAGGAGATTAAAAAAGAAAAAAGAAGAGATGCCAAAGGATTCTTTGGGGATATTTGATTTTTCCAGCAAAATTGCCAACAAAGTTCCCAATGTTAAATCCTATAAAATTCCAAAAAAATCCGGAGGCTGGTTGGCTTACCAAACCGAAAGACAAACCGAAGGAAATGGCAACGGGAAATCAAAGAAATTTTCTGATGACAATGGTTATCTCTTGGTTTTAAAAAACCTTACTAATGGGGCTGAAGAAAGATTTGAATATGTGAAGGATTATATTTTTTCCGAAAATGGTACAGGGCTTTTATTTCATAGTACTGGTAATGAGCAGGATATGATTGCTGGGATTTATTGGTATGATTTAATGTCAGGTTCAACTTCCCAAATTTTCAAAGGGCACAACAAACATAAATATAAGTACCTGAGCATTGATGAAGCCGGGGAGCAAATCGCTTTCATTGCTGACCTTGATACTACCAAGGCCCTGGTCCGTGAACCTAAGTTGATGTATTGGAAAAGGGGAAGTGGTTTGGCTTCTGTGCTTGCTGATGAAGAAACACCTGGAATTCCTGAATCTTGGCTGATTTCTGAAAATTATTATCCGAATTTTTCAAAAGATGGGAAAAGGCTTTTTATAGGAACCAATCCAGTACCTGTCCTTCAGGATACCACATTGCTTCCTGAAGAAATGGTTCAGGTAGAAGTCTGGCATTGGCAGGATGATTATATCTATCCGGAGCAAAACAGGAGACTTGATAGGGAAAAAAAGAAAAGTTATCTGGCAGTCATAGACCTTCAGACCAAGAATTTGGTACAGTTAGGGAGTCCTGAAATCCCAGAAATCAGAATTGACGAGGAAGGAAAAGCAGCGGTGGTTTTGGGACTTGATGACAGGGCCTACCGGGTCATGAGAACTTGGGATATCAGTGCATTTACTGATCTCTACCGCATAGATTTAAATTCAGGAAAGAGTCAATTGATCGCAAAAGAGATAAAAGGAAATGCAAGATTATCTCCCGATGCTAATTTTGTGTATTGGTACAGCAGTCCTGATACAGCCTGGTTTACCCATCATCTTGCAACAGGAAAAACCGTTAAACTTAACCATGGTCTATCGGTTTCCTTCGGGGAAGAGGACGTGGATGTTCCTGACTATCCCTCACCTTATGGCCTTGCGGGGTGGACCTTGAATGAGGAGTTTATACTGATCTATGACAGATTCGATATTTGGAAGTTTGACCCAAAAGGAGTTAGAAACCCCGAGAGGTTGACTAAGAATGGAAGGGAAAGCAACATAGTATATAGGTATCAAAAACTGGACCCTGAGGAAAGATTTGTCGATTTGGGTAAAAACCTACTGTTATCTGTTTTTGATGAAAATAGTAAGGAGGCGGGTTTTGCCAGATGGCAGTCAAATTTCGCCAACCCATCAATTCTTGTAAAAACTGCTCATAGGTACAACCTGATTGAAAAAGCCAAAGAGGAGGATTTGTTGCTTTTCACAAGAGAAAACTTTCAGGAATTTCCTGATTTGAGGGTAGCGGATCTTAGTTTTGGTAATTCTAGAAAAGTAAGTCAGGCCAATCCACAGCAATCAGATTATTTATGGGGAACTGCGGAAATAGTCAAGTGGAATTCTTTAGACAATATACCTTTAGAAGGGATTTTGTATAAGCCTGAAAATTTTGACCCCAAAAAGAAGTATCCCATGGTCGTGGTATATTATGAGAAATTTTCAAATACACTTCATCAGCACCACAAACCTGAACCGATCCGCTCTTTGGTACACAGGACCATGTATGTCAGTAATGATTACCTGATTTTTGTTCCGGATGTAGTTTATCAGACAGGATATCCAGGTGAGAGTGCTTTTAATTGTATCATTCCTGGGGTTAACTATCTGATAGAACAGGGTTTTGTTAACAAAGACAGGGTTGGTATTCAGGGTCATAGTTGGAGTGGCTATCAAACAGCCTATATCTTGACCAGAACAAGAATGTTCAGAGCAGCTGAGGCAGGAGCCATTGTGGCCAATATGACAAGTGCTTATGGAGGAATCCGCTGGGAATCAGGACTGGCCCGTATGTTCCAATATGAAAAAGCCCAATCCAGACTTGGGGTAAGTCTTTGGGAAAATCCATTGCCGTTTATTGAAAATTCTCCTTTGTTTTTTGCCAATAAAATAGAAACTCCTTTGCTTTTGATGCATAATGATGCCGATGGGGCAGTGCCTTGGTATCAGGGAATTGAAATGTATTTGGCGATGAGAAGACTCAATAAGCCAACCTGGATGTTGAATTACAATGGTGAACCCCATTGGCCGGTGAAGCGAGAAAACAGGATAGACTTCCAGACCCGTATGATGCAATTCTTTGACCATTACCTCAAGGATGCTCCAATGCCAATGTGGATGGAAAGAGGGGTTCCTGCTATAGAGAAAGGCATTCAACAAGGACTGGAACTTGTTCCGGCCCCTTACTGATTTAAGGTGTCCAAGTCTTGTTAAAAAAAACAATTTAAAACCGATTGTCACTAGAATTGACAATCGGTTTTTTTAATTGTGGGAAAAGGGCTATTTTGAGGCTAATAAGCACCTTGACAAATGAAAAATAATCTATTCCGGCTATTGTTGTTTGGCCTTTTGGTTTTTCCTTATAGTGCATTCTCCCAAGTAATGCCTTCTCCTGATAGGAAAGAAGGAGAAGGACCCTATGATAAACTGATTATCAGGGGTGTTACCCTGATTGATGGTACAGGAGCACCACCTATTGGACCAGTGGATATAGTAGTGGAAAAAAATAAAATAATTGAAGTTAATGTGGTGGGTTATCCAGGTGTTCCAATTAAAGATGAAAGAAGACCTAAAGCAGGCCCCAATGACAAAGTTATGGAGCTGGATGGGCATTATCTTCTACCCGGATTCATAGATATGCACGGACATATCGGAGGTTCAGGTCAGGGGACTCCTGCAGAATATGTTTTCAAACTTTGGATGTCCCATGGGATCACCACAGTAAGGGATCCTTCTGCAGGTAATGGATTGGATTGGGTCCTGGACCACAAACGTAAGTCTGCTGCCAATACTATAACGGCTCCTAGATTGCTGGCATATACTGTTTTTGGTCAAGGAGCAACCAGACCCATAACCAACGCAGAAGAAGCAAAAGCATGGGTCAATGAAAATGCAAGGAGAGGAGGGGATGGAGTCAAGTTTTTTGGAGCCAAACCTGAAGTCATGCAGGCCGCTTTGGAAGAAAATAAAAGAATTGGTCTCAGGTCAGCCATGCACCATGCCCAAATGGATGTGGCCAGATGGAATGTGCTACATTCAGCAAGAGCCGGTTTGACCACCATGGAACACTGGTATGGCCTTCCCGAGGCATTATTTGAAGATAGAACCATTCAGGATTATCGTTTGGATTACAACTATCAAAATGAACAGCATAGATTTGCAGAGGCAGGGAAATTGTGGAAGCAGGCGGCACCGCCTTATTCAGATCATTGGAATAAAGTGATGCAGGAATTATTGGACCTGGACTTTACCATTAACCCTACTTTCAATATTTATGAAGCCAATAGGGATCTGATGCGTGCCAGAAGGGCGGAGTGGCACGAAGAATATACTTTGCCCTCCTTATGGAGATTTTATAAACCAAGTAGGGAATCCCATGGTTCCTATTGGTTTGATTGGACCACAGAGGAGGAGTTACAATGGAAAGAAAATTACAGGATATGGATGACTTTTGTTAATGAATACAAAAACAGGGGGGGGAGAGTGACAACTGGTTCTGATTCAGGATTTATATATCAATTATATGGATTTGCTTACATCCGTGAAATGGAACTGTTGAGAGAGGCAGGATTCCATCCTTTGGAAGTAATTAGGGCTTCTACCATGCACGCAGCTGAGGCATTAGGTATGGACAAAGAAATCGGTACTGTTGAAGTGGGGAAATTGGCTGATTTTGTCATACTGGAAGAGAATCCTCTTCAAAACCTTAAAGTGCTCTATGGAACAGGAGCTATAAGGATTGGGGAGGATAATGAGCCTGTAAGGGTAGGAGGTGTAAAATATACAGTGAAAGATGGGATTGTATATGATGCCAAACAACTCCTGCAAGATGTTCGTACCATAGTAGAACAACACAAAGCTAGGGAAGAGTCCAGAAAATTGAAACAGCCTGGATTGGATTGGTGATTAAAGTTAGGTGGTTTTAGAAACAAGAAACAAGAGAAACTTGGATTTCGAAAGGCGGAGGTTGGACTTGAATCCATTCTTAACCTTGAGATGAGGAGCGAGCTTGTCTACCTTTAAGTGAGAGATTAAACCATAAAGAGGAGCTAAATCCTGGTGGGATTGAATTCACAAAGTGGTATTTCACCAATGTGAAACTTTGTGGTGAGGGAGAAAATCGTTGGATGGGATTTTAACCCAGAAGGTCCTTCATGGAGACAGGCTGGGTTGAAGTTAGAAGATTATAACGTTTTTATGTCAAGAAAAATCAGGGCGTGACAAGAAAATGGTGGCAAAACCTGAGAAGGGTGAATTGATTATAAACTTGTTAATCTCTAATTGGTTGAAGTGTAAAAATAAACAGAATCAATAAATAGGTGTATCGAAAAAAACAACTATGCCAAATATTCAACTTAACCATACCAAAATCTTTTATATAAAGGAAGGGGAAGGTCCGGAAACACTGGTTTTTGCACATGGACTATTGTGGAGCCATAAGATGTTTATGGACCAAATCCAATTTTTAAAGAAAAAGTATACAATTATCGCATATGACCATAGAGGTCAGGGACAATCTGAGATTCCTGATGGACCTATTGATATGGATTTGCTTGCTCAAGATGCGTTAGAAATAATTGAAAAAGTAGCTTGCAAACCGGTGCATTTTGTGGGCCTATCAATGGGAGGATTTGTTGGTATGCGGCTTGCCGCGAGGTATCCTGAAAAAATCAAAAGTCTGATATTGCTTGAGACCTCGGCCAATCCAGAGCCTGTTGAAAACCTTCCAAAATATAAATTTTTAAATGGTGTGGTAAAATGGCTGGGAATAATACCAACTGTGTCAAAACAGGTGATGAAAATAATGTTTGCACAAAGCTGGCTCGAGAATCCAAAAAATAAGGAGGCTTACCAAAAATGGGAAAAGGAATTAAGATCAAATAAAAAAACCATAACCAAATCTGTAGAAGCAGTAATTTATAGAAAAGGAGTAGAGGAGGAGATCAGAAATATTCAATGCCCTACCATGGTGGTTGTAGGAGATGAGGATGTGGCTACAAAGCCTGAAAAAGCAAAATTTATTCAAATGTCTATTCCTAATGCTAAGTTACACATGGTTCCCGGTGCAGGGCATAGCAGTTGCATTGAAAAGCCGGATGAAATCAATAAGCTTATCGGAGATTGGATGAAGCAATTTTAGACTATTTTAAGGTTTGTTAAAAAAAAAATTAAAAAAAAGCAATCATTTGAAACTTTTTAGTACTTTTGCATGTATATACATTAAATACTTAAACAAAAGATACATGCGGATTGAAGAGGCCATAAAGCAGAAGGAGTTTAAAGATCCTTACAATAAAGCGATCGTTAACTTACTTTACACGCAAAGCTTTATAGTTTCTAAACAAAGTAGCCTTTTCAAACCTTTTGGTCTTTCCCCAGAACAATACAACGTGTTAAGAATTCTAAGAGGGCAAAATGGCAATCCAATTACCGTTTCATCCATTCAGGAAAGGATGTTAAATAAAATGTCAAATGCATCCAGGTTGGTGGAAAAATTGAAACAAAAGGGTATGGTAGTCAGAGAGGAGTGTCCGACTGACCGTAGACAAGTTGATATTGTCATTACGGATAAAGGAATGAAAGTTTTAAGTCAGCTTGAGGAAGAGATTTATAACCTCAACAGACAGTTGGTACAACTTTCCGAAAATGAAGTAGATCATTTTAATATGCTTCTGGATAAACTTAGAGGGTAAAAAATTTTAAACAATTTGATGTATAGACAATTAATGTATATATATAATTTAATAAAAACTAAATCAATTAATAAAGCAAACAAAATTATGAACACTGCAACAGCAACAACAACAAAATGGGGTATTGACCCAACACACTCTGAAGTTTCTTTCAAAGTTAAACACTTGGTAATTTCCACAGTAACAGGTTATTTCAAGTCTTTTGAAGCGTCAGCTGAAACAGAATCTGATGATTTCAACGGTGCGAAAGTATCTTTCTCAGCTGTTATCAACAGTATTGATACCAATCAAAAAGATAGAGACAACCACTTGAAATCTGCCGATTTCTTTGATGCCGAAAAATTCCCTAAAATGACCTTTTCAGGAGTTTTGAATGGTGATAAATTGGTTGGTGACCTGACTATTAAAGATAACACAAAAACTATTGAATTGGATGTTGATTTCGGAGGCGTTGTCGAGGATCCATATGGAAACACCAAAGCGGGTTTTGAAATCGAAGGAAAAATCAGTAGAAAAGAATTTGGTTTGATGTGGAATGCTGTAACTGAAGCTGGAAGTGTAGTTGTAAGTGACCAAGTAAGGATTATCCTTGGAATTCAGCTTGTAAAGCAATAAAAATAGTTAATAGTTGAAAGTTATTGGTTGTTAGAAGTGTAAATTGTCTGATAACCAATAACTTAATCCAGTAATTATTTTATAATTTTAACTTAAATCAAAAAAATAATGAAACCCCTTATCACTGGTATTCATCATATTACAGCCATAGCCGGTAATCCGCAGAAGAACTTGGATTTTTACACGGGCATACTTGGGTTGAGAATGGTCAAAAAGACCATCAATTTTGATGCACCTGATGTCTATCATTTTTATTTTGGAGATGAATTAGGTACACCTGGAACGGTGTTTACTACTTTCCCATTTGATGGTGCAAGAAAAGGAACCAAAGGAACAGGGGAACTTACTTATACTGCCTTCTCAATACCAACTGCTTCTTTAAGTTTTTGGATGGATAGATTGAAAAAATTTAACATTCCCACTTCAACTCCCCTTACTAGGTTTGGTGAAAAATTGATCCGATTTGAAGATCATGATGGCATGGGGATAGAATTGATTGCCAACGACAACGACAGCAGAAAAGGTTGGACTTATGGAAATATTCCTTCTGAATTTGCCATAAGAGGTTTTTACGGTGCTACCCTAAATCTAAAAGCTAAAGAACTGACAGAAAAATTGCTTACCCAGTTTATGGACTACAAATTCATCGCTGAGGAGGATGGAAGATTTAGGTTTGGTACAAAAGGAGAGCCAGGCGATATCATTGATATTGTTTTGGATAAACAAGGACGGCAGGGAATTCAAAGTGCCGGAACTGTACACCATATTGCCTTTAGAACGGATAATGAATCCACACAATTGGAAATCCAACGGATTTTAATCGAGAATGGTTACCATGTTACGGAAGTGAAAGATAGAAATTACTTCAAGTCCATCTATTTCCGTGAACCAGGAGGTGTTCTGTTCGAAATAGCTACAGATGAACCAGGGTTTGCAATTGATGAAGATGAAGCACATTTAGGAGAATTGTTAAAATTACCAAATTGGGCAGAACCCAATAGGGAAAAAATTGAGTCTAATTTAGCAAAGGTTCAACTGAATTTGGAAGCTTATGCCTAACATGATATATGAAGGAAAAGCCCTGGATCAAGCCCAAAAAGTAGCCATTATGATTCATGGTAGAGGAGCAACAGCTTCAGGTATTTTGGGTTTAGCTGATCACCTGAATTTGTTGGATTTTGCCTTGATAGCGCCACAAGCACCTGGAAATACTTGGTATCCCTATAGCTTTATGGCTCCTGATGATAGCAATCAACCTTCATTTTCAATGTCCATGCAAACAGTTGATGGCATTGTCAAAGACCTGATCAAAAAGGGATTTTCGTCCGAACAGATTTATTTCATTGGCTTTTCACAAGGAGCCTGTTTGTCTTTGGAATATACAACCCAATATGCGCAAAGATATGGAGGAATAATTGCATTTACCGGTGGATTGATAGGAGAAAAGTTGAATCCCTCAAAATACCAGGGAGATTTTCGGGGTACACCGGTATTTATCGGCTCAAGTCATAGGGATATGCATGTGCCTTTATCCAGAATAGAAGAGTCTGTCAAGCAAATTGAAAAGATGGGTGCCGATGTAAAAACTATGATATTCCAGGACACCCAGCATACAATCAGACAGGAGGAGGTGGATTGGGTGAATAAAAATATGCTGGGGTGATAACTTTAGTTTTGGGTGAGAAAAAACCAGATCCATTAAATTTGAAGGATAAAATAAGATGAGAATAATCAAGCCCGAAACTAAATCAGTTTCGGGCTTTTCTTATTAAAATGATCAATTACTGAAATTTTATGGTTTAGGGATTACCTTGAAAGGGTGTTTGCCTGTGAATTTTGAACCAAAAATATCAGTTGCCTCTATCTCAATGACATATTCTCCCGCAGAAAGATTTCCAGGCATCGCAGCACGCCAAAGGTGATCTGTAAGCGCGGGATTAGATGGTCTTCTTCCTGGAATATATTCCTCAGTGGTATCCCATTCCAAAACTTTAATCAAATAGCTGGGATCATTGCCTTCAAAGGCATCCATTTTTTTCCATTCTCCATTATTGATTCGATATCTTACTTCATCTTTGGAGGAACCGGTAAAGAAATTGGCTATAATGGCTGAGGTTGTTCTTACACCTTCCACCAAAATCTTCGGGGCATGTATCTGAATCTGATAGTCTGAGGATTTCCCTGCTGCTTTATATCTTGTCCTGTACTCATTGCCATTGATTTCTAAAAACACATAACCTTTTGGAGAACCGTCCCTCATGGTGGATTCAGGGGTGCCATCTGCCTGGATTTTTCCGCTGTACCAGTCACCCGAAGGTGTGCCGATATTGTAGTGGTGGTGGGGTTTTGGCTGGTTATATCCGTCTTCTTTCCTAAAAAATGTCTGCTTCATATAGTGGGTATGGGCTGACATTGACAAGGTGTTAGGAAAAGGTGATAACAATTCAAGTATTTTTTCCCTGTCGGCATCCCTGAAACTATCTCCATTTTCTTCAAACAAGGGAATATGCATCAACAAAACTATCAATTTGTCCTTGGGAACCAGTTTGAGGTTGTTTTCCAAAAACTGCAATTGATCAGGCCTAAGCCCCCCCCAATATCCCTGTCCATCCCTTGGGTCAGGATAGAGGATGTCTTCCAGGACCACAAAATGAGCATCTCCATAATTAAAGGCATAAGTAGCAGGGCCAAAGTTGGCAGTGAAAGATTCATCACTATATTCATCTTTTTCTGCATCAAAGTTCATGTCATGGTTACCCATCACCTGAAACCATGGTACACCAATTTTGCCTACTGCCTCTGCATAGAGCGGGAAAAAATCAGGCCTGTCTCCGACCAAGTCTCCCAATGCTGCCCCAAAAGCAACGTTCTGTATATTTTCAACTTCCGAAACAATCCCTTTTTTGAAATACCCTATCTCATCCAAAGTATAGGGCTGAGGATCCCCAAAAATCAAAGCGGTGAACTTTTGGTTTCCATTGCCTTGTAATAGACCAAAATCCACTGACTTGGGTAGTTTTCCTGTGGGTGTAACCCCGGGATACTTTAGATTTGCAGGAGAACCATTGGGCTTATAGACATAGTAAAATTGGGGGATGTTGTTGGCATCGGTCGGCAGTTCATGGGATGCCGGCTTGATGAGGAAGATGGTTTGATCCTCAGCAAGGGGAAGCTCATACTTTCCGTTTTTATCGGTTTGGACTACTTGAATGCCATTGGATACTGAGACATTGGGCAGTCCTTTTTCCCTTCTTTCTTTTTTACCGTTGGTATTAAGGTCTTCATAAACGATTCCGCTTACTTTTTGCTGGGCAAATACCGAGCTAGCAAAAATCAGGGCAATAAGTAGTAGCTTAATTTTTTTCATGCGATTTAGTGAGTTTCGGATAAAATTAAGGGATTTTCTGGAATGCTGTGTTTAGAAAAGGTTATGCTAAGGTTAAGGATGAAGAGTGGTTTTGGGAATGGTTGGTTGGTAGGATGGTCCAAGACTTAGTCTTGGACCATATTGTATGGCAGTCTGAAGATTGCAAAGTGCTGGTCCAAGCCTGCGGTAGGTAGGTCTGAAGACTTGAACCAAAGAAAACTTGAATAATTGCCGTATTAATATCCATTAATTTCTAAATATGAATCTGTATCCACTTGTTCTAACACCAATGTTTGATTTTTTTATACCACTAATCCGCTTTATTTTATTTCACAAACCACTGATATTAAATTAAATATCTAAAAATTTTAATTTAAACAATGTATTTATCCAAACTTTGAAACCTCTTCAAATTAATTTCTCACTACTCCCCGTCTCCCATCTCCCTCTCAAAAAGAATACCCCACCAGACTTCCTTTTTCCGGGTCCAGCTCTACTTTTGCATAGACCCCTATTTCCTGTTGCAGTTCTTCCACATGGGAAATAATTCCTACAATCCGGTTTTCATGCTGCAGGGATTTGAGTGTTTCGAATACTACGCGAAGGGCATTTTTATCCAAGGCTCCAAAACCCTCGTCCAAAAAGAAGAAGGATTGGTCTGCCTGGTTCAGTGATTTCACTTTCTCGGCTAAAGCCAAAGCCAAGCAAAGAGAAGCCTGGAAGGTCTGCCCACCGGAAAGGGTTTTGAGCAGGCGTTTTTTGCCTCCGTTCAGGTAGTCAATCACCCAAAAAGTATTGTTGTCGTCTATGTCCAAGCTGAGGCTATTTTTGGTCAGCTTCATAAAGCGTTTATTAGCAGTATGGCAGAGTTCCTTGAGGTAAATTGCACTAACATACTTTACGAAGCCGCTGCCCTTAAACAGCCTTTCCAATTCCTTGAGATGGGACTCCCTGTTTTCCACTTTTGCAAATAGTGCCTTTAAGCCTTTTTTTTCCTTCAATTTAGATTGAATGGTCTTGATTTCCTGTTCCAAAAGTGCCTGGGATTTCTGGATTTGGTCAAAGTGTTCCCGGCTTTCCTTCAAGGTTTCCTTACTCTTGACAAAAGCCTCCTCACTGAATGTCGTCAGGCCTTCTACGCTTTCAAGTTCTTGCAGTTTGCTTTTCACAAGAAGTCTCCTGTCTTCAAATTGACGGATCTCGGCGTCTACCTTGTCCGCATCTAGGGAATGGTTGAAAAGAGAGATCAAAGCCTCATGGTCCGAAAATTCATGTTTCAGTTTGAGATTTTCAAAATCGGCCTCCAATTCTTTGATTTTACTTAGGTTCTCTTTTAGGTTTTTCTCGAAATTCTCAAGGTTAGCCTGGTTGGTGGCTTGTTTGTTCTTGGTTTCCTGGATCACCTTAAGTTTACCTTCCAGTTTGAAAGCAGTTTCCTTGATATCCCATTCAACCTTTTCTATGGCTTGCAGGATGCTTTCCTTGGTCTTTGGATAAAAGTCCTTACTGAATTCAGGATCCTTGATTTCCTCTTTTTTGGATAGGATTTTGCTACGAACTCCGACCACTTCAATTTCGGCAGCTCTCAGGCGGTTTTCCTCTTCTTCCATAAGTCCCCTCTCTTTTTCCCATTGGGATCTTAAGCCCTTGAGTTTTTCCAAACTTTCCTCCTTATATCGGATAGCGGTTTCGGTCTCAGAGATTTTTTGGGCCAGCTCCTCTTGGGAGGGGATACCTTGCAGGGTCAGCTGTTGTTTGAGCTGCTGAAGTTGGTTTTCCAAGTATTCCAACTCCTCGGCCAATTTGTCTTTTTGGCCCCTGAAGTTACTGAGATGAAGGCTGTATTCCCTGTGCTGCTGGGATTGGGTTTGCAGCTGTTCCAGCTGCTCCTTAAGGTTTTGGATTTGTTCCTGGAGTAGGGAAAGGGCCTGACTTTCTTTTTCCGCCTCCATTGGATAGGGGTGCGAATAGGAACCGCACAAAGGACAGGCTTTGCCTTCTTCCAAAAGATGCACATGGGTGGCAAGGCCTGCTTTTTTACCCAACAAATCTTTTTCCTTTTCCAGTTGCAGGAGTTGGTTTTTGGCAAAAACGATCGCCTTGTCAAAGCTGCCCTGTCCTTGTGGTAGATATTGCAGGAGCGTATGTTTTTTTTCTTCTAGAAGGCTGATTTCCTTTATTAGTGCATCCTGATCTTCCTTTTTTTTGTCTATATTAATGCCTACCTGAAGCCATTCTTTGGCTGCACTTTTCCAATCGGCAAGCTTGGCACTATCGGTTATACCGTTGCTTTCCAGTGCTTTTTCAAGGTATTGTATGTCCGAACTGATCTTTTGTAGGACCATTTTTCTAGCAACAAGGGCTGGCTGTAGATTGTCCATGGCCTGCTCCAATTGGGAAAGGTTTATTTCAAGGTCCTTTACCTCAATGACTTTTTGCAGGTCACGGATTTTGGCTTCGCGGGCCGATTTTTGCTCGGCTTTCTCCTTTAGTTCTTTCAGTTCTTTTTCATGTTCCTGAATTTCTTTGGCGTAGGAGTCCCTGAAGCGGCTACAATTGATGATGCTCACCCTATTTTTTTCTTGATCTACATATTGGCCTTGAAGCTGCTCCCAAACTGGCTTCAGGTAGGTTTTAGCCTTGAGGAAGTCTTTCCACTGGTTTTTCTTGGACTCGATTTCCGGTCTTTTTGCCTCAAGACTTTCCCATTCGCTTTGGAAGTTTTTCCAAATTTGGTTTTTTTCCTGCAGCAATTCCTGCTTTTTGAAAAATGCTTCTGCGGTGTCAAGGGCATTTTTTTGCTGAAGGATTTTCTCTTGATTGGCCTTCAGCAAGGTTTCTTTTTCTTTAAGAAGCTCATCGTGGATATCCTCCAAACCAAGCAACTGGGTTTCCAGTCTGATTTTTTCTTCTCTGGTAATCTTCAATAGCGAGCCCGTCTTTGCCGCGAGATCGAATCGCTCCAAACCAAACAATTCCTTCATCATCTCCGCCCTTGGACCTGGGGTCAGGTCTATAAATTCCCTGAATTTGCCCTGAGGAATGATTACTGTTTGCTTGAAATGTTCTTTTTTCATGCCCAAAATTTCCTCTGCCCGTTGAGAAATAGGTTCTAATTGGCTATTGTATTTTTTATAAAAAGTATGCTCAGCAGGTTTAACATCCTCAAAGTTTTTGGGATTCCTCTTTGCAGAATAACGGGCTAAATAAGTTTGGGAATTATTTAAACCTGAAAGGAATTCAAAACTGATCAACAGGGCCTCGCTTTGAAGGTTGACCATGCTATTTTTTTCCCCCCGGTCAGAAAGTCTTTCGGTACTACCATAAAGTGCCAATAATATAGCTTCCAAAATAGAAGATTTGCCACTGCCTACAGCTCCAAAAATACCGAAAAGTCCAGCAGCAGTAAGCTGGCCAAAGTCGATGACTTGTTTTTCCTTGTACGAATATAAACCTTCAATTTCGAGTTTAATAGGGATCATTTTATTGATTTTTGTTAAGTAAACCTTCCAAAGCATTCGAACTCTTGGTAGGTTTTTTTATTCCTGACTGATGATTTCTTTGAAGAGATCGACCAGTTCGGTATTGGGTTCCAGCCCTTTTTCACTTTGGTAATACATCTTGAAAAGGCTGAGCATGTCTTTTTCCAGGTCTTCGACTTTGAAGCTAAGGTTTTCCTGTCCAAGGGAATTTTTTATCTGGGGGATCAGGTTGACAATGCCGTCATGTGCCTTAAAAAGGGCCTTTCTGGTGGAGGCATCGATGGCATGTTCGGTGACATAGGTCAGCTCCACAAAGCAATAGGGATTATTCTCCAGCCATTCCAAAGCGCTTTCAAGATTTTGGAATGTTTTTCGGTAAAGTGGCCTGCCTTTTTTGAGCGCTATGGGACTATAATTGACGGCTTTACCTGGCACTGCCTCAATGAGTATTACTTGCTTTTCTTGGTCTGCTTCGCTAAAGGAGTAGGCAAGAGGAGAGGAGGAATAGACGATAGGACAGGGTTCTTTAGCTACGGCATGGTAGCGGTGGAGGTGGCCCAATGCCGCATATTGAATTTGAAAGGGGATGTTTTGGGTGTATAGGGCCTGGGTGCCCCCCACATGGAGGATGGGTCTTTCTGACTCCGGTTCAGCCTCGAGTGATTCACCCTCTTTGGCAAAAAAGAAATGCCCGACAAACAGGTTTACGCCCTTGTTATTGCAATATTTGTTGGCGAGCAATTCCCATCTTATAGCCATATGTTGCCGAAATTCCTGTTCCCGGTCCCCCTCTCCTAAATAGGTTTTGAGCAGGAGTTCATTGGCATAGGGTGCCAAAATAATTCTTACAGGGAACTCATGTTTTGGAATTTTTAGTTCCACAAATCCCGCCTCGCTTTGCAGGATTTGTATGCCATTGTCGAGTGATCCGGTTGGGATCAGGCTGTCGTATTTGCTATAAAAGAAAATTCCCATTTCTCTTGCCAAAGGATCCGGAGCCTCTATAAATTGGGTGGAATCATGATTTCCTGAAATGGCAATGATAGGCCTTTTGCCGTTATTGGAAAGCCTTTTGAGAGTTTTGTACAATAGCTCGACTGCTTCGTGATTAGGGTTGAAGCTGTCAAAAATATCCCCAGCCAGTAATATCAGATCTACCTGTTCCTTGTCTGCAATATCAATGATTTCCTGCAGTACTTTGTGTTGTTCTTCCAATCTGGAGTATTCCTGTAATCTTTTACCCAAGTGCCAGTCAGCTGTATGGAGTATTTTCATCTTTTAAAAATAGAATTCTTTTGAACAAGAAGCCACTTAGAATGGCAGGAACTTATAAAAAACACTTTTAATTCTTGTTTTACCCCTTCGGAAACTAATCTACCTAATAATTGATGTAAAGAAATTAAGGATAGAATAATGTGATTTTATTAAATTAAATCCTCTGTAGGTTCCCATTTCAAGAAGAGTAGTTAAATATTTAAATCAAAGCCCAATCCTTAAAATCCTAAACTTACTTAAGGTATGAACTGGTTATTTTTATCCTAACTATTTTTAAATCAACAATTTATTTTTATATTAGAAAATATTTTTCGATCAAATAGCCCGTTAAAGTTTGTTAATCCTTCCTTTTTTGAAGGGATTTGGTACATAAATTGTTAAGATGTGGCTTATGAAAAGTATATCACTTATCATCTTTCTCCTTTTTCAAATACCTGCCTGGGCCGGTAACAATGAACCTTCTGCCTCTTCTGAAGAGAGACTAAAGATTCAGGAAGGTATTGCAAGCTTTTATGGAAAGAGATTTCATTTGCGAAAAACAGCAAATGGAGAAATTTTCAATATGCAGGAGATGACAGCAGCCCATAAATATCTTCCTTTCGGGACCATGTTAAAAGTAACCAATCAAAAAAATGGAAAAGAAGTATGGGTAAGAATTAATGATAGGTTGCCTCAAACCTCAAAACGGATCATTGACCTTTCAAGAGGAGCTGCTCAGGAACTGGACATGATAAGAGATGGGATAGTGCCTGTCAAATTGGAAGTTTCCGATGAAGAGATCGTTTTTTCACTGATTGATCATTTTAAAGAAAATAAGCCTGAGGATCTGAGGTTAAGATATTACGAATCAGCTATTGAAATGGAAAAGCCTTCCATAATTGGACTTCCAGCTGAAATTTGTGTCATTGGAAATATGTTGGCTTCAACATTGAATAATTGAGTAAACTTATTGCTAAACAAATAAATTAATAAAAAATCCCGGACCAATATCGGTCCGGGATTTTTTTATCCTCACAGTTGGCAAAGCTTAATTTCTACCAAATACATACCTGATGTTGAAACCAAAAGGACCAGGTACAAAGTCTGTGGTTTCAACAATATTTACCCTCGGCCTCCAATCAAGAGATAGTGAAAGGGGTACTTCCCTAAAGGTATATTCCAGACCAATCTCACCACTCACCCCTAAAATAAATGGATCTCCTAATAATAAGGAAGGACCCACACCGGCATACCAATGAAATGCTTCCTGACCCAATGGACGGTATACGAAATTCCAAAGTGCTTCTATTCCTACACCCCTATCACCAAAAGACACGTCACCATGCACCCTACTGAATTCACCCAAGGAAAAAACCCCGTCAATGGCAACATTATTACCCAAAACATCACCGAACCTCAAACCTAATTCCTGAGCATTTGTCCGGTTCCAAAGCATCATTGTAGAAAAAACAAAGAATAGTAATATTACTTTTTTCATAACCTTTATTGTTTATTTTAACTTAAAATTGGATTGCAAAACTAGGAATATTAAGCGAAACTCTAGGGATCAAAACTAATAAATGGAAATAGTTAAATTTTTGAAAAAGCCGAAGGGATTACCCTCGGCTTAAAATATTTCGATAGTTGGTTTAGTTTTGAATAATTGGTTTCACAATTTCCATGCCACCAAAGGCATTTTTTTTTAAAATGATGGTAATTTTCATGGAATGCTTAGTAATCTGACGGATTCATGTAAAGGATTACACCAATACCTGGCTGAATCATTTTGATCTGGGAACTTATAGGGCTGTAAACAAATTCCCCATCCCCTTGGTCCGGTAGATATTGTGTATCATTTTTTCTCAAAAATTCAACCTTGCCACTTTCATGGTATAGGATCTTGAACTCAAAATAACCTGATTCAGCTTTTTTAAAGGGTATTTTAAGCCCTCCTCCAAATCTAAGTGCTGCAACCCAGTCTGAAAAATCTCTACCTTCTTCAATAGGATCATCAAATCTGCTTTCCCTGATTTTATATCTGGTATAAAAATAATTTGCCCCCGCCTGAATTTCAATAAATGGAAGTATAGCTGTCCTTTTAACCTCAGGGAAATACCGAAACATTCCCATAACCGTCAATAAGTTGTTATTTCGCCTCAATCTTAACTCATCATTATAACCAGGATAAAGATCTCTCCTTTTTTCAAGGGAGGTATTATACACTCCATAACCTACACTAAGTCCCACTTCAATAGGAATTGTGGTGAATTTGTAAATACCGAGTGTGTTAAATTCAGGAAATACCAAGCCACCAACTTCATCTCTTAGATCCAAAACAGGAATTCCAAGATTCGTTTGGAAGCCTAAGCCAAAAAATTGTGACTTTCCTGCAAGAGGAAGTAAAAAAAGGAGTATGGCAATTTTAATTCTCATAAGATAAATACTGTCCTTTGCCATTTATCTTTCTTGGGAAAGGTTATTTAAAAATACTGGTTTTTTATAATTATTCTAAATTTTACAAGGATCCGCTTCACTTTTAGAAGGAATTTGAATTTACATCATCTCAATTGAATAGGAATTTTAAAGGATTGGGTTTAATATTTTGCAAAAAATATCTACCTTTGCAGTCCGTTCGGGTGAACGGGGTTTCTGATGCTGATTTTCAGGGACTTTATCGAAAACTAAAAACCTCAACCCGATGACCCTAGGGTTGTTGAAAATCAGGGTTAATTAATTAATATGTCTAAGCAAAAAGAGTTTAACTGGGACGATTTCGATACCAAAGGATTTGGAGAAGGTTATTCCAAGGACAAAAGAGCTGAAATGGAGGCCCTATATGAAGGAACTCTAAATGAAATCACTGAGAAAGAAGTGATTAAGGGCACTGTAGTTGGTATCAACGATAAGGATGTGATTATCAATATCGGCTTTAAGTCTGATGGATTGGTGCCTGCTTCTGAATTCCGCGATCTTCCTGGACTTAAAATCGGTGATCAGGTAGATGTTTTTATCGAAGAGCAGGAAAATTCATTAGGTCAATTGGTGCTTTCCAGAAAGAAGGCGAGAATGGTACGTGCATGGAGTGATATCGAAGATGCCCTGGCAAATGATAGCGTAATTGAAGGCTTGGTGAAGAGAAGGACCAAAGGCGGTCTTATAGTAGATATTTATGGTGTAGAAGCTTTCTTGCCAGGTTCCCAGATTGATGTAAAACCTATCAGAGATTTTGATATCTATGTGGGTAAAAAGATGGAAGTGAAAGTGGTTAAAATCAACCATACTAACGATAACGTAGTAGTTTCTCACAAAGTATTGATCGAAAAAGATCTTGAGAAACAAAAAGCTGAAATCTTGAACAACCTTGAGAAAGGTCAGGTATTGGAAGGCGTAATCAAAAACATGACCAATTTCGGTGTGTTTATCGATTTAGGAGGTGTAGACGGATTACTTCACATTACTGATATCTCTTGGGGAAGAATCAACCATCCTGAAGAGGTGCTTCATCTGGATGATAAAGTTCAAGTAGTTGTTCTTGATTTTGATGATGATAAGAAGAGGATTTCTTTGGGTATGAAGCAATTGACTGCTCATCCTTGGGATGCGCTTTCAGCTGAACTTGAGGTTGGTTCCAGAGTTAAAGGCAAAATCGTTAACGTTGCTGACTACGGTGCATTCCTTGAATTGGCTCCTGGAGTTGAAGGCTTGATCCACGTTTCTGAAATGAGCTGGTCTCAGCACTTGAGAAACCCTGCTGATTTTGTGAAAGTAGGCGACGAAATCGAAGCAGTTGTCCTGACTTTGGACAAAGACGAAAGAAAAATGTCCTTAGGTATCAAACAACTGACCGAAGATCCTTGGACTAAAGGTGACATGGCAACTAAATATGCTGTTGGAACCAAGCATAAAGGTGTAGTAAGGAACTTGACAAATTTTGGTTTATTCCTTGAATTGGAAGAAGGCATAGATGGATTGGTTCACGTATCTGATCTTTCCTGGACCAAAAAAATCAAACATCCATCTGAATTTGTAAAAGTTGGAGACGAGTTAGAAGTTGCTGTTTTGGAACTTGATGTTGAAAACAGAAGACTTGCTTTGGGTCATAAACAATTGGAAGAGAACCCTTGGGATACATTTGAAACCGTATTCCCTGTAGGTTCAGAACACAAATGTACTGTAGTATCAAAAAATGATAAAGGTGCAGTACTTGAGCTTCCATATGGTCTGGAGGGTTTTGCAACTTCTAAAAATCTGGAAAAGGCCGATGGTTCTTCCGTAGAGGTTGGTGAGTCTCTTGAATTTAGAGTGACTGAGTTCTCTAAGGATGATAAAAGAATCGTCTTGTCTCATACCGCTACTTTCAAAGAAGAAGCTAAACCAGCCCCTGCCGCAAAGAAAGCAGCTAAGAAGGCTACTTCTGCTCCAGCGGAGACTCCTGCTGCAGAGAAATCAACTCTTGGTGATATCGATGCTTTGGCAGAGTTGAAAGAGAAAATGGAAGGCGGGAAGAAATAAGACGCAAGATATAAGACTCAAGATGAGTCTCATGTAAATAAATCAAAAAAGTGGCTGTCGTGAGGCAGTCACTTTTTTTTATCCTTTGAGGTTTTTTAAACTTCGAAGGATTTTTTAATTAGACAAATAGTCCTGTCGCATTTTTTGTATATAGTTACGTCTTAACTTTAAAATAATGATTGGATATGATTTATCAATAGTTGTCTCTATACTTAATTATCTAGTTAAGCTGATTGTTGGATTTAATTTAAGCCAAGAATAAAAATATTTTCATAATGAAAAACTCCTACCAACACAAGATTCTCTTTTTATTAGTTTCAATAGTATCAATTCTATCTTCAAGAACGTTTGCTCAAAATACATTTTATGGGAAAGTGTATTACGGAATTTCTGATGCAGCTTTTCTTGAAAAGGAGGAAATGATTGGAGTAATCAGTAAGGATGTAGATGGATTCAGAGAATTCGGTTTTTTGGTGGGAAAAAAAATCAGTAAGAAATGGGCAATTGAAACCGGATTGAATTCCGCTGTTGCAGATATCATTTTTAAACCTAACCCCAGTATGTTTCCTGTACAGGAATTGACCATTCTACCTTCTTCGGAAAGTTTCAAAATGTTCAGTTTTCCTGTGTTAATGCGTTATTCTATTTTCCCTTTTTTGTTTGTGAATGCAGGGCCCTTGCTCGACATACAGCGATCAGAAAACCCTTCCTATAAACAATCTGGATTTGGATACCTATTGGGAATCGGTGCCGAGCATTATTTCAAAAAGGTCGGGTTCTTTGTCCATCCTCATTTCAAAAGGCATTCAACAATTCCCTTTGTGTCTACCAACTACAATTTGACAGAATTTGGATTACAGTTTGGCTTGAGCTATAACTTCTAGCTTTTCACTTTTTCCCAATCCACTTTTCTGCCTTGATGGGTAATTCTCTTATTCTTGTCCCAGTCCCATCAAAAACAGCATTGGCGATTGCAGCGGCTACAGGCCCTTGGGCAGCTTCTCCAGCCCCCAAAGGCGGGAGTTCAGGCCGGTTGAGAATATATACATCGACTTCGGGTATATCTTTGGCCCTCAGGATAGGATAACTGTTCCAATCCTTACTTAATACTCCATTTTCATTAAACCTGACCGACTCCAACAATGTCCAACTAGCAGACTGTATCATTCCACCTTCTGTCTGGTTGATCAGTCCATCAGGATTGATGCATTGCCCGGCATCAATAACCCCGACTAATTTGTTCAATTTGAAATTCTTGGTTCCTATAACATTCTCCACTTCGGCCATCACTGCAAAGTAGGCAGCTGTGTTTTTGTATTTGGCAAAGGCAATTCCATACCCTTTGTTTCCTGTTCGCTCCAAGGTATTCCAATTGGTCTTTGATTGCAATTCCCTCAAAACAGCAATAGCCCTTTCATCTTTGAGGTTTTTGATCCGGAATGTGAATGGGTCAAAGCCAGAAGCATCAGCCAGTTCATCTATAAAGGATTCCAATGCAAAAATATTGGCGTAAGCCCCCAGACCCCTGAGTGCAGAGGATCTTAAGGGACCATCATAATTGAAAAGCTGAAGCCTGACATCCTTTATGTCATATAAAGGTGTGGCATTTCTGTATGCCCCACCTGAAAATCCTCCTTTTCTAAATGGGATAGCGTTTTCCAAATGCCGGGCAGATATGAAATGCCCTGCTTCACCCCTGGGTCGGGTACTGTGTGAATCAGACCAGATTTTGCTGTCCCATGCCTGAATAATCCCTTCTTTTGATACCCCGGCTTCCAGTTCCATAATCATCGCGGAACCATAAGGTTCCCATTGGTGCTCATCTTCCCTCATCCATTGTACTCGGACTGGCTTACCTGGATAATGCTTGGCTATAAGTGTTGCCTCAGCAGATACATCATCGGCTCCATTATGTCCATAACACCCAGATCCTGGTATTCCGATACATCTGATTTTTGAAGTAGCCAGTTGAAAAAGATCTGATAAAGTTGCCTGTAAGGGATAAACCCCTTGAGTAGGTGACCATACGGTTAGTTGGTCATTTTCCCATTTTGCTATAGCACAAGATGGACCTGCAGAGGCATGCATCTGATAGGGTCTATAATAACTTGCCTTAAGTTTAACCGATGATGAATTGATTTTTTCCATGATTCCGGGATTATCCTCAATTATTTCGGGTTTTTGCCCATTAATTTTCATGTCCTGAAATAGTTTTTCAGGAAGGGGATTGATCATGATTTCGTCCCATAAGCTCAACTCTTTCATTTTTCTTAAAGCTTTCACTGCCTGGTATTCTCTTTTGGTAATCACAGCTACAAAGCTGCCATCTACTATGGTCTTGATTACTCCATCCAAGGAGCTGATCGCATCTTGATCCAACTTTAGGAGCTTCGCATTATAAGAAGGTGGGTGAAGAATTCTGGCGTGCACCATCTCTGGGATTCGAAGATCATGTACAAAATGGGCTTTCCCCAAGACAAGATTTTTTATATCCTCTCTTGGTATTGGATTTCCGACATATTTGTGTTTTCTGAAGTCCAAAATGGGGGCCTCACCTGTGATTGTTTTTTCATAATATTTTCCATTTACCAATTCCCAATAACTGATGGATCTATTATCAGGTCCCTGAATTTGACCATCAATTATGGAAAGGCTAGACTTGTCTGTTTGCCATTTTTCAGCCGCCAATTCAATTAAAAATAATTTTGCCTCTGCTGCGGCTCTTCGTATTGCCATGCCACTTCCTTCAATTGAGTTACTTCCGGAAGTATACCCTTCATTAGCTGTCTGGCCAGTGTCACCATTAATAATATGGCATCTTTTGAATTCTACCTCCAATTCATCCGCCGCAATTTGCAGTAGAGCAGTTCTGATTCCCTGCCCCAGTTCTTTTTTGCCTGTAAGCACAGTGACATGTCCTGATGCGTCCATTCTTATCCAGGAATCTATCAAATCCCTCCCCATATGAGGTCTTTCCGGTATTCCTTGATATTCAGTAAAATTTTCTTTAGAGTCAAAGGTAGAAGAACACCGGATAAAGGGAAATAAAGTGAATCCGATCAACAAATGCCCAGAGGTTTTTAGAAATGCTCTTCTATCCGTTTTGGAAGGTATCATTGATTAAAATTTTGAATTGGACTGCGCGGCATTTTTCACAGCTTGGATAAACCGGGTGTGGGTGCCGCATCTGCATATGATTTTATGAAGACTGTTTCTTATTTCCAGTTCAGATGGGTTGGGATTGGCTCTTAATAATTCAAGAGCTGCCATCATCATTCCATTCAGACAATAGCCACATTGGGCTGCCTGTTGTTCATAAAAAGCTTTTTGTAAAGGATGAAGTTTATCCTCACTTTTATGTAAGCCTTCAATTGTTTCAATTTTTTTACCTTCAAAAGCAGAACAAGGCTGAATGCAGGTGTAACTTGCTTTTCCGTCCACCAAGACCATACAAGCACCGCATTGATGTAAACCGCATCCGAATTTTGGTCCGTTAAGTCCAAAATCTTCTCTTAAGACATATAAGAGAGGCTCTTCTTCATCAACCTCAATTTGTTGTTTTTTACCATTTACTTCTAGTTCTAGTTGGGTTTTTACAGCCATACCTTGTGAATTTCTGTGAAATATTAAAATAATCAATATTTGACTAAGTTCAAATTTATAGGGTCCCGGAAGGGAAAAGGTTAGCCTTAATTTGTGGTTTTCTTGTTAAAAAAGCAGGACTTACAAATACAATTTGTACCTGAATTTGCTTTAAATGAAAAAAGCATCTCTGATGGAGATGCTTTTGTTGAGGTCGCGAGCGGATTCGAACCGCTGTACAAGGTTTTGCAGACCTCTGCCTAGCCACTCGGCCACGCGACCCTTTTGAATCGGAATGCAAATGTATGGATTAATGGCTTTTTTGCAAAAACAAGTGTAAAATTTATCTGGATTTCATAAAGCTTATTTATGAAATCCATCAATATTTTTTTTACAAATCTTAGCACAAAATTCCTGCCTATCTTCCACTTTCGTAGAAAGACCAAATATTGTTTTATTTATAACGATTCTAAATTATAGATCAGGTCAATAAAATTTAAATAAATAATTGATAAACAAGTATTTACATTATGTATTTCTTAATTGAAACATTTTTTCAAGGTATTTGGATCAAGTTTGAAAAATAGAATTGGGGTAGTACATTTGCAGTGTTTATCAAAAAACGTGCACTAAACTGTTTAATAAGTAATAAATATGTCGATCAAGCGCTCATTAACAAGTGTTCCTTTGAGGTTAAGCACCCTTGCGATGCTGTTTTTCCTTATGATGGGAACACAGGTCTTTGCGGTTAATCCCGAAGTGTCTGACAGCGAAGAAGCAATTTCGGCCGGTAAGTCGATTTTCAATGCCAATTGCCGGACATGTCACAGACTTGACCAGAAAAATGTTGGACCAGCACTGAGGGGAGTGACTGACCGTCATTCTATTGACTGGACCAAAAGATTCATCCGTAATTCGCAGGTACTGATTGCATCCGGAGATGCTGAAGCAGTAGCGATTTTCACCGAGTTCAACCAATTGGTGATGCCAAACCATGAGTTTTTATCAGATGACGACCTGATGAACTTATTGGCATATATCGAATATGGGGACAAAGTAGACCCTGCAGCACAAGCGGCTGCGGGTGAAGGAGGTCAAGTTGCAGGTGGAGGAGCTGGAATTCCTTCGGAATATTTAACAATCATACTTGGCGTATTGGTTGTAGTTTTATTGCTTATCTTGATTGTCCTTGGTTTGATTATTTCAATTCTTACCAAATATCTAAGCAATCAAAAGCTGGATGAGGAAGATAAGGAGTTTCTTGAGCAAAAATTTGATTTCAAAAAAATCCTCCGTTCAGATGCTTTTGTCATTATCATCACAGCCTTAGTGATGGCTTTGGTGGTTAAAACTGCATTGGATGAGTTGTATACCATAGGAGTGCAACAAGGATATGCTCCAGCCCAGCCCATAGCATTTTCCCATCAACTCCATGCCGGACAGTATGAAGTACCGTGTCAATATTGCCATACCGGAGTAGAGATTGGAAAATCAGCAAATATTCCATCTGCCAACATTTGTATGAATTGTCATACCCATATTCAAAATGTGGGCGGTAAAGAGGGCATATCTCCTGAAATTGCCAAAATCTATGATGCCTATGACAACAATAAACCTATAGAGTGGGTGAGAGTCCACAATCTTCCTGATCTTTCCTATTTCAATCATGCCCAGCACGTGGCTGTTGGAGGTGTTGAATGTCAAACTTGCCATGGCCCGATTGAAGAGATGGAAGTGGTATATCAACATAGTGCCTTGACTATGGGATGGTGTATAGACTGTCACAGACAGACCAATATCCGTGCAAATGGAAATGAATATTACGATAAATTAGTGCAATTGCACAGCAATTCAAAAGATGCTCTTAAAGTGAAAGACATCGGTGGTTTGGAATGTGCTAAATGCCACTATTAATTTAAATCAATTCAGAACTTACTTTTCTTGAATATACAATGAAAGAAAATAAAAAGACCTATTGGAAAGGGTTAGAAGAACTGACAAACGATGAAACGTTTGTTAAGAATGCTGAAAGAGAGTTTCCTGAAGGCCCATCGAACCTCGATGGTTCATCCAGAAGAGACTTCCTTAAATTAATGGGCTTTAGCTTAGCTGCAGCTTCTTTGGCCGCCTGTGAGGCTCCTGTTAGAAAAGCAATCCCTTATGTCAACAAACCTGTTGACATAAATCCGTCAATACCCAATTACTATGCATCTACTTATTCCTCTGGTGGGGATTATGCATCAATTGTGGTAAAAACAAGGGAGGGACGACCTATAAAAATCGATGGCAATGAGCTTTCTCCAATTTCCAAAGGGGGAACAAGTGCTATCGTAGAGGCTTCAGTGCTTTCCCTTTATGACAAACAAAGATTAACAGGACCACATATTAACGGAGAAAAATCTGATTGGGCAACCATCGATGCTGAGGTTAAATCTAAACTGGCTTCAGCTGGATCTGTCAGAATTGTTACCAATACTGTACTTTCTCCTTCAACCCAAATGTCCCTAAATCAGTTAGCGGAATCCTTTGGGGCTGAAATTGTAACTTATGATCCTGTCTCAAATTATGGGATCTCAAGTGCCGCAAAAACAAGTTATGGGATAGAAGGTCTTCCTACCTATCATTTTGATAAAGCAAATGTAATTGTGAGTTTTGGTGCTGATTTCCTTGGGACTTGGATTTCTCCCATTGAGTTTGCAAAACAATATGCAAAAGGAAGAAAAATTACCAAGGAAAAGCCTCAAATGTCCCGTCATTTCCAGTTTGAGTCAAATCTTTCATTGACTGGAGCGAATGCTGATTACCGAACCCCAATCAAACCTTCTCAAGGCGGATTGGCTGTTTTGGCTTTATATAATGCAATAGCGAAACAAGCAGGTGCAGCTACTGTATCAGGTGCTAATGTTGATATAGCCCATTTAGACAAAGCTGCAAAAGAACTTTGGGCAAACAGAGGAAAATCCATAGTAGTTTCCGGTTCTAATGATCCAAATGTTCAGATTGTCATCAATGCCATCAATGATTTGCTTGAAAACAATGGTGTCACTGTTGATTTTTCAAAACCATCTTATTTCAGAAAAGGTGATGATGCCAAAATGAACCAGTTTGTGGCTGACCTTACTGCCGGAAGAGTTGGGGGTGTTGTATTCTACAATTGTAATCCGGTTTATGATTTCGCGAGAGGAGTAGAAATAGCAGAAGGTATTTCAAAAGCAAAAGTTTCGGTAGCAACAAATGGCACCATGGATGAGACAGCATCATTGGTTCAATACGTAGCTCCAGACCATCACTATTTGGAGTCTTGGAATGATTTCAACCCAAGGAATGGAGAATATAGTCTTTCACAACCAACTATTTCCCCACTTTTTGATACAAGACAGGCCCAGGAATCATTCCTGATTTGGGCAGGAAACAACACCAATTATTATGATTTCTTACAGGCCAATTGGAATACCTCTCTTTTTGGTACCCAAACTGAGATCAGCAATTTCCAGGAATTCTGGGATAGAAGTCTGTTCAATGGTGTTTATTCCCTAAATTCTGAATCCGCACCAGTCCAGAATGTTGCAGACATAAATGCTGCAGCTTCATCAGTTTCAAGTTCCTATAAGGCAGATAACACAGGGGTGGAATTGTCTGTTTATTCCAAAGTAGGCATAGGTAGTGGTGCTTCTGCGAACAACCCATGGCTACAGGAAATGTCTGATCCTATTTCCAAAGCCACTTGGGATAATTATTTGACAGTTTCTCAAAAATGGGCCAATGAAAATGGTCTGAAAATGACAGAGGGAGCTACAAGAAAAGCCAATATTACTGTAGGTGGTAAAACCTTGGTTGTGCCTGTTTTAGTTCAGCCAGGACAAGCTGATGGTACTGTGGGCTTAGCTTTAGGTTATGGCCGTACCAAAGCTGGAAGAGTTGCTAACGGTGTTGGTGTCAATGCCTATGAATTGTTGGATGCTTCAAAAGGCTTTGTAAATTATGATATTACGGATGGCGTAAGTATCGAACTTACCTCTGAAACATACAGAATTGCGCAAACCCAAACCCATCAGACTTATATGGGAAGAGAGTTTGTCATCCAGGAAGCTACTCTTGGAGAGTATAAGGAAAATGCTTCCGCAGGAAGGTATTTTCCAAAGATTTATAAGGAAGGTGAGTTTGTAAAACCTTCAAAAATTACTTTATGGAAAGGCCATCAATATAGCCAGCATCACTGGGGCTTGGCTATTGACATGAATTCCTGTATTGGATGTGGTGCATGTACCGTTGCCTGCCAGGTTGAAAATAACGTCTCTGTGGTCGGTAAGCAAGAAGTATTGAACAGGAGAGAGATGGCCTGGATCAGAATTGACCGTTACTACAGTTCACCAGAAGGAGCAAGTACCAACGAAGAGCTTGAATTAGCTGCAGACAACCCTGAAGTTACATTCCAGCCAATGATGTGTCAGCACTGTAATAATGCACCTTGTGAGACAGTTTGTCCAGTTGCAGCTACGACCCACTCATCTGAAGGTCTTAACCAAATGACTTACAACAGATGTATTGGTACCAGATATTGTGCCAATAACTGTCCTTATAAAGTAAGGAGATTCAACTGGTTTAAGTATCATGACAATAAGGATTTTGCTGCTGTAAATGTTGCCCAAAATGATGATTTGGGTAAAATGGTATTGAATCCGGACGTTACGGTCAGGGCAAGGGGGGTAATTGAAAAATGCTCCATGTGTGTGCAAAGGATTCAATCTGGTAAACTGACAGCAAAGAGAGAAGGAAGAAAAGTACAGGATGGAGACATCAATACCGCTTGTGCTACCGCATGTCCTACCAATGCCATTGTTTTCGGTGATATGAATGATCCAGAAAGCAAGATTACCAAAATGCTCAAAATCCAAGAAGATACTACTTCAGCAGTGAAGGAAGTGAATGAGGAAAGAGCATACCATGTATTGGAGGAAATCAACGTGAGTCCAAACGTTTGGTATTTCACCAAAATCAGAAATAAGGATAAATCAGAAGCGTAATTAATAATTTTATAAGATATGCAGGTTACTTCATCCGTACGCGAGCCGCTTATTACTGGCGGTAAAACCTTAAAAGACGTCACCCATGATATCTCCAGACAGGTAGAAGGTAAGCCAAGTATTGGTTGGCTTTTGGGTCTGTTGGTTGCGGTCGGTGCATTGGGCTTAGGTTTCATTGCACTCTGGTTAACTCTTTGGGAAGGTATCGGTATGTGGGGGCTCAACAAAACTGTTGGTTGGGCATGGGACATTACCAACTTCGTGTGGTGGGTCGGTATCGGTCACGCCGGTACTTTGATCTCTGCCGTACTTTTACTATTCAGACAGAAATGGAGAATGGCTATCAACAGGGCTGCGGAAGCGATGACTATTTTCGCCGTTATCTGTGCAGCGATGTTCCCAATTATTCACATGGGGCGCCCTTGGTTAGGTGCATATTGGGCACTGCCACTGCCAAACACCTTTGGTTCCTTGTGGGTTAACTTCAATTCTCCGCTTTTATGGGATGTTTTTGCGATCTCGACCTATTTCTCAGTTTCCTTGGTATTCTGGTATATAGGATTGATTCCTGATTTTGCCACCATCAGAGACAGGGCCACAGGCATCAGAAAGTCAGTGTACGGAGCTTTGGCATTTGGATGGGATGGAGCTGCAAAAACCTGGAGCAGGTATGAGTCAGTTGCTTTAATTTTGGCCGGTTTAGCTACCCCATTGGTACTTTCAGTTCACACAATTGTATCCTTTGACTTTGCGACTTCAGTTATTCCAGGATGGCATACTACAATCTTCCCTCCATACTTTGTAGCTGGAGCGATTTTCTCAGGGTTTGCCATGGTATTGACTTTGATGATTGTAACCAGAAAAGTTTTCAAGTTAGAAGATTACATTACTATAGGCCATATTGAATTGATGAACATAGTGATCATTATTACTGGTTCTATAGTCGGTATTGCATACATTACTGAATTCTTTATTGCCTGGTACTCAGGGGTTGCTGCAGAACAGTACGCCTTCATGAACAGGATGTTTGGACCTTATTGGTGGGCATACTGGTCCATGATGACCTGTAACGTGATTTCACCTCAGTTGTTTTGGTTCAAAAAAATCAGAACCTCTATTGTTCTGACATTCATTTTGTCCTTAGTGGTGAATATAGGAATGTGGTTTGAGCGGTTTGTTATTATTGTTACTTCTCTTCACAGGGACTTTCTTCCTTCTTCTTGGGCAATGTTTTATCCAACATTATATGATGTGGGAGTCTATTTGTTCACATTCGGTCTTTTCTTCACCTGTTTCTTGTTGTTTGCTAAATTCTTCCCGGTAATCAACATGGCTGAAGTAAAATCAATTATTAAATCTTCATCTGAAAAAGTAAATAAATAAGAGCATGGAAAGAGATAAAAATTTTATCCTCGGTGTTTATGACGATGAGGATGTATTGTTGGAAGCCATCACAAAAGTTAGAAAAAGTGGGGTCAAAATCCATGAAGTTTATTCCCCCTTCCCTGTTCATGGGATAGATGATGTTCTTGGCTATAAAAGAAGCAGATTACCAATAGCCGCTTTCCTTTTCGGAATGCTTGGAACAATTTTGGCCTTGACCATCCAGTTTTATATGATGAAATTCGATTGGCCGATGATCATTGGAGGAAAAGACCATGCGGCATTTCCTGCCTTCATTCCAGTAACATTTGAACTTACCGTTCTTCTGGCAGCTTTTGGGATGGTAGGTGTATTCATGGTATCCAGTAATCTAAAGCCTTGGGGTCAACCTAGGATTTTCGATGTTCGGATTACGGATGACAAACATGTCATGGCAATTGATCTAGCAACTAATGCTTCACTTGGCGAAAAAAATATTGCGGATGTGCTGAAAGATTCCGGCGCTGCAGAAGTCAATAAAAAAAGTTTTGAATAGGTAAATAGAGGTCATGAAAATAACACATTCTATATACACAATATTATTAGCAGGAGTAGCATTTGGCTTTGCTTCCTGTGGCGCTTCAGGAGATGATCCTGGATATGAATATGCTCCTCAAATGTATAACTCTGTCGCCTATGAACCTCTTACTCAGATTGTAAATGAAGATGAGGGATCTTGGCTTTCTTCAAGAGAAGATGGAAAAGGTGAGTTTTTTAACAGTAATGTAAACAATCCCTACAGAATGAATATGAGGGAACCTGTTGCAAACACTGTTCCAAGAACTAAAGATGGTTCATTACCTTACAGATTGAAGGCCTTTGAACTGGAAGAGGCTGCAAAAATCCAAAATCCAATCGAATTGAATGATCAGGTTTTGGCAGAAGGTAAAGCCTTATACCTTCAATATTGTGTGGCATGTCATGGTACTGGAGGGGAAGGCGATGGAAAAGCCGGAGAAGTAATCGGTGGTGTTGCCAACTTAAAAGGAGGTGCTTACATCAATCTTCCTGAAGGACATATTTTCCATGTCATCATGAAAGGTAAAGGAAGAATGGGAGCACATGGATCTCAAATTCCGCAAGACAGAATTTGGAAAATTGTTCACTATGTTAAACAAGAAATTCAGAAACAATAATCATGGCGCACAGTACTACAAACTATAATCTGGACCAAAAATTTGATTTTACAGCAGGACTGAAAAAATCAATTATGACTGTATTGGTAATCGGTGCAGTTGTCCTGGCCATCGGTATTATTACCAACATGATGGGCGGTGGTCATGATCATGCTGAAGAAGCAGGTGGACATGCTTTCCATTGGTATCAAAGATTATTTGCGAACCTTTGGATCAATAATGTTTATTTCACAGGAATTGCTATTATCGGTGTGTTCTTCTTTGCTTTACAATATGCTGCTCAGGCGGGATGGTCTACAGGTATTTTAAGAGTTCCTTTGTCTTTCGGTAATTGGCTTCCCATTGCTGCAGCGTTGATGATTGTGACATTTTTTATCGCAAATCATGATATTTTCCATTGGACTCACAGCTATCTTTTTGATAAAGACAGCCCACAATATGATAAGCTGATTGATGGTAAAGGAGGATTCTTTTATTGGCCCATGGCAAAAGGATCATTTCCTGTATTCTTTGTGGCAAGAATGGTCCTATTCTTTGGATTCTGGGTGTTCTTTTTTAATAAACTGAAAAGTCTAGCTTTCGAAGAGGATTTGAACGGAGGAACGCAATATTGGAGAAGATTAAGAACTTGGTCGGCTCTATTTATTATTTTCTTCGCCGTTTCTTCTTCAATTTCTGCTTGGGACTGGGTGATGTCAATTGATACACATTGGTTCTCAACTATGTTCGGTTGGTATGTATTTGCTTCATGGTTCGTAGCAGGTCTTTCTGCAATAACCCTTGTAGTAGTATTTCTGAGAGAAAAAGGTTATTTGGAAATGGTGAATGAAAACCATGTTCATGATCTTGGAAAATTTGTATTTGCTTTCTCAATTTTCTGGACTTATATCTGGTTTTCACAGTTCCTTTTGATCTATTATGCCAACATTCCAGAGGAGTCTGTCTACTTTGTAGAAAGGATGCAAAGTGATGTGTATAGCCCGTTCATTTTTGTAAATCTAGTTCTAAACTTCTTCCTTCCTTTCTTGGTTTTAATGACAAGGGATGCAAAAAGACATGCGATCTTCCTGAAAGTTGTTTGTTCTTTGATTATATTAGGTCATTGGTTTGATTTCTTCCTGATGGTTCAACCAGGTACATTGGGTCACAATGGAGGTTTTGGCTTGATGGAATTTGGAATGCTTTTGGTTTATGGAGCCTCTTTTGCCTTGGTTGTTCTTGGGGCTTTGGCAAAAAAACCATTGATTGCCAAGAATCACCCTATGTTGGAAGAAAGTTATCATCATCATATTTAATAATTATCCGAAAAAGTTATCGTTATGTACGGATTTCTAATAGCGGTTGGTATTCTGTTGTTATTGTCCATCATTTGGATGGTTTACAGAATACAAACATTAGTTTCAGTTGTAAAAGGCAGTGATAAAAAAATCGCCACCGGAAGCAACAAAGTAAATGCATTCATGTTTGTGCTTTTCCTCGTATTGGGTGGCTTCATCATGTTTTGGTATTCCATTAAAGAATTTGATAATTACAACTTACCTGTTGCCTCCGAACATGGTGTTGTAACGGATCAGTTATTCTGGGTTACTATGGCTGTAACAGGTATTGTCTTTATTATTACTCATATTTTATTATTCTGGTTTCCTTATAAATATCAATATAAAGAAGACAGAAAAGCTTCCTTTTACCCGGATAACAATAAACTTGAGGTAATCTGGACTACAGTGCCTGCTGTGGTTTTGGCGCTTTTGGTGATTGGTGGATGGAAGGCTTGGTCAGATATTACTGCCCCCGCTCCTGAAAAGTCCCATGTTGTAGAAATCATGGGTTATCAGTTTGCATGGGAAGTTAGGTACCCTGGATTGGATAATGTTTTAGGGGAACATGATTACCGTTTGATATCTGCCTCAAACGTATCTGGTGTTGACTTTACAGATAAAAATTCATTTGATGATTTTACATCTCCTGTTGTTGTAATCCCCAAAGGTGAACCAGTACTGTTCAAAATAAGGGCTAGAGATGTTTTGCATTCAGTTTTTGCGCCTCACATGCGTTTGAAAATGGATGCCGTACCAGGTATGCCTACAAGATTTTGGTTTACCGCTACCAAAACTACAGAGGAAATGAGAACAGAGCTTAATGACCCTGAGTTCGTTTACGAAATTGCCTGTACCGAAATTTGTGGTAGAGGTCATTTCTCTATGAAAAAAGAAATAAGGGTAGTAGAGCCTGAAGAATATAGAAAATGGTTATCAGATCAGAAGCCTTATATAGTAAATAATCCTTCTTTGGTTGCTGATTTACCTTTAGATCTTAAAGAATTAGCTGATATTACGATCAGTGAGTATAAGTAATTAAATTATCTTTAATATGGCAACAGCTAACGTAGCTACACACAGTGCTGAAGCGCATGACCATCACGATCATGAGCATCACGATAATTTTATAACCAAGTATATTTTCACTCAAGATCATAAAATGATCGGTAAACAATTTTTGATTACCGGGATTTTCTGGGCGATAATCGGTGGACTTTTATCTTTGGTTTTCAGACTTCAATTAGGTTTCCCTGATATGGAGTTGGAGTGGCTTAGACCTATACTTGGAGGTTGGATAACTCCTGAAGGTAAATTGGATCCGGAATTTTACCTTGCTCTTGTCACCATGCACGGAACAATCATGGTCTTCTTTGTGTTAACTGCTGGTCTAAGTGGTACATTTTCCAATTTCCTGATACCTCTTCAAATTGGAGCTAGAGACATGGCTTCTGGTTTTATGAATATGCTTTCTTACTGGTTTTTCTTTTTGTCCAGTGTAATCATGTTCATTTCCCTGTTTATTGAAACTGGACCTGCGTCCGGAGGTTGGGTAGTGTATCCTCCTCTTTCTGCTCTTGAGCAGGCCATGCCAGGATCAGGATTGGGGATGACGCTTTGGTTGGTAGCTATGACCTTCTTTATCGCTTCTTCACTTCTTGGTGGCATCAACTACATCACTACTGTAATTAACTTAAGAACCAAAGGAATGTCTTTCTCTAGGCTTCCACTTACTATTTGGGCCTTCTTCTTAACAGCTGTTATTGGTTTGTTATCTTTCCCTGTGTTGTTTTCAGCAGCATTGTTATTGGTATTTGACCGTAGTTTTGGCACCTCTTTCTACCTATCTGACATTTATATTGGCGGAGAAGCATTACCTAACACAGGCGGTAGTCCGGTTCTTTATCAACATTTGTTCTGGTTCTTAGGACATCCTGAAGTTTACATTGTATTGTTGCCAGCATTAGGTATAACTTCAGAGATCATTGCCACCAACTCTAGGAAGCCGATTTTTGGATACAAAGCCATGATTATTTCCATGTTGGGTATTACTATCCTTTCTTTCGTGGTTTGGGCCCACCATATGTTCGTTTCAGGAATGAATCCTTTCCTAGGATCAATATTCATGTTCCTGACTTTGATTATAGCCATCCCGTCAGCAGTGAAGGTATTCAATTACTTAACCACACTTTGGAGAGGTAACTTGATCTTTACACCTGGAATGCTATTCTCAATTGGACTTGTTTCTTTCTTTATTTCCGGGGGACTTACTGGTATTTTCTTAGGTAACTCAGCTATTGATATCCAACTACATGATACATATTTTGTGGTTGCCCACTTCCATTTGGTTATGGGTTCCGCCTCTTTCTTTGGTCTGATGGCAGGTGTGTACCACTGGTTCCCTAAGATGTTTGGTAGAATGATGGATGCAAGATTAGGATATATACATTTCTGGGCTACATTTATTGGAGTTTACTTGGTGTTCTTCCCGATGCATTACATTGGAATTGCAGGTTTCCCAAGAAGGTATTATTCTTGGACAGGTTTCGAATTCTCCAATATGTACACTGACCTGAACATGTTCGTTTCAGTTGCAGCAATCCTGACATTTGGAGCCCAACTTATATTCTTGTTCAATTTCTTTTACTCCATGTACAGGGGTAGGGTAGCTTCTTTGAATCCTTGGAGATCCAATACTTTAGAGTGGACCACTCCTTTGCATCCAGGTCATGGAAACTGGCCAGGAGAGATTCCTGCTGTTTACAGATGGCCTTATGATTATTCAAAGCCAGGAGCGCCAGAGGATTTCATTCCCCAGACAGTTCCATTATCTGCCACTCCTGAATCAAATCTTCCTCATGAGCAGGAATTGGTTAAATTGGAGAAACAAATCATTTCAGATGAAGAAGCTGATTTGGTAGCTCATGAATCAAAAGAATCTTAATCAGATAATCAGCTTTCGCAGGATCAGTTTGATTACTGTGATAGCTGTTTATTTTCTAATATTGGTCGGAGGGATTGTTAGAAGTACTGGTGCAGGTATGGGATGTCCCGACTGGCCGAAATGTTTTGGGAGCTGGGTTCCACCTACAAATGTGGATCAGCTCCCAAATAATTATCAGGAAATTTACTTAACCAAAAGGGTTGAGAAAAATGAGAGATTTGTAACTCAACTTGAAAGCTTTGGCTTTTCCAAAAAAGCAGATGAAATAAGAAATGATAAAAGTATTCTTATTGAAGAGGAATTCAATCCTGTAAAAACATGGATTGAATATGTCAACAGGTTGATTGGTGCTGTAATTGGTATTCTCGTATTGATCACGGTTATCCGTTCCCTTCGTTTGTGGACTTTGGATAAGGTTATACCAATATTGGCTATATTTAATCTAATTTTGGTTCTTTTCCAGGCTTGGATTGGTTCTTTGGTAGTTTCAACTAATTTACTTCCATGGATGATAACAGTTCATATGGTGTTGGCTTTGCTCATTGTTTGTTTATTGTTATATATTCATTACAGATCTTACAGATTAGTTTATCCTATTCAATTTAAAACCGAAGAACCTAAAAGCTTATTTAGGATAATGGTATTAGCCTGTGTGTTAATGCTGATACAAATAGTATTAGGAACTCAGGTAAGGGAAGAAATTGACGTTATTGCATTTCAGTTTGGGAATATGCTAAGGGGTGAATGGATAAGTCGTTTGGGTTTACCCTTTCTTATTCATAGGTCTTATTCTTTATTGCTTCTTGCAATTCACTTATTGTTTATTTACAAAATTTATAAATATTCACTAAGAAAAGTAAGTCTATTCCGTTGGTCTCAGGTGTTGTTGATTGTTATAATCCTAGAAATCGCTTCAGGTGTTGGTATGGCCTACTTTGCAATTCCTGCCTTCCTTCAGCCGTTTCACCTACTACTTGGTTCTTTGATCATTGGAATTCAGTTCATCATTTTATTGTTGCTGAATGACCAGAAAAAAGTAAAAATTGAAATACCCAGTTCATGAGAACTTTAAATATTACAGAAGATTCAGTCATAGATTTCTTGGCTTTAAGGGCCAAGGCATATTTTGAGTTGATAAAGTTTAGGCTTTCAGCCTTGGTTACTTTTTCGGCTGCTTTCGGATTCATCTTAGGTGATTCCGGTTATTTATTCTCCTGGGGCCAATTTTTGGCATTAATTCTTGGAGGATTTATGATTACAGGGGCATCTGGTGCAGCCAATGAAATATGGGAAAAGGATTATGATAAGTTGATGAAAAGGACTCAAAATCGTCCTTTACCCTTAAAGCAGATTTCTCTTTCTGAAGCTTATTGGTTTACTTCACTTCTTGCCTTTTTAGGGATTTCGATCCTTTGGGTTTTTACAAATCCGATTACTACGCTTCTTGGAATTTTGAGTATGGTATTGTACATATTTGTCTATACTCCGCTCAAAAGAGTAGGTCCAATAGCTGTTTTTGTGGGAGCGATTCCAGGTGCTATGCCTCCATTATTAGGTTGGACGGCAGCTACAGGTGTAATCAGTCATGAAGCCTTGATCTTATTTGGAATACAATTTATCTGGCAGTTCCCTCATTTCTGGGCAATAGCTTGGGTCAGTGATGAAGATTATAAAAAGGCCGGATTCAAATTACTTCCAAGTGGAGGGAAAAAGGATTTGAATACGGCAATACAAATCATGATTTATACCTTGTTTCTCCTCCCTTTGGGACTCCTTCCTACTTATTTTGGATTAACCGGTATTAATTCAGGTATTGTAGCTACGGTTTGTGGTGTGTTGTTTCTGGCCCAGACATTTTCACTTATGAAGGATTGTTCCAGAAAATCAGCGTTGAAAATCATGTTCGGTTCATTTCTTTATTTACCAATAGTTCAAATCGCTTATCTTTTAGATAAGGTATAAAATTATGGAAGAAAAAATTGCTTATGTAGAAGGAGCAGAACAGCCCATTTCCATGCATCCAAAGAAGTTTGCTCTTTGGCTCTTTATAGTGACCGTGGTAATGATTTTTGCTTCCTTGACCAGTGCATATATTGTCCGGCAGTCTGAAGGAAATTGGTTGGAATTTGATTTACCTACCATTTTCTATTATACTTCCGGAATTATTATTTTGAGTAGTTTCTCTCTTCATTATGCATACCTTTCAGCCAAAAAAGATGAATTAAATAGGTTAAGGATAGGAATGATTATAACCAGTATTCTTGGCGTCATTTTCCTTATAGGGCAATGGTATAGTTGGGTTGCTTTAGTAGATAGGGATGTCTATTTTGTAGGTAACCCGGCTGGTTCTTTTCTGTATGTTTTTACAGGATTACATGCAATCCACTTGATAAGCGGTGTGATATTTCTAATTATTGTATTAATTTCGTCCTTTAGATATAAAGTCCATTCCAAGAATATGGATGTGATGGAAATGTGTGTTACTTATTGGCATTTCTTAGGTGGACTTTGGCTATATCTCTTTATGTTCCTATTACTGAATCATTAAAAGTTTAAAATAAGTTAATCAATATGTCTACGACTGCAACTGCTGTGGGCGTCAGCCCTAAAAGAGGAATCTGGGGAGGTGGTAATGAACCACTCAAAGCCAGTTACGGAAAACTAATGATGTGGTTTTTCTTACTCTCCGATATCTTTACCTTTGCTGCCTTTTTGATTTCATATGCCGCGATCAGAGTCAGCTATCCAGGTTATGCTGGACCTGCTGAGTCATTTGTAGGTTCAAATGAATATTGGCCGATACCTGAATTGGTATTTGATGCTATGCCGTTTTTGCATGGCTACCATATTCCTTTGGCCTTTGTGGGTTTGATGACTTTTATTTTGATCATGAGTTCGGTGACGATGGTTTTGGCTGTGGAAGCAGGTCATAGGAATGACAAAAATGATGTAGTTAAATGGTTGCTTTGGACACTCCTTGGAGGGATTACATTCCTCAGCTGTCAAGCTTGGGAATGGACCCACTTTATCCATGGTACTGATGGAGGTTCGGTATTGACCTATGTCAATAAATTAGGTCAAGTTGTTACTGAAACTGTATATGGCGCTAACCTTACCGTAAATGAATATGGTCCTGCTGCATTTGCCCAATTATTTTTCTTTATTACAGGTTTTCACGGCTTCCACGTAACTATTGGTGTATTCCTTTTATTCCTTGCATTTTACCAATCAGCAGTGGGCATTTACGAAGGCAGAGGTCATTATGAAATGGTTGAAAAAATCGGATTATACTGGCACTTTGTAGACCTTGTATGGGTATTCGTGTTTACATTCTTCTATTTGATCTAAAGCTTTAAATAATAAAACAATGGCATTACAGGAAAATAAAACCACTTTGGAAGTAATTCCCAGAAATGAAGAAAAAATCAAAAAAATCTGGAAGACAGCTTTGATTCTTTTGATTTTGACCTCCATCGAATTCGTATTTGCGTTTACCCTTCCCAGAGGCATTCTCCTTTATGTGATATTTATTGGCTTGACCATTTGGAAAGCAAAGTATATCATGATGGAATTCATGCACCTTGGTGATGAAGTAAAACCCCTTTTCTATTCTATTATCGTACCTCTAATTTTCCTTGTATGGCTTGTTATCGCTTTGGTAAGAGAAGGTTCTGATATATTTATGTTGAGGTGGTAAAATAAATTAAACTAAAAAAAGGTAGGATGAGGTAGGAACTTCATCCTACTTTTTTTGTTTATATGTAAACGTTAAAGATGAGAAGTTTAAGGCTATTGCAAGGCTTAGTACTGCTTTGTATTCTGTTGGTTCCTGTGGCTATAATTGTGTTTCTGAAAACGTTTGGGAATAATAGATATGATATCCCCATTCTATTTGAAGATGGAGTAGAGAATCCTTTTATGGAATGTGATGTAGTGGAATCAGGACAACATTATATTCCTGAATTCACCCTTACCTCCCAAAATAATGAGCAAAAGGGCAGTAAGGATATGAGCGGGAAAATTACCATTGTTGACTTCTTCTTTACTTCCTGCCCAAGTATTTGCCCTGTGATGTCATCAGAAATGGAAAGAGTGGATGATGCTTTCAGAAATCAGGAAGATGTCCAGATTTTTTCTATTTCTATAGACCCAGAATATGATACACCGGAGGTTTTAAATGAATATGCCCAAAGGCATAATGCAACTCCAGGTAAATGGTTTTTTCTTACAGGGGACAAATCTCAGATTTACAATTTGGCAAGGTGTGGATTTATCCTTCCTACTTTGGATGGGGGGGGTGTACCCGATGATTTTGTACATAGTGATAAATTCATACTGGTGGACGAATTGGGGAGAATAAGGGGCTATTACAGTGGCACCAATAGGGATGAAGTGGATCGATTAATATTGGAAACAAAAATTCTTTTACATGGAAAAAACTAATACCATTCAGAACATCGATAATCAAGGAATCATTAAATGGATATCCTTTATTGCTATTATAGTACCCTTAGTTGTTGCCGTTCTTTTGTTTATGCCATCAAAAATTGAGATGGCAAGTAATTGGGTTTATTTTCTCCCCCATCTGAATGCTGTGATCAACTCTGCCGCTACTATTGCCCTTATTGCAGGTCTTATATTCATCAAAAAAAATAATATCCCATTACATAGGGCATCCATGACAACTGCTTTTGGATTGGGTGCAATATTCTTGGTTTCTTATGTCATTTATCATGCAACAGCAGAAAGTACTAGCTTTGGAGGGGAAGGTTTTATCAGATATGTTTATTATTTCATATTGATAACACATATCATTCTCGCAGCGATAGCTCTATTTCCAATCTTATTGGCATATTACTATGGATATACAGATCAGCGGGTAAAACACAGAAAAGTTGTTAAATTTGCATACCCGATTTGGTTATATGTAACCATAACCGGAGTTTTGGTTTACTTAATGATTAGTCCTTATTATAGCTCTTAAACTTCCTGCCTTCTATTCACGTTCTAATACTATGAAAATGCTTAAAAAGATATTTCTTTCCCTCTTTCTTTTTTTGTCTTTTAATTCATTTATTTTAGCCCAATGCGCTATGTGCAGGGCAAGTATTGAAAATAATGTGAGTAATGGTGAAACTACCATTGGAGCTGGATTGAATACCGGAATTTTATATTTGTTTTCCATGCCCTATCTTATTGCAGCAGTAATCGGATTTTTATGGTACAGGCATGCCAAAAAAAGGAAAAACAAGTTTGTATTCCAAGGAGATAAATTCTGATATAGAAAAGCAAAGTTTGATTATCAACTTTGCTTTTTTACTTTTATCTATATTATGCTTAATAGAAAAAGATTCATCCTTTTATTTGCAGTTCTAGGTGTTGGCTTACTTTTAGCCCTGAATTTTTTTATCAGTGGGAGAGAGAGTTCTGAAAAATTCCTTAAACCAATTTCGCATAAAATGCAGCAGACTTTGCAGGAATTTGATCATGATTTTATTGAGCTTTTGATGCAAAATAGACCAGATGATCCCTTATCATTTTCAAAATTAAGTTCCAATTCTGCCCATCCCTATTTTATTTTTGAAGAAGCCGGAAATCTTATTTATTGGTCAGATTTTACTTATATTCCTGATTTTGAAATTTTGAGGATGCAAACCAACCAATATCTTTTAGAAGATAATCGAGGGATTTATTTTTCAAAACAAAGGAGGTTTACCAGAAATGAAAAAGGATATTGGCTGGTTCAGGTATACCCTTTGTATTTCAAGCGTGAAATCCAAAATGAATTCCTTCAATCCGGTTTTAATAATGCAGTTTTTGGAAACGATTTTGTTTCAATTGCAGCTAGCCCACAGGAAGGCTTTTTGGATGTTACAAGTGATAATGGAGATTATTATTTTTCACTAAGGTTTGAGGAAGGATATCAGCCGATTGAACAAACCAATAATCTCACCCTACTGGTTTTCTTTTTTTCTCTTTTACTCCTTGTGCTAATTACAGGATTTGGTTTCATTAAATCCATATGGGGAAAAGGTAAAGGCTTACAGGCTGTCCTATATACTTTTTTAATTCTCTTTTCCATCAGGGGATTCATGTTATTCTTTGGTTTTCCCCATAATTATTTTGATTATGATTTATTCGATTCAAGTAAATATGCTTCCTCTTTGCTTAATCCAAGTTTGGGGGATTTATTATTGAACGTTATATGTTTAGCAGTCATTTTTTCGATGCTTTTGGGACTAATGAGGGGCGATAAATTCATAAGAAAATTTAATGCTCTCAAAAGAAGATTCAGTAAGTGGATGTTTTATGTCATGGTTTATACTGTTTCTCTCTTACTTTTAGTGATTTTTTACGGTCTGTATATCAATATTCTAAGTAATTCCCAATGGGAGCTTAACATCCTAAGTCTTCCATCTTTAGACTATTTTAAAGTTATCAGTTTGTTTATAATTTTTATCGGAGCATCTGGTTATATCCTTTTTTCAATTTTGGGATTGAGTTTACTTTTAGAAGAGAATCCCGAAGAAAAAGCCTATGCCTTAAAGATTTTGGTTATATTTTCAACCCCTATTGTAGCATTTTTGGCATTCTTTAATTGGATTCATTTATTAGCTTTTTTGGCACACCTGATTTTTTTGATTTCAATAGCTAGTTTTAATCTGCACCGAAATATTTTTAAGTTAGGTCTAAATACATTTCTTACTTTTTTCTTTGCCTGCTTGGTAGCAGCAATCATTACAGGGATCGCGGCCCATGATGTTTTTCTGAAAAATCAGATGCAGTCAAAATTAAGATTTGGAAGGCAACAATTGATTGAAAATGATGTAATGGCTGAATTTTTTCTTTCTGATATCATGAACCGTATCAGTGAGGATTTATTTATCAAAAACTCATTGGTTGACCCTTTCCAATCCAAAGAACCCATTGAAAGAAAGATCAGAAGGATCCATATGACGAATTATTTTGACCAATATGCACTGAGGATTAAAGTCTTTAATGCATCGGGTGATAATGTATTGGTCAGAACTGATGAAGAAACACTTGAGTCTTTACGCTTCAGTTATGTGAAAAGTGACTTTGCCACTTCTGTGCGTGACCTTTACTTTATCAAAGGAAACGAAGAAAATGTGAGCAATCAATATTTTGCCTTTGTACCACTTTATAGGGATGATGTTTTTATTGGGACTGTGTTTTTGGAGTTAAAGCAGCTTAGGGTTTTACCTGGAGCTGTTTTCCCGAAATTATTAATGGACAGAAATTACATATCAACCTTCAATGACAATGAATATAATTATGCAGTTTATCAGGATGGTGATCTGCTGTACACTGTAGGGGTATTCAATTACCGGGCATCTGGTTTTAAAGATTTTTTGAATAATTCTGCACTATATTCCACAGGAATTTATCGGAAAAAATACCATCACTTTGGCGTAAGAAACGAAAATAGGGAAATAGTTATATCATCTCCAATTTACCCTGTCTATTATATATTGGCAGATATTTCCCTTTTCTTTCTGGCTTTTATTCTTTTGACACTAATCAGCGTAGTGATCTATGCTTTATTAAGAGGCTTAAAGACATTTGATTTTAATTATGCTACTAAATTGCAGATGTACCTTAATTTTGCTTTCTTTTTTCCAATCTTGATTATTTCTGCTATTATTTTAGGTCTTTTGGCAAATTCATACCAAGAAGAACTTCACCGACAATATTTCCAAAAAGCAACTTTGATAAAAGACAACCTTTCTACTATCACGGAAAAACAACAGGCAGGGGTGGTTGAAAGGGAGGAGTTTAATGAAGAAATAAACCGTCTTTCCGGAACCACCAATTTGGAAATTAATGTATATGATGACAAAGGATATTTGCTCATCAGTTCTCAACCCAACATCTTCGATAAAAAAATTCTGACCAAATACATCAACCCCACTGCAATTGTTGAGGTCGTAGAAGGTCAGAATAACTTGGTCCTTCTTCAGGAAAAGGTAGGTAGGCTTAATTATAAGGCCGTTTATTCAGCCATTCGCTCTTCTGATGGACAGAATATTCAGGCCATCATAGCCATTCCTTTTTTTGAGTCTGAATCGGAATTGGATATACTTATAGCAGATGTGCTGAGCAATATCCTGAATATATTTGTTCTAGTGTTTATCTTGTTTTTGTTTGTTTCTTATTTCGTTTCAAAAAATCTAACCTTCCCGTTTAAACTTCTGACCCAAAAACTTAAGACAACAGAGCTGGAAAACAATGAACCCATGTATTGGCCTGTAAAAGATGAAATTGGTCTTTTGGTCAATGAGTACAATAATATGTTGTTCAAGCTGGAAGCGAGTAAAAATATTTTGGCCAGTACGGAAAAGGAATCTGCATGGAGGGAAATGGCAAAGCAAGTTGCACATGAAATAAAAAACCCCCTGACACCTATGAAACTTACCCTTCAGCATTTACTGAGACTCCAGGCTGAAGGGAAGTTAGAGGATCCTCAAATGCTCAAAAAACCTTTGAAAACCTTAATTCTTCAAGTGGATACACTCAGCGATATCGCAACCTCATTCTCAACATTCGCCAAAATGCCCCTTCCTAAAAATGAAATCATGGATTTCAGAAAGGTAGTGCAAGATACCCTGGAATTATTTAAAAACAGGGAAAAAGGAGTAATCAGTTTTGAAGATAGGAGTAAATCAGAATTATTGTCAGTTATGGGAGATGACCAACTTTTTGGAAGAGTTATTTCTAACTTGATTATCAATGGAATACAGTCGGTAGAAGAAGGTATAGGTCCTGCTATCAAAGTCAAGCTTTCAGAAAATAATGGTATTGTTATTCTTGAAATTAAGGATAATGGCAAAGGAATACCGGATGAACTAAAGGATAAAATTTTTCTTCCAAATTTCAGCACCAAATCTGAAGGTTCAGGTTTAGGTTTGGCTATAGCAAAAAGGGGGGTTGAAACAGCGGGGGGAAACATATGGTTTGAAACTGAAATGGGTAAAGGAAGCTCCTTCTTTTTAAGTTTTAATCTTGTGAAATAATAGGTAAAAGTTTCATTTTCTTTTAAACGATTAGCTTTTTTTATTCTGAAGACTTAAAATATTACCTTAGTAAGGACTTTGTGTGTAATATGCTTAAGGTTGTATATTTTCTTTTTATTCTCTTTTTGGTAATAGGTTATCATTTAGATGCGAAGGCACAGGTGGAAACCTGTAAGAGAATCCCTAGCTCAATGGCCGAAGAACCCTTTATTTTGGATTCGCTTAGCGTTCTGGAGGAAAGTATCCGGGTTACTGATGGGAAAGATATTTCCTATGCATTTTCATATCATCTTAATTCCGGGAAATTAAAGATCGATCCTGGAGAGAGGGGATTCCCAGATACTTTGTTGGTTTGTTACCAAACATTTCCCTATTCGTTTCACCAAAGAATTTCAAAACGGACATTATTGACGGATTATGATTCTATGGCCACATTCAAAGACAATAGGGTACAGGCTTTACCAGCCTTTGATTTTAAAGAAGAACTTTTTCCTTCCACCAATCTTAATAAATCAGGAAATTTAACCCGTGGTATTTCTTTTGGAAATACGCAAAATTTATTTGTCAATTCTTCTCTAAATCTTCAGATGAACGGGCAATTATCGGATAATCTGAATATCCGGGCAAGTATTACAGATCAGAATGTACCCTTTCAGCCCGAAGGTAATACCCAACAAATACAGGATTTTGATAATGTTCTTGTTGAATTATACAACGACCGTTTTAACCTGGCCGCTGGAGATGTGGTATTGCAGCAGAGGCAATCTGAGTTTTTAAGATACTATAAAAACGTACAAGGAGCGCAGTTGACAACTAATTATAAAATTGGGGATAAGTGGAGGGCATCCACTCAAGGGGCAGCTTCGGTTGCAAAAGGTAAATTTGCATCCATTTTCCTGGAAGTTTCAGAAGGAACATTGGGTCCCTACAGAATTCCTGGTCCAAATAATGAAAGGTTTTTGATTATTCTGGCAAATTCGGAAAGGGTGTTTTTAGACGGTAAGCAGCTTCAAAGAGGTTTTAATTATGACTATATTATTGATTATAACCAGGGAGAAATTACTTTTACACCTAATGTATTGATCACCCAATATACCCGGATAAGAATAGACTTTGAATTTGCTGAAAGGAATTTTACAAGATCTATTATAACTGCAAACCATATTCAGGAAAACGATAAAGTTTCCTTTTATATGAATTTTTACAGGGAACAGGACAATAGAAACAGACCTTTGTTTTTTGAATTTACCGATGAGGATAAAATGCTTTTGGCTTCCGTTGGAAATGATCTGGAATCTGCCACTGTTCCGAGGGTGGACAGTGTTGCATTTGATCCTAATAGGATTCTTTATAAGAAAATTGTAGACGTGAATGATCTTGGCCAACCAATAGAGTATTATGAATATTCTACTGATCCGGAATTGGCTCATTTTGCAGTTTCTTTTAGTCAAGTGGGTCAGGGAAACGGAGATTATATTAGAGACATACAACTTACCAATGGCCCTGTTTTTAAATATGTCCCAACAGTAAATGGAATTTCCCAAGGGGATTATTCCATTCTTTCCCAATTGCCTGCGCCTAATAAGAAGCAGATGTTTACAGCAGGTACTAAAGTTAAATTAAGCAGGTATGAAAAAGTATATACCGAAGTGGCACTTTCTAACGCAGACCAAAACCTTTTTTCACAAATAGACAACGAATTAAATAGGGGGATGGGGATTAAATCAGGAATTCTTTCAGAAAACAGAGTGTTTGAGGGGTTTAAAAATTATAGATTCAATGCCTTTACAGAATTTGAATACAACTCAACCTACTTCACTTTTATTGACCGGTTGAGGTATATTGAATTTGATCGGGATTGGAGCTTATCTGCTGAGGACATGCAGGAAGCTGGTCATGAGAGGATTTTCAATACCCAATTTGAATTTAACAAGGATGTGCATAATCTATTCAGTTACAGGTTTAATTTTAGGAATAAGGGCGGAATTTTATCCGGTACCCAACATTTGGCTAAATTAAATCATCAATTTGGAAAGAGGATTTACCTGAAAAATGATTTTTTCATGCTTAATTCAGATGTTAGAAATTTGAATTCCAAATGGTTGCGGTATACAGGGGATCTGCAATACCGTTCAAAAGTGCTTGTACCTGGGTATCGTTTGATGTTGGACAGGAACACCGTAAACAATGCGGAGAGGGATTCTGTAGTCAGTACGGCAATGAATTTTTTGGAACATTTGGTGTATCTAAATTCTAATGATTCGCTGAAGTACTCGTTTTTCCTAAATGCGTCTGTCAGAGAAGACCAATTTCCTGTAGAGGGGGTTATGCTTCCGGACACAGAGGCTTTCCAAACCATGTTTGGATTGAAAAGAAGATTTAAAGATCATGATCTGAGTGCTAATTTCACGTACAGAGAACTGGAATTTCTTAGACTAAATGAAGAAAGAGAAACTACCGTACTGGGTAAAGTGGATTATTTGGGAACACTTGCGAAGGGTATTGTGAGAAATGAATTAAGTTATGCTTTAGGAAACGGGCGTGAATTTAGAAGGGAATATGTTTTTTTACAGGTTCCTACCGGTGAAGGTACCCATGCTTGGAGGGATGATAATGGAGATGGAATCCAACAGCTGAATGAATTTTATATCGCGATAAATCCAGAAGAAAAGAATTTTATCAAAGTTTTTGTTCCAACTACTGATTTTGTTCAGGCGTATACCACTATTTTTAATTACAGGTTAAATGCAAGATTCCCGGATTCTTGGAGAACTGAAAGCGGGATCAAAAAATTTCTTCAGAAGTTTTCAAATACCACTAGTCTAAGTATTGAAAAGAAAATTACATCCAGTGATTTTTGGGATAGAATCAATCCCTTTATTGGAGGGTTTGCTGATGAAGACTTGATTTCGGTCAGACAGGTAATCAGAACTTCCTTTTTCTTTAACCGATCTTCTGCCAAATATGGATTTGACCTTTCTTTATTCGATAGTCAGAACAAACAGCTTTTGGCGGGAGGATTTGATGATTTGGTCCAAAAGGATTGGAGGCTGAATACCCGGTACAATTTTAGTCCAATGGTTAACCTTAGGATATTAGGTCAAACTGGAACTAGGATTGCAAATTCAGATTTTTTAGATAACAGGGTTTATTCTATTGAGCAATATGGCATCGGGCCTGAATTGGCTTACCAACCAAGCAGTATCTTCAGGACTACGGTCATGTATCAGTACACTGATAAAGTGAACCTTGCCAATGTGGAATTCAATGAAAGGGCAACATTACACCAAGGTGGTCTTGACCTCCGATATGCAAAAGCTATCAAAACCACGATCAATGCAAATTTTAAATACACCTTTATAGATTACAACGGGCAAGTTAATTCTCCTACAGGGTATGAAATGCTTCAGGCCCTTACCCCTGGCAGCAACTTTACCTGGACTTTCAACTGGCTCCAAAAAATTGGAGAAGGTTTACAAATGAATATGGTGTATGAAGGAAGAAATTCTGAAGGATTGGGAAGGCTGGTGCACATCGGAAGGATGCAGGTAACAGCATTATTCTGAGAAAAGTTATTTCATTTTACTAAGTGTCCGCTGTGGTAATAGTTGCCTTCGACGTGAGAACTTAATTTTTTCATGGTATTATTCTGAATCACAAAACTGAAAAAAGACAAAAAAGGAAGGTGTGAAGATTTTTTGAAGGCTCCAAAGGCTCAAAGATATCAAAGTGCTTTCTTTCAAAATCAGGTGCTTTCGTGTCATTTCAAAGTTTTGTCAGGTCCAACTTTCTGAACTCAACCTCAGCTCCTTCTGCTTGAATGGCGATTTTGCCATGGGATGCTGTGGCACCATAACCGTGATTGACCATGTCACCATTTACCCAAACTTTGACCTCATTTCCTTTGCATTCTATGACCATATGGTTCCATTCTCTCAAAGGCTTTTCTGAGCCATCTGTTAAGTTTAGGATGCGCCTGCCTTTGCCTTCTGTTACTCCCCAATTATCTTTTGGCCCTCTTCTGGCTTCCATATCCAGGACTTGAATATCTTCACCTATTACCCAAAAATCACCTGCATTTTCATGCATCATCTGTACTTCAATGGATTTGGGGAACATGTCATACAGAAACCTATGGGAAGATGCATGTACCAAAACGCCACAATTTCCAGGTTCCCCTGGGAATCGGTATTCTACTTCCAAAAGGTAATTTTCAAATTCTTTTTCAGTAATTAAGTGGCCAAGTGGTGTTCCAAGACTTACCAGCATACCCTCCCGCACGAGGAAGGGTTTTCTTAAAGTTGAATCTTTGTCCAACTCAGGCACATCCATGTACCAACCGCTGAGGTCTTTGCCATTAAAGAGATTTTGAGCCTGGCTTTCGATTGTCAAAAAGAAAATCAAAAGTAGTAGGAATAGGGGGGTGTTTTTCATAAAGGTAATATACCGAAAGGTGGAATTATTGACAAACGGTATTGTTTGAAATATAAATTTTGGACTATTTCAGATCCTCAAATGAGACTCCTATGAAAATCAAATTTCTTGCTTTAAGTGCTTTTATTTTCCTGCTTTCTATTTCTGTTCAAGCTCAGGTGATTCAGCAATCATACAAAGACCATGTGGAAACTTTGGTTCAAGATCCTACCCTAAAAAAGGCTTTTGACTATATCCTGAGTATTGATGAACAGACAGTTCAGGATATGATCACTCTGACAGAAATTCCTTCTCCTTCTCATCATGAAGAAGAAAAAGGGAAAGTATTTGCTCAAATGCTGAAAAATGCCGGAGCGGATTCAGTATGGAAAGATGAAGTGGGTAATGTGATTGCATTAAGAAAGGGCACAAAATCCAGGAAAACCTTTTTGGTGGAGGGCCATTTGGATACTGTTTTTCCTTATGGTACCGATGTGACCGTCAAGCAAAGAGGAGATACTTTGTTTGCGCCAGGGATTACAGATGCCAATAGATCTTTGGCTGTTGTGGTGGCTTTGCTGAAAACTATGAACCATGAAAATATCCGTACGGAGGATGATATCTGGTTTGCAGGAACTGTAGGTGAGGAAGGTTTGGGAGACCTAAAGGGCATGAAGCACCTGTTTAGGGAAGGTGCACATCCATTGGCTGCCCATATTGCCATTGACGGAGGGGGTCTCGAGGATATCGTTAATGGAGGTATTGGTTCGTTAAGATATAAAGTCACTTTCAAGGGCTCTGGAGGGCATTCTTATGGAGCTTTTGGTATTGGTAATCCCCACAATGCTTTGGCACAGGCGGTGGTGGCTTTTGTGCCTAAGGCAGATGCTTTTACCAAAGATGGTCCCAAAACCACCTATAGTATTTCAGTTCTAGGAGGGGGTACCTCGGTGAATTCCATTCCTTATGAATCCTGGATGTTGGTAGATATGCGTTCAGAAAGTCAGGAAAAGTTGAAGGTCATTAATGAGTTGTTTCTGTCCTCTGTTAAGGAAGGACTGGAAAAGGAAAATGCCATTATCAGAAGTGGTAATTCCTTGACAGTAGATATTGAAAAAGTAGGTGACAGGCCCAGTGGTGTAGCAAATCCGGATTCTCCTTTGATTCAAAGTACCATGGCCATAGCAAAATACCTTTCAGGAAATGACCCAGTCCTGAGTTCCGGTTCTACAAATAGCAATATTGCCTTTTCCTTAGGTATTCCGGCTGTGACTATTGGCCGTGGAGGAGAAGGTGGGGGTGCCCACAGCCTGGATGAATGGTGGGTCAATAAGAATGGGCATTTGGCTATTCAACAGGCACTTTTGTTGATTTTGATGCAGGGGGACTGGCCGTAAAGGAAAAGTCCCTTAGGACATTTTTAGGCCAGGGCCGGGTAGTAGGGAAGGAAGCTTCTATCAATAATTTTGGAAAATGGAAGTCGGATTTCGGATTGAACCATAAAGGATTTAAGGGGTTAAGGGATTCATTAAGAAAAGGGAAGTTGGAAGGCGTATGTTGGAGAGTTTGGATACAAGAAGCAAGAGTCTGGAAATAAGAATGATTCCAGATTTTGGAATGGTTAAGGTTATCCATCAATATCGCAACGCAAATATCCCTCAATATCCACTATAATATCTCAACAACATTTCACGAAGTATATTTCAATTTTATTTCGCGAAGCAAATATCATTTTGAACTCCTTTCCACTTCCCTCAGATTCTCTAATTTCTTATTCCTCAGGAAACCGTTGATGTCTTCAAAGTGCTCTTTCACACGTTTGTTGCCAAATTCAAATACTTTGGTGGCCAGGCCATCCAGGAAGTCCCTGTCGTGGGAAACCAAGATCAAGGTGCCGTCAAAATCCTTTAAAGCATCCTTGATGATGTCCTTGGTGCGCATATCGAGGTGGTTGGTGGGTTCGTCAAGGATCAACAGGTTTACTGGTTCCAACAAAAGTTTGATCATGGCCAGTCTGGTCTTTTCTCCTCCGGAAAGCACCTTTACTTTTTTATTGATATCATCTCCAGAAAACATAAATGCGCCTAACAAATCTTTGATTTTAGAGCGTATTTCACCAACGGCAATCTGATCTATGGTTTCAAAGATGGTCAAGCTTTCATCTAAAAGGGAAGCTTGGTTTTGGGCGAAATAACCGATCTGGGCATTGTGACCCAATTCACATCTCCCTTCAAAGTCAATTTCTCCCATGATGGCTTTGATCATGGTGGATTTACCTTCTCCGTTTTTACCTACGAAGGCCACTTTTTGACCTCTTTCTATGGTCATGGAGGCATTTTTGAATACCACATGATCTCCATAGGATTTGGACAGGTCTTCTACAATCACCGGATACTTTCCTGATCTAGGGGAAGGAGGAAAACGCAAGCGTAAGGCTGATGTATCCACCTCATCCACTTCCACCACTTCCAATTTCTCCAGCATTTTTACCCTGGATTGTACCTGAAGGGTTTTGGAATAGGTGCCTTTGAAGCGCTCGATGAATTCCTTGGTCTCTGCGATCATCTTCTGCTGCTCTTCGTACTGTTTCTGTTGCTGTTCCCTGCGCTCTTTTCTCAATTCAAGGTAATGGCTGTACTTGGCTTTGTAATCGTAAATACGGCCCATAGTCACCTCAATGGTACGGTTGGTGATATTGTCTACAAATGCCCGGTCATGGGAGATGACTACCACGGCTTTGGCTTTTTCTGTCAGAAATTCCTCCAGCCACTGAATGGATTCTATGTCCAGGTGGTTGGTAGGCTCATCCAGCAGGATCAGATCAGGTTTCTGTAAAAGTATCTTGGCCAGTTCAATCCGCATCCTCCAGCCACCGGAAAACTCTGAGGTAGGTCTTTGGAAGTCTGCTCTTTCAAATCCAAGGCCCAGTAATACTTTTTCCACTTCTTCCTCGTAATTAACCTCTTCAATGGAATAGAACTTTTCTGATACCTCAGAAACCCGCTCTATGATTTTATAATATTCTTCTGAATCATAATCCGTCCTTACGGTCAATTCCTCATTCAATCGGTCAATTTCGGCTTTCAGTCCCAAGTAAGAAGCAAATGCCTTGGCAGTTTCCTCGAAAACAGAGCAGTCATCCGCCGTGAGCAAATGCTGAGGTAAATAGGCTATCACCGCATCTTTAGGAGCAGAAACGCCTCCCTTTGATGGTTTGGTTACCCCTGCTATGATTTTAAGCATAGTAGATTTTCCCGCCCCATTTTTCCCCATGAGTGCGATTTTATCATTGGGGTTGATGGAGAAAGATACGTCACTGAATAAGGCATGTCCGCCGTGGATAACGGCTATATTGTCAACTGAGATCATGGTATTTGGAATTCAAGGGGCAAAGGTAGTTTATTCTTGAAAAATACTCTGCCAAAACAGACAGGTTCGTGAAATAAATTGAAATAAAGGGAAAGACATTGATGTTTATTTTTAGATATAAATTGATTTTGGGTTAGAAATAGGTAGAAAAGTAATTAGTGGATATTGAGATAGGGTTGAAATAAAGGGGAAATATATTTCTTTACTATGTATCAAGTACCAAGTAAAATGTACCAAGAGTAAATTCAAATCAATTCTGACCAGGGAGACCTGTCTAACAGAAGGCTGGGTTTAGCTCCTTCAAAGTGACTGCTTTAATGTTTGATATATTGAATAAATTATATTGAATTTTCTTCCAATCGATCATGATCTTTATTGGAGGATTAATTAAAATGGTTATAAGTCATTCAGGCCTCATTTGCGAATTCTGCAGAAAAAAAATTTTGTTTTAGTAAAAATTGCGTTTTTTAATAACCTAAAAGATTGTATTTCAAATTGTTAGTGAATAATTTCATTTTTCTTGAACTTTATCCTTCCTTACTATGAAAAAGTATCTTTTTGTAATGCTCTGTTTTTTTTGTTTGTCATGTGTGTCTTATAAGAATGTTGCAGAAATTCAAGGTTTGCAGGAACCTGTTGATTTTCGAAAAATTGATAAAAAAGATACTTTCTTGGAGGATAAATTTTATCGGATAAGCCTTAAAGATGAAAGAAAGTTTATCTTCAAATACATGGACAATGACGAGGAAGGTATTTTAGGTTACAGAAAAGATAATATGACCAAAAAAAATCTTGGAGAGCAATATTACATGAGAATACCTTATGAAAATATAGAGAAAGCTGAACTTAGAAAATTCAGTGCAGCGAAAACTATTGTGTTGGTGGCAAGCCCTTTCGCTATTTATGGTCTACTTTATATTATCGCAATTGGATTAAATCCCGATTTCATGGATTTTTCATAATAGTTTAAAAAAACCGCCCAGATTTCTCTGAGCGGCTTGACTATATTTTATTTACTTAATAGCTTTTCTTCACTAAGCTTCCACACCAAGCACTCTGGCCATCACCGCACCAATTTCAGCTGGTGATTCTACTACATGGATACCGTTTTCGGCCATGATTCGCATTTTGGCAGCTGCTGTATCATCAGCTCCACCGATGATGGCACCGGCATGGCCCATTCTACGTCCCGGAGGTGCAGTTTGTCCAGCGATAAAACCAACTACTGGCTTTTTGTTGCCATTTTCTCTGATCCACTTGGCAGCTTCTGCTTCATAGTTACCACCAATTTCACCAATCATCACGATGGCATCTGTTTCAGGATCTTCCATCAACATCTGTACAGCTTCTTTGGTTGAAGTGCCTATTATCGGATCACCTCCGATACCGATGGCAGTGGACACACCCAAGCTTGCTTTTGCAACCTGGTCAGCTGCTTCGTAAGTCAAAGTACCGGATTTGGATACGATACCGATTCTTCCTGATTTGAATACAAAACCAGGCATAATTCCAACTTTTGCTTCACCGGGAGTGATTACGCCCGGACAGTTAGGCCCAATTAAAACAGCCCCTCTTTCTTTGATATATGGTTTGGCTTTCATCATATCAGCCACAGGAATTCCTTCAGTGATGGCAATAATTACCTTGATACCTGCATCGGCAGCTTCCATAATGGCATCAGCTGCAAAAGCCGGTGGAACAAAGATTATGGATGTGTTAGCTCCTGTCGCTAAAACTGCTTCTTCTACAGAATTGTAAACAGGTTTTTCCAAATGTTTGGTGCCGCCTTTACCAGGAGTTACTCCCCCGACAACATTTGTCCCGTATTCTATCATTTGTTGTGCATGAAATGACCCTTCCGAACCTGTAAAGCCTTGCACAATCACTTTTGAATCTTTATTGACTAAAACACTCATATTGCGATTTTTAAAGTTTGGACAAAAATAAGACATTAAGCCTGTTGACAAAAAGAAATGGGAAACATTATCTGATTAATTTATACTCTAATTATCTTTTTATAATTTTGGTGGCGGGATAACATGGATATGAAAAATATTTTAGCTCTATTTCTTTCTTTTTTTTGGTCCCAAGTAATTTATGCGCAAACCTTTCCTATCAATCGACAGATCAAGGGCATTGAACTACCCTCAGATATTGTTTATAACGTGGTGCAGGACCCCGAAGGAAAGATTTGGTTTAATACCGCCTTAGGAATATTCTATTCTGATAGTTTTTTCACCTATCCAATTCCTGATTCCATCCAAAATAACCTTTCAAAAAAAGTTCGTCTTTTTACGGACAAGAATGGAGTCCTTTGGTTATACAACAGAGTTGGGGATCCAAAAGTGTACAATTACTTTAATGGACATTGGTCAGAGTTGACCTTGCCAAAAGAATTAGAAGGAAAATCCCAGATTTATTTTGAATTTGATGTTGTAAACAAAAAAGAAGGAGATTTTAATTTTTTGGTTTTAGAAAATGAGATGTTTTTTTCAAATAAGGATGGGGTTTGGCAGCGTTTAGACATCAAACATAAGGATTTTGGACCCTATCAGTCATTTTTTGATACTGGGGAAAAGGTCATACTTTTATTTGATAAAAAAAGTCTTGAATTCAATGGGACAGATTTTTATCCATTCGAAATGTCAGGGATAGAAACCCCAAACCAAGTAGTCCAAATTTCTTTTGATCCAAATTCGGAAAGGTATTTTTTTCTTGGAAACGATTTTTTTGCTTCAGGAATTAATGTTGATGAAATAGAAAAAATCCATTTTAGAGATTTTATTAAAAGTTCCTATATCCTTGAGACCTATAACGGTTTGCATATTTTTCAGGGAAAGGTATTTTTTTATTATGATTCTCAATTGTACCAATATAGTGTTGAAGAGGATAAAGTTATTGAAATCAGCTCTTATGATGAATTAAGATCCCACAATATCTATTGTACATTGATTGACAATGAAGGTATCCTTTGGATAGGGACTCATAGAGGATTGGTCAATATTAATTCATTGAAATTTCTCAAATATGGTTCCCCAATGCTTTTGGATGATGAGGTCACTGCAATCATAAGGATTGCTTCTGAAGAATATCTCCTAGGCTTCAATAATGGACTGCAGTTATGGTCAAAAGGTAAGGTTCGGACTTTGTATTCAGATGAGTCTTTGAAAGGTTTACCTGAATACAGGATTACAAATTTTGTTCAGGATAAAAATGGAGTTGTTTGGTTTTCTGCAAATACTTTGGGAATAGGTAGGTACGAACCTAAAAATAATTCACTGGTGCTTACCAAAAACCCCAATGAGAAGTTTGTAAATTCAGTCCATATAAGTGGAGATAGCCTTTTTATAGTAAGTAGTGTTAAACTTTATCTTTCCTCTATAAAGAATACCGGATTAGACCATTTTAAAAATGAAATTTCTTCTGAAATTTTCGGCAAAGTAGGTCAAAGGTCAGTTTTTATAAGAAAAATAGGGAAGCTATCGGATAATAGAATGGTTTTTATGCAGGGAGGGAATCCGGTGGCGGATAAAGATAAAGTATTGGAAACCGAAGATTTTATTTTGGTAATTGGGTATGATTTTTTGGAAACTGAGGATCATTTGCTTTTTGCAACTGAAACGGGTTTGAAATCCTATAATAGCGGGCGAATGGATTTCTTTCATATTGGTGGAGAAATAATCCAAAGACCCGTTTTTGGTTTACTAAAAGATTCCTCGGGAATTATTTGGGCAGGCACTGATAAAGGTGTTTATAAAATTGACCAGGGAAATAACAGACAGTATGATGTAAGCAGTGGACTTTCCGGTTCAGAGACAAACAGGGCAGCACTATTGGAGGCCGAAAATGGAAATATTTTTATTGGAACCTCAAAAGGTTTATCTGTTTTCAACCCTAGGGAAGAATATAATTTGACCAGACTGCCAAAAACTGATATAGGCAGAATTCGTCTTGTCGATTTTCCTAATAGAAAAATAGATATAAGGAAAATACCTTTTAGCAATAATAGTGTTGAAATAGACTATAAGGCCATTACATTTTTGCAGGATGCCAAATTGAAGGTTTACTATAAACTGCAGGGCCTACATAATGATTGGCAGGTGATTGACAACCCTAGATCAAATTCATTGACATTTAATAACCTTAGACCTGGAAAATATAAACTTTTACTGAAAGCCACTATTGATGGGGTTACTGAAACCGAGGAAATAAGTTCTGATGAATTCAAAGTATTGAAGCCTATTTACCTGCAATTTTGGTTTTTGACTTTGTTTTCCCTTTCCTTGTTTGGTATAGGGTTTTTGATCAAGAGTTTGACTGCCCAAACCAAAAGAGCCGGATTTTTGAGAATCCAGATAGATGAAAAAACAAAAGAAGCACAAAGTTCAGAAGATCAGTTCCGAAATGTTTGGGAAAGTTCAAGTGAAGGATTGATGCTTGCAACTGATGAAGGAAAGATTATAACCGTGAATGAGGCATTTTCCAAATTAGTTGGGATTCCTGTTCAAGAACTTGAATCAAATAATGTAACCTACCTGTTTTCTGATCCTGATTTTTTTCAATATGAAAAGGAACGACTAGAAGAATTATATAAGGATGGGAAAGTTCAAAATATAAATCTTGAGATCCGAATGCCCTTTAAGTCAGGATTAAAGGAAATTGATTATTATGCCAGTGAACTAAAGTCCAAGATTGAGGGTAAAACTGTTTATCTTTCTGTTTTTAGAGATAATTCGGAAAAGAAGAAATATGAGGCTGGCCTAAAGGCTGCAAAGGAAAAGGCTGAGGAAGCAAACAGGATGAAAACGAGTTTTTTGTCAAATATGAGTCATGAAATCCGTACACCTTTAAACGGTATTTTGGGTACTACTGAAAATATTATGCAACAAAGACCAAATGATAAGGAGCTTATTTCGCAATTGGAAATTATTCAGGAATCAGGAGAAAGGCTGTTGCATACCATAAACAGTATTCTGGATATTTCAAAAATTGAGGCCAATAAGATGGAGGTGAAATTATCGGAAGTAAATATCAATGATTTTATGGCGAAGATTATTTTACCTCTGAAATCTTTGGCGATTAAAAAGGGGGTTTTAATTTCAGTAAAATACCATACCCATCCATTTATCGGCTATCTTGATGAAAGGTATTTCGAAATGATTGTAAACAATATTGTGGGGAATGCTATAAAGTATACCAATAAGGGATTAGTAACCATAAAAATCGGTAAAAATAATCAAAAACTTGAATTGGAGGTAATAGACCAGGGAATAGGGATGAGTCAGGAGTTTCTGGAAAAAATATTTAACCCCTTCGAACAGGAAAGTCATGGTTATGGTAGAAATTATGAAGGAACGGGGTTAGGTTTAGCCATTACCAAAAATCTTGTCACTATCATGAAAGGTGAGATAATGGTGGAAAGTGAAAAGGATAAAGGTACCAGGGTTGTTATAAATTTACCTTTGGGTAAAAATTGATTTTTCAAATTCAATTAAACTTGTAATTTGCACATTACTGTGAATACGCCTATGTTTCCATTAAGGATTTTAATTACAGAAGATGACCATGTGTCAGCGCTTCTGCTGAAAAAAGCGCTCGAAAAAAACAACCATAGAATAATTGGGATATCTGATTCAGGTGAAAGGGCTCTTGAAATTTTAGAAACAAATCACGCAGACATTGTGATGATGGATATCAATCTTGCCGGAGAGCTAGATGGTATCCGTACTACCGAAATTATTAATGAAAAATATGACATCCCGGTAGTTTACCTTAGTGCAAGTTCTGACGCCGAAACTTTAACAAAAGTAGTGGGAACCAACCCTTCTGCCTATGTGATTAAGCCATTCAATATCAGGGAATTGAACATGGTAATTGAATTGGCGATTTTTAAGGATAGAAAAGAAAAAGAACTTCAAAAACTTAACAATGAGCTTGAGGAAAAGGTACGTCAACGTACCAAAGATCTTGCTGAGGCGAATAAGGAACTGACCAGAGCGCTAGAAAAAGAAAGGGAAATTGGTGAGCTTAAATCACGTATTGTGCTAAACGTGTCACATGGATTTAAAACGCCATTGACTTCAATTTTAAGTTCTGCCCAATTGCTTCAAAAATATGCTGAAAAGGAACATCCTTTTAAAGCTAAAATCATGAAGCATGCTGAAAAAATTGAGAACTCAGTAAGAAATCTAAACAGTTTGCTTACCTCAGTTTTGTTTTTTGGGAAAGCAGATGCCAATAAAATTGATTACAAGCCTAAAAAGCTATTTCTTAATGCATTAATCACTGAGGTGGTGGATGTTGTTAAAGCAGGAAGTGAAAATGATGTCAAAATCAATGTCAAATTGGGGAAAATACCGAAGACAATAACTTCGGACTCGGACTTGCTTTACCAGATTTTTGAAAATTTACTTTCCAATGCGGTAAAATATTCAAAGGATGGTCAGTCTGTTGAATTCGAAATCACCGAAGAGGATGATAATTTATTGGTTAAAGTAAGTGACCATGGAATCGGTATTCCCAAAAAAGAACATGATCAGATGTTCGATCGCTTTTTTAGAGCCAAAAATGTGGGAATCATTGAAGGTTCTGGTTTGGGTCTTTCTATTGTCAAAAAATGTGTGGATGTCCTGGAGGGAGAAATTACTTTTGAAAGTGAACAAAACGTTGGGACCACATTTTTTGTTAAAATACCAATAAACAAATAATGATGCTGGAAGCAAAAAACATTGAATTCCATTATAGCCCTCAACAGAAATTCAATATCCCTGATATTCTTCTTTCGCAAGGTGAACAACTCTTGATACTGGGGAAATCAGGCAGTGGTAAAACTACTATCTTAAATATGTTGGGTGGCTTACTCAAGCCATTAAAAGGAGAGATTAAAATTGATGGAACCTCTTTGTACAGTTTGAAAGGTGCTTCTTTGGACAAATTCAGAGGTAAGAATATTGGGATCATATTTCAAAAGCCCCATATTTTAGATCCTTTGACAGTTTTGGAGAACCTCAAACTTGCCAATTATTTTTCAGGAGCAAAAGGAGATAAAAACGAAACTCTTTTGAAAGAATTGGGGATTTTTGAAAAACGGGATGCGAAAGTCTATACTCTTTCAGAAGGTGAAGCACAAAGACTTTCCATTGCCAGAGCCCTGGCAAATTCCCCCAAGGTCATATTGGCAGATGAGCCAACTGCCAGTTTGGATGATGTAAATGCAGCTACGGTGGTTAAATTACTCAAAGAGCAAGCAGAAAAATTTAATGCGGTTTTGATTATAGTCACCCATGACCAAAGGGTAAAGGATCATATTTCCAATCAGATAACGATAGGAGGGGAATCATGAATATGTTAAAATTGAGTTGGAAATATCTTATTTCCAAACCTTTAAGTACTGGATTGAACATCCTTCTTTTGGCCCTTGGTCTAGCCATTATCACAGTTTTGATTCTGATTCAGGATCAATTTGAAAATAAAATGACCAAGGATGCTGAGGGAATAGATTTGGTGGTGGGAGCAAAGGGAAGTCCACTGCAATTGATTCTGTCTAGTATCTATCATATTGATTTTCCAACTGGGAATATTGAAATGAACGATGCAATGGCTCTTTCCAAAAACAGATTAATTAAAAATATTATTCCTTTGGGGTTGGGCGATAATTACCAAGGGTATAGAATTGTGGGCACCAATCATGATTATTTGGAACTTTACAGTGCCAAAATGGGAACTGGAAGTCCATGGGATAAGCCTTTTGATGTTGTTTTGGGAAGTGAAGTGGCCAATAAACTCAATTTAAAAGTTGGAGATCAATTTGTAGGTTCTCATGGGATAGGAAGCAGTAGCCATGAACATGATGAACATCCTTATACAATAACAGGAATTTTGGCGCCGATGGGAAATGTGTTGGACAAATTGATATTGACCAGTATTGAGTCAGTATGGTATACCCATGATGAAGACCATGATCATGAAAAATTTGAGGCTTCTGTTGCAAAGACGGGTTTTCCAGAAACAGATGAAGACAGGGAAGTGACTTCCTTATTAATCCAGTATAGGAACCCCATGGCGGCAGTTCAATTGCCAAGGTTTATCAATAGCAAGAGTGCCTTACAGGCAGCATCTCCTTCTTTTGAAATTTCGCGATTATTTGAATTATTAGGAGTAGGGGTGAAGTTGGTCCAAGGGCTGGCTATTGTCATTATCGTTATTGCAGGATTAGGGATTTTTATAGCATTATATAATTCGCTAAAAGAAAGAAAATATGATTTGGCTGTTATGCGGACTTTAGGTGCGTCTAGTGGACAATTATTCATTCATATTTTGCTTGAAGGAATTATTTTAACGCTCTTAGGGGCAATTGTTGGCATAGCAATTGGGCATCTTTTTTTATCAGTCCTCGTTATGCAAAATGAACAAGGTGCTATTAGCGGTTTGTCTGCGGCAGTTTTCCTAAAGGAAGAGATTTGGATAATAGTTTATGCCATAATTGTGGGTATTGTAGCCTCTCTTATCCCGGCATGGAATGCCTATCAAACAGATATTGCCAAACAGTTGACTAAAGCCTAAATTTGTAATCAATAATTTAAAGCAAAACTATTCCATGATCATTAAAAGAATTACCATATTACTGTTATTCATTTTAACTACTTCACTAGTGTATGCGCAATCCGCACCTAGTGTATGGAAAGACCTTTCCGATGTAACTTATAAAATTGGTCAAGATGAGTTCGGTGAATTATACATTCCTGTTTTCAGTGATAATATTAAGAAATTGGAAGGAAAAGTAGTGGAGGCTGATGGTTACATCATTCCGTTTGAGGGAATGTTTAAACCTGAGCATATCATTTTATCTTCCCTACCTTTGGCTGAATGTTTCTTTTGCGGTTCAGGAGGCCCCGAAACGGTAATGGAGGTCATGCTTAAAAATCCAATAAAATATACTTCAAAAAGGGTCAAAGTAAGGGGGAAATTGACATTGAATGATAAAGACCCCGAAAAGTTAATGTATATACTCAAAGAAGCAGAATTGCTGACCAATTGATTCCCATCAAATTCTTGAAAACAAAAAATCTCCTTAAACGGAGATTTTTTGTTCCAATTCAGTAAATTCTTCTAATAATTTTTTTGTGATGGGGCCAGGATGTCCGTTTCCGATTTTCAATTCATCGATTTGAGTGACAGGCAACACTTTTTTAGTGGTGCTTGTCATGAAAACCTCATCAGCGTTAAGTGCTTCCTTTAAAGTAATGTTTCGGATCTGAGTTTGCGGTGCTAATTCAAGTAGACGTTTTCTGGTGATGCCGTGTAAAATATGATTGGCAGGTGTTGAGATTTTTCCGTCTTTTACAATAAATATATTTGATCTTGAACTTTCTGAAACCTGTCCGTTCATGTGGTAAATCACATCCTCAGCTCCTTCTTTTTTCCAAATTTTACTATGCCAAACAGGAAATGCATAATTGGTGGTTTTAATATCTGCTATTGACCGGATATGTTCTAAAGCAAGTAACTTAACACCCTTCTCATACTTGTCTTTAGAAGGAAAATCCAGGTCTTCACAAAATATAAAAAATGAACCTTTGGTAGGGGAAAAATGATTTTCAGAAACACCTCCACTTAAAAACATCCGGATTCCTCCATTTTTCAAATCATTTTTTTCAATCAGTTCATGAATTACCTGAGATAATTCTTCCTTTCCAAAGTCTAAAGCCAAAAAGGTTTTTTCTGCGGATCTTATAAACCTGTCCAGGTAGTCGTTTAAAAAAACAGGGCTGTAATTGGAAGTTCGGAAAAAGTCAAAAATCCCATAACCCCGGATCAAACCGATATCCATAGGGTGAATTTTTGCTTTTTCTGATTCTATGATTTGGGAATTCGCAAAACAAAAGGTTTTCATATGCGTTTTGAAGATTTTCTATTCTCAAAAATACGTAATGGAATCAAATGAAGATTAAAAATTTTAATATATAAAAATGAGAACCTTCATTTTTTCTGAGAGGATCCATTTTGTCATGATTTAGTTAAAATTTCGAGTTTGAAAAAAATGGATGCCCATCTATCATATTTCCAATATCCCTTTTTACCAAGAGAAAAAACCTAAAATATCCTCTAGTGAAATTTAAAGAAACCTAAGGAGAGAGTTACATTTTAAACTCTAGCAGTTAAATAATTATTTTAATCTAAAAATGAATATTTTTAAGTTCAATTGATTTTTATTAGATTGTATCTATTTAAATTAATCAATTTATTATTAAATTTGATATCTAAATCAGCCACGACATGAAATGTATATTAATGTCCACCCGGATATTTTTTTTATTAGTACTTTTTTCCTGTAACTCAGAACGTCCTGATGAGATAAGTAATTTAAAGGATGAGGTTATTGGAATACATGATGAAGTTATGCCCTTCATGGGCGAACTAAAATCGCTTAAAAAAGAAGTCGAAATCAAATCTAAAAGCCTTCACGAAGAGGATTCTATTCAATACCAGGGGAAAATTGAAGAGTTGGATTCATTGGCTAACCAATTGGATTCAGCCTTTGAAGGAATGTTTATATGGATGAGACAATACAAATCACCTGAGGAGGATGCCGATAAAAATGAGGCAAAAAAATACTTGCTGGAGCAAAAAGAAAAAGTTGAGGTTGTAAATCAGGATATTAAAAACGCCTTGGCTTTGGCCAGAAAAGAATTAGGCAAAGATTAATTTTGGGATTTTAGATAGGATTCTACGGTATTTGCATCAATAACGCCTTCATTATTGCCCCAAATGTTATAAATGTAGGTCATTATTCTTGCAATATCCATATTGGTAAGTTGCGTGTTGCCAGGCATTTTTTCATTGTATATTTGCCCGTTAACAATAATTTCCCCACTTTGACCAAATTTGATGATCTTTGCAGTCCTTCCAATATCTTCAATCATATAGTCAGACTTATATAGAGGAGGGATCAATTTTCCTAAGCCTGTACCATCTTTTTGATGGCAATTGGCGCAATAATTTTCATATAACACCTTCCCCTCAATTGCATATTGCAATACCTTGGTATCTTTGATGGAGGCCAAATTATTTTCATTTTTTGATTCTTTGGACTGGCATGCTGGTAATAACAAAATGAGCATCCCTAAAAGCAAAAAAGAATTTTTCATTGAATTATTTAAGAAGTTTAGGGATATCCTTCATCAGTTTATTTACTTGATCCTCTTTGGTCCCATCATATACCCCTCTGATCCTTCCTTCTTTATCTACCAGCACGAAAGCTCCTGAATGAAGAATACCTCCTGGTTCATTTTTATCTGACATAGCAGTAGTCAGATAACTGGTCTGTCCAATTTCAAAAATCTTCTCTTGATCACCGGTTAAAAATTGCCAGGTTTTATCATCTTCTACCCCAATTTTTGCTGCGTATTCTTTCAGTAATTCTGCAGTATCATGCTCGGGGTCCAAAGTATGGCTCAGAATCAAAAAATCCGGCTCATCTTTGAATTGCTCATAAACACGCAGCATCTGTGTTTTCATGATGGGGCAAATGGTAGGACAAGTTGTAAAAAAGAAATCAGCAACATATACTTTTCCATTTGTGGTGGCATTACTTATTTCTTTCCCTTCTTGATTGATGAATGTGAAACCGGAGATCTTATGATATATGGTGTCCTTAACAATCTTTCCCTCCATTTCAAATTCATTTATATGCCAATTTCCTAAGATGGGTAAAGATTGATTTTTTTCCTGTGTACTTTTTTCTGAACATGACCAATTGAAGAAAATGGAGGCAATTACCAATACTGTATAAGTGAATAATTTTTTCATCTTTTGAATAACTTATTTAATAGTTTCTTTTTCCCTGACCTTTTTGTACCATTTTATTCCCAACATCATCAATAGACTCAGTCCAATTAATCCCACAATCCCCCAAACTACGCTGATCAGACTTTTTAGGACAATTAGAAATATGATTGCAAATAATAGTACAGTTGCAACTTCATTCCACATCCTTAACTGCGAAGATGTCCATTTTGCTTTTCCGTTTTGCAAATCTTTAAAGATTTTATGACAGATAAAGTGATAAATGTATAATAGGAGCACAAATCCCAATTTCGCTTGCATGAAACCCAATTGCATATATCCCCATCGGAAATAAAGGACCCAAAAGCCAAAAATTAAAGTCAGAATAGCAGAAGGCCAGGTAATGATATACCATAATCTTCTGGCCATCAAATTGAGATAGGGTGATAAAATAATTCTTTCTGATTCAGGTTTTTCCAGAGCCTCAACCTGATAAATGAATAATCTGACTATATAAAATAAGCCTGCAAACCAGGTGACTATAAAAATGATATGCAGTGCTTTAAGATATTCGAAAGCCATCTTGGAATTTTTCCCCTAAATTAAGGCTTTAAATCTAAACTATCTCATCAATATGTCTTCCCGTTTTGTATTTTATGCGCTCATCTTAGTCGTGGTGGTAATTTTGATCTGGATAATTTCAGACACTTTTACCCAACCGGGTGTTTCAGATCTTGAGGGGGATTTTGAAGAATTGGTTTTTTTCAGAAATGAAAACAATACAGGTCCAATAATCAGATTATATGTGGTTTATTCCCCGGATACCATTTGGGAAAGTATGAAAGCCTATGGGGGATTTATGCCTCATACTAAATATGGTAATACAAAGGTGTTCTTTTTCAATTCAAGAGAGAATGCACCTACAAAGATTAATCCGGTTGGGCCCTATTTTGATGAAAAATATTCACCTTACTGTACTGGTTTTTATGAAAAATCAAGCATGGGGCAGGAGAAGTTTTTGAAATTTCCCTTTGAAAAATAACGTAAATTGGTCAATTAATACATACAAAGGAAAAATTGAAAAAGAATAGGCTTTCGGAGGAGGAATATGTAAATGGAATCCTCCATGGCGATAGGGTGACCTTAAGCCGTGCTATTACTTTGGTTGAAAGTTCGCTTCCATCTGATCAGCAGTTAGCAGAAAAAGTTATGGAAAGGGTTTTGCCTTTTTCAGGAAAATCTATCAGAATTGGAGTTACAGGAGTCCCCGGCGTTGGAAAAAGTACCTTTATTGAAAGTTTTGGAAAACTACTTGTTGAAAAGGGCTTTAAATTGGCCGTTCTGGCCATAGATCCCAGTAGCCAAAAATCTCAAGGAAGTATTCTAGGTGATAAGACCAGAATGGAAAATCTTGCATCGGATAAAAGAGCCTATATCAGGCCCAGTCCTGCAGGGGCCGCCTTAGGAGGTGTCAGTGCTAAAACTAGAGAAGCCATGTTGCTATGTGAAGCAGCTGGGTTTAATGTTATTTTGATCGAAACTGTTGGAGTTGGACAGTCAGAAATTGCAGTTAAAGGGATGGTGGATTTTTTTCTGTTATTGATGTTGGCAGGAGCTGGAGATGAACTCCAGGGGATAAAGAAAGGGATAATAGAAATGTGCGATGCTTTGGTGATCAATAAAGCTGATCAAGAGAATGTTGAGGCTGCAAAAAGAGCAAAAAAGGAATACTCCAATGCACTCCATCTCTTTCAAGCCAAAGAAAACGGGTGGTTCCCAAAAGTGATGATCTGTTCAGGTCTTATGAATATAGGTTTGGAGGAAATATGGGAAATGATAGAGCAGTATGTGTTAAAAATGAAAGACAATGGTTTTTTTGAGAGAAACAGACAAGAACAAAGGATCAATTGGATGCATGAACATATTCGTTTTCTATTGGAAAGTAAGATCTATCAGAGCGAAACAATAAAAAAGAAAATCCAAGATATTTTACCTGAAATAAAAAACGGTAACTATTCTGCCATAGCGAAAGCAAGAGAATTGGTTGATTTGTTTTTGCAAAAACAAAAAGGAGAGTGAATTATCAAGAAGTATCAGTAGATATTTTTAATTGATATGTTTTTTTATGAATTGTTCTCCTAAAGGAGAGGAAAAGTCCGAAAATTTGGATTTCCAGCAAGAGGAATTCAAAAAGGAAGTTTGTGTTGGTGGTCTTTGCTCAACTGTTCATGTCAGTTTATTGATTTCAAAGATTAAAATAACACTTTAATAAGAGCGCATTTTAAATTTCTTTTTCAGATCATTTACCGAATTCCTAAAAGCAGTATCTGTTTCCATAAGGTCATTTACCGTTTGAATAGCATGTATGACCGTACTATGGTCCCTACCTCCGAAATGATATCCTATTGACTTTAAAGAGTGATTGGTAAACTCTTTTGAAAAATACATGGCCACCTGCCTTGCAGTTACAATCTCCTTTTTTCTGGTTTTTGCCTTTAAATCGTCTATTTTAATTTCAAAATAATCAGAAACTGTCTTCTGAATGAAATCAATTCCCACCTCAGTTTCAATATCCTTGACTATGTTTTTCATAATAGTCTTGGCCAAGGATAGATCAATATCAACCCTGTTAAGGGAGGCATGAGCAATCAAGGATATCATGACCCCTTCCAGTTCTCTAACATTTGTATCCACAGTATAGGCCAAATACTCAATCACATCATCAGGGATAAATATTCCTTCTGATTGCATTTTCCTTTTGATAATAGCCACCCTTGTTTCAAAATCCGGCATTTGAAGATCTGCTGTCAAACCCCATTTAAATCTGGATAAGAGCCTTTCCTCCAAACCTTTGAGGTCTTTTGGCGGGCAATCAGAGGTCATTATTATTTGTTTTTTGTTCTGATGGAGGTGGTTAAATATATGAAAAAACATTTCCTGCGTTCTATCCTTTCCTGCCAAAAACTGGATATCGTCAATAATCAGGACGTCCACCTGCATGTAAAAATTGGTAAAGCTTTTTACGTTTCCATCTTTAATGGAGTCCATAAATTGGTTTACAAATTTTTCTGAGGACACATAAAGCACAAACTTGTCATCCGGACCATTCTTTATCTCATTTCCTATCGCTTGTACTAAATGGGTTTTTCCAAGTCCAACACCACCATAAACCATGAGTGGGTTAAATGAGGTTATTCCTGGCTTGGTGGCGACCGCAAAACCGGCCGACCTTGCTAATCTGTTGCAATCACCTTCAATATAGGTGTTGAAAGTATAATTTGGGTTGAGATTGGACTGTAACAGCATTTCACTGTTTAAAGTCTGCATGTCAAAGGGGCTTTTACTTTCAGTTTCTGTTGCAGTATGTTTCTTTGGATTTGCTGTCCCTGAGTTTCCTTGCGGAAAGCTTACCACATACGGCTGATTCTGGGAATTTCCTCTGTCTACTACTACTGCATATTCCAGTCTTCCATTTGGTCCCAAAGTGGATTTGATGGCTAGTTTTAAGACTTGGACGTAATTGTCTTCAAGCCATTCGTAAAAGAATTGACTTGGAACTTGAATAGTTAGGCTTGTTCCTTCAAGCCTTACAGGATTAATAGGTTTGAACCAAGTTGAAAAACTCTGCTCATTGACGTGTTGTTCAATTACACGTAAGCATTCACTCCAAACTGCATTAGCCTCTGAACTCATTTAGTACTCAAGTATATATCCAAGCGAAAAGATTTTTAGACACCAACCCTGCCTTTTCGGGGGGCAACAAATTTGCGGAAAATAAATTTAAATAAAAAATCAAATAGCACTTGACTTTTCTATTTAATTGCCAAAAATATTTAACACCCATGATTTATTTTGTAGTTTCTATAAAAGTCAAAATAGACCTTCGAAAAACAAAAGAATCCTAAATTAATTGGGCAAAGAATGTTGATTTTAATATTGTTATCATGCTAGGTTTAATGGTATAACCTCTTATTTTTGGTCAATAAAGCACTATATTTAATTGTTAGACACAACTAAGAAGGACCATGGTCCAGACACCTTTCAAAACTGAAATATAGACCCAAAATGGAATTTAATCTTTTTGAAGACTTTCCAACTGTTTCCAAAAAAGATTGGATACAACTGGCAACCAAAGATTTAAAAGGCAAGGATTTTGAACAAACCCTTGTTTCAGAAACCTTGGACGGTATCAAAATATTTCCTTTTTACACAAAGGAAGATTTGAACTTTACTGCAGGATTATTACCATATCAACATCAAATAAACCCCAATCCAGGCATTCCTGGAATTTCCAGAAGATACTGGTCAAATATTATCTCAGCTAATGGTAAAGAAGAAAAATTGATCAATAAGGAATTGATAATGGCCCTGCAACAGGGAGCAGATGCAATTTATCTTCAAATGGAGGGCAATGAAAATCTGGATCTATTGCTCAAAGATATAGTTCTTCCCTACATCAAAATCTACATAGGACCAAAAAGTAATAAGCCATATGAAATTATAAGGAAATTTATCGAGTGGGTAAAGATCCAAAATATTGCGACAGAAGAATTGCATGGAGGAATCATTTGGGATGGCATAGGAGCATGTCTGATTGAAAAAAATGATCTCTTAAATATTGCGGTTGAAGTAAAAGGTTTAATGGACTTACTAAGTCCTTTTCCAAATTTTTGTGCCATTTCAATAGGTTCAAGTCAATACCATGATGCAGGGGCAACAATGGTCCAGGAATTGGCTTATTCTTTGGCAGGGTATATTGAATTATTGGAAAGACTTTACGACATGGGCATTGAATGGGAGAGCATATTCAAAAAAACCTTGCTTCATGCTTCAGCAGGCTCGCAGTTTTTTGAGGAGCTATGTAAATTAAGGGCTTTTAAGATTCTCTTTCATCAATTGGCCCAGCTTTATAATGTTAAGCTTGATCCTGAAAAAATCCCTCTTTTTACTGAAACAAGCAGATGGACAAAATCAAGGTGGGATATCCATACTAATATGTTGAGGAATACTTCAGAAGCCATGTCTGCTTTATTGGGAGGGAGTCATGCTTTATGGGTAAGGCCACATATTGAACCGCTAGGTATAGGGAATGATTTTTCCAAAAGAATGGCATTGAATATCTCAAATATTCTCAAAGAAGAAAGTTATTTGGATAAAGTGCTCGACCCGGTCGCAGGAAGTTTCTTTTTAGAGAATCTGACTTTGTCGATTTTTGAAAAAGTAAAATCAGAACTTGAGCAAATAGAGTTACAGGGAGGCTGGTGGAAACTTTATGTTTCAAATATCATTCAGGAAAAGGTTAAGGATTCACGGTTAATCAGACAGAATAAGGTTTTAAGGGGAGAAACAACAAAGATAGGTGTAAATAAATTTCCGGGTGATACAGAAGAAATAAGGTCCCCAGAAAAGGTAATTGAAGAATCTTGGCAACTGCTTCCTAGTTGGGAAACATTTTTATTTGAAAAAGAAAATTCAAAAAAATCATGAGGCCAGATATAAAAAACATGAAATTGGATGCTGATTTTTCTTCAAAAAGAGAACTTTTAGAACATTGGCAGACAGGGGAAGGGATTCCTGTTCCTTCTATTGTCTCGGAGAATATGACCAGAAATCTTTCACATGGTGGCTTTGTAGCAGGAATCCCCCCGTATTTAAGGGGACCTTACAGTACAATGTATATCATGAAGCCTTGGACAATCAGGCAATACGCCGGTTTTTCCACTGCAGAGGAGTCCAATGGGTTTTACAGAAGGAATCTAGCGGCTGGCCAAAAAGGACTTTCTGTTGCTTTTGACCTGGCCACCCATAGAGGATATGATTCAGATCATCCAAGAGTTGTGGGTGACGTTGGGAAAGCAGGAGTGGCGATAGATTCCGTATTGGATATGAAAATTCTATTCGATGGCATTCCGCTGGAAAAGATGTCTGTCTCTATGACTATGAATGGGGCAGTAATTCCCATTTTAGCATTTTTTATTGTGGCAGCAGAAGAGCAAGGGGTTGACAAAGAACTGTTAAGCGGGACTATTCAAAATGATATTCTTAAAGAGTTTATGGTCAGGAATACCTATATATATCCTCCTGGTCCTTCCATGAGAATCATTGCAGATATTTTTGATTATACCTCCAAATACATGCCCAGGTTTAACTCCATTTCCATTTCCGGTTACCATATGCAAGAAGCTGGTGCTACCGCTGAGTTGGAATTGGCCTATACTTTGTCAGATGGTCTGGAGTATTTGAGGACAGGAGTAGCAGCAGGATTGGAAATTGATGATTTTGCACCGAGGATCTCATTTTTCTGGGCGATAGGGATGAACCATTTTATGGAAGTTGCAAAGATGAGGGCCGGTCGTCTCTTATGGTCAAAAATTGTGAAGCAATTTGGTCCAAAAGATCCGAAATCTTTGGCATTAAGAACCCATTGTCAGACTTCTGGCTGGTCTTTGACAGCCCAGGATCCATTCAACAATGTTACTAGAACTGCAATAGAGGCAATGGCGGCAGCTTTTGGGCATACCCAATCTCTACATACGAATTCTTTTGATGAAGCCATTGCTTTGCCTACAGATTTTTCTGCTAGGATTGCTAGGAATACGCAGTTGTATTTACAGGAAGAAACTGGAATCACAAAAGTAGTGGATCCATGGGGAGGGTCTTATTATGTAGAATACCTGACCGATCAATTGGCCGAGAAGTCATGGGAATTAATTCAAGAGGTGGAGGAAGTCGGGGGAATGGCGAAAGCCATTGAAGCCGGAATTCCCAAAATGCGGATTGAAGAAGCAGCTGCGAGAAAACAGGCAAGGATTGACAGTGGTAAGGATATTATTGTCGGGGTGAATAGGTATCAAACAGAGGAAGAAGTTCAGTTTGACACCTTAGAAGTGGATAACAATGCGGTAAGAATAGCTCAAATTGACCGTTTAAGAAAACTTAAGGCTGAGAGGAATCAAGCAGAAGTTGATTCTGCCCTAGATTTAATTACAGAAGCAGCAAGAAGTGGAAAAGGTAATTTGTTGGCATTGGCAGTGGAGGCTGCCCGAAAAAGAGCTACTTTAGGGGAAATTTCTTATGCCATGGAGAAAGAATTTGGCAGGCATAAGGCCACTATTAAATCTGTGTCGGGAGTTTATTCAAAAGAGGCAATGGATGATACCAATTTTAAAGAAGCAAAAGCCTTGGCGGATAAGTTTGCAACCTTGGAAGGCAGAAGACCAAGGATTATGGTGGCAAAAATGGGACAGGACGGTCATGACCGGGGAGCCAAGGTCATTGCCACCGGATTTGCTGACTTAGGATTTGATGTAGACATTGGACCTTTATTTCAGACACCCGAAGAAGTAGCGATGCAGGCTGTAGAGAATGATGTTCATATTGTGGGAGCTTCATCTTTGGCAGCAGGACATAAGACACTCATTCCTGCTTTAATTTCGGAGTTGAAAAAACTTGGCAGGGAGGATATTATGGTCATTGCAGGAGGAGTGATTCCTCCTAAGGACTATGATTTTCTTTATAAATCCGGGGTTTCAGCGGTTTTTGGGCCAGGAACTGTATTATCCAAAGCGGCAATTGAAATACTCAACAAATTAATGGAGATGTAATTTGCCTCCATTATTTTTTTAAATTAAAGAAATGAAATCTATTACTTTAATTTTTGATGATGAATTGACTGAAGAAGTCAATAAAAAGATTATTCCCCTTTTCGAGAATAACCTGAAACTTGCAATTCCGTTTTCTAAGTGTAAAGATTTTGCCTACGGAGAAAAGGAATTTTTGGTATTTTATATATCTGATTATCAATTTAGAGATCTTATTGAAAAAGCTATACAAAAACATTTTAAAATGGGTTTTCTTCCACACCCAAAGTTTGAGGAAGTAGCGCAGGGTTTTGGGGTTTCTTCCAATATTGAGTTAGCAGTTGAGCATATTTTGAGGACGGATGAAACCGTAGAAATGGATGTTTTGTATGCAAATGGGCAGCCGGTGTTCAATTCTATGGCCATTGGTAGTACCTTCAGTTTACTACATGTGGGTGATTTAGGAAAAAAGGGATTTTTAAAATATTTCTTCCATTTAAAAATTCTGATTTCTTCATTAAAAAAATTAAGGCTTAATGATCTAAAATTGAATTGGTCTACCGAGTCTTCAGAGAAAAGGGAGCGGGACCTTGAGACGGCTATTTTAGGAATGGTGGTAGTGCAACACGGGAAAAGTTCCATACTGTCAAGAAGGGTGCTGGAAGATTCAGATCCTAATGACGGAATGATGAATTGCCTTATTTTGGCACCCCAAAGTATTTGGGAAGTCCTGAAATTTGGGCTTTATAATATTTTTAAGCCTGCCAAAAGTCAAAAATTGCCCAATTATGTGGCTCATTTAAAAACAGATAAGGTCTATATTTCCAGCAAGCAGAATATTGATTTTGCAATTGATAATATTTTGATCAGTTCAAAGGAAATAGTACTAGAGGTTATGCCCAAGCAAATCAATATTGTTCCAGGGAAATTTTTACAAACCAAAAAAGAAGTTGACACCAAAAGAATTGTCAAAATCCAGAACCTTCCACAAGGAGAATTGAGATTTGAACTTTTACAAAGAAGTCTTCCGTTCACCAATCATGCCACTTCAGAAGAGTTTAAATGGTTATTCACTATACTCAGGGAGAATTCACGGCTAAAATCCAGTTATTTGGTGCTCATGGCCTTGTCTACCATAATTGCAACTTTTGGTCTTTTTGGCAATTCCACACCTGTTATTATTGGAGCGATGATATTGGCACCCTTAATGGCCCCTATTATTTCTTTGGCTATGGGAGTCCTAAGACAAGATCAAAATCTTCTCAAATATAGTTTTATGACTATAGGAGTAGGCATGGCATTGGGTTTTGGATTTGCTATCTTAATTACTTGGTTAACCCCGTTAAACTCCTTGAACAGTGAAATTTTGGCCAGGATTAGGCCTAATCTGTTGGATTTAGGAATTGCAGCGGCATCTGGAATGGCCGGGGCCTATGCGCATGCTAAAAAAGAAATTACCAAAACGCTGGCCGGTGTAGCAATAGCAGTTGCCTTGGTGCCTCCTTTGGCAGTTTCAGGAATAGGCTTTGGTTGGGGAGATTGGTCTGTTTTTTGGGGTGCGCTTCTTTTATTAGGGACCAATTTGGCAGGGATGGTGATGGCAGCAGCTTTGACATTTTTATTCTTAGGATTCAGCCCTTTTAGGCTTGCGCAAAAAGGTCTTTTAGTTTCCTTGTTTTTTGTTATCCTGATCAGCGCCCCATTAGCATTGGGGTTTAATGAAATGGTAAAGGAAAATAAGTTAATTCAACAGTTGTCAGTTCAGGGAATCAAAAAAGGGAAATTGCGGGATATTCAGGTACTTCAAATGAATCCAATGAGGCTTTCCATGACGGTAGTTTCGGAATCACCCTTGGATATCCAAGAGTTGGAAGAAATAAAAAAGGAGATCGAATCAATTGTTGGGGAAGAAACAGAAATAGAGTTATCCGTCGCTATCAAATTCTAAAATATAATAATTTGGAAACATCGATTATACTTTATGAAAAACAAACCTTTTACTTTTGATTTTTCCCCAAATTCTTCAATTCGATAAATTCAGGGGTTGAAATAAGTTTTTAAGTTTTTCGGGAAAGCACAAAAAAGTCCACTTGAAAGGCAAATGGACTTATTGATTTTTTTACTTAAGCAGATTAATTGTCTTCTCCTCTTAATTTTATTACTGCTCCCTCTAAAAGCGGGCTTATTCTAATCTGGCAGGCTAACCTGCTGGTCGGAAAATATTCAGGGAGGTTCTCTAATTGGTCCAGTTCCACATCTGTAGCATTACCTAATTCTTTATCCCCTTCCAATACCTCTACATGGCATGTAGCGCAAAGTGCCATTCCACCACATGTTGCCAAAATAGGATATTCGTAAGCTTTTAATGTTTCCATTAAACTTAAGCCCATATCGTCAGGAGCTTCAATATTTTGACGGTTGCCGTCATGATCTTCTACTGTAAACGTTACCATTTTGCAAAAATAGAATTAAAAGGAATTCACACCATTAACAGTAGTGTATTTAAAACTTAATTTTTGATCAGGATAGACATATTTAAATGCAGAATGCATCATAATTGCCGCCTCATGAAAACCACAAAGAATAAGTTTTAACTTACCTGGATAGGTATTGATATCCCCTATGGCAAAAATTCTCTCCACACCGGTTGAATAATCTCTTGTGTCCACTTCAATGGCACTTTTGTCTATATTCAGCCCCCAGTCTGCAATTGGACCAAGCTTTGGACTTAAGCCAAATAAAGGGATCAAATAATCGGCATCAATGACTATCTCTTCTTTATTCTTTCCTTCCAATTTCACATTATGAAGCTTTCCATTACCTCCCAGCTCAATTAGGTTTGCAGAAAGTATCAGATCAATTTTTCCATTGTTTGCCAAGTCGAAAACTTTTGCAGCTGAATCAGGAGCACCTCGGAAGGTTTCATTTCTATGGACAAGAGTAACTCGATCTGCCAGATTGGCAAGATAAATTGTCCAGTCTAATGCCGAGTCACCACCACCTGCGAGCACAACTTTTTTATCCCTGAAAGTTTCAGGATTTTTTACCATATATGTTACCCCTTTTCCCTCAAATTTCTCAAGGTTCTCCAAAACAGGCTTTCTAGGTTCGAAAACACCAAGGCCACCAGCGATGACAATTACCTGCGCATGTACTTTAGTGTTGTCATTTGTTGTGACGATATAGGAACCATCATCCTGCTTGGCCAAATGGTCTACTCTTTCCCCTAAAGTAAAAGTAGGCTTGAAAGGTTTAATCTGCTTCATCAAATTATCTACTAACTCTTGGGCCTTGATTTCAGGATATCCAGGGATATCATAAATAGGTTTCTGAGGGTAGATTTCAGAAAGCTGACCTCCCACTTGGGGAAGATAATCAATAAGATGACACCGCATTTTCAGCAATCCTGCTTCAAACACCGCAAATAAACCTACCGGTCCAGCTCCAATGATACAAATGTCAGTAGTAATCATGATATGTTTTATTTATTGGTAAAACCAATCTTTTAAATAATTGTTCGTGCAAATATAATTAGTATGACAAGTATTTTAAAATTTATGCTAATTCTATCTATTCAAGATTAAAATAAATGGTATTGAGTATTCTTTTAAATTCTTCGAAATCTTTTTCATTTAAATTCTCCCAGGCTTTTTCACGTATGGAAGCCACCTTGGGCTTTAATTCATTTACCTTTATTGTTCCGGATTCAGTAAGATGTAATTGAAAACTTCTACGATCCATTGGATGGGGAACTCTTTCTACATAACCTTTTTTTGTCAAGAGATCAATGATCCTTGTAAGCGTCGGCTGATCTTTAAATACTAGCTGAGCAAGCTCTGATTGGCTTAAAAGTTCATTTTCAGAAAGATTCTTTAACACCAGCCATTGATCTACAGTCAAATCGAAATCACCCAATTTAAATTTCCTTTGGGCGTATTGTTTGACACGCCTCGCTGTGCGGTCCAATAGAAAAGAATACTTATAAAACTGTTCCTGTGTCATACAAATAATTAGCATGACAAATATAAAAAGAAATATGAAATAAAACCGATTCCCTATAAAAATTATAGATTATATAGAATTAATTTCTTGCCCTTTCCTCATTTCGGTAGAGAAGGTTTCCTTCTTTGTCCCATTCCGCTCTGATAAATGGGCGAAAATCTTTTGTAAAGGGTTGTTCCTGATATTGGATTTCTCTTTTTCTGACTACTTTGCTTTTGTTGTTCCAATATTCAGTCCATAAACCTACTTTTTCTCCAAAGTGGTATTCGCCTGTAACGGCTATCTGTCCATCTTCATAAAAATGGAAGAAATTGCCTTCTTGTAATTCATATTCAATGGGTGTAAGCTTTTCTATCTGATTGGTTGCTTTGTTATAATAAGAAACCCTGGAATCTTTTGGCCAACCTTCAGAAAAATGGAGTTTATCCAAAAGGACGCTTTTATTGTCGTAAGTCAGCCAAATGCCATGCCTTGTTCCAAAGAAGAAACTTCCTTCTTCCACGACCGTGGTGTCAAAGGATTTTGTGTAGGGTCCGTGGAGGAGATATCCTCTTGAAGGATCAAAATCTTTGGTACGGATAACATTGTCTTTTTTGTCATACCAATAAATATCTCTTATATAGGGGTCCACCACCTTTTTATCAAGGGTATAAAAGAAATTTTGGAATTGGGTCTGGCTTCTAAAAGTTTGTCTGATTCTTCCCCTTTTAGTTTTTTGGCCGTAATAGATGTTTTTGTTTTTGCTTTTCTTATCCTTTTTCTTTTTTTCTTTTCTTTCTTTATCATCAAAGAGTAAAAGAGGCAGGGCAGTGGGCATCAATTTGTCGCTGACCACTCCTGAAGAATCAGGATCTACTTCCTTTTCTTTTTTTCTTTTTTGGGCAAAAGCAAAGGTGCTAATTTGGGTAAGAATCAAAATGAGGACAATTTTCCTAATCATGTTAGATAAACGTGGATCAATATGGGATTATTTTGGAATAAAAGTACAAATACAAAATCAATTCTACTCTTTAGCTTCGAATTAAAGATTCTTATCTGTAATTTTGGCGGAATTTATTAAACCTACCATAAAATGACATCTATTCTATCCGACCGCATTAATCAAATGGAAGAATCGGCCACACTGGCCATGGCAAAAAAAGCAAGAGAGCTTAAAATGCAGGGAATTGACATTATAAGTCTAAGTTTAGGAGAGCCTGATTTTAAAACACCAAAACATATTCAGGAAGCCGCAAAAGCAGCGATTGATGAGGGGAAATACTTTTCTTATCCTCCAGTAGCCGGCTATCAGGATTTAAGGGAAGCCATTGCTAAAAAACTCAGAGAAGAAAACAAAATAACTGATGCAAAAGCTGAAAATATTGTTGTTTCCACAGGAGCCAAACACAGTATTGCAAATGTTTTTATGTGCTTGATCAATGAAGGGGATGAAGTTGTGATTTTTTCTCCCTATTGGGTATCTTATGCGGAAATCATCAAATTGGCAGGAGGTGTTCCGGTATTGATTGAAGGTAGTCTGGAAAACAACTTTAAGGCTACAGCAGCCCAACTGGAGTCTGCCCTTACTGATAAAACAAAGGCAATTATTTATTCTTCTCCCTGTAACCCAACCGGTTCAGTTTTCAGCAAAGAAGAATTGGAAGCCGTTGCAGAGGTGGTAAAAAAGAGGGAAAATCTTTTTGTCATTGCTGATGAGATCTACGAACTGATTAATTTTACTGGCAAACATGCAAGTATTGCCTCCTTCCCTGGAATGTTTGAAAGAACTATAACTGTCAATGGATTTTCAAAAGGGTATGCCATGACCGGATGGAGAGTAGGTTATATTTGTGCACCTGTATTTATTGCCAAAGCCTGTGAAAAAATGCAGGGCCAATTTACATCCGGTGGGACTGGAATCGCGCAGAGAGCGGCACTGGCTGCAATTTCAGGAGACCAAGGGCCTTCGAAGGAGATGGAAAAAGCCTATCTGAAAAGAAGGGATTTGGTCTTGGGTCTGATAAAAGATGTACCGGGATTAAAAACACATATACCTGAAGGCGCCTTTTATTTCTTCCCTGATGTTACTTATTTCTTTGGAAAGTCAGCTGATGGCTTTAAAGTGAACAATGCTGATGATTTCTGTTTGTATCTTTTGGAAAAGGCCAATGTATCGCTGGTAACCGGTGAAGCATTTGGAGCTCCAAACTGTGTAAGAATTTCATATGCTGCTTCTGAAGAGGAACTGAAAGAAGCGATGAAAAGAATTAAATTGGCCTGTTCTAAATTAGTTTAGACTTTTCATCAAAACCTTGTTTTTAAAAAGCTTTCTCTTTGCCGAGGGAGCTTTTTTTTGCTTTGGAATTTAATTAGAACAGAATTGTAGAAAATTGTATTATTTCAATAAAAATTTTATTATGATGGTTTTGGTAAATTGATTGAGCGAATTCTGAATCCCAAACCAATTTATTTCAACTGAAGAAACTGAAAAAGTCAAATTAGTTTCGAAAGGAAAATAATAATATTTAAAAAGCAAAAATAAATATTTAAAAATAATTTATAGGAAACTTTAGTAAATTCCTTTAATGAGGTTTGAAAACTAAAAAATGCTCTTTTTTCTATTTCAGTTCGTTTATTTGTATATATAAAAAGTTCTTAAAAATTTTTTTATGAATTTATTGCTAAAAAAATAAAAAATTCCAAGTCATTTTATTTGCTTTTAATTTATAAAGTTATTTATATTTGTCTCGGGTGATTAAGCAACTTTTTCTGCTCATGGTTTTTGACTGATTATGGGTGGAGGTTATTTGGATTATCATTTTTTCTGACCTTCATTTAAAAAAATAAGATCCGCAGCAATGCGGATTTTTTTTGTTAGTTTGAGGTAATAAAATATTACTTAATTTATGAAGTTTAAGTACGCGGGAATTGCAATTCGTGAGGTGAATGAGATCGCTGTGTCTCTAACACTTATAGTGTTGTTGACGGTGTTTATTCCAAGTAAGGTTTTCTCCCAAGAAGATACCACTTATTTTGTTTCCTATGAGAAAATGCTGACTACGCGCCTTTACACTTCAAGGAAGTATACTTCATTTTTGGTAAAAGATAATTTGTTTGATAATAAATTCAGGTTTGAGCCAAATTCAAATCTTAATCTTGGTATCGGTGCCACCTACAATAACTTAACACTCAATATTGGTATAGGATTTGATTTTATGAATCCGGAAAGGGGAAGAGGAGAGACAAAATTTTTGGATTTGCAATCCCATATATATGGGAAAAAAATGGTGATTGACCTTTTTGGCCAGTTTTATAATGGATATTTCCTTCAAAAGATAAATGGGGCTTATTTGGACCGTTCCGAAATTGTAGTTTATCCTGATATGCGTATTAGAAAATTTGGAGGTAGTGCGCAATACTTATTTAATGGTGAAAAAATTTCTTTAAAGGCAGCATTTCACCAATCAGCTTGGCAGAAAAAATCAGCCGGTTCATTTTTTACCGGAATGGAAGTTTATGGTGGCTGGGTCATGAACGAGGGTAATTTTATTCCTGAATCATTTCAAGGTTCTAACAATAGAGGATTTCAAAGATTGGGCTTTTTTCAAATTGGGCCTAATGCCGGCTATGTACATACTTTTGTTTTCTGGAAACATTTTTTTATTACAGGTATGTTTTCAGGAAATATAGGGATTGGAAATACGAATATGAATTTGATGGAGGGTGAATCAAGAAAATGGGGAGTAAACTTCAATACGTTTCTAAGAGGATTTATAGGTTATAATGGACCTGTTTGGTCTATTAATGCCAATTATATAAACAATAATGTAAGGCTGGCTAATAACAGTGATTTTGCAACCAGTGTAATGACCGGTAATTATAGAATTAATTTTGTTTACCGATTTAAAGTTGGACCGAAGCTCCGGCCTTTTATGGATTTCTTTGATTTGAAACGTTTATTTCCAGCTAAGTCAAGATTAACTGAAGTAGAAGAATAAATTTAGGAATTTTATAGTTTTGTAGAAGTTACACAATAAAACCAAAATATAATGTCAGATCAATTTGGGATAAGGGCAGCCTTAAATAACCTCGGAGTATTAAGTGAAAATTTAGGTACTTCTACTGGAAATGAATGGATAAACAGCGGACAAGATTATATTGAATCTGTGTCTCCTGTGGATGGGGTCTTAATAGGTAAAATCCAGACCACCGATAAAAAATCCTATGAACAAATAATTTTAAAGGCTCAGGAGGCTTTTAAATTCTGGAGAAAAGTTCCTGCACCGCAAAGGGGGGAAATAATCCGTCAAATTGGTGATGCCCTTAGGGTTGCAAAAATGGATTTAGGAAAGCTGGTATCCTATGAAATGGGGAAATCCTATCAAGAAGGTTTGGGCGAAGTCCAGGAAATGATTGATATCTGTGATTTTGCAGTTGGTCTTTCCAGACAATTGTATGGATTGACCATGCATTCAGAAAGGCCGGGACACAGAATGTATGAACAATGGCATCCTTTGGGAATTGTTGGGATTATTTCAGCTTTCAATTTTCCTGTAGCGGTTTGGTCTTGGAACAGCATGATAGCATGGGTTTGTGGGGATGTTTGTATTTGGAAACCATCTGAAAAAGCGCCGTTATCAGGGGTAGCATGTCAGCATATTGTAGCTAAAATTTTTAAAGAAAATGGATTGCCGGATGGAATTTCCTCCTTAATTGTGGGAGATTACAAAGTAGGGGAATTCATGACCCATGACAAAAGAGTTCCTTTGATTTCTGCCACTGGCTCTACAAGGATGGGCAAAGTGGTTGGTATGGCTGTAGCTTCGAGGTTAGGTAGGTCGTTACTTGAGCTTGGTGGTAATAACGGGATCATTATTACCGAGAATGCAGATATGGATATTGCAATCAGAGGGGCATTGTTTGGAGCTGTTGGTACGGCGGGCCAAAGATGTACTACTACTAGGAGACTAATAATTCATGAATCGGTTTATGAAAAAGTAAAGGAAAGATTGATTTCGGCTTACAGCAAATTGGTTATTGGTAATCCTTTGGATGAAAAAAATCATGTGGGACCTCTAATCGATAAAGATGCAGTCCGGAAATATTTGGAAGCCCTGAAAAAAGTTAAGGAAGAAGGCGGTATAGAGGTGGTTGCTGGAGGTGTTATCGAGGGTAAAGGATTTGAGTCCGGATGTTATGTTAAACCTTGTGTAATAGAAGCCCAAAACCATTTTGAAATGGTTCAGGAAGAGACTTTTGCCCCAATTCTATATATTATGAAATATAAAACGATAGAAGAGGCAATTGCTATGCATAATGGGGTTCCACAAGGCTTGTCTTCGGCAATAATGACACTCAATATGAGAGAAGCAGAAGCTTTTCTTTCAACATCAGGTTCTGACTGCGGTATCGCCAATGTCAATATCGGAACATCAGGAGCAGAAATTGGTGGAGCATTTGGTGGAGAAAAAGAGACAGGTGGAGGTAGAGAATCAGGTTCGGATTCATGGAAAGCCTATATGCGAAGACAGACCAATACCATCAATTACAGTACTGCTTTGCCATTGGCCCAAGGGATAAAATTTGATATCTAATTGCTCAGGTCAAACACACAAAGTTATCGGAATTCAAAAAGGGGACTTTCAAGTCCCCTTTTTTGTAGTGAAAAAAATTAATCAAAAATAAAAGTTTGACTAATCAAATAATATCTGAATTTATAGGTAGTTGAGTGAAATATACTTGTCTAAATCAATTAAGCTCTGATTTTTTCCAAGAGCTTACCTGCTTAAACCCATTGCTGGGTAGTCATGTAATTTGAATTAATTTGGCCAAATATTATACTTAATGCCTGGCCAGGCTACTTCTCTATTCTATTTTTTTCTAGGCAGGCCATTTTCAAAAACATAATCCGCAATATCATAGCCTTTCTCTTCACCCACATCCACAGCTTTTCGGAAATGATACCCTATATAAATTCTTGATAGGGAATTTTCGCTTACTGCATCCATAATGTTGTTGAATGATCTGGGGTTTGGCATGTAACCACTGTCTGTGGTGAAAGGAATATTGGCCGTTCCAAAAAAGCGGATTAATACTCCCCCTGCGGCAGAACCAGAAATAGCATGTGCAGAAGGATATTCCCCTACAGGTGGAGTTGGGATAGTTGAATTCCAATTTATGTCCCCAACAGTATCATCATTTCCATCAGAATCACCATTTCGGATGGCAGTGATGGGCCTCCAATAGTTGAAGTGGATTTTTGAATCAAATACCGCAATGTAGGAATCAGCAATTGCCATGTGGACCAATGCAAAAAGCCTTGCAGTTTCCCATATATTGTAATATTTGTTGCGCTGTAATAAGACTTCCCTGGCGATTCGATTCCAACCCCTTGAGGAATTCTCTGCCCAAAACAGTCCCAAATATCGCTGATCATCCGTAACTTCTGTACTATTTATTTTTCCTAGATCTTTAACCTCATTATAATCAGCAGTGTATTGTGGGCTATTAATTGCATAGGGGGCTTCCGGACGAAATTGATCGGCACTGGCTATAATCCAGGTTTTTTGGAGGTGAAAGCCTGCCAAGGCATAGTTTAAGGGAGGTATATACTGAAATACTCCCGGTTCGGTTCCTGAAGCCGGTGTGGGATTAAATCCCATCAATGCTAGGTATGGGGCATCCGCAGCACGTTTGTCTAATATTGATTGAGCAACTGATTTTCCTAAAGCAATTCCTCTTTCTTTTTTATCTCCATCTTTTATATCACCCATGGTGGCAGTATAAAGGCTGTCAATAGAAGATTTGTGCGGATCAGTAGTAGGGCCAATACTTCCCAAAACCTCATAGACTGCCTGAATTAGAGTAGCATTTGGATCGGCTTTTTTATCTTCGACCTGAGAGGCGTATGTCTGGTATTTGGGATCCACTGAATTTAAGGCGTCATGCATAGCTACATGATATATTGCAAAAAGCCTCGAAACAAGAGGAGGAGATATCCCCACACCAATAGGGTAAGTGTAAGCTTTTTCAATTTGATGGCTCCACTTGAGCATGACTGTTGGTGAATCCTTCAGGTTCTTCCCTTGATCCCATGTCATATTGGTTCTTACAGGTTCAGTTTGGAATTCAGGATAGCAACCCGGTACACAAAAAATAAGCGTAAGACTCAAAACAAGTCCCCCAATTCTCATCCAACCCTTTGTAAGGTTGAATAAGTGACCAATTCCCTTTTTCATAGTTTTGTTGTTTAAAGTGACACATTATTTATTCTACCAGTGATAAAAATTGGCCATGTGTCCTCAAAAATTCATTGGACAGATGGGGTTAACCAGTGGAATTAAATAAAGGTAACTCCGCCTAAAAAAAATTAAGTGGTAAAAAAACGACAAAAATCAACTATATCCTCATCTCAATCCGAGAACCCTGTCAGGGGCATTTTTGTCTGCTGCCCAAAGCTGAGTGGGTGTCACTCCTGCAAAATCCCGATAATCTTTGGCCATATGTTGGTAATCCTCATACCCGCAATCTATTGCGACATCAAACCAGGTCAATTCGGGATGTCTGGATTTATGAATAAAGCTCCAGGTAAAGCGATTAATCCTAATCATTGTCTTGGGGCCAACTCCAAAATACCTTTTGGAAAGCCTTTCCAATTGCCTGGTAGAAAGGCATGCTTGACTAGCCAAAAAGTCAACATTTGTGCTTCCTTCAGTTGAAGAAAATAAAGGTAATGCCCTTTCAAAGTAATGGATCTCCTGTTGCACGTTTTTTCTAAAAAGCTCCACCAAAAAACGGTCAACGATTTCAATCATTTCGGGATAACATTGAGCTTCTGACAGCCGTTGCTCTACCTCTCTGGTTTCTTGGGGAAAAACAAGTTCAAAATCCAAACTTTTGTCTTTCAATTCATAGAACGGAATCTTGGTTAGCCTGTATAAAGCTCCGGGATAAAAAGGTACTTGAATCAATAAAAATTGAGGGGACACCATACGGTGGATCATTTGAGTGGACTGCCCTATAAGTATGGTTTTATTTCTGAATACAGTTTGTCTGTCTCTTTGAAGGTATACCTGTTCGGAACCTTTTACATAGAAAACCAAATATTGCTCATCCCTAGGTGGAAATGGTTTATAAGGAATCTTTGCATGTGCGGGAAATTCAAAATGACGGAGATGGTAAGTTTTCACCAATCCGTTCAATTCTGGGGAAGGAGAAAAATTCTTAAATATCATAGGATGTAAGGGGTTATAGGTAAACTAAAAACTCTAAAAATCAGGCAGTTGAATTTAATATTTTTCTTTAAAAATTCCAAAATCGAATTCTTGAATTTCTTACTGAATTCTTGAAAAAGTTCAATGTTTAAAAAATGCAGTCCATAAAAGAAAAAAGCCTCAAATGAGGCTTGACTGTGGGAGTTGAGGGATTCGAACCCCCGACCCTCTGCTTGTAAGGCAGATGCTCTGAACCAGCTGAGCTAAACTCCCAATTTGGGGAAATAAGATAATTTAAAGTGGGAGTTGAGGGATTCGAACCCCCGACCCTCTGCTTGTAAGGCAGATGCTCTGAACCAACTGAGCTAAACTCCCATATCCATTCACTTTCAGAATGGAGTGCAAATGTAAAATTAATTTAATATGTAGACAAAAATTGAGTTTTATTTTTCTGAATTCAGTACTAATCCATTGATATTGAATCGATAAAATTTAATTGGTCCTTTCAATATTCACCATGATCCCTGCTTTAAACCACCTTCCCGGCATCTGAACAAATCCGGCCTCTACATATTCTGTATTTGTCATGTTAGAAATTTCAATGAATAAGCCGATTTTTTTCAATCTATTGTAATCTATTCTTGCATCTAATAAAAAGTATGGCGACAAGTCCATTCTTTCCAAATATCTCGCTTTAACATTGACTTCTGCTTTCCTGAAAAACTCAGACCGAATTCCTCCAATTACTTGATTTCTAAGAGAATTTAAAGCATACCTTGACTCAACACCTTCTGCCTGTATCAGATCGGCATGAATGAAATTATAACTTAATGATAATTCTGAGATTTTTGCGTTTTCATTCCCCCAATTGACCAAGTATTGAATTGATGTTTCAATTCCACTAAATGTAACTTGACTGATGTTATCAGGTGTCCATGGATTTGGATTTGGCTGGGAATTACTTGGCCCACGGGTATAATCAATTAAATTTTCAGTTTTTCTGTAAAAATAAACCAATTCCCCCCTTAAATATTTTTTATTGATTTTCCAGCCAAATTCATAATTCCAGGCTTCCTCCGGCAAAAGATTTGGATTGCTGGAATTGCTTGGGTCTTGATAATATAATTCAGTGTAGGATGGAATTCTGTAGCTTGCCCCAAAATTAGTATATAATCTCGAACTTGAATTGAGCTGATATCCTAATTCCGCACCTGGAAAATGTTTCCAATTGTACTCATTATAATAGTTGGAATAAATTCCAGCTCTTAAATCAAACTTTTCAAGAAATTCAATACGGTGCTCTGCAAATACTCCCAAAAAACTCCTGTCCCTGTTTCCCAAATTAGAGCTTTCTATCATTTCCTTTCTACCTTCAAATCCAAGTCCTGTTGTCCCAATTTTGGAGGTATAGGTTCCATTTATTTCCAATGCCAAAACATCCGAAATATGATTGTTGGTAAAAAACTCAGGCTCATTTCGCCTTAACCTGAATTCATCGATATTTCTTCTCCAATATCCTCTGGTCTGAATAAAAAGGTCTTTGTTGCTGTAACTATGGCTAAGGGAGCCCAAATATGTCTGAATGCTTTCCCATTGGTCCGGAAAACGATCAGTGTAAAAACCATTGGCACCAAAATTTCGATCAGCAAGACCTAGCATCAAATTCAATTTATTCTTTTCATTTATTTCATATCCGGACTCATAAAAAAGATTATTCACTTTGAAATCTGAATTATACCAATGACCCTCCGAAGCATCATGTGAAAGAGAAATTGTCTGCTTATATTTCCCAATGGGTAAAGATGAAATAATATGCCCTCCTCTCATTCCGAAATCTCCTCCAAAGGCTTGGATATTTAGGCTTTTGGTTTCAGGCAATTCTGTTATGATATTAATTGCGCCGGCATAGGCGTTTTGGCCGTAAATTCTGGATCCTGGCCCCTTTAGAATATCTATTCTTTGAATGGCCTGAAAAGGTACCGGAATATTCATTAAGTGGTGACCGGTTTGTGGGTCCGTAAGCTTGATTCCATTAAGTAAAATCAAAGTTTGCTCAAAACTGCCTCCCCTTATGCCCACATTTGCCTGAACTCCGCTTACTCCTCTTTGCCTTACATCCACACCAGGTGTAAAAGCCAATATTTCCTGAATGCTTCTGGCCGGTGTTGTTTCAATATCCTTTCTGTTTATGACACTGATATTTCTTGAAACTTTGCTAAAAGGAATTTCCATCCGGTTTTCCGTGATGATGATCTCTCCCAGATCCAGGGTGGTACTATCCTGATTCCCAATTGCCATTCCAATAGTTAAGGACAATAGGGCTACAGATAAAATCAATTTCATGTTAATTGTGGTTTGAAGGGGCAAATAACTGATCAATTTAGGCTATTTACAAATTGCGTAGACCATTATAATGTTTTACCTTAAAGGATAATATTGATATAAAATGGATTTTTTCTTCTTATATCTTTTTCAATTAAAGCCTCATGATTTAAATAATTAGAATATTTGAATAGAACATTTGCTATAAATTTTTTTATTCTGCTCCTATTTTCGACAATATCCAACAATGCATTTAGGTAAATACAAATTTCAGAAAATAAGGTTGGTGAACTTATTGAATTTGGAAGGACGGGTCTTATATAAATTCAAATATTGATTTGGCAATCAAGAGGTTTTATCCTAATAGAAATAACTATCTCTTGAGCTATTTTAACCACGATGAAAGTTCAATTTATTTAAAATTCACCTTTGAAGTTGGACAAAAAGAGCGGAGGGGACTACGGGTAGAAATATGGTCCAAAAGGTATCAATGGAACTATCTTTTGAAAGTTAGCAAAAAAGTGATTGCTGTTGAAATTGACCCTGACAAAGTAATTACGGATATTAATTCCGGAAATAAAAAATGGTCAACTCCTTTCTAAAAAAGATTAGATAATTCAATTACTTTAAAAAATAAGCGCTTAGACCATCAAGCGCTTATTTTTTCATTAAAAATTTAATATTCATCGTTGATTTCTATCCAATACCCATCAGGGTCCTGGATATATATTTGTTGGACACCGTCAGGTCTTATATTTATTTTTCCTTTATTTCCAGGCCAATCACTATACTCAATTTTCAATTTATCCAGGTTAGCAATAAAGGTATCCATGTCCGGAACACTGAAACAGATGTGGTTATTTTTGTTGATAGAGACAGGTTCCCATGGAGCTTGGATAATGTGCATGGATAGGTTATTTCCTATGTCAAGCCAAACATGCAGGCCATCCTTAAATGGCTCTTCTATTTCTTTGAAATCGAAAACCTTGGTATAAAACTCGCTGCTTCTTTTGATTTCTTTAACATATACCGCTAAATGGGTTATTTTGGCTTGTGCAATTACTGTTTGATTCATGATGCCTAAGCTGATGATTGTCAAAATGGAAAATATCGTTTTCTTCATAGGATTTTGGGTTTGCTAATTAAATTTAGCTCATTTATTTGGTAGAATCCCCGATTTACCCAATTTTAAAATGAGTTGACAAAAAAATAAGCCCATTTTGGGCTTATTTCTAATAAGTATTTGTCGTTTTATTTTTCAAGTTTTTCACTTAAGGCTAATTTTTCAGCCTCATCAAATAAGTTTATAGCGTGCAAATAGATTTCGTTGATATCATTGATTACTTTGTAAAAAGCGTTATCATCATAAATATTACGCCCCATATGAGCTTTCAATAGTATTTTTAGGTATTCTTTAGATTTTTTATAATCTTTTTCGTCAAACTTCACTTTATTTTTTTCACCTACCTTAATCAATCCCTGCAGCATTTCTTCTGAGATTTGATATTTATTATAATAATCTTCAAAACTCATTCCTTCAAATTTCTTCTTGTTTTTATCAAGATAATCCAAAATAAATTCTCTTGAGGAATCAGAATTGAAGAGTCTGTTGACATACATGCTGCTCATAGTTGTGTCTAGGGGTACAAAGAAGTCAGGCATAATTCCTCCTCCTCCATATACAGACCTGCCAGACTTGGTCTCATACCTCAAACTGTCATTAAACTTAATGCTATCTGCAGTAAAGAATTCTCCGTGCTCGAATCTATTGCTCCAATCATTGGAATAGTCCTCATCATCTCCATATGGTTTTTGAATAGATCTTCCGGAAGGGGTATAATATCTTGCAATAGTCAATCTCAACTCCGCTCCATCGGAAAGATCAATTGGCATCTGAACAAGACCTTTTCCAAAAGATCTTCTTCCTACAATCAACCCTCGGTCATTGTCCTGAATGGCTCCTGCTACAATTTCGGAGGCAGAAGCACTGCCTTCATTGATAAGAATAATGACTGTTCCGTCCTCAAATAATCCTGGTTTTATGGCATATGCTTTTTGGTTATACCTGTTCAATTTGCCTTGTTGCGAGACAATCAGGGCATTTTCATTCAAAATTTCATCCGCAATATTTATGGCGGCACCCATATACCCACCTGGATTGCTCTGAAGGTCGAGGACAAGTTTTTTCATTCCCTGTTGTTTCAATTCAGAAACCGCTTTTTTAAACTCTTCATGAGTGGTTGCGGCAAATCTGGTTACTTTGATATACCCGATTTCTTCATTGATCATATAGGTGGCATTGATAGAATACTGTGGGATTTTATCCCTGGTAATTTCATAAGGAATTAGTTCTTTTTGATTCTTTCTTTTGATATCAACTTTCACTATTGAACCCCTAGGTCCCCTCAGTAAATCAAATACATCTCTATTGGTAATTCCGGTACCCGCGACAGTTTTTCCATCCACATTAATAATCTGGTCACCGGATTGGATGCCTAATTTTTCCGAAGGTCCGCCACTTAAAGGTGCGACCACATAAATTGTATCTCTTATTATCCCAAATTCGACCCCAATTCCGTCAAATTCACCATCCAGTTGGGATTTGGCAAGAGATGCATCTTTGGCGGGAATATAAGAAGAATGGGGATCTAACTTTTCCAACATACTCTGGATACCGAATTCTACCAATTCATTGGTATTGACACTATCAACATAATCTCTGTTGATATAAGTAATGATCTCCTGCAATTTATAAATGGCAGCTTTCAGGTCGTTTCTTTCGGTTTTGGGCTCAGCAAAAGTTGCTCCAATCCATATTCCTGCAGAAATGGAAAGGGCAAGTATCAAAGGTAATCTGATTTGCTGTTTCGTGTTTTTAATTTCGCTCACGTTGTCCTTCGTTATTTGAATTAATGTAATTGGTCTTTATCCGTGACCAATATAGTATTAAACTGAAATTTCATCTAATTCGTTTTTATAAACGAAATAAATTCGATTTTGATAGGGCTTTTGCCTGAATTTAGCTAAAATCGGTTAATTTTGTCAATATGATTGATTTCGAAAATATACAAAAAAGTCCAATTAAAGACATTGTATCGGAGAATTACGTCTTTGCAGCGATTTTACATTATTTTGGAATCAGTTTTTTTCAATATGAGCAAAATTCCCTGAAGGAGGTTTGTAAAAAATTTAAGTTAAATCCTCAGCAATTAATCGATGAATTAGAGGATTGGGCTAAAAGGAAAGAGCCAAATCCTGAAGATTTGTTTCTTCATCCCATTGAGGTGTTGGTTTCCTACCTGAAAAGGAAGCATTATTTTTTTGTCAGACAGGAACTTCCTTTTCTTTCTAATATGATTTCCGGAATCCAATCAGAAATTCCTGAATATCGAAACGTTCTTAATGATCTCAGGATGATGTTTCCCCTTTTTGTGGAAGATTTTATCCATCATATACATGAAGAAGAAAGCAGACTCTTTACCAGAATACAACTTCTTCATGAAATCGAAAATGATGAATTTGAACTCCCGCTTGCTCTTCATATTTTGGAGAAAGACCCTGTGGCTCTTTTGGCAGAATCCCATGAAGTCCATGATGATGAGATGCAGGGAATCCGTCATCTGACCAAAAATTATTTTCTGCCCAATCATGCACCCATAAGCATCAAAGTGCTGTATCATGAATTGGAAAATTTTGAAAAAGAACTGACCATCCATGCCCAAATTGAAGACCAGTTATTGTTTCCCAAAGCTGTTGAACTAGAAAAGGAAGTTCTCAGAAAGATCAGAAAAAAAATCATTAATAATTGATGGCCAGAATAATTGCGATTGATTTGGGAACCAAAAGGACAGGTATTGCCGTTACTGATACATTGAAAATAGTTGCGAACCCACTCCAGACAATAGAAACAAACAATCTGATAGAATTTCTCCAATCTTACTTCCAAAAAGAAGAAGTTGAAACAATTGTTTTGGGGTTTCCGAAACAATTAGATGGAAAACCAAATGAAATGACGCCAAGAGTAATTAGCCTAAAGGACAGGCTGACAAAATTATTCCCTGACAAAAAGTTGGTTTTGGTAGACGAAAGGTTCACTTCCAAAATGGCTATGCAAAGCATGATCACTATGGGGAGTAAAAAAAAGGACAGGAAAGAGAAAACAGGAAATTTGGATAAGGTAAGTGCTGCTATAATCTTACAATCTTACTTGGAACAAATATGATTTACCCGATAGTAGCTTATGGAAATCCCATTTTGAAAAAGGAAGCTGAAGAGATCAGAGAAGGAGAAAACCTTCAGGAAATCATTCAGGATATGTTTTCAACTATGGATAATGCCAATGGGGTAGGTCTGGCAGCCCCACAGATAAACAAAGGTATTCGATTGTTTGTCATTGACAGTTCTTTAATGCTGGATGAGCAGGATGATGAAATTGGGGTAAGGAGAGCTTTTATAAATCCTATCATTTTAGATGAATATGGAGACAATTATGGATTTGAAGAAGGATGTTTAAGTATTCCTGAAATCAGGGCTGAAATTATAAGGCCAGAAAAGCTTACCATTGAGTATTATGATGAAAATTGGAATCTTAAAGAGGAAGAATTTTCTGGAATGACCGCTAGGGTAATTCAGCATGAATATGACCATTTAGAAGGGATTTTATTTATTGATTACCTTAAAGGACTTAAAAAGAGATTGGTACAGGGAAAATTGGTAGATATCAGTAAAGGAAAAATTCCAACAGATTATAGAATGATTTATCCATTGAAATAACTACAAAACCAACTGGGATCTCTTGTTGGTTTTTTTATTCCCAATTTATTTATCATGCAGGAAATTGCCCCCATTATAAAAATTGCATTGGTTCAAACCAATTTGTTCTGGAAAGATAAGACAGCCAATTTGGCTATGCTTGAGGAAAAGTTAATGAACTTTGAGGGGGAAACAGACCTGATCATTCTTCCTGAAATGTTTCCTACAGGATTTACAATGGAGGTGGAGGAAGTATCCGAGCCAATGAATTTTACCACAACAAGGTGGATGAAGCAAATAGCAAAACAAAAGAAATCAGTTGTAACAGGAAGTGTTGTCATTAGAGAACATAATAAATATTTTAATAGGCTTTTGTGGGTAGATAAGTTTGGAAATGTAGATTGGTATGATAAAAGGCATTTATTTAGAATGGCTGAGGAAGATGCCTATTATGCAATGGGAACTGAAAGAAAAGTATTCGATATTAAAGGTTGGAAAATACTGCCTCAGGTATGTTACGATTTACGTTTTCCTGTTTGGAGCAGAAATAGGGTAGAGGGTGATAAAATGGAATACGATATTGCCCTGTATGTTGCAAGTTGGCCAAGTCCAAGGATTTCTGCCTGGGATATTTTGTTACAAGCCAGGGCAGTAGAAAATCTCTGTTATGCTATAGGGGTGAATAGAATTGGTCAGGATGGGAATTCAATACCCTATTCAGGTCATTCGGGAGCATATAATTTTAAAGGTGAAAAATTGGCATTTTCTTCGGATGAAGAGGTTATTCTCCCAATTTCTTTAGATTATGCTTCTTTAGTGGAATTTAGAGAAAAATTTCCTGCCTGGAAGGATGCAGATGAATTTCAATTGAAATAAGCAGTTTAATATTATTTTTTAGTTTCTGAATAAACCCGTTCTTCTTGATGTAAACTCCCTTTGAAACTAGTATAATTTGTTTAATTTTGGCGCAATTTTGAAATAGTCCCTTCAAGGTGGATCAGTTTTTCCTTGCCTGATTTAATTTATTGTTTGTGGGCTTTTTCCATAAATTAGTTTAAACATTCTGAATAGATTAATAATGACCACGAAAACCGCAAAGATTCTATATACGCTGACTGATGAGGCTCCAGCGCTTGCTACCTATTCATTGCTTCCCATTGTCAAGGCCTTTACAGAATCTGCCGGAATTACAGTAGAGACGAGGGATATTTCCCTGTCCGGAAGAATCATTTCCCAATTTCCGGAACGATTGAAGCCGGAACAAAGAATAAATGATGATTTATCTGAATTGGGGGAAATAGCCAATACACCTGAAGCTAACATTGTCAAACTGCCTAATATTTCAGCATCTATTCCTCAGCTGAAGGCTGCAATTAGGGAACTTCAGGCGAAGGGATATGCTTTGCCCGATTATCCCGATGATCCTAAAAATGAGGAAGAAAAGTCCATTAAGGCAAAATATGATAGAGTTAAGGGGAGTGCGGTAAACCCTGTTTTGCGTGAAGGAAATTCAGATAGACGAGCCCCACTTGCTGTAAAACAATATGCAAAAAATAATCCCCATAGTATGGGCAAGTGGTCATCGGATTCCAAATCCCACGTTGCAAGTATGAGCAAGGGGGATTTCTATGGAAGCGAAAAATCAATTACCCTAGATCATGAGGATAAAGTACGGATAGAATTAGTGGGAGACGATGGATCAGTGATTGTATTAAAGGATAGTTTGGCTTTGAAAGTAGGAGAAGTGGTTGATGCATCAGTAATGAGCGTCAATGAATTGAAAAAATTCCTGAAAGAACAAATCGAAGATGCGAAAAAAACAGGCGTCCTGTATTCTTTGCATATGAAGGCCACCATGATGAAAGTTTCAGACCCTATCATTTTTGGACATGCAGTCAGGGTTTTCTTTGCTCCTGTATTTGATAAATATGGGGATTTGTTTAAAGAATTGGGAGTGGATGTCAATAATGGTTTTGGGGATCTACTGGCAAAAATTGCTGAGCTTCCAGAATCAAAAAGAAAGGAAATTGAATCGGATATAGCGAAATGCATGGCAGACGCACCCGATTTGGCAATGGTAAATTCTGACAAAGGTATTACCAATTTACATGTGCCAAGTGATGTTATCATTGATGCTTCCATGCCTGCAATGATCAGGACATCAGGTCAGATGTGGAATAAGGAAGGGAAACCTCAGGACACCAAAGCAGTCATACCAGATAGGTCTTATGCAGGTGTTTATCAAGAAACCATCGATTTTTGCAAAAAAAATGGCGCATTTGACCCTTCTACCATGGGTTCAGTACCAAATGTGGGTCTGATGGCCCAAAAGGCAGAAGAATACGGTTCCCATGATAAGACTTTTGAAATCCATTCAGATGGAGTTGTGAATGTTGTTTCCTCCTCAGGAGAGGTATTGATCCAACATGAAGTCAAAAAAGGGGATATTTGGAGAATGTGTCAGACAAAAGATGCTCCTATTCAAGATTGGGTGAAACTCGCTGTAAAAAGGGCAAAGGCAACAGAGGTTCCCGCTGTATTCTGGTTGGATAAAAAGAGGGCCCATGATGCTGAATTGATAAAAAAAGTTAATAAATACCTTCAGGATCATAATACTATCGGTCTTGAAATCCATATCATGTCTCCGGAGGAAGCCACACGATTTACGCTAGAGAGATTAAAAGCAGGCAAAGACACTATTTCTGTGACAGGAAATGTGCTAAGAGATTACCTTACAGATTTATTCCCGATCCTGGAACTCGGAACTAGTGCTAAAATGCTTTCAATAGTTCCATTAATGAATGGAGGAGGTTTGTTTGAAACAGGGGCCGGTGGTTCTGCACCTAAACATGTTGAACAGTTTTTGGAAGAAAACCATCTTCGATGGGATTCATTGGGAGAATTCCTTGCGTTGGCAGTTTCTTTAGAACATTTAGGGGAGACCTTTTCCAATGCCAGGGCAAAAGTTTTGGCAGAAACCCTTGATCAGGCAACAGGGAAATTTCTTCAGGAAGATAAATCCCCATCCAGAAAAGTAAAAGAACTGGATAATAGGGGAAGTCATTTTTACCTTGCCTTGTACTGGGCTGAAGCTTTAGCCAATCAGGATAAAGATAAAGGGTTGAAAACAGTTTTTACTCCAATAGCCCAAGAATTAAAGGAAAATGAAGGAAGAATTGTAGGAGAACTTAATAATTGTCAGGGAGATAAAGTTGATATAGGAGGGTATTATAAACCTGATATTGTAAAAGCAACAAGAGCGATGAGACCGAGTGAAACCTTTAATAATATCCTTTCCAAAATTTAATTTGAAAAAAGCGGTTTTTGCCGCTTTTTTTCTTTTTGGTTATCCAAGCCAACTTGAATCATTTGTACCAAGAAGTTGATTAAAAATTATTTAATAAATTTGGGCTAGTGGATAAAAAAAATATTCTCCTGATTATCAATATCTTGTTTAATTTAAAAGTATTCCGCAATCGATTGTATTTTATTCCTTAATTAAACACTTCATTTTCAATCTCTTAAATATTTTGGGGAGCAAGATTTATTTGGTAAATTTAAACCATAAAAGAGATAAGAATTATCAAAATTAAGATTTAATACAGTACCAAATTATTTTTAAAGTTTTCGCAACACTACAATAAATAAAATAACTATGAGCAAAATCAAAGTAGGAATCAATGGATTCGGAAGAATCGGAAGACTGGTTTTTAGAGCAGCACAATCCAGATCTGATGTTCAGGTGGTTGGTATCAATGACCTGATAGATGTGGATTATATTGCCTATATGCTAAAATATGATTCCACCCATGGAAGATTTGATGGAACAGTTGAAGTTAAGGATGGTAAATTAATTGTTAATGGTAACCAAATCAGAGTAACTTCTGAGAAAAGTCCTGCCAATCTAAAATGGGGAGAGATCGGAGCTGATTATGTGGTTGAATCTACTGGGATTTTCCTGACCAAAGAGACTGCTCAGGGACATATTGATGCCGGAGCAAAAAAAGTAATCATGTCTGCACCTTCAAAAGATGATACTCCAATGTTTGTGATGGGAGTAAATGAAAACAAATATACTTCTGACATGAATTTTGTTTCCAACGCCTCCTGTACCACAAATTGTCTTGCACCCATTGCTAAGGTTCTGAATGATAATTGGGGAATTGAAGAAGGGTTGATGACAACTGTTCATGCTACTACAGCTACCCAAAAGACAGTTGATGGTCCTTCGGCTAAAGACTGGAGAGGTGGACGAGGAGCTGCTCAGAACATTATCCCTTCATCAACAGGAGCGGCCAAGGCAGTTGGAAAAGTAATTCCGGAATTGAACGGCAAATTGACAGGAATGGCTTTCAGGGTACCAACACCAAATGTTTCAGTGGTTGATTTGACTGTCAGACTTAAAAAACCGGCCACTTATAAAGAGATTTGTGCCAAAATGAAAGAAGCATCAGAGACCCACCTCAAGGGAATATTGGGATATACTGAGGATGCTGTGGTTTCTACAGATTTCAATGGGGATCCAAGAACTTCCATTTTTGATGCAGATGCAGGGATACAACTTAGCGAGACTTTTGTGAAGGTTGTATCCTGGTATGATAATGAATGGGGTTATTCCAATAAGGTGGTAGATCTATTGGCCTACATTGCCGGAAAATCTTAATATTTAACTGATATTATATCCAACAAAAGGGGGGCAATTTTGTCTCCCCTTTTTGTTTGCATGGATAATTTTGGAAGAGTGTTCTTTTTTTGCTATTATGTAGGATATTAAAATATTACAGTTTCATGCGCTTATTATTAATTTGGATTTTTCTTATGGGAAATCCAGGAATGTTGTTGACAGTAACCAATTTCATTGCTTCCCTCCCCGAAAATGATAATCACCAAGTATTAATTACCTACCAGAATAAAACAATCCCAGAAGAGATTTTTGATCCAGTAAAAAAGGCTTTGGAATTTTTTCCGGAATTGAAAGGTGTTCATATCACATTTGAATTAAAGGATAAAATTTCCGGATCTGTAATGCAGGCACAGCCCAAAGTTTTTTCCCTCTTTGTTGATGGAAAAGAAAACAGAAAGTACCGAATAAAAATAACAAGAAAACTTGATTTTGGAGACCAAATAGTTCCTATTGAAAACATACCTAAAGACGCCCTTATCGGGTGGATTGGGCATGAATTGGGGCATATCATGGATTATTTGAATAGATCATCAGTCAATATGATGCATTTTGGAGCAAAATACTTTTTATCAAAACAAAAAGTGATTGAAGCTGAACTAACTGCTGATGGCTTTGCCATTGGGTGTGGAATGGGGCGTCATATCCTTGCAAATAAAAACTATATCTTAAATAATGACGGCTTTACGGAGGAATACAAATACAAAATCAGGAATTTGTATATGTCTCCTGAACAAATTTTAACTATGCTGGAGGAAATTGATTAATTGTTCCAATTGCTTCGTCAGAATTGGTAATTCCAGACACTTATTTCCATTTGCTTAACCAATATTTATTGACTTAAACAAAAAGGACTTTAAAATCTAACTTGTTGTTGCAAAGTAAAAGGTTACAGGTGATCTCCCTTAAATTGTTTGACTTTCTATAAGAATTTCTTACTCGTCATATTTTTGTACTCCATGACATACAGCTGATCAATGATATTAAATACAAAGAAAGAAAAGAATCAAAATTAACGGGTATTATAAAAACCTTAAGCCCTTAAATTTCTGAGTCTATAATTTTGTAATGTTTTCTTTTTTAATAAAAACTTTTTTTCCTCCCCAATTTACTTCATACCAGATATCTTTTGATGATTTGATCACCACTCTATGACCCGGATCAACTACCGAAAGTAATTTACCTCCTGCCGTGGGTTTTTCCATAACCAAAGTAGGACTTCCTGTTACTATTCCTGTCGTGGCCTGAAATAGAAAGTTGTTGGATATGAAAGTAAGGATTAAAAAAAAGATAGTAGGAAAATAGTATTTTGGTTGATCTACCCTTTTCCTATAGGCGACCAATAAGATTAAGGATAGAATAAGCAAAATAGAAAAAATAGAAGTGAGTTCTTCCTGAAGGTCTGTTAAGAATTTTAAAAACCTATCAGAATCATCCAATTCATACCCAATTAAATTGCTTTGTTCGGTCAATGCCTTAATTTTTGTAATAACCCTTGGATTTGGATTTTGATCATAATATTTAGCCAGATAAAAGCTAGCTTTGGAATAATCGCCGGTTCCCTCAGCTACAAAGGCCATTTTTAAAAGCATTGCAGGGGAAAAAATCTCATCATTGATCAGTAAGTCTTCATAAATTGAAAATGCTTCCTGATAGTTTTGGGCTGCAAACAAAGAATCTGCTAAAGAAAGCTTTGTTGTATTAGCTTGACAATTAAAGCTTTGTAAAAAAGCGATAAAAAATATTATAAATTTTGTCAGAAAGATTCGGTCTAGGTTTTGCATTTTAAATCCAGTAGCTTAAATTTGCAGTCCAATTACGGTAATGATTTACGAAAAAACAAGTCAAAACCACAAGGATTAGCCATCTCGAAAGTAATCGGTAAGGTGGAGAACAAAAATGATTCTGTTTCCCGATAGTTATCGGGATGGTAGAGCATAACTTGATTCCGTAGCTCAGCTGGTAGAGCATAACACTTTTAATGTTAGGGTCCTGGGTTCGAGCCCCAGCGGGATCACAATAAAAACCAACGGGTTTTTAGGGTATATTGAGTAAGTTCGGGGTGTAGCGTAGCCCGGTATCGCGCCACATTTGGGATGTGGAGGTCGTAGGTTCGAATCCTGCCACCCCGACTATTTTATCAAGGTCCTGTAGCTCAACTGGATAGAGCAACTGCCTTCTAAGCAGTAGGTTTCAGGTTCGAGTCCTGACAGGATCACTTAGGTGAGCATCCATCAAAGGATGCTCTATTTATTATATAGGTTTCAGGATTTAGTACTCTCTAATTACCAATCAAGATTGTAAAGTATAAAACTTGATTCCGTATCCCGATATTTATCAGGATGGAAGAACAAAACTCGATTCCGTAGCTCAGCTGGTAGAGCATAACACTTTTAATGTTAGGGTCCTGGGTTCGAGCCCCAGCGGGATCACAAACCTCCAAAAATTGGAGGTTTTTGTTTTTAAAATAATTTACCTCTTTCCAAATGTATTTTTAGGTTTGTACGATTGACTTGAATCGCTTCGATGATTTCCTTTGATATATTTGTTTCATTGAGATAAACTTCTTTCAATGAAGGAATGCGTATAATATGCAAAATATTGCCGTCAGTAATGTTGGTTTTTGAAAGATCCAGAATTTCTAAATTCTCCAAACTGGATAAATAGGCGAGCCCCTCTCCATTCATTTGGGTTTGCTGAAGATATAGCTCTTTCAATGAGCTCATTTGACCAATATAGTAAAAACCATCGTCAGTAATATCACTTCCAATGAATGAAGCTTTTGTTATCATTTCGAACAAAGGCTGAAGCTCAATCAAATCATTGTCCCTAAATTTTGATGGAGGAAATGTCATGGATAGGAAAATGGATTTCTCTTCGTATGGATCTATGCTAAGTTCATAATTATTTGAGTGCCCTAAAGATTGTATAAGACTTTCAGTGCTGATTTTTTGGTTAAATCTTCTTTGCTGTTCTTTTTCAAGTTCTGATAGGTAAACCGATATGATGGGTTCGATGTCGGGATTTGAAGAGGCTTCAGTTAATCTGATTTTTGGGTCTGCACCATTATCTATCCACCATTTCAACAGTAAAACCTCGTTGGTGTTCAGTGGTGTTTTCCCATCAGGTGGCATATAGTCATTGTCATTAGTCGGTAGGGTTACTCTTCGGTAAAGATCGCTCTCGGCTGATGAATTAAGGACCAATGTAGCATGTTCTCCTTTTCCTCCCTTTAACAAGTCCTCGTATGTTGTCAAAATAAGCCCCCCTTTTGATTTGTTTTCATTGTGGCAGCTCATGCACTTATTTTCCATGAAGGCAACTATTACATCATCATACACCAACATTTCTTCTATGGGCTTTGGCTCCCAATTGGGTTGAGGCTGATTTTTACCCGGAAGAAACTGGGTCAGATATTCTTCTCCATGCGTAAGAGAACCACCTTGATGGCTGGTGTAAAACAAAACTAGGTTTGCCACAAAAAGTGTGATAAAATAAGCCCAATAATATGGTTCTCGCTTGAATTTAGCATAGGTCAAAAATAAGAATAAGCCGAGAGCCGTCAAAGCTGTCAAGCACACTCCACCCCATAGATGCCGATTCATTATCTCCCCTGTGTATTCCCCCGTATAAAAAAGTAAAAAACCAAAAATCAAAGAACCCAAACAGCCTAAAATCCCAATTCCCAGTATAAAACCAATGAGTGTCGCCTGGACTTTTATAATGTTGACTTTTTTTAATATCTCAAAAATCAAGGCCAGAAATATTAAAACTATCGGAAAATGAACGACCAATGGGTGAAACCTACCAAGGAAAATAGTTATATCCGAAGGGGCTTCTCCGGGATTTATTAGGGGAATGAATAGAATTCCCACACTAAGTAATAGAAATAAATGCCTGAACTTTATAAAGATGTTCTTTTTGTTGGTCAAAAGAGGGTGAGAATTCATCCAATAAAAAGTCTAAAACTATACATGAATTTCACATAATTCCCCTGTGCTGTCTGCAAAGCATTCAAGTGGCATGTCCAAAACATGTGCCATGGAGAGATATAAGTTTGCCAATGGGGTATCCTTTTCAAATTCCAAATTTTGACCTGGTTTCAATCCACCACCACCTTTTCCACCGACCAAAACGGGGAGGTTGTATGGGGAATGGGCATTGCCGTCTCTTAATCCCGAACAAAACATAATCATTGAATTGTCCAATAGATTCCCATCCCCATCTGGAAGTGATTTTAATTTTTCAAGGAAGTAGGCATATTGGGCCACATGCCATTCATTTATAATCCGGTATTGTTCAAGTTGATCTTCAAGGTTTTGGTGATGGGATAATTGGTGGTGGCTTCCCTGCACTCCGGGAAGAAAAGAAAAATTCCTGTTACTAACTGAATTCCCAAACATAAAAGTACCGACCCGTGTAGCATCAGTCCAAAATGCCAAAGCCATGATATCTAACATTTGCCGTGTCTTTTCTGTAATATCCACGCCGACAAAAGTTTCATTGAATTCATCAATACGCAAGTTGAGACCCACCAACTCTTTCTGAATTTCCGGTGTTATTTGATTTTCAAATGTTTTGATTTTTTCTTCATTATCAATCCGCTTTTCTATGGATCGGATCGATTCTAAATATTCTTCCAATTTATCTTGATCTGCCCTTCCAAGTTTCCTTTGAAGAGCATCGGCATCTTCTTTTACAAGGTCAAGAACACTTTTTTTCCATCTGTCATTTTCCGGTTTGGAATCAGGTAAGCTACCCCTAAACAATCTGTCAAATGCCATTCTTGGCTCAATTTCCCTTGAACATGGTTGGGTTGGAGTCTTCCAAGAAATGACAGATCCATAAAGTCTGGTGAATCCAACAGCTCCGTCAATTCCTGAGTTTATTCTTTCCATTCCATATTGGACAGAGTCAAGTAAAGTGTCCTGACCATAGTGCTTGGCTATTAGTTGGTCAAATGAAATGCCCCCGCTGTGTAAATTATCACCTACTGTTTGGTAAATGGGCAAACCGGTTAATAGATTGGCCGTTTTGGCATAATGTCCGTCTGCTCCAGGGAAAATTGACCCTTTATTCATTAAATTATTCAAGATAAGAATGTCATTTTTAACCTTGGCAAGAGGTCTTAATGTAGATGTAAGTTCAAAATCCCTCCCAAATTTTTCAGGAGTCCAATGGAATTTGTTTACCCCGTTTGGCATAAAGAGGCAGGCAAAGCGAATTGGCTTTTTTTCCATATTGTAAATACTCATCCCGGGTGGGACCATAGCCTGTAAGAAGGGGAGTGCGATAGTGGCCCCTAATCCTTTTAACATGCGTCGACGCGAGATATGCCAATTACCCATGATTTTTAATTTTTTGCCAACATTTTAAATTTTTCAGCTCCATCATTTACCTTATACCTGAATGGATAACTATTAACAAGAGCAATTATGAATTCTTCTGTATTAAAGTTGTTGTCCATTAAGTTCTTAACAAGTGCCTGAATATAGAGCTCGTCCTTAAATTCCACATTTCTACCAATTGCATAGGTGAATGTTTTTTCAGCAATAGTTCTGGCAAACAAATCCTTTTTATTGGCAAGAATCTTCTTTAATTCACTCGGTCCATTAAATATTTCACCACTTGGTAAGGTATCCCAGGCAACAATTTTGTCCTGTCCATAACTTTCTCTCCAACGCCCAATTGCATCATAGTTTTCTAAACCAAATCCGATGGGATCCATCTTTTGGTGGCAGGAAATACAAGCAGGTTTCGACCGGTGAATAGTCAAAAGGTCACGGATACTTGCATTAGGGTCTGTTGCTGCTTCCTCGGGAAGATCGCCCACATCCGGCGGTGGTGGGGGAGCAGGCGTCCCAAGTATTTCTTCAAGGACCCATTTCCCTCTTAAAACCGGACTGGTCCGTATGGGAAGAGAAGTGGAAGTTAAGATACTGGCCATGCCAAGTATTCCTCCCCTTGGGCTGTTGTAAAGGTTAACTTTTTGAAAATCTGATCCTTGGACACCTTCAATGCCATAGTGATTGGCCAGTTCTTCATTCAGGAAAGTATAATCACTATCTATCAAGTCCAGGAAATTTTTACTGCCAGTAAGCACGTAATGAAAAAATTCTACCAATTCCTGGTACATCGCTGCCCTTAAAGATGATGTCATCTCGGGATATCTTTCCGGATCAGATGTGTTTTCTTCCCTGAACCTACTTATTCCAAACCACTGTGTCGCAAAACTTTCCGAGAAATGTTTGGCTTTTTCGTCCTTCAGCATTCTTTGAACCTGTTTTTTTAAAACTTTTGGGTCATGAAGGTCTTCCCTATATGCTACCTCAAAAAGTTCTTTGTCAGGGAAAGTAGACCATAGAAAGAACGAAATTCTGCTGGCCAATTCAAAATTGCTAAGAGGATAAGCATGATCAACTGGCTGTTCCTCCTCATAACGGTATAAAAAATTAGGAGAAACCAGAACAGCTTTTAGGGTTTCTTTGATCGCCAAGTTAAATTTTTCTTTCCCTTTTGTTCCTTCATATACTTCGTCAAAAAGAGATAAATAAGTTTGTTTTTCTTCTGGGGTTAGGAACCTTCTGAAAGCATTACTTGTAAAGGGAACGATTACTTCCTCTGCAGCAATCAAATGTTTTCTTACATAACTTTTAGGAGCAAAAATACGGACAATCCAATTGTAAATGCGTTTGAATAAATTTTCTCTGTAGGGTTTGGGGACAATTTTTTTCCAAATTTCAGGATTGGTATATGCCAAGTCCAAAATTTCTTCAGCAGCCTCGTAATATCTCTCCATTTTTAATGGGGTGATAAAAAGGGTACTTGGAAAATTATCAAATCCTGCTCCACCGGATCCATCGCTTGGGAACCTTGATCTGGCATCAAACTTCACACCTACTAAATTATAGATTGAATACTCGTATTCAGTATGGCTCAATCTTCTGATAACAACCCTGCCCGGATCGTTTGAAGATAAAGACTTTAGCAAAATAGCATTAACAGAATTGATAAAAGACTCCCTCTCGGCATGAGTCATATGAGGTTCGCCGGCTGGAGGCATTTCTCCAGATTTGACAGTTTGTATAATATTTGTCCAAACTTTTCCACCTCTTACAATTCTACTTTCAAAGTCATTGATGCCCATGAAATAGCTTTTGATGCTAAGACCTCCTGATCTTTTGGTGTCATGATGGCAAGAAAAGCAATGCTTCTCTGCCAAAGGCATTAAAGTTTCAATATGGTCAACATCAGATTCTTTCACTTCCTCAGCAATGACTGTATTGAAAACCATAAAAAATAATATGATCTGAATAAAGGAGGATTTCATAGCATTTGAATATACAAAAAAAATAATATTTCAAATAGTGCTACTTATTCTCTTATTTGTATGGTATTCCTACAGTGTGAGTGTCTTAAAAATAAGGGATGAATGAAATTTCAGATCCTTATTTTGGGAAGTATCATTAATGGGTGAAAATTGTAATTTTTATTATTTTCTGCTTTTCTTAGGTTATTTCCAAACAAAAATCTTAATTGGTTGAATAATCCGAAAAAGAAAAGTTAATGTTGAAACTGTCTTGAGTTAGGAGGTAAAAATCTGAATTTAATCTATGACAAGAAGTAAAAACCAAAATCGAAAGATCAAAGTTGCCATGGTTCTGACCATCCTTATTGCGATGATATTTGGAAAGAATCTTTTAGAAAGGAAAAACTTCAATCAATTGGGGGATAGCTTCATCTCTTTTTATGAGGACCGATTGGTGGTAGAGAGTTATATTTTTTCAATTTCTGAAAAACTTTTTAGGATCAAATTGTTGGTCAATCATTGTGAGTTTGAAAGTGATTACAGCCATGTCATTGATGAAATCATTCAATATGAGGAAGGTATTTTAACCTTGGTACATGAATTTGAAAACACCAAACTTACCATTACTGAAGAAGGATTTTTGACCGATTTCAAAAAAATCATTCAGGAGAATTTAAGAATTGCAGATTATGCTTCACTGTATTCTGATTCTTCCGGAATCAATTCGGTAAAAGTTAAGGAGTATAATTCTTATATTGAACGTGCCATAACAGATTTGGAAAAGCTTTCTCAAATCCAGCTGGAAGAAGGGAAAATTTTAGCCATGAATTCTGATAAAGTCGTAAACAGGTCCAAAATTTGGGCTCAATTTGAAGTAGCAGCATTGGTAATTCTTTTGGTCATTATTTACCTGCTCATCTATACCTCCCGATCAATTAGAAATGGAATTGTGGACTAGACTAAACAAATCTTTGAATAAAAAGCCCCAAGATAAACTTTAGTGCCTTGGGGCTTTTTCATCTGGATTTCAGAAAACCAAACTTTTCATAAATCCTGCATTTAATTCAGCAGCTTCCATGGGGTTGGTTCCGTCAAACCTTTCTTGCTCCACGATAAAATATTTCATACCGTTGTCCATTCCAGCTCTTAAAATTTGAGGGAAATCCATGATTCCTTTCCCGATTAAGGTAGACCCATTAGGTTCCTCAAAATTCAACTCACCAGATTTGTCCTTAACATGTCCCAAGGTAAATCTTCCAGGATAGCGTTTAATATAATCAATTGGGTCTTTTCCTGCAGTATACACCCAATAGGTATCCATCTCATAGTCTACCAAAGCTGGATCTGTATTTTCCATTAAATAATCCTGGGGAATTTGGCCTTCCAATTCTACGAAAGTATAACCATGATTATGGTATGCGAATCTTAAACCATGTTTTTGGCAGATTTCTCCCTGCTTATTAAAATCTTCGGCTAGTCTTTTGAAATCATCCATGGATTTTTGAGGCCCTACCCAAGGACAGATTAAATATTTCATTCCAATAGCACTAGCTTGTTCTGCCTGGAGTTCGAGATTTTCAAAGGTATTGGCATGAGAGGCTATGAAATCCAAACCAAGGTCATCCATGAGTGTCTTGAATTCGGTATTTTTCATTCCCCAAAATATTCCTTTCCCTCCATCAAAACCCTCAATTTGGGTATACCCATAAGATGCCAAAGCCCTTATGGTGGCAACGGCATCCTCTGCCATATTTTCTTTTACAGAATAAAGCTGAATTCCAAAGTCATCTAAAATCCCTTTTGCAGCGCCTAAAATTAGTTCATTGGAAGTACTTTCTTCTTTTTTTGGAGGTGTACAAAACTGTAGAGGCAAAAAGGCACCTGCTCCAAGAACAGTACTCATTTGAATAAATTTTCTTCTATTTTTCATACTGGGTTAGAAATAAAAGAGACTGTTTCAACAACAGCCTCTAGGTGAATATTTATTAAATTGCATATGCACGTTCTCCTGGAGTATAATCAATGCAGGGATCATACCTTCCTGGTACCTCAAAATATCTCAATTGCTGGGTGGCACCGATTTCTGAAGTAAAATATCCCAAAACTGTCAGGTCTTTCAACATGCCCAAAATCTGTCCTACTAACGCAGGATCTGATTCAATTGTAGCTTTACCATTTGCCTGCAACTCATTTAAATAGTTTGTCCTTTCCTCAACACTTACCTCCATGAAATCTTTGCCTTTTGCTTTTTTAAAATCCTTTTGGATTAAATTCAGCCCTTCTACAAATTTGGTTTGTTGTTCGGCATTATAGGTGTCTTTGACCATCATTTGCATAAATTCGCCTATTTTTGTGGCCTTTGCTCCAGGAGTATCTGTAGAAGGTATAATAGCTTCCCCGATTTCATCCAAAAAAGCAATATCTTTTGGTGAAAATTCCAGACCTACAATTTGATCTTCAGGCGCACAACCAGTCAGGATGGCATTTGCTCCTACCATTGCCCCACCCATCATTAGGGCGACACTTTTTATAGCATCTCTTCTATTCATTGCCATGGTTCGATTTTTTTAAAGTTTAAAGATTCCCTTTTTTGAGTTCATTTACCGCAAAATCAGCAGCCCTAGCTGTCAAAGCCATATAGGTAAGTGATGGGTTTTGAGCTGCGGCGGAAGTCATACAAGCTCCATCTGTCACAAATACATTTTTAGCATCCCATACCTGATTATTTCCGTTAAGTACGGAGGTCTTTGGATCTCTTCCCATTCTGGCAGTGCCCATTTCGTGGATTCCCTGACCAAAGGTATACCCTGCATCAAAAGTGTTTACATTCTTTAGACCTGCGGCTTCTAACATTTCTGCAGCATCATTCATCATGTCCACTCTCATTTTTTTCTCATTTTCTTTGATCTCAGCATCCATTTCCAATACAGGAATTCCCCATTTATCGACTACGTCCTTGCTCAGTTTGATTTGGTTTTCATGGTAAGGAAGAATTTCTCCGAAAGCGGTCATTCCCATACTCCATGGGCCCGGTTCGCTCAATGCTTCCTTCAATGGTGCGCCAAAGTTTATTTCAGCCACATTTCTGCTCCATCCTGAACGGCTGGCCCCACCCTGGTAACCGAATCCTCTTATATAATCCCTCTTATCACCATTGACATTCCTAAATCTCGGAATATATATTCCGTTTGGTCTTCTTCCAAAGTAATATTTGTCCTCGTATCCTTCTGCAATCCCATTTGCCCCCAACCTGAAATGGTGATCCATTAAATTGTGTCCCAATTCTCCTGAACTGCTCCCCAATCCTTCCGGCCATATATCTGTTGCAGAACGCATCAAAATAGCTGTTGAATTTAAGGCAGAGGCGCATAGAAAGATAATCTTAGCATTATAAACATAAGTCTGATTATTCTCCCCATCAATTATTTCTACCCCAGTTGCTTTTTTTGTATCCTTATCATAAATAAGTTTAGTTACAATTGACCAAGGTCTTAGGGTTAGGTTCCCAGTTTTTTCAGCAGCTGGTAAAGTGGAAGCCTGAGTACTGAAATATCCACCAAAGGGACAGCCTAGGGAACATTTATTTCTAAACTGGCATTGGGTTCTGCCTTCCAATGGCTGGGTCAGGTTTGCAACTCGGCCAATAGTGATCAATCTCGTGCCATTAAAGGCTTTTTTAACCCTTTCAGCTACATCTTTCTCTACACAATTAAGAGGCATCGGTGGCTGAAATTCTCCATCAGGAAGTTGAGGAAGGCCATCCTTGTTTCCCGAGATTCCGGCAAATTTTTCCACATAACTATACCATGGTGCCAAATCCTTGTACCGTATCGGCCAGTCAATGGCAATTCCCTCTTTTAGGTTTGCTTCAAAATCAATATCTCCAAGCCTATAACTTTGTCTTCCCCAAAGTAGGGATCTACCCCCTACCTGATATCCCCTAAACCAGGTAAATGGTTTTTTTTCTATATAAGGAGAATCGGATTCATGGGCCCACCAATCAAGGTTCAATTCATTCAAAACATAATCTCTCCTTAGATTAGGATGGTTTTCTAACATCTGTATGGTTCTTCTTCCGCGATGAGGTACTTCCCAAGGAGCTTTTGTTGCCGATTTGTAATCTGTCCGGTGTTTTACCATTGGACCTCTCTCAAGCATGAGCACTTTAAGGCCTTTTTCGGTTAATTCTTTCGCTGCCCAACCACCACTTATACCTGATCCGACAACAATTGCGTCAAACGTTTGTTCTGCCATAATTTTACTTTTTCAAAATACTTCTTATCGTTCAAAGGGTTTATTCCCCGATTTTTTTCTTATTTAGCTACTGTTAAAGGTTCAATTCAATCCAGGCCTTACAATTATTTTTTCAATATTACAGGGTTAACTTTTATTGAAAAGGATTTTCAACTCTAACTACACCATGTAATAATTTCCAAGATATCCTTGTTAAAAGGTATTTTGAAAATTTCAAGCATGTAATATCAATTCTACATTGTTTCGGCTATGCTTTTAATTTTTTTTGATTCATCTCTGAAAAGGATCAGAAAGAAAAGGACCACTAATATAGCAATACCTGACGGAATCATCCAGATTGATTGCCAATCATGTGTACCATCAGAATTTAAATATAAATCAGTGACATAACCTGCAATACCAAATCCTATGAGCATACCTAAACCATAGGTAGCCAAAGTGATTAATCCCTGAGCGGAAGACTGGAACTTTGGGCCTGCTTTAGAGTCAGTATAAATCTGACCTGATACGAAAAAGAAATCATAACAGATCCCATGAAGGGCTATTCCTATAATTAAGAGCCAAAGACCCCCTCCTGCATCCCCAATTGCAAATAATGCATACCGGATTACCCAGGCCACCATACCTACAAGAAGGGTTGCCTTAAAGCCATATCTTTTAAAAAAGAAGGGAAGTAAAAGAAGAAAAAAAGCTTCTGAAATTTGTCCTATTGTCATTTTGCCTGTAGGATCAGACACACCGATTTCAGCTAAAAAAGGATTGGCATTTTGATAGTAAAAGGCAAGAGGTATGCAGATCAGTACAGAAGCCAAAAAAAAGATCGCATAATTTCGGTCTTTAAGCAGCTTTATCGCATCAAATCCCAATAGGTCCGAAATCTTAACTTTGTCATTTTTATCTGCTCTGGGAGGTGTTTTTGGTAGGGTAAAACTAAAAATGCCCAATATCAATGAAGAAATGGAAGCCATTAAGAAAGTGTTTTTTAATAAGCCATTGGCCATGCTGTCAACAGAGTCCCAATAGAATAGATAACTGATCGCCAAACCTGAGGCAATCCAGCCTATAGTACCCCAAACTCTTATCGGCGCAAATTCTTTAGCAGTATCTTTCATCTGTCTAAAAGAAACTGAATTGACCAAAGCCAATGTGGGCATGTACAGAACCATGTACATGAATATAAAAGGATAAAACGATGCAAATGAAGAGGAACTATAACATAAGTACAAAAGTACTGCTCCGATCAGATGTAGAATTCCTAAAATTTTTTCTGCATTAAAATACCTGTCTGCGATAAGGCCAATGATAAAGGGGGCGATAATAGCGCCAAAAGACTGGGTGGAAAAAGCAGCTCCTATCTGTGTTCCTGTGGCTCCTAGGTTTGCACCTAAGAAAGTTCCCATTGTCACATACCATGATCCCCAAACAAAAAATTCGAGAAACATCATAAAAGATAATCTTGATCTTAATGCAAAGGTCATTTCAGGCAAATATTTGGTGGAACGTAATATTTTTAAAACGTAAACTATAAATTTTCTATTTAATATTCAGGTTTTTTGATTTAAATTTAATTCCAGCCATTTGTAAATCTTATGAAGTAGATACCTTGTCGAAATCTTTACCACTCATAACATCTTACTGCAATTTGTCACTTATTTTATTTCAAATTTAAGTGGGAAAAAATGAAAAACTAAATTACAGGAAATTTTATCTGCAAAAGTAAAAGACAATTAAACTTTAAACCTGAATAAAAATGACAGCTCAGAAGAAACTGAAAATGGGAATGGTCGGCGGTGGTCCAGGTGCATTTATTGGAGCAATCCATCGTAATGCTGCTTTAATGGACGGATTGATTGAGTTAACTGCCGGATCTTTTAGTAGCAATCCACAAAAATCCCGTCAGGCCGGCGAGGATCTTATGCTAGATCCATCAAGAGTTTATTCTTCATATGATGAAATGATTGAAAAGGAATTGGCCTTACCAGAATCAGAACGAATTGACATTATCAGTATAGTAACCCCTAACAATGTACATTTTGATCCCACCAAAAAGGCACTTGAAAATGGTTTTCATGTGGTTTTGGATAAGCCTATGACTTTGACCTATGATGAGGCTAAAGAGTTGTACAAGATCATTAAAAAGAGTGATAAGCTTTTTTGTTTGACCCACACCTATACCGGGTACCCTATGATTAAGCAAATGAAACAAATGATATCCAACGGGTTGATTGGAGAAATCAGAAAAGTTTATGTGGAATATCCTCAAGGGTGGCTTTACAAATTATTGGAACACGAAAATAATAAACAAGCGGAATGGAGAACAGATCCTGCCCGAAATGGTAAAGCCGGGTGCTTCGGGGATATTGGTACGCATGCTTTTAATTTGGCAGAATACGTGACGGGAATCAAAGTGGCCAAGATCTGTGCTGATCTTGATATCAAGGTGGAAGGACGTCCTATTGATGATGATGGAGCTGTTTTGATGAGATTTGAAAATAATGCCTCTGGCATTCTAACTGCTTCCCAAATTGATGCAGGCTGTGAAAATAACCTTAAAATCAGGGTTTATGGTGAAAAAGGCGGGCTTGAATGGCAACAGGAGGACAATAATACACTTCTTGCTAAATGGCCAGGTAAACCTGCTGAAATATATAGAGCCGGAACAGGATACCTTGGTTCCTTAGCCAATGAAAACACTAGGACCCCAGCAGGGCATCCAGAGGGCTATATAGAAGCATTTGCGAATATTTATAGAAATTTCGCCAGGTGTATTTACGCCTTAAGGAAAGGAGAGGAACCTAAACCAGAATGGTGGGATTTCCCAGGTGCAGAAGATGGTATCAGGGGTATGGCTTTTATTGAGAATGTGTTAAAAAGTTCTGCTTCAGAGCAGAAATGGACACCATTTACTGTTGAGTATTAGTTTTTACCGATTTCAGTCTTTACGTTATTATCTTTAAATTTAAATTAGTTTCAATTAAAAATAAAACCTATGAAAACCATAAAAGGACCAGCAATATTTCTTGCACAATTCGCCGATGATGTAGCCCCTTTCAACAACTTGAAAAATATTTGTGAATGGATGGCAAGTGCAGGATATAAGGGAGTCCAGATACCCTCTTGGGACGGGAGGATGATTGACCTCCAAAAAGCAGCGGAAAGTAAAACCTATGCGGATGAAATAAAAGGTGTGGTGAATGATGCTGGATTGGAAATAACCGAACTTTCCACCCATCTTCAAGGTCAATTGGTAGCAGTTCATCCAGCATATAATGAATTGTTCGATGCTTTTGCTCCAGCTAACCTTGCAGGTAATCTTAAAGGGAAATCGGAGTGGGCAACCCAACAATTAAAGTATGCAGCTAAAGCTTCTCATAATTTGGGTTTAAAAGCACATGCTACCTTTTCTGGGGCTTTGATGTGGCATACAGTTTATCCATGGCCTCAAAGGCCAGCTGGATTGGTCAATACGGGATTTACAGAGCTGGCAAAAAGATGGCTTCCAATTTTGGATACTTTTGAGGAATATGGTGTCGATGTTTGTTATGAATTACATCCAGGAGAAGACCTTCATGATGGGATTACGTTTGAAATGTTCCTGGAAAAAGTAAATAATCACAAAAGGGCCAATATCCTTTATGATCCGAGTCACTTTGTTCTTCAATGTTTGGATTATCTTCAATTTATAGATTTTTATCATGAAAGGATTAAAATGTTCCATGTTAAAGATGCGGAATTCAATCCAACAGGAAAGCAAGGGGTATATGGAGGTTTTCAAGGCTGGGTGGATAGAGCAGGAAGATTCCGTTCTTTAGGGGATGGACAAGTGGATTTTGGTGGTATATTTAGCAAACTTTCCCAATATAATTATTCAGGTTGGGCGGTTTTGGAATGGGAATGTGCCATAAAGCATCCAGAACAAGGGGCGATTGAAGGAGCGCCATTTATTGCAGATCATATCATCAGAGTAACAGAAAAGGCTTTTGATGATTTTGCAGCTGCAGGAGCTGATGAAGCTTTCAACAAGAAAATCTTAGGAATTTAAACGACTATCAACCTATATTTTAAATTATGAAAATTATAAAATCTTTATCAATTGGTATTATTACCCTATCTTCATTTGCATATTCATGTGGGGGTGGAGGAACTCAATCAACCGATTCGGGAACAACAACACCCCCTGCCCCTGCCGCTACACAGGCAAAAGTCAGTTTGGAAGATAAATACAAAGACGACCCCATATTTATTACAGGGTCTGCCAAAGCAAAAGAAATTGGCTGTACTGCCTGCCATATGGTAGAAAGAAAAATTGTTGGCCCTTCCTATGCTGATGTAGCTGCCAAATATGAAAACACTCCTGAAAATGTTGAATTGTTAACCACTCATGTTATCAATGGAAATGTGGGAAATTGGGGCGAAGTTCCTATGCCTGCTCATCCTCACCTTGCAAAAGAGGATGTTGAAGCAGTTGTAAAATATGTCCTGTTATTAAAGAAATAAGATGAAGCATTCAATTTTTGCCTTGTTAATAGGTTCCATTTTTGTCTTTTCTTGTGGCGGTGGAAAAGAAGATCAGGTTGAAGAAGAAATAAAAATTATTGAGGCAATCGAAAGTGATTGGATAGACCTATTTGATGGTCAAACATTCAATGGTTGGTCTAAATATGGAGGTGGAGATGTAGGAGCCGCTTGGAAAATTCAGGACGGAGCTATTTATTTAGATGCCACTAATAAAGACAATTGGAAACCAGGGGATGCCGGGGACATCGCTACAATTGATGAATTTGATAATTTTCATTTTCAGGTTGAATGGAAAATTGCAAAAAACGGTAATTCAGGCATTATCTTTTTTGTCCATGAAGCTCCTGAATATTCCTATCCATGGATGACAGGGCCTGAAATGCAGGTTTTGGATAATGATGGGCATCCAGATGCTAAAATCCGTACCCACCAGGCAGGAGACCTGTATGACCTGATTGAATCAAGTGAGGAAACAGTAAAACCTTTAGGGGAATGGAATCTTGCTGAAATAATTTCTAAGGATGGAAATCTTGAACTTCACCTGAATGGAGTAATGGTGGTTTCTACTACCATGTGGACGCCAGAATGGGATGAAATGGTTGCCAATTCCAAATTCAAAGACATGCCAGGTTTTGGGAAATTTAAGAAAGGTAAAATAGCCCTTCAGGATCATGGAGATGAAGTCTGGTTTAGAAATATCCGCATCAAGAAATTGTAAAGATCAAATAATCAAAATAAAATCCGGGCTTTGGCCCGGATTTTTTATTTATGGATGTATTCAATTGTTCCATTCAGCACCATAATTTTCCATTGGAAGAAATACCAATTTTGAAGGATATTTTTTACAAGTAATCTTTTAATTTAAGTGATCGGTTTCACCCTTATAATAATAAGATGGACAGAAGAAAATCACTTAAAATCATTGGTGGTTCTGCATTAGGAATTGCAGGTTTAGTGCTTGCTGACTGGAAATGGCAACTTGTGGACCAATTGACCCATAAAGGTTTTTTTACTTTTAAAGAAGAAAATCTCATTTCATCTATAGTGGATACATTTATTCCTGAGGGATTGCCTCCTAAAGTTCCCAGTCTGGATGCTAAACCTATTGGTGGTTTGAGTACTGGAACTGATAAGTTTCTTTTCCGTCTTTTTGAACATTGTTATGAAAAAGAAACCCAGGATTTAATAAAACAACAATTGGTAAACCTGGATAAAAAGGCAAAAGAAGAGTTGGGTAAATCATTTATCCTTCTACCTCAGGAAGACAGAGAAAAACTGATTCTTTCTTTGGAAAATTCTGAGAAAGAAAATGAAAATGAATTCTTCAAACTCATGAAATCACAAACTATCACGGGGTTTACTACTGTCCGGGAAGTGATGGAAGACTATAGGGGGTACCAGGTCGCTCCCGGGTATTTCAAGGGGTGTGTTGACATGCCTTCTCAGGTCTAAATAATAAGATTATGTTACAAGATTCAAAAGAAAAGCGCACCTATGATGCCATTGTTATCGGTTCAGGGGCCAGTGGGGGCTGGGCAGCAAAGGAACTATGTGATCATGGATTGAAGACATTAGTTCTGGATAGAGGTAAAATGGTCCGACATGTGGAAGACTATCCATCAGCCTCCAAAGCTCCTTGGGAATTTGAATTCAGGGGAGTTGTACCCTTAGAAAAAAGATCAGGCTTGGCGGCTTCTAGATGGGTCAGGGAAGAAACCTTACATTGGGCAATGGCAGAAGACGAACAACCCATTATTGAGGAAAAACCTTTCAGATGGTTCAGAGGCTATCATGTAGGAGGAAAGTCTTTATTGTGGGCACGGGCAACCCAAAGGTGGTCTGATTATGATTTTGAAGGGCCTGCAAGAGACGGATTTGCTGTAGATTGGCCGATAAGGTATAAGGATTTGGAACCATGGTTCAATCATGTAGAATCTTTTGCCGGTATTGCAGGAAGCAGGGATGGATTGGCAGAACTTCCTGATTCCATTGTAATGCCAGGTTTTGAATTAAGTTGTATTGAAAATTATTACAAGGAACAGTTAAGCAAGAACTACAATAATCGATATCTAATTCAGGGAAGGTGTGCCCATTTGACAGACCCTCAGGAAATCCATTTAAAGCAAGGAAGGTATAAATGTCAAAATCAGAACATGTGCAACAGGGGCTGTGTTTACGGTGGGTACTTTAGCGCTAATTCCTCGACCTTACCTTGGGCTGAAAAGACAGGAAACCTTACTGTGAGACCAGATGCAGTAGTTGAATCCATCATTTATGATGAGGAAAAGGGACGTGCTACAGGTGTCAGGATCATTGATCGAAATACTAAAGAATCCATGGAGTTTTATTCCAAAATCATTTTTGTGAATGCTTCGACCATTGCCAGTAATGCTATTTTGTTAAATTCTAAATCATCTAGGTTCCCAAATGGCATTGGAAATGACAATGGATTAATGGGTAAATTTTTGGCCTGCCATAACTACAGGGGTAAAGGCAGCGCTACCTTTGAGGGATTTTTAGATAAAATCACGGAAGGAAAGCACGCTGGGCATGCCTATGTGCCAAGGTTTCGAAATGTCTTTAGGCAGGAAACTGATTTTCTTAGAGGCTATTCCATTGGAATGGCAGGGAATAGAGGTTTGGGTTCGGATACCAATGTCATTGGGCATCAATTGAGGGATAATCTTTTGAATCAAAAGTATGGCAACTGGCATATGTCAGCTTGGATGCAAGGTGAAACTATCCCAATTGAAAGTAACCATATTCGTTTGAGTACAGAACAGAAAGACAAATATGGTACTCCTCAAATTATACTTTCAGTTGAATGGACCGAAAATGATGATAAAATGACTGCAGATTTCTTGCAACAGCAGACTGAAATGTTTGAAAAGGCAGGTTTTACCAATATAAAGGTTGAAGATACCAAGGCCCCTCCAGGATCAGATATCCATGAAATGGGTGGGGTTAGGATGGGTAGAGATCCCAAAACTTCTTTATTGAATGAATGGAACCAGCTTCATGCCTGTAAAAATGTTTTTGTTACTGATGGTGCCTGCATGACCAGTACCAGTACCCAAAACCCTACCTTGATGTTTATGACATTGACCGCAAGGGCGGCAAACTATGCTGTCGATGAATTGAACAGGAGAAACTTGTAAATAATTAATCGATAATAGGAGTATAAAGAAATTGGAAATCAAAGGTTTATTTACCTCGAATTTGAACCATGCAATAAAGCCCACCTCAATGTGTGGGTTTTATTTTTATTTTGGATTAAATTCTTATTTTTCAATTGGATAGCCATTTCGTGTCCAATCAATGATGCCACCCTTCAAGTTATAGACTTTTTTGAATCCATTATCCAAAAGAATCTTTGCTGCCTGAGAACTTCTCGCACCAACTGTACAATACACATATACTTCCTTGTCTCTTGGGAGTTGTTGGATTTTTTCCATAAAGTCCCTTTGATAAATATCAGCAACATGAGCATTCGGAATATGTCCTTGGGCCACTTCCCCAATCGTTCTTACATCCAGCACAATTCCCTGACCTGAATCAACAAGGTTTTTAAAAGTTGCTGCATCCACATTTTTAATAAATGATTCTGAATTTGATGGATCTTTTGTCTTATGGTTTTCAATTTTGTTTTGGCTGCAGCCAAAAAATAAGAAAGGGACCCAAAAAAAGATAAATGCGTGTTTAAAGCTCATAGTTTAAATTAAATGTTTATTTCTTGGTAAATTAATAATAAGTATTTGAATTGATATGTGTATAAAATCACCTAGAAAGTTTTTTAAATTTCTCCTCTCTTAAAAGAGTAAGGCAAAAAATAATGCAAATTAAACCTTCTGAATTATTTTGGTCGAAATTAGATTTAATCTGGCATTTTGTGAAAATTTGATTTTTATTAATTAAGATTGTTCTATAATGATCCTAATATATTTCCTAAAAGAAATTTGATTGAAAATCAAACACATGTTCAGATTGAAACAGAATATCCCCATAATTTTATTATTATTAGCCAGTTTGGTCCAGGCCTGCAATTCCACCTCAGATAAAGAGAAAAATGAAGGGGAACAAGATCTTTTAACCTCAACAAAGAAAGTTTCAATAGCAGAGATTGAAGAGGGTATAAAAACCTATATAGACTCAGAAACTCAGTTAAATGATGGGTACTTTTTAGTCCGAGAGGAAAAAAAGGAGCTAAAACTTAAATTAGTAAGGGTCCATACAGAATATCTCTCAAATTTAGGCCCTTCAAAACATTTTGCCTGCGTGGATTTGGCAGATGAAAAAGGGGATGTATATGATGTGGATTTTTTTCTTGAAGGTGAGCCTGGAAATATGAAAGTAACAGAAACCTCCCTTCATAAGCTTAACGGAAAACCTTATTACACTTGGAAGCAATTGGTAGATAAAACCTGGAGGCGTGTTCCTGTTGAAACTGCTTCAAATGATCTTTTGGGTGTAGTGGAGGGTAAAGACAGTTTTAAATTCCATTATAAGGCCACTTTCCCGAAAATTGAAAAAGAAGCAAAAGTATGGATTCCTATACCAAAGTCTGACAATTACCAAAAGATAAAAATTATAACCTTGAACGCGCCCGGGAAGCAGAAAGAAATTGAAGATAGGGATTTTAATAATAAGGTATTGTTTTTAGAATTAGGCCCTGAACATAGTGGGGATAATTTGGAAATAGTTTATGAAGTTGAAAGATTGGAAAAAGGTCCTTACGAGGATTCTGGTCCAATATCAGAAGAATATTTAAAACCAAATCTATTGATGCCAATTGGGGGGCAATTTGAAGAGATTGCCCTTCAGGCTATAAAAGGTAAGGAAAATGACAGTAAATTGGTACAGGCAAGGGCTTTATATGATTATATCATTGATAATATGCGATACATGAAATTTGGAAAGTATGGGAGGGGAGATTCTGTATACGCATGTGATTCCAAAACAGGGAATTGTACCGAATTTCATTCTTTTTTCATTTCCTTGGCGAGGTCTATAGGAATTCCTGCCCGTTTTTCAATTGGTGCATCCATCCCTTCGGAAAGAAATGAAGGAGGAATAGACGGGTATCACTGTTGGGCGGAATTCTACGCAGAGGGGAAATGGTGGCCGGTAGATATTAGCGAAGGAAATAAATATACTGCATTGGCCACCTATTATTTTGGAAGGCATCCTGCCAATAGGATTGAATTTAGTCAGGGCCGTGATCTCATTGTAAGCCCATTACCTAAATCAGGTCCAATAAATTTTCTCGCATATCCCCTAATGGAGATAGGCGGAGAAACAGCATATCCATTAACAGAATTTACCTTTATCCGTAATTAGTTTTTTTGGAATTGGGAAATTTATAAAAAAGCAAAAAGGGGATGTGAATCCCCTTTTTGCTTTTGATTTAAATCAATTTTTTAGTCATTAATTAGATGGGTGTTCGCCTCCCCCGCTAGGATGTTCGGTGCTGTCGGAAGGATGTTCAGCATTGTCAGAAGGATGTTCAGCTTCGTCACTTGGATGTTCAGATTGTTCGGTTTGTTCTTCTGTTTTCTTATTCCCACAAGAACTTACAGTCGTGGCAAAAAGGAATCCGAATAAAATCAGAAGGACTGAGAAAGATTTAAATTTTTTTAAAATTAACATAATTATGAGAGGTTTAGGTGATTTTTAATTTAGAGCAATTTAATTCATAAAAAATCAAAATAAAAAATAGCATGAATGATTTAATACTATCACAACCAATTTAATCCAAAATTTTTTTTGTGAAAAAATTGTTGTCAGATAATTGATTGAACTATTCATGTGTCAATACCATTGCCTCCAATCTGTTATAACATTTGTCGCAAAGATCCAGGAATCCATCTTCATATTGGTAAGGTTTCGGATCAATAGGAGAGGAAAAATATACCCTTATTATTCCGGGTTTAAGCAAAATTGAGCCCCTTTTCATTATCTTATCTGCGCCTATAACTGCCATTGGCAGTATAGGTATCCCTGTTTCCACGGCAATCCTAAATGCACCTTTTTGAAAAGGCAAGAGGGTTTGGGTAGTATTATTTCTTGTTCCCTCAGGAGCAACAACAATAGAAATTCCTTTTTTTAGTATTGTCAAAAGTCTTTCAACCGATGCTTTTCTGGATTCAGTATCTTTCCTATCTACCCATACCGCAACCCGTGAAGTAATAAATCCGAATACAAGGATCTTGGAAAGTTCTTTTTTTCCTATAGCCCGTACCTCTTGTTGGATTGCCATGGGAATAACAGGGGCATCAATAAAAGACCTGTGGTTAAAAATATAAATATAGGGTTGGTTGATATCTACAAATTCCCTTCCATTTATTTCATACCTGATACCTGAAAGAAAAGACCAAATTGACGCCCAAAGACGGATGAAAATAAAAGAAATCTTACCACCTTTTTGACTGACCAAAAGAGGAATGACTATGAATATTCCAAAAACCAGCATAAGGGCAATAAAAAGTAGCCCAGAATACAGGGTATAAATCCATAGGATAATTTTCATATACCAACGACTTTGGTTAATTTTGGGTAATTAATAACAATTTACTAACTCTTTGCTTGCAAACAACCCCTGAAAGTCTATTTCAGGGGTTTCGTTTTTTATCAAAACTCCAGCAATTGCTTCAATTTAATTTTGAATCTTTCCACAGGTAAGAAGTTTTTTTCAAGACTGGCAGCGAATGGGACTGGTGTATCTAAACTGCCTTCTCTCATTATAGGAGCATCCAAGAATTCAAAGCAGTTCTCTGCAATCCAGGCAACTATTTCTGCCCCTATTCCTCCTGTCAGGCAATCTTCCTGGAGAAAAATTACTTTCCCCGTTTTTTTAACTGTCTTTTTCACTGCTTCTTTATCCCAAGGCAATAAAGTCCTTAAGTCCAAAATATCTGCAGAAATGGCCATTTCCTGAATAATGGTTTTGGCCCAATGGACTCCCATGCCATAAGTAATGACGCTTATATTTTCACCTTCTTCCACTAATTTGGCTTTTCCTATTTCCAGGGTATAATAGTCCTCAGGGATTTCTTCAGCAATTGAACGATACATTGCCTTATGTTCAAAATAAAGATAGGGATTAGGGTCTTCAATAGCTGCATTCAATAAGCCTTTCGCATCAAATGGATTTGAAGGATACACTATCTTTAATCCTGGCGTATGGAAAAACCATGCTTCATTGGACTGCGAGTGAAATGGTCCTGCGGATACTCCTGCACCTGTTGGCATTCTAATTACCACATCGGCTTCCTGTCCCCACCGATAATGGATTTTAGCCAAATTGTTCACGATTTGGTTGAATCCGCAGGTAACAAAGTCTGCAAACTGCATTTCTACCATTGCTTTATAGCCCTTAATGGAAAGGCCAAGCGCAGTACCTACAATGGCACTTTCACAAAGAGGGGTATTCCTAACACGTTCAGATCCAAACCGGTCTTTAAAACCCTCTGTGATTTTAAAAACTCCCCCATAAGTTCCAATATCCTGTCCCATCAAAACAAGATTGGGATATTTTTCCATGGATTGTTTCAAACCATCTGATATGGCATCTATAAATCTTTTTTCACTCTTTTGATTGGAGACAGGGTGAATAATTTCTTGATTGTAGGGGTAATAAATGTCAGTTAACTCTTCATTACTATTTGGAATGACTTTTTCCTCGCCAAAGGCAATATCCAGTCCTTTATTAATGGCAGTTTTAATTTTTTTGTTAATACTCTCTTTTACCTCACTTGAGAGGATGCCCATTTCTTCCAGGAATCTTTCATAATTTTGAACCGGGTCTTTAAGTGCCCATTTTTCCATGAGTTCTTTGGGCACATATTTGGTGCCTGAAGCCTCTTCATGGCCCCTCATTCGAAATGTGATTGCTTCAACCAAAACGGGTCTCGGATTTTTTCTAATATCCTCAGCTATATTTTTAATCGTATCATAAACTTCCAATACATTATTTCCATTAATCCGAATGGCTTCCATACCATAGCCAGGTCCTTTTTCTGTAAAATACCTAAAAGCAAATTGTTCTTCACTGGGCGTAGAAAGCCCATAGCCATTATGTTCCACAACAAAAATTACAGGAAGTTTCCAGACAGCTGCCACATTTAATCCTTCATGAAAATCTCCTTCTGAACTGGCTCCATCACCCGTAAATACCAAGGTGACTTTTTGTTCTTTAGAAAGTTTATGTGCAAGCCCTATTCCGTCAGCAATAGCCATCTGAGGTCCTAAATGCGAAATCATACCGACAAGATGATGTTCTTTGGAACCAAAATGAAATGACCTGTCCCGTCCCTTTGTAAAACCTGATTTTTTTCCTTGAAATTGAGCAAAAAGTCTTTCCAAAGGGAGTTTTCTTCCTGTAAATATTCCCAGGTTTCTATGCATGGGAAGGATATATTCATCTGGTGCCATTGCATTAACCGCCCCTATGGAAATTGCTTCCTGTCCCCAACCACTGAACCATTTGGAAATTTTCCCCTGACGAAGAAGAATCAGCATTTTTTCCTCTATTCTGCGGGGCATTAAAATGGATTCATAAAGGTCCAAAAGGACCCGATCACTATAATTTTTTCTATCAAAAATAATGGCGGTTGTTTCTTCCTGTAGCATAGAAATTTGGGTTCATTTTTCTGCCAAATTAGGTGAAAAATACAAGGGAAAAAATTCTAAATTTAATTTTACTTAATCAATTCAATAGAGGGAAAAATTGACCCTCCATCTTTTTTCCTTTATTTATAATCGGAACCCCATGCAATAATTCCTCATCTGTATTTGAAATTGTACCGTCGGCAAAAACATTCAGCACAAATGCTCTTCTACTTCGTTCTGATCTGTTTTCATAACTTCCGTGGACCAACAGAGGATGGTGAAAAGTGGCATAACCTGCTTTAAGTTCAATTGGAATCGGTTTAAATTCTGCTTTCTGCTCTTCAGTAATATATGCCATCAAACCATTCATATCACCCGCCAAGGCTGGTTTATCCAATAAACCCCATTTGTGACTTTTTGGAACGTAATAGATACATCCATTTTCAGTGGTGGCATCATCGAGGCCACACCAACAGGTTAAATGTTGCATTTCTACTGTTCGGGTCCAATAGGAATAATCCTGATGCCAGGCAACTACACCTCCATGATGCGCAGGTTTGCAAAAAAGCTGGTCATGCCAAAACCTTACTTTTTTATTTCCCAATAGTTGGCTTGCCGCCATTACAAAAGCCGGGTTCCAAATGACATCATGAAAAGCTTTTGATATTCGCCAATGCCCTAAAGAATGAAATAAAACAGTATTAGGATCAGAAGATTCATTGCTGTGAAACTCATGGAATAAATGATGCAATGGATGTTTTGGATCTGCCACCTCATCCAATTCTTTTTTAAGCACTTCAATTTGATGCGGTTCCAATAGTTTTATTCCACTCAAGTAACCCTGCTCTTTAAAGAACTCAACTTGTTCATTTTTTAGCCTGTATGGTTCCCATTCTTTTTCTGTTTTTGGCCAAGGAAAAAGGTCAGTTATGGGATGATGGTATTGGGAAAGATCCTGCATAGGTTTTTGGGTTTTATTGCTTTTCAATTTACAGTGCATCCACCTAATTTGAAATAGAATATAGTAAAATCTACCTTGACCAGTGGGAAACAGTAATTAAAATAGGTAATTAAATTTTCATTTAAACATGGAGGCTCTTAATAAATTTTAGACTCCAATTTTTCCAATCTTTCTAATAAAGGAGGATGGGAATAATTGACAAAAACGTACCATTGGTGGGGATTGATATTACTTAGTGAATTGACGGATAAGGTTTTTAGGGCTTCTGCTAAGGGTTGACCTGAATAAGTTTCTTTTGCAAAAGCATCTGCTTCGAATTCATTCTTCCTGCTCATCATGTTCATCCCTATTCCTAAAACCATTGAAATTGGAGAAAATAGCATTGTGAAACCAATAATATTTAAATGTATTGCCATGGATGTTCCTCCTAAAGCCAAACTCATTTTTTCACTGAAAATAAACTGTGATAGTATAAAAAGTAGAATCCCAACCTGAAGGATTGATAATATCATACTCCAAATGATATGTTTTTTCTTGTAATGACCTATTTCGTGGGCCAAAACTGCTACCAATTCATCTGGGGTATGTTGTTCTATCAAAGTATCATATAAGACCACTTTTTTTCTTTTTCCGAATCCTGAAAAAAATGCATTGGCTTTAGAGGACCTTTTGCTTCCATCTATGACAAAAATATTTTCCAAAGGAAATTTCACTGAATAGGCATATTGAACTATTCTATCTTTAAGTTCACCATTTTCCAAAGGCGTTAACTTATTAAATAAAGGAAGAATTAAGGCAGTGTAGAAAAGGTTGACAAATACCATAAAAACGGCAGAAACAACCCAGAATTGCCACCAAAAACCTCTGCCCATTTGGTGGATTAACCAAAGTAAAATGGCTAAAAGACCACCCCCGATGACTATAGATAGGAAATATCCTTTGATTTTATCTACAAAATATGTCTTAACTGTACTCTTGTTAAACCCAAATTTCTCTTCAATCACAAAAGTTTGAAAATAATCAAAAGGTAATGATAGTAAATCAGAACCTATAAAAATGATACCAAAAAAGACCAAAGAAAGAATGATGGGTTCTTCTATCCATGTTTTTAACCAAGAATCTACCAAGCCAAAAAAACCGAAGTAAATAAATCCAAAGGTTAAGCAAAAAGACACCAGGCCAGTAACTAATGCAAACCGAAAATTTGTTTTTTGATAATCCTTAGATCTGATCAGTTTTTCTTTGTTTACATATTCCTTAAGAGTTTCTGGTACTTCAGGAACTTCTCGGATTATGTTTAAATAACTAAGTAATTTTTCAAAAATAAAACCTATCGTCAATACGCTTAATAAGAGGTATTTAACCCATTCCGCATCCATTCAATTAATTTTAAAATTTAGGGCATGGTAAAATAGTATCCCTTCCTCTAACGGTATTTCTGTTTTTGTCCCCCAATAGAAACGATAGACTAATCTCGTGGGCTCCCCCTGACTGCATTCCCAGTTTTGAGACAGTATAATCAAAACTATATCCAATACTCACACCACTAACTAGGTTGACTCCTGCCATGAAAACTAAGGCATCTCGGTTACTTTGCTGTTCAACAGGTCGATAGGGTAATCCTCTGTACCAAAGGCCTAAAATCAAAGGTTCTAAATATAAATAAGCACCAAGGTCCAATTGCTCAAAAGGCCCTTGTCTTTTATAATTTAAAGTGGGGACAATATAACGTTGTTTGTACTGATGTGTAAAATCATTTCTGTAACCACCAGTCCCCAAAGAAATTCTATAACCGGTGTGTATGGATAATTTATAAGGCAGAGGACTCACTCCCTCCAAAAATGATTGATTGGGTTGATTTAGATGATCTGCCGCAACTCCAAACCAAAATTTGTCAGTGAAAAAAAGTCCCCCAGCAGATAATGAAAGCATATTAACTGGTTCTCCAAGTCCAGGAATATCACTCCCAGGGGCAACAGGACCAAAAGGATTGGTGGGATCAATTTGATTGGCAAAAATCAGATTTTCATAAAAGCCAATGTCTCTTCTGATATAACTTGCTCTGAAACCAGGTCTGAAATAGGATTTGTCTCCTAACCTTAGTTCGTAGGAATAAAGTGCTGCAATAGTCAAAGACCGTAAATTAGCAGCACCTTCCGTATCATTCATAACTAATAGGCCAATTCCACTGTTATAATCTGGTAAGTAAGTATCAATATACGCAGAGAAAGTTGTGAACTGTGCCTCTAAACCTGGCCATTGATTCCTATAATTGAAACCAACCCTGGGAACTAACTCAGATCCGGCAAATGCGGGATTGAGATATAAGGGGGCCGCATAATATTGACTATATTGCGGATCTTGCCCAAATGATTTGGTAAAAATAAAAATACCAACGAACAAGAAAAAAAGACGATATAGATTAGACCTTTGCAAGTTTTTATTCGTTAATTGGAAAACTCAATTCATCAAATCAAACGCTGGATTGTGTCCTTTGTTTTATTACAAGGTGTAAAATATGAAAAGCCGAATTAATAACATAAATATAAAATTAATTTTTACTGTAATTGCCCTAATATTCGGTATTTGGCCAATTAAAAGTGGCTATTCCCAAGGATTTAATAATAACGAATGGATTTTTGGTTATTGTGGAGCTACTGAGGAAAATAGTTATTTATCCTTTGGAAAAGGCCAGGACCCTATTGTTAGGACCTTGCCCGGCTCGGTAATTGTTGGCGAAAATAACAATGCAATTGCAATAGATCCGATTACAGGAAATATAATTTTTTACACCAATGGGGAATTGGTTTACAACGGAAATAATGATCCCTTGGAAGGTATGGCTCCAGGAATTAACGGGAATTATTCCGGAAGGCAACAGGTGTCCATAGGTACTTTAGAATTTGACCCGGAAGGAGAAAAACTATACTACATTTTTTACCTTAGCCCTACCGGACAACTCCAGTACTCTGTGGTGGATATGAATGCCCCGGGCCAGGCCGTCGGAAACCAACCTCCTTTGGGTGAAGTTACAGATAAGGATATTTTAATAACAAATGGAGCAACCGGAGCCATTACTGTTATAAAAACTTCAAGTTCCCCTTCTTATCTGGTCAGTTTTGAAGGAGGCAACTTAATCTCACGAAGAGTTGAGAATACCCAAGGTGATTTTACCATAACTGACTCCAGTCCGATTGGAATTACACCTAAAGCGATGTTGTTTGATGAGGAAAGAGGTCAGATAATAATTTTGCCTGAAAATGACGGAGAGGATATTGTAATTATTGATTATGATACCTCTAATGGAACCTTTGGAAATACTGTATCGGTAGATCTATCAGGAGGTACCGAATCCATTGATGGAGCAGCTTTTTCACCAGATGGCCAATATTTGTATTTTTCGCGGGGAGATGAATTACTCAGAGTTCCTGTTAATGATTTAAACGCTGATCCCGAGTTAATCCCTTTTGAAAATGATGTATTCAATGTTTATGACATTAAGGTGGGACCTGACGGAAGGCTTTATTACATCTATGAAGAGGTTGATGGGGGGCCGCAATTGATAGGTAGGATAAATAATCCAAATGAGACCCTATTAGCAGATTTGGATTTGGAAGAAGATCCTTTTAATGGAACAGATTTTTGTGGTACTATATTTCCTCAGTTTGCCCCAAATCAGGATTTTAGTCCAACTTTAGATTTTATTTGGGAGCCTGACACGCCATGTAGTAATAATCCAGTCCAATTAACAAGTATCATTACCCCTGAGAATTATAGTCCGGTCAGCTTTGAATGGGCTTTTAATCCGCCTTTGACTGATGAAGAAGGAAATCCCGTGGATATTGATTTTACACAAGAACATTTATTGATTCCGGAAGAAGCGACAGCAAATCAAAGTGTGGATGTAACTCTTACTGTTACTTTTGCTGACGGGACCACACAAACGGTTAGGAAAACAATTGATCTAGTTGAAAATGACCTACAAGCCAACTTCAGTGCTCAGGATACCACAGTATGTGAGGGGGCCTGCGTGGATATTGGTTCTCTTCTCGAAGTACAGCAAGGAGGAGGACAAGGTGGTGAAACACCTGGCGTTGGTGGAGGACAGGGAGTGAATTATGAATATTTTTGGTCAAATTATCGGGATGAAGGTTGGAGTACTAGAACGGACAATTGTGTGGAACAGCCTGGCTTATATTGGGTATTGGTAAGGGAACCAGGGTCTGAGTGTTATGCTTATGCAGAAGTGAGGGTAAGGATTTGGGATTTACCTGACCAAAGCAATAATATATGGTATTTTGGTGATGGGGCCGGGTTGGATTTCAATCCTGATCCGGACAATCCTGATGGGCCACTTCCAAGACCGGTTGGTCATAATAGGGATATCCCTGCAGGAACTACAACCATTTCTGATGAAACAGGCCAGGTATTGTTTTTCACTGACGGCCAATCGGTATGGGACCTCAATGGTGATCTGATGGAAAATGGGGATGATATTGGAGGGGATAATACTGCCTCTGAAAGTGTAATTGCTGTGCCGATTCCCCAAAACCAAACGGTATTTTATGTGTTTACCACCCAATCCTCAGCGAATGGAAGCAACCAGGTAAAGTATTCAGTAGTTGATATCAAAACCGAAAATCCAACTGGAGTAGGAAGTGTGGTTACAAAGGATAACTTTCTATTCAGTCCAAGTACAGAACATAGTGCTGCTTTGGCCTCGGGGGATACAACTTGGGTAATGTTCCATGAGTTGGGGAATAATACTTTTAGGGCATATCCTGTATCTCAGTTTGGAATTGGGCAACCTGTTTTTTCATCTGTAGGCTCTAACCATAACTTCAACACTGGTGTGGGAAGTATGAAGTTCAGTCCTGACGGAAGTCAGCTTGCCATTACCATCCAAGAAGGGAATTGTTCAAGGTTGGAAATATTTGATTTCAATCAACAAACTGGGCGTATGACAGAATATGCTTTATTGGACTTGGGTTGTGGAGATGAAATTTATGGGCTTGAGTTTTCTCAGGATGCTTCCCGAATATTTGTCAGCTATTCCAATGGAAGTGGTAGGATTGAAGAATTTTTGATCAAAACACCACTAGAACAAAGAGAGGAAGATGGACCTGATCCTGATTTATCTTGTGGATCTTGTTTTGAAAATGCTTCAACCAGAGCGGCAAGGGAAAACTGTATTTTAAGTTCCTCAATCAGAAATAACCTCACCACAGCAGGTCCGTTTGGATCTTTACAAATAGGACCTGATGGGCAGATATATGTGTCACGGCCAGGTCAGGGTACCATAACCAGGATTCAACCAGGAGCAAACTGTGATGACAGCTTTTATGACGAGCAGGGGGTGAATTTGGAAGGGGGTACTATGAATTTGGGATTGCCGGCCTTTGTCCAACAATCAGGGAGTAGTATACCTGAACCAGCCCTTGCCGTACCCGAAAGGCTTTGTTTGGATCCTGAACTTGGTGCATTGGGATTATTGGAAGGAGGGGGGGAGCCTGATATAGATAGTTATTTTTGGACTATTGTTCATGAGGATGGGGAAGAAATAATTTCTGAATTTGGTGGACCTGGCGAAGAATTCCAATCTTTGGAACAATCATTCCCAAGACCAGGAATTTATACGGTTACATTAAGAGTTGATAGATGCGGGGATCCAAATTATTATGAAGAAAGCCTTCCGATTGAAATAGTAGCTGCCCCTGAACTTACTTTGCCGGATGAATTTACACTTTGTGCCGGCTCACCTGTGGAATTGACAGCCATTGATGGATACGATCCAGCAGATGGGTTATATGATTTTGAATGGAGGAATGCTGCCGGTCAATTGATTGGTGATGAAAACAGCAATACTATAGAAGTTACAGAGGAAAGTATTTATACTGTTACTGTTAGATTTAGATTACCGGATGGTGTAAGTCCTGAGGAATTTGATGTCTGTCCTGCCACCAAGTCTGTATTTGTTGGTCCAGCATTTGATTTTGACCTCACCCAAAGTGCTGAGGAGGTTTGTTATGATGAATCTTTGGTGGTTTTTGCCCCTACCACTCCAATTCTAGGCGAATGGTTCTATCAACAGGTTGGATCACCTGATAGGGTATCTTTAGGTGAGTTTTTTGAATTGGAGTTGGCTCCATTTACTTTGCCTTCCCCGGGTGAATATGAGATTTTCTTTTTGGCTGAAGATCCTCTTGTTGAAGACTGTTTCATTGAAAAAAGAGCTTCATTGATTGTTTATCCATTACCTCAAGTAGAAATTGTCATATTGACAGATGCAGATGATTGTACCGTGCCAAATGGGAGTTTTGAAATTACGGCACTTACAGATATTGAGACTTTGGAAATTTCAGAGCTTGGTCTGTCATTCGGTCCTTTAGTTGCTGGAGAAGTTCTTCCTGTTTTTGCAGATTTGGAACCAGGTATTTACACTATCCGTATGACTACAGATTTTGGATGTCAGTTTGTTCAAACGGCAGTTATACAGAATCTTAACCCACCTCAAGGTATTGAAGGATATCAAGTTGATAGCATTCCTGAAATTTGCGCATCCTTAGGTATTGAATTCGGGCAGATCATAATTCGCTTTTTAGATGGGCCGGTTAATGGATCCTACCAGATTATCAGGGAAGGTGATGGCAGTGAATTTACCGGTACAATCGTTGGTGAGGAAACAATTTCAGTTAGTGTTCCGGCAGGATTTTATTCCATAATAATCACAGATAACAATGATTGTGCGATTCCTTTTGATGGGCTTATAGAGGTTTTGGAAGTTCTACAGGTGGATTTTGATATGGCAACCGATGTAGTCGCATGTGGCCAATACACTTTTACCCCTCAATCTTCCGAAGAATTAATTTTTACAGTTATTGATGCCAATGGAGATATTATTTTGCCTGAAACTGATGGAAGTTTTACTATCCTTAATCAAGGAGTTTACACTGTAAGAGCGGAAGACCCTGATGGGATAGACTGTCCAAGAGAAAGGACCTTAAATGTGGTTTTCACAGATCCTCCTGCTTTTTCACTAGAAGGACCAAGGGTAGATTGTGATCTTGGGGTATTTTATGAAGTGATTCTCGGACCGAATGTAGCCCCGGAAGATGTTTTTATATTCTGGCTTGACCAATCAGGGCAGATTATTAGCCGAAACCCTCAATTTTTCCCAACAGCAATTGGAACCTACTTTGTGGAAGTACAACCAAGGAATGGGACGTTATGCGAAATCGATCCTTTACAATTTGTGGTTGATAATTTATCTGAAGAAATTGAGGTTTCTCTGGAGGTTTTGCCATTCTGTGCAGATGATCCATTTACAATTATAACAGTGATAGCGGACTTGTCTGATATTACTGTAATTGAATGGTATTCTATTCAAAATGGCGTTAGGACACCCATTGATAGTTTTTTTGGTATGGATAGGGTGGTAATTCAACAAAACGGGTTGTATGAGGTTGTCTTAACTAATAGTTCGGATTGCGAAGTAGGTTCGGCCCAAGCTGAGATCATTCAATCAACAATAGGCCCTCCGGTTATTGAAGCACTTTATGTTATTTGCGCAGAGGAAGGTGAAACACCGGTTATTGATCCGGGAGAATATGATAATTATTCATGGCAGATAAATGGGGAGGAAGTTGCGAATACACCTACGTTTTCTCCTGTAGAAGGAGGTGAATACACCTTGATTGTGGGAGATGATTTGGGGTGTTTTTATGAAGCCAGATTTGATGTTCAGGTGGATTGCGAATTAAAAGTTATCTTCCCTAATGCAATGATTTTAAACGATCCTTCCAAAAACTTTGTTGTATACACAAGTGACTTCGTGGATGAACTTGAAGTATATATTTACAATAGATGGGGACAATTAATATTTTATTGTGAAAGCATGGGGAATAATGCTGATACTCCTCTCTGTTCTTGGGATGGTACTGTCGGAGGAAAATTCGTTCCTGTAGGCACTTATCCAGTTGTAGTAAAATACGGAAGTTCAGCACAGAGCGTTAGAAAATCAATCACAAAACCAATTTTAGTTTTAGAGTAAAAAATGATTACAGTTATTTCTCCAGCAAAAACATTAGACTTAAGCACCACAGATTTTAATTTAGCCAGTCAACCCGAGTTTAAAGCTAATACTATGGAATTGGTTTCCATTATGAAGAAGAAGAGTACATCTGATTTGATGCACTTGATGGATATCAGTGAAAATCTCGCTCAATTAAATAGGGAGCGCTACAAGAATTTCAAAAAAACATTTGAACTTGGAAATTCCAAACAAGCATTATTGGCCTTTAAGGGAGATGTTTACACCAAAATGGATGTTGATAACTATAGTTTGGAAGAATTTGAATTTGCACAAAAACATTTGAGGATATTATCCGGGCTTTATGGTCTATTGAAACCGTTAGATCTTATTCAGCCTTACAGATTGGAAATGGGTATCAGATTGGAAAACAAAAGAGGCAAAAATTTATATGAGTTTTGGGGTTCGAGAATAGCAAAGGCAATCAATGAAGCCGCTAAAGGTGACCCTGTAATCAACCTTGCATCTCAGGAATATTTCAAATCTGTTGAGGTAGATAAATTAAAATCCAAAGTGATCACACCTGTTTTTAAAGAGTTTAAAAATGGGAAATACCAAGTGATTGGCCTATTTGCTAAGCAAGCCAGAGGAATGATGACAGATTTTATTATCAAAAACAGAATTGATGATCCTGAAGAATTAAAGGTATTTAATTCAGGAAAGTATGAGTTTAAGGAGGATATGGGAAATGGAGAATGGTTATTTGTAAGGTAGTTTTTGCAGATGTTTTTTGTTTTAAATACAATAAAAAATTTTTCACATATAAATAATTGTTTTTTATAATGTGATTTATTTTTTAATTCAAACTATTTTATTTAAGTTTGACTTTCGATATATTGAAATCAAATAGCCGATTTTGTGAGAAAATTATTTTCATATTTTCTAATTGTTCTGTTTTCGATGACTTCGGTAATTTTTACTGCCGGACTAAATTTTGAAAATTGGAATAACTACCTAATTGAGGACTCTTTAGAATATCAAAATGAAGGGGAGTTTGTACTTGAGGGCCCGGATGTGCTTTGCCTTTATTATGGGGGTATAATCGGTGATTTTTTTGGAGGGGGACTGCCTACCGATGTATTTTCTTGGAGAATTTTAGCCGAAGATGGTAGCATTGTTGTTGAAAGAGAGGGTTCTTTTCAGACTTTTAGTCATACTTTTTCAGCAGTAGGGGTCTATACCGTTGAGCTTAATATTAGAAGAGGTACTAACCAGGTATTTTCATCATCTAAAAGTGTTACTATAAACCCAGGTGTTGATTTGGTGATTCAAAACTCCTATTTGATTTGTAATGGAGAGAGCACCGAATTAACTTTAATTGACCCAAATAGTCCGGATGTTGCTGATTTTGTTATAGAGTGGAGGGACGCCAATGGACAAATTATAGGTAATGGCAATACTATTTCTGTAAATCAACCTGGATCATATACTGCAGATTTTTTCACTACCAATGATCAGGGGGAAGTTATTTGTCCTTATTCTGTAAGTACAAACGTAAGGATTCCTTCAGACTTTACAGCTCAGATAACCAATAGGCCAACGGGAGAAGTCTGTGAGGGCTTTAACAGTATTAATTTGACAGCTGGACCTGGAATACTAGGCGAATGGTTTTTCACTAAGGATGGTGGGGAAAGAGTGTTTTTAGGGGAGGGAAGTAATTTTTCAATTAACTCAAATCAGTTACAAGGGGAAGGGGAATACAATTTTATTTTTGTTGTCAATGATTTTGACAATAGGTATTGTATAGATGAAGATAGTGTTCCTTTGACAGTTACCCCTCAAGGTAATTACGTAATAGAAACAGTGGTTGATTCTGATGGATGTGGGATCGACAATGGGTCCATTACCATAAGGGCGCTTACTGATTTGGATAGGTTAAGGTTATTAAAAGCAGGAGGAAATCCGGAAGAAAGATTAAATATCAGTGCTGGAGACTTGATTACTTTTGACAACCTTGGTTCAGGTATTTATACGTTTACCTCATTTTTAGGAGCATGTTCAAGATGGACAACCCGGGTCATAAATTCATTAAATGATCCAGAAGAGTTTTTTTTCGATATCGAAACAATAGATGAGTCCTGCAGTGAAACAGGAATTATTGAAGGGAAAATAATTGTTAAAATGCTGAATCAGCCCTTTACCGGAGAATATCAACTTTTTAATAATCTAGGTTTAATAATTGACGATAAAAGAGGGTTAGTTGATAATGAGCTTGAGTTTGAAATTCCTGTTGCAAGAGGGAATTATATGATCGAATTATACGATGAAAATGGTTGTACTTACACTTACAAGTTTGAAGAAGGAGTAAGTGACGGGATAATCAGAGTGAGGTCTGTAGACCAGGTTTCATATACAATTCCAAACCTTTTAAACATCTGCCAATCCTTTGAATTTATTCCTGAAACAAGCCAAAATTTAAAATTCAGGTTAACATATCCTGATGGTTCGGTCGAGGAAAGAAACTTTGATCAAACATTTTTATTAGACCAACAGGGTGAGTATACCATTTTAGGGTCATTGATTGATGAATCGGAAGGACTTTGTCCAAGAGAAAGAACCTTCTTTGTGAATATAACTGATCCTGTTCCCTATGATCCTGTTCTGGTTTTTGAGGATTGTTTGGGCAATAAGGAATTTGTGGCAGAATTATTTGGAGCAAACCCAAGCACTGTTACTATCAGGTGGTATAATGAAAATGATGAAGTTGTAGCAACTGGTGTAAGGTTTTTTCCAACTTCTTTTGGAGTATTTAAGCTAGATGTTCAACCCATTAACAGTGAAGCTTGCCCCATTCCTCCAAAAGAATTTGAAGTTCGCAGACCGGACTTGCAATTGGAGATCGATTTTGACGCTACCATTTTCTGTCCATTTGACCCAGTTTCCACAATTACAATATCTACTGATTTCAATGAAGTCGATTCAATCGCATGGATTTTTTATGATGGGAATACCATCATTGGACTTCCACAATTCAATGGGTTGAGCGAAATTGAAGTGACTCAAACAGGTCCATACGAAGTAATTCTTTTTAGTGAGCTTGGTTGTGAAATAGGAAGAAAGTTAATAGAAATTGAGGAAAGCGAAAATCTAGCAGATTTTGAAATTCCGGACCAACTTAGTATTTGTCAGTTTTATGATTTGGTTCCTGAGACTGAACTGGATTTGATTTTTACTGTTACAGCACCAAATGGAGAAGAATCACAATTGATAAAAGGAGAGTCTTTTACTTTTGACCAAGATGGGGAATATATTTTTGAAGCACGCGGTGTAGATGAAGAGGCTGGTTTATGTAGAATTATTAAAACAATACAAATTGACCTAAACCAGCCTATTTCTTTTGAACCTGAACTTTTCAGTGAAGATTGTGATGGAAACCTTATTTATATAGCAAATATTTACGAGGAAGATCCTGCTCAATTTGAATTTTATTGGATTGACCCAAGTGGAGAATTAGTTGGTGAAGATCAGTTTTTCCAGCCCACAAGTTATGGTGAATTCCAATTAGAAGTGAGACCTAAAGGAAGTTTGCCTTGTCCTGATCCTGTTAAATCATTTACTATCGTTCAGCCAATTACAGTTGTTGAAGCTACTTTGGAAGCTACTCCACTGTGTCCTGATTCTGAATTTGGAGTGATTTCACTATTTGCTGAATTGGAGAATGTTGAAAAAATCCAATGGTATTTTATTGATATCAATGGCCAAAAGGAAATTTTACCGGATTTTGAAAACGAAACGGATATTGCAGTATCCCAAGAAGGAACTTATGAAGTAGAACTTATCAACCATATAGGTTGTGTTCTTGGTTCGGATCTTGTTTTATTAATTAGGAGCACTGATGAAATTAGACCGGTTACAGAAGAAGAATATGTCATTTGTCCATTTATTGGAGCAGGAGAAGAAATTAACCCTGGGGAATTTGAAGAGTATGCTTGGTATCTTAATAATGATTTGATTTCAACAGAACCAACCCTACTTCCAACTGCTGTTGGTAACTATACTGTTGAGGTTACCAGCAGAGAAGGTTGCTCATATTCAACATCTTTTACAGTCAAAGAAAATTGTGAATTCCAACTTGTTTATCCGAACGCTGTCCAACCTTCGAATCCTGAAAAGGGCTTTATGATTTATTCAAATTACCTGGTTGATGAATTGAGTGTGTGGATATTTAATAAATGGGGCCAATTGATGTTTTACTGTAATGATCCTGAAATAAGTGAAAACAAGCCTTCTTGTGTATGGGACGGGTCTTTCGAAGGAGATTTTCTGCCACCTGGTTCTTACGTATTGAAAATCCAGTATAAAAATAAAAATGAGGAAGGCTTCAAAAATATAATTGATAGTATTATGGTAATAGATTGATATTTTAGTCTTATCTGCCAGTTAATATCTTTTATTTTTTATGGTCAAAGAAGCCTTTTTTAAAATTTTTACAAATGGCAAAAATGTAATTCAATATTTTTTTTATATTTTCCGAATGATTTAATTAATCATCCAAACTAATAGTCAACTTCAACCTTTAAACCCAATTAATATGAACGAAAACATTAACAAATCGGCACTCTTTAATGCCAGTTGTTTTGCCCTCATTACTACTGCTTTTACATTTGCCATAAGGGCTGGAATATTGCCCGAATTGGGTGAAAATTTTGGCCTTTCAGCGGAGCAACTTGGATTTATTAACTCCATGTGGTTTTTGGGATTTCCTATTTCCATGATTTTGGGCGGACTTTTCTACCATAAGATCGGTCCCAAACTCATCATGCAAATCGCTTTTGTAGCTCATACTTTGGGTATAGTTTTGACAATTTATGCTGGTGGTTATACAGGCTTATTGATTTCTACCTTGTTTATTGGCTTTGGCAATGGTTGTACGGAAGCCGCTTGTAATCCTATGATTGCTGATATGTACTCCGGAGATACTATGAATAAAATGCTCAACAGATTCCATATGTGGTTTCCAGGAGGCATTGTAATTGGTAGTTTGATTTCCAAATTCATGACTGATTTCGGAATGGGTTGGCAAATGCAGATGTGGGTATTGATGGTTCCTACTGTTATTTATGCAGGACTTTTCTTTGGAAAAGCATTTCCAAAGCCAACTGTGGAAGGAGTTACCTCCATTTCTAGCAATATCAAGGCATTGTTCTCTCCAGTATTTATCTTCCTTTTCTTCTGTATGGCATTGACCGCTATTACTGAATTTGGTCCTCAACAATGGGTGAATGTGGTAATGAGCGAAAGTGGGGCAAGTGGAATGCTTATTTTGGCTTTGACTACAGGTATTATGGCAGTGGGGAGGTTTTTTGCAGGACCAGTTGTTAAATCCTTAGGCCAAACCGGAGTACTTTTAGGTGGCGCTATTTTTGCAACTCTTGGTATTTATATGTTCAGTACAGTTACAGGTCCAATGGCTTATTTAGCTGCTGTTGTCTTTGCAATAGGTGTATGTTATTTCTGGCCGGTGATGGTAGGTGCAGTAGCACAAAGAGTGCCGTTAAGCGGTGCATTGGGCATGTCAATAATTGGAGGTGTTGGGATGTTCTCAACTGCAATTTTCCAACCAATCATAGGGAAATGGATTGATGATGCCAGATTAATGTATGATACAGATTTGCTGGCAGGACAGGCTACCTTAGCCAAAATGGCCGCCTTCCCAGGAATATTGATTGTTTTGTTCATTATTTTCTTTTTTTGGCAGAAGAATGCCAAATCTCCAGAAGTTATAGCCGCGCATTAATTTAAATCAAAAGCAGCCCTTTTGGGCTGCTTTTTTCTTTTTATGAGAAATTTTCTTTTTATCATTCTCATCCTATTTTCAGTTGATCGAGCAATAGGTCAAATCAATGGTCCGATAAAAATTTCTGAAAATAGGAGGTTCTTATCCCAACATGACGGTAGTCCTTTTTTTTGGATGGCAGATACAGCATGGGAATTGTTTCATAGAACCACAAGAGAAGAAGCAAATTTCTATTTGACAACTAGGGCAGCTCAAGGTTTTAATGTAGTACAAGCCGTAGCTCTTGCAGAAATTGATGGAATTAATTCACCTAATTCTTATGGCGAAGTACCTTTCCATACAATTGACCCATTGGTGATGAATGAAAGCTATTGGGAACATGTCGATTATATAATTCAATTGGCTGAGACAAAGGAAATTCACATAGCATTACTGCCTACCTGGGGCGATAAAGTGTTTAAGAATTCTTGGGGAGAAGGGCCGGAAATCTTCAACGAGGAAAATGCTTATGAATATGGACAATGGATTGGGGCACGTTACGCAGACAGAAAAAACCTAATTTGGGTTTTAGGAGGTGATCGTAACCCTAGAAATGATTCAAAGGATATGGAAATTTGGAAGAAGATGGCAGAGGGAATTGAGGCTTCTGCCTTACCAGGTAACCCAATTCTTAAAACATTTCATCCCCAACCCAATAAACCAGGGGGCTCATCAACATGGTTTCATGAATCAGACTGGTTGGATTTCAACATGCATCAAACAGGTCATTGCCCCAATCAAGCTACCTACAGAATAATTTCCCATGATTACAATTTATCACCTGTAAAACCCACTTTGGATGGAGAGCCCCTATACGAAGAGCATCCTAATTGCTTTAACGCAAAAGAACTTGGGTATAGCAACCCGGATGATATTAGAAGAATCATGTTTTGGAATGTTTTTGCAGGAGGGGCCGGGCAAACATATGGTTGCCATTCCGTATGGCAGATGTATACTTTGGACCGACAGCCCATCAATGGACCGTTGAAGCCATGGAAAATATCTTTAGAACTCCCTATGGCCAACCAAATGAAGCATTTGAAGCAACTTATGCTGTCCAAACCTTATTTTTCAAGAATTCCAGATTTTGAAATGGTGGTGTCAAATCAAGTTGATGATGAAAATTTCGTTATTGCTACTAGAGATATTGAGGGAAGTTTTGCAATGATCTATTTTCCAACAGGTAAAACCGTGGAGGTTGATTTTTCGGCTTTAAACAATGCGGAATTTAAAGCCAATTGGTATGATCCAAGGACAGGGGTGATTTTTCCTTATTTAGGATTAGTTTTATCGAAAGGGAAAAATATCATACAAGCGCCTTCAAGTGGGAAAGGTCAGGATTGGGTATTGATAGTGGATTAGGTAGTATTATTAACAATATGATGAATTTTCATTCAGTTTTTAAATGTTTAGGTTTTGACCAATCCAGTCCCATCCTCCAAACTTATTTCATAAAATTTGGGAGATTTTCCAAAATGGGAATTGAATGAGGATTCAATACTTTCTTTAAAATTTTTGATTTTCTCTTTTTCAATAATATTGATCGTGCAACCGCCAAATCCTCCTCCCATCATTCTACTTCCTAATACATAGTCTAAAGGCTTAGTCTGATCCACTAAAAAATCGAGCTCGGGACAGCTTACATTATATTTATTACTCAATCCTTCATGGGAGGCATACATTAGGGTACCAAGTTTTTCCAGATTTCCATCTTTTAATGCTTTTGAGGCTTCTAAGACCCTTTCATTTTCTTCAATGATATATTCCCCTCTACCCAGAACTTCTTTGTCAATGTATGGTTTGATTTCATCAAGATCCTTAAGCCTCAAATCCCTTAAAGATGTTACTCCAACTTGGTTTTGTTGAGCCATCAAAACTACTTCTGTACATTCATGTCTTCTACGGTTGTACGCTGTATTTGCCAAAGAATGCTTTACTTGGGTATCCACTAATAGGATTTGATAATCCCCTAAATCAAGTGGAAAATATTCATAGGATAAATCCCTACAGTCTAGACGTATCACATGACCCTTTTTTCCCAATACCGAAGCAAATTGATCCATAATGCCACATTGAACTCCAGCAAAAACATGTTCTGCTTTTTGTGCATATTGAATTAAGGACCGTTTTGGAATTTTGAAATCAAAGATTTCACTAATGGCATAGCCGACTGCACATTCCAATGCCGCCGAAGAAGATAAACCTGCACCCACAGGTATATCCCCCCCAAAAACTATATCAAAACCCTTCACCTGATAACCTGCCTGTTGCAACTGAGAGGTAACTCCCATGATATAGTTACTCCAATGTCCTTTTTTAGGCCCAAAAGCCTGAAGATCAAAAGCGAATTCTTCCTGAAAATCCAAAGAATAAATCCTTGCCTGCGAAAATCCATTTGCAGCTATTCCGACAAACATTTTTTTATCAATTGCTGCAGGCATGACAAAGCCTTCATTGTAATCCGTATGCTCTCCAATCAGGTTTATCCTCCCTGGCGAATAAACTAATAGTGGATCTACGTCAAATAACTCAATGAATTTTTTTTGAATTTCTTCTATTATCATCCTACTGAAAATTCAAAGATGGTTCTGGAATTAAAAACTTCAGCAGGAAGTAAAATTATAGTAGGGAAATTTTTATGGGTACATGAGTCTGGGAAATGTTGCGTCTCTAAACAGATTGCCGCTCTTTTTCCATAGGCAATTCCCCCTTTTCCTTTGAATGATTTGTTAAGGTAGTTGCTGGTATAAACCTGGATGCCTGGTTCTGTTGTTGTCAAAGTTAACTTTCTTCCTGAAACTGGATCATAAAGAACAGCGCAGTTTTCTTCTTGATTAATAACAAAACAATGATCAATCCCACCGGCCAATTTAATTTGTGGATTATCCTCCTGGATTTTTTCCTTTATCAAGGTAGATTTTCTAAAATCAAATGGAGTACCTGCAACATGAATGATCTCACCAGTTGGAAGACTATTTTCATTCATTGGGAGGAAATGATCTGCATCAACCATAAACATGTGACCTTCTATATCTTTGGAAAAATCCCCATTTAAGTTAAAATAAGAATGATTTGTAGGGTTGATTATGGTTTTTTTGTCTGAAATAGCTTTATAATTTATTTCTAATTTCCCTGTCTCATCCAAGGTATAAGTCACCCAGATTTCTATTGTGCCCGGATAATTTTCTTCTCCATCCTGACTTTGATAATAAAAAGTTACTCCCACAGAGTTTTCAGTCTCAAACGGTTCAGAAACCCATATTTTTTTATCCCATCCTTCTTTTCCGCCATGAAGATGAACTTTACCCTGATTTGCTGGTAATTGAATGGTTTTATTATCAAGAATAAATTGATTATCTGTACATCTACCTGCTACTCTCCCTATTGTTGATCCCAGATAACAATAATTGTCCAAGTAATCTTTTTGTAAATAGCCCTCCAATGTATCGAATCCCAATACTACATCTTCCATATTTCCATCCCTGTCAGGAATGAATAAATGGGTTAAAGTTGCCCCATAATTCATGACTGATATTTCAATTTTCCTATCTAAACACAGTGTAAATAAATCAATTTCTTCTCCACTGGGTAAAACCCCGAATTTTTTGGATGTTATTTTTAGAGCCATAGGTCAGTTTGGGAAGGTTAGTCTGAGATCATTTTAGTTTTTTTGGATGAATCACGAACAACCAAGGTGGTAAGCAGTACAAAGGATTGTGGGTCGTCTGAAACGATTTCATCCAACTGATCCAATAAATGATTTGTTGCAATTTGCCCCATTTCATAACCTGGTTGTGACACTGTTGTCAGAGAAGGTTCAACTACAGCTGCTGTTGGATTATTGGTAAAACCGACTAGTGCAATATCTTCAGGTATTTTAATGCCCTTTTCCTTTAAGACCATCATCACATCAACAGCTAGAGGATCAATCATAGCAAAAATTGCGTCAGGAAGTTCCTTTTCCTCAAGCATTTTTAAAGTGATTTGTCTATTCATTTCAGGTGTAAGATCTGTAATATAAATCTGACTGTCTTTTTCAGAAAGGCCAAACTCTCTTAATGCATCCAAATATCCCTCTTTTCTTTTCTTGCTGATGTACAAATCTTCCGGACCAGAGAAATAAGCGATTTTTCTACAACCTTGTTCCAATAAATGATGGACAGCTAAAAATGCCCCATGGGCGTCATCCACTGTGACCTTAGAAACAGGGATTTCCTCAGTTACCCTGTCAAACATGATGAAGGGAATTTCCCTGTCATAAAGCTCCTGAAGATGCCCATAATTTTTGGTTTCCCTACTTAGAGAAATCAACAAACCATCAACTTGTGAGGATACCAAAGTCCTGATATTTGCTTTCTCCTGTTCAAAAGATTCGTTGGATTGGCAAATCATAATATTATACCCTCTTTTGTAAGCAGTGTCCTGAATTCCGCTGATATTACTTGAGAAAAAATGTGAAGTCAATTCAGGTACAATAACTCCCAATACTTTACTTCGGCTTATCCTTAGACTTTGTGCAAGCAAGTTGTATTGGTAATTCATACTCTTAGCCATTTCCACGATACGCTTTTTGGTATCTGGATGGAGTTCCGGAGAGTCTTTCAATGCCCTGGAAACAGTAGAAACAGAGACACCAAGTTTTTTGGCAATCTCTTTCATAGTAACCTGATGGCCTTTTTTCATTGTTGTGAGTTGAGGTTTAAATAGGAATATTATTCCTGATATATTGTAAATAGCACTGTTTGGCCTACGGCTTTTAATGTTCTTTTGTCTATCAAATCCATATTGTCAGCATGGGTATGATGGTAATGTCCAAACCCATAATCAGGTGAGAACTCCACGATATTTATCATTGGAATCCCTGCATCCTTATTTACAAATACATGATCATCGATAATTTCGGGAGAATCTCTATTGATAAAGAAGTCTGAATATCCTAATTCCGAAGCAAAATTCCATACTTTATGAACAATGTTTTTACCATATCTCATGGAATAACCCTCTCTGTAAAATCTTGCTCCTTTTGCGCCGACCAAATCCACAAGTATTCCATAAAATGCGGAATAGCCAGGAAGATGCGGGTTTTTGGACCAATGTTGAGAACCCAAACACCACCAAATTTGAGAATTGTTTCTAAGGTTGGTATGTTCTGGCTCCCCGTCATCTTCTCCATCAAAAAAGATGAAATCTATGCCTATTTCAGGTTTGATTTCTGAAATTGAAATTATTCTTGCAACTTCCAATAACACACCAACTCCAGAGCCCCCATCATTAGCCCCATCAATAGGTTCATTTATTCTTTCGGTATCTTTGTCTGCCATCCTTCTGGTATCCCAATGGGCTGCCAAAAGCACTCTTTTCTTTACTGATGGATTATAAGAGGCTATAATATTACTCAAATTCCAGGTTTGGTTATCATAGGTTTTTGCTGGGAAATCCTGGGTTTGAACTTCCAATCCAAAACCATTTAATTTTTCTATCAACCATGCCTTCGTTTTTTTATGTCCTTCTGTATTGGGAACCCTCGGACCAAAATCCACTTGCTTTTGAATATAAAAATAAGCTGAATCGGCCAGGAACTCCGGAACATCCCTATATACGACTGGTTCTTGCAGCGTGTCAGAAGTTTTATCTCCACTACAGGACCAAATCAAGCATAATAAGGTCAAAAGAATGAATAACCTATTCTTCATATGCCCAGTCAATTTTATCCTTCATATCTTTAACCACAATTCCAATTTCCTTTAAAGCCAATCGAATTTCATCCACCTTAAAATAATCCCGAGCAGTTTTTGCTTCTTCGTACAGTTTAAGCAAAATCTCAAGCAAGGCTTGCTGATTATCAGATTTTTCTTCTTTTAGTCCTAAGATCTTTTCCACAAATACAACATAGGTTTGTATCATTCTTTTGAAAATTTCTTCTCCCAGTTGTGCACAATTGAGCTGACCGGTATAAATTGAATTGATTTTTTTCAGCAAGTTGAATAGGTGTCCAATAGCCTGTGCGGTATTGAAATCATCATCCATTGCGCGGTAGGTATTGGTAATTATCTGTTCAACTTGTTTGATTTGTAGCTCATCCAAAAAAACATTCTCATCGTTTGAAAATGTTAATTTTTTAGCTGTTTTAAGACCATTTATTATTTTCTTATACCCCTTTTGAGCTGCTTTCAGAGCCTCATTGGAAAAATCCAAGGTGGAACGATAATGAGCAGTCAAAATAAAATATCTGATAGTCATTGGACTATAAGCCTGATCCAAGAGTTGATGTTTTCCTGTGAAAAGCTCCTGAAGGGTAATAAAATTCCCAAGGGATTTCCCCATCTTTTGACCATTGATGGTAATCATGTTATTGTGCATCCAATATTTGGCAGGATCCTTATGGTTGCAGGCATTTCCCTGTGCTATTTCACATTCATGGTGAGGAAACATAAGATCCATCCCGCCACCATGAATGTCAAATTGCTTGCCTAAATACTTGGAAGACATTGCTGTACATTCTAGGTGCCATCCTGGAAAACCTACGCCCCAAGGAGAGTCCCATTTCATTAAGTGCTCAGGTGCAGCATTTTTCCAAAGCGCAAAATCAACAGGATTTTTTTTCTCACCTTGTCCATCCAAATCCCTACTTCCACTCATCAATTCTTCCAATACCCTACCTGATAGTTTCCCGTACCGTTCTATTTCATTGTATTTGAGTACATCAAAATAGACTGAACCATTGACAATATAGGCCAAACCTTCATCCAATATAGCTTGGACCAAAGCAATTTGTTCAGGAATATGGCCAGTTGCTCTTGGCTCGATACTTGGTTTGATTGTGTTGAGGGCTTCCATATCCCGATGATAAGTGTCAGTATATTGTTGGGCTACTTCCATGGGCTCTAACTGCTCCAATTTGGCTTTTTTAGCTATTTTATCCTCCCCCTCATCAGAATCTCCCTGTAAATGTCCCACATCTGTAATATTACGGACATATCTTACTTTATACCCTAAATGGGTGAGATACCTATTGACAGTATCAAAAGTAATGGCAGGTCTGGCATGTCCTAAATGGGCATCACCATAAACCGTTGGCCCACAAACATACATTCCGATAAAAGGTGGGTTGATAGGTTCAAAATTTTCTTTCTTTCTCGAAAGAGTATTGTAGATTTTGAGTTGGTGTTGTTTCATTATAGTTGAGTACAGAGTACATAGGGAAAACCAGGTAACTTTTGAACTAAAAGCTCAAAAATCAGGTCCTAGGTATTTCCATAATCCAAACTGCAAAATAGCAGATTGAATTCGGTAAATAAAAAAATTGTGAGGGTATTAGATTATTGAATTTCTGATTCATTCTTTTTAAACCCATTTGGGTCCTTTATATCTTATTTTATTTCCAATATACTTACGTTAATTCTTTTTCGTTCTTTTAATGTTATTCAACTTGCGGCCATTACTGTGGCATTTGGCTTGATGGTTTTTTTAAAACAAATATCCTATGACAGGGTTTATTCAATCTCATTTTAAGAATATTATTAAACTTGTTTTGACTGTTACTTTTTTAATTTTCTTATCTCACATAATGAAGCTTTGGGAAATGGTGGAAATCCTGCCCAAGCAGGGACACCTGGTGGGGGCAGTGGTGGTGCCATATATAATGACGGCAATACTATGACATAGACCTTATTGGGAACCAAAGTGGAGGAAAACAAAGTCAATGCTTATGGTTCCGGAATTTTCTTTGTGAGCAATAATAAAACAGGGAATATCCGGATAGACCGTTCCTCGGTAAGCAATAATATTGGCGGAGGTTGGTATACCAAGTTCCGGGGGATTTCAGCACACTTCGAAACCCCCATTGAAGTCACCAATTCCCAAATGGAACCCGTTGGCAATTGAGGAAGATGTTCCGTAATGAAAAAAAAGCCTCTCATTTTTTGTCAAATGAGGGGCTTTTTATCATCTACCTTTTTTGGGTAACTTGAATATATTCCGGTTTGAAACTCTTAGTGCTTGAAGTGTCTTACACCGGTCATTACCATGCTCATGCCATGGGCGTCACAGAAATCGATAGAGTCTTGATCTTTAATTGAACCTCCAGGTTGTACAACCGCTGTGATGCCTGCTTCATGAGCGATTTCCACACAATCCGGGAATGGGAAAAAGGCATCAGATGCCATCACTGCACCCTTTAGATCAAATCCAAATGATCTGGCTTTTTCGATTGCTTGTCTCAGAGCATCAACCCTGGAAGTCTGCCCTACACCTGAGGCAAACAACTGATTACTGTTGCTCAATACAATAGTATTGGATTTAGTGTGTTTGCAAACTTTTGCTGCAAATACCAAGGCCTCTTTTTCCGCTTCAGTAGGCACTACTTTGGTTACAATTTTGAAATCAACCTTGGTTTCTGTTTTGAGATCCTTGTCCTGCTCGATGATGCCATTGAGCAAGGTTTTGATCTTTTTGGTGCCAGGAACATCGATTTTTTGAAGTAATAAAATCCTGTTTTTCTTGCTTTTCAATAGTTCCAAAGCATCTTCATCATAGGAAGGAGCAATGAGCACTTCAAAAAACAGGCTGTTCATTTCTTCTGCAGCAGCCAAATCTAAATTCTGGTTGGTGACCAAAACTCCTCCAAAAGCAGAGGTAGTGTCGGCTTCAAAAGCTTTTTTGTAGGCTTCTTTTACTGTAGAAGCTGTTGCACAGCCACAGGCATTGGTATGTTTAAGAATAGCAAAAGCTGTTTCGCCATTAAATTCAGCAATCAGAGCTACCGCAGCATCAATATCCACAAGATTATTGTAAGAAAGCTCTTTACCGTTTAGCTGATCAAACATTTCGCTCAAATCCCCATAAAAATGTGAAGATTGATGAGGATTTTCTCCATAACGAAGTGATTTGGATCTGTTTTCGGAAATTTTTAGGGCAGGAATACCTTCAGTTTGGTTGAAATAATTGAAAATATGGGTATCATAATTGGAAGATACCTGGAAAGCCTGTGCTGCAAAATATCTTCTGTCCTCAAGAGTAGTTGTACCATCTTGATTTCCCAATCTTTGCTCTAATTCTCCATATTGGGCTTTAGATGCAATGATGACGACATCTTTGAAGTTTTTGGCAGCAGCCCTGATCAGGGAAATACCTCCAATATCGATTTTCTCTATGATATCTGCCTCAGATGCGCCGGAGGCTACGGTTTCTTCAAATGGATAAAGATCCACGATCACCAGATCAATGGCAGGAATGTCATACTCCGCAGCTTGAGACACATCGTCTTTGTTGTCTCTTCTGTGAAGAATGCCTCCAAAAATTTTGGGATGAAGGGTTTTTACCCTACCTCCAAAGATAGAAGGATATCCGGTTAGTTTTTCGACAGGAATTACTTCTGCACCCTGTGATTCAATAAAACTCTGAGTTCCTCCGGTTGAATAGATTTTAACACCATGTTCCTTCAAGAGGGAAATGATAGGTTCAAGGTTGTCTTTGTAATAGACTGAAATTAAAGCAGATTGGATCTTTTTGGTAGCCATGATTTTTGATGACCACAAAGGCGCTAAGACACAAAGGAATTGGACGGGACTTTGTGGCTATATTTTGGTGAATAATTTTTCAAGTTGCAAAGGTAGGAAAATCAGGTAATTAAAGCAGACTTTCTATCACATTTGGAAAGTATTTGTATTCCAGTTGATGGACTTTTTGAGCGATATCCTCAGGGCTGTCTGAAGGTTCGATTTGGACTGCAGCCTGAAAGATAATTTTTCCCTCATCATATTGTTCATTGACCAAGTGAATGGTAATACCTGATTCCTTATCTCCTGAAGTCTTAACTGCCTCATGGACTTTCATTCCATACATTCCTTTTCCTCCGTATTTGGGCAATAGAGCCGGGTGAATATTAATTATTCTATTACTAAAAGCATGAATCAAATCATCAGGGATCTTAAGAAGAAAACCGGCCAATACAACAAAATCTACTCCCTCCTCTAAGAGTTTCCGGCTAAGATTTCCAGCTTCCATCTCAGTTTTATTGAAGGTGAAACTGGGAACATTAAATTTTTTTGCTCTTTCCAAAACATACGCATCTTTCTTATTGGAGCCGATAAGTATGACTTTTCCCTTTTTGGAATGTTGGAAGTATTTTATGATTTCTTCGGCGTTGCTACCACTACCTGAAGCTAAAATTGCTATTTTTTTCAAAATAAGCTTGTTTGTTTGATAGTCCAAAAATAGGTATATAGCCTGAACAGTCCAAAGCATTTAAAGAGGCAATGGCACTGATTGATTCTAAATTATTTCCATTCAACACAATCTAGTCCTTCATTTTCTAAATAAGAATTAATTTCCTTTTCCAAAACATATTGAAGAGAAATGATCCGCATGCCAATCTCAATCGCTTCTTATGGAAATTTCATTAACTATCTTTTCTGGTTTAAAATATCAGTAGTAATTGTCTTTTTTGTGTCCTGTAAGGACAAATCTCCAGAAATAGATTATTTGATCACCAATGCTATGGTTTATAGTGGTGAACTTGTAGATCCTTCTTTGTTGGATATCGGTATTTCGGGAGAGTATATAGTTTTTTTTGGTGATTCAAAATCCACTGGAATTAATGCCAAAAATATCATTGATGCTTCCGGATTGTTTTTATGTCCAGGTTTTATTGATCCACATACCCATTTGGACCGGGATCTTTCCGGTCCTGATTATAAATCCAATCTTTCTTCCTTAAGGCAAGGAGTAACTACCGTTTTTGCAGGAAATGACGGAAATAGCCCTCTTCCAATAGCACGGAAACTTGAAGAATGGGAAAGAAACGGCATTGGAACTAATGCAGGGCTATTTGTTGGACACGGCGCAATTAGAAGAATGGTGTTAGGCTTAGGAGCAAAACAACCCAATGTAGAGGAATTGGAAGAAATGATGAATTTGGTAGCAAAATCTATGGAAGAAGGTGCTTTTGGTTTATCTACAGGATTATTTTATGCACCAGGTAGCTATGCAAAAGAGGAGGAAGTTGAGGTGCTTGCCAAAGTTGCAGCAAGCTATGGAGGTATTTATGATTCTCATATCCGTGATGAAAGTTCCTATTCCATCGGTTTGATTTCTTCTATTCAAGAAGCCATCAATATCGGTAGAAAAACAGGTATTCCAGTCCATATTTCCCATATTAAAGCTTTAGGAACTGATGTTTGGGGAAAAAGCAAAGAAGTAATTGAACTTATTGAATCGGCCCAAAAAGAAGGAATTGACGTCACAGCAAACCAATACCCATATTTAGCTTCCAAAACCAGTTTTCGAGCCACTGTAATTCCAAGATGGGCTGAAGATGGCGGGAATGATGCGATGTTGGAGCGATTTAAAAATAATGAAGTGAAATCACGTCTGCTCAATGAAATTAAAGAGAATATAAGGAAAAGGGGAGGGGCAGAGGCATTGGTATTTTCGGAAGCAGAAAATAAACTATACGATGGAATTAGTCTAAAGAAATTTGCGGAATTAAGAAAACTTCCTGAGGCAGAAGCAGCCATTTCAATTTTAGCAGAAGAGCCCAATCTTGGCGTGATTTCCTATAATATGATTGAGGAAGACCTGAAAAATTTTATGCTTAAAGATTGGGTGGTAACAGGTTCTGACGGAGGATCAGGCCATCCCAGAAAATACGGATCATTTGCCAGGAAAATTGGAAATTATGCGTTAAAAGAAAAATTGATTAGCCTTCCTTTTGCCGTACACCAATCAACAGCAAAAACAGCAGATTTATTGGGATTGGAAAAAAGGGGTCTGATAAAAGAAGGATATTATGCTGATATTGTTATTTTTGATCCTAAAAAGTACATTGACAAAGCAACTTTTGAATCACCTTATGAAGAAGCAGAAGGTGTTGAATATGTATTTGTGAATGGTGCTATGGCTATTGATAAGGGGCATTATAAAGGGATATTGGCAGGGAAGGCCCTTCGCATAAATGATTTTGAATGATTAAAAAAAACAGAGGGTTCCGGCCCTCTGTTTTCCTATCAATACTATTAAATGTATTTACTAAATATCCTTAAACTGATCCATCAACTCTTCCGAAATACCGGTAGTAGAATAACCTCCATCATGGAAGAGGTTTTGCATGGTCACATACCGGGTAAGATCTGAGAACATGGTGACGATATAATCCGCACAGGCTTCAGCAGGGGCATTTCCAAGAGGAGACATTTTATCTGCAAAATTGTAAAATGCATCAAAACCACCGATTCCTGTACCAGCCGTGGTTTTAGTTGGTGATTGGGATATGGTATTTACCCGTATTTTTTTCATTTTCCCAAGCCTGTAACCATAACCTCTTGCTATGCTTTCCAACAATGCTTTGGCATCTGCCATATCTGTATAAAAAGGATAAACCCTTTGAGCTGCAATATAAGAAAGCGCCATTATTGATCCCCATTCATTCATAATGTCCATTTTCTCCGCCACATGCATCATCTTATGGAAAGAAATGGCTGATACATCATAGGATTTATTCATCCAATCATAATTCAGATCCCCATAAGAGCGACCTTTTCTGATGTTGGGTGACATGCCTATAGAATGTAGTAAAAAATCGAAGTTACCGCCAAGATATTCCTTGGCTTCTGCATATAGCTTTTCAATATCTTCGAGGGAAGTTGCATCAGCAGGGATGATTATAGTATTGCATTGTTCGGCCAGTTCCTTGATAGCTCCCATTCTCATAGCAATTGGAGCATTTGTCAAAACAAATTTTGCACCATGTTCATGGGCTTTTAACGCAGTTTTCCACGCAATGGAATTTTCATCCAGTGCTCCTGTGATAATGCCTAACTTTCCTTTCAATAAATTCTCTGCCATTTTATTAGATTTAGGTTGGTTCATACTTGAATCGGTAAAATTAAGGAAATTTTTAGGATATGGGATTCAGATTGAAGGATTTCGAAAGGCTGCTATTCGGAAAAATCTTAACTATTATCAGGTTATAAATTGGATCAAGCACAGTTAAATTAAAGAGTCAGTATTTTTTCATTTAAAAATTAATTTTTCAAAAGTGCTTTGGCACTTTCAAAAGCAGACATTGGAGGATTTGCCCCTGCAATCATTTTGGCAATTTCCATCACCCTTTCCTCAGGATCTAATAATTTTATTTTACTGATTGTTTTGTCTGAACTATTATCTTTATACACAAAGTAATGCAAATCTCCTTTTGCAGCTACTTGCGGCAAATGGGAGATGCAGATAATCTGATGATTTTTTGATATTTCCTGCATCATCCGGACCATCTGCAAGGCTACCTCTCCCGATACCCCGGTATCAATCTCATCAAAAATTAAGGTTGGTAATGCCATTTTATCCGCCATAATGTATTTGATGGCAAAGATAAGTCTTGAAAATTCACCCCCTGAAGCAACCTGTTTCAAAGGCTGCGGACTGATTCCTTTATTGGAAGAGAAAAGTAAGTCTATCTGGTCCTGCCCCTCATAATTAGGAGTAATGGTCTGATGGGAAAAAGTGATTTTTGCATTCTCCATGCCGAGCTGCTGAAGTAGTTTTTCCAATTGACTGGCAAATGGTTCAAATGATGATTTTCTTTTTTCGGTCAAAACCTTCGCTTTGGCCAGCATTTCTTTTTCTGCCAAGCTAAGCTCATGTTTTAGGTTTTCTATTTCCTCATCCAAATTATCAACCAAAAAGACTTTTTCTGCCAATTCCTGTTCCAAAGTGATCAAACTTTCCACAGAATCCAAACCATGTTTTTTCTGTAGATGATAGATCTTGCTCAACCTTTCCCTCACCGTTTCCAGTTTTTCAAAATCCACCTCAATAATTGAATCTTCATCCTCCAATCCTGCAGCAATGTCCTTTAATTCAATCAGCATACTTTTGAACCTTTCGCTGTAAGATTCAAATTTATGGGCATATCTGGTCAACTGTTGAATACCCTGATTTGCCAAGGAAAGCATACGGAAAGCTCCAACTTGTTCATCTTGAAGCTGCGCAAGGATTTCCTGAATCTTGCTTTTTATTTCCTCTGCATTTTCCAATAGCTCTTGTTGACTCTCCAGTTCACTTTGCTCCCCTTCCTGCAATTTTAATTGAGAAAGCTCTTCCAGCTGGAATTTATTGAAGTCAGCTTCTTTTTTCAATTCCTGGGCTTCAATAGTTCTTTTCTCCAAGTTTTTCTTGGCTGTTGAAAAATGTTTAAATGCTTTTTTAAATTCGGATTTTTCGTTTTTCGACTTTGAAAAAGCATCTACTAATGCCATTTGATAGAGTCCATCACCTAACATTATGGATTCATGTTGGGAATGGATATCCATTAAAAATTTTCCAAGTTCTTTTAGTGTTTCCAGCCGAACGGGGGTGTCATTAATAAAAGCCCTTGATTTTCCGTTGGGGCTGATTTCCCTTCTGATGATGCATTCAGATTCAAAATCAAGGTTTTCTTCTTCAAAAAAAATTTCTAAACTATAATCCTGGATATCGAAGGTACCTTCAACCACACATTTTTTGTCAACATCAAAAAGGGTTTTGGTATCGGCTCTATTCCCTAAAAGTAAGCCTACAGCCCCCAACATGATGGATTTTCCCGCACCTGTCTCCCCAGTAATCATGCTTAGGGAATGGCTTGGACTCATGGTAAGTTCCTGTATTAAAGCATAGTTTAAAATGCTGAGTGATTTGAGCATTATTGTTCAAAAATTAGCCAGTAACAAAACTAATAAAAACTGATCAACCTTTTAGAATATCATTATACCTTCTGGCGTTATTTGGATCAATTTTCATCAAATAACCCACTGCCTCGGTTCTAAATTCCATGGGTGCTCTTTTTAATATTTTGCTGACCTCATCTCCTTTAGCATCTATAAAAGCTATGGTAAAAATCCCATTAGGTTGTTGGGTGTTAACTTCTGCTACTATTTTTAGGGCTTCAACAATATTCTTGTAGGCTTCTTCCGGATTGGAGGTCAGAAGGTCCAATCCCTGTCTGTGGTATAAATAGATGGCATCTCGAATTGGAGCAAATACAGAAGATGTATAGATGTCATTGATAAGCCAATACCTGTTTCTTCTGTCATTAGGATTAGGCTGCCATCCAGGTCTGGGGGACTGTTGCGCATTGTTTACAATATTATTGGCAATTTCAAAAAAATTATCCCCTCCTCTCAAAGAAAAACTATCGTAATCAAAGCCGAGAGCAATGTATGCATAATATGCTAAGAGTGAACTTATATTGTTAAGGAAGGAGAAACGGTTGAATTCCAAAGGCTGGGATTGCAAAAACTCAAATGACCAGTTCCTATCAATAAAATTGAGCACCATACTTTCATAATTTGTGCCATAGACTGGTCTGACAGTCTGTATTTGGACAGTGGCATTGTAAAATCCGACCTGGGGCATGTCGCTGATAGTGATTAACATATTGCCTTTAATCCTCTCCAAAGCCTGGAATTGATCAGTAGTCCATGAGCGGCCATTTAAAAACTGCTCGAAATTGATTTTCATATCTTCAAAAATGGCCGTTTCCTGTGTCCTTGCCCTATCACTATTGATAATAACAGTGATATTGAGCTCCTGCGCTGAAATATGTCCGGAGAAAAACAAGAAAATGAGAAGTAATAACCAATTCCTCATATATGAAAGTCCATTTTAAGGATAACGATTCTTTCTCAGTTAGATTTTAACGGGTAATTTTTTTATTCCTTGTAAAATCAATTTTGCTATTTCCTCCTTGGGTAATACCTCGGATTGAATGGAAGATCCATCTTCAAAAAACAAGCTTACTTTATTGGTATCAAGCTGAAAGCCAGCGCCTTTTTCTCTCATGGAATTGAGCACAATGAGATCGAAATTTTTCTTTTCCAATTTTTGCTTCGCATGGAAGACTTCATTTTCAGTTTCCAAAGCAAAGCCTACATGTATTTGGTGAAACTGCTTCTCCTTTCCCAAGGTATAGGCAATATCAATACTTTTGGCCAATTCAATGGTCATTCCTTCGCCTCCTTTCTTGATTTTTTCAGGTGCTACCTCTTTTGGTGCGTAATCAGCAACTGCAGCAGCAAAGACACAAATATCCATACTTTTATGAAGTTTTGCTGAGGCTTGGTACATTTCATTGGCACTTTTCACCGGATAAATTTTTATTCCATGATGTTTTGGTTTTTTGGCTCCCTGGCCCAAAACTACATGTACTTCAGCACCGCTAAATGCAAAAGCATCTGCAATTGCAGCACCCATTTTACCACTTGAATGGTTACTTATAAATCGCACTGGATCTATAGCTTCTTGGGTAGGTCCAGAGGTGATTAGGACTTTTTTTCCCGCAAAACTTTGATCGGAATTGAAATGCTTGATTACAAAATCCAGAATATTTTCCGGCTCCATTAATCTTCCCTGACCGGAAAGTCCACTTGCAAGTTCTCCGCTTTCTGCATCTAAAATAATATTGCCAAATGATGCAACTTTTGAGAGGTTATTTCTCACGGATGGGTGTTGATACATATCCAAATCCATAGCAGGAGCGATCATGACAGGGCATCTTGCGGAAAGGTAAGTGGCTAGCAGGAGGTTATCACAAATTCCATTGGCCAATTTGCCTAAGGTATTTGCACTGATAGGGGCGATTAGAAATAAATCAGCCCATAATCCTAAATCTACATGATTTGTCCAAGTCCCGGTTTTCGGTTCAAAAAAGTCGTGGTGAACAGGATTTTTTGACAAAGTTGCCAAAGTAAGAGGTGTAATAAAATCAAGAGCAGAAGTACTCATGATGATTTGTACTTCTGCTCCTTCTTTTATAAATAATCTTGTTAGGTGGGCGGCTTTATAAGCGGCTATACTGCCTGTGACCCCTAATAAAATTTTTTTACCTTTTAAATTCATTTTTATTCGGTAGTTTCATCTGGATACCGGTGGTATAATTTACCCTCCATAAACTCTTCCATTGCTAATGTACTAGGTTTTGGCATCCTTTCATAAAACTTTGAAATTTCAATTTGCTCTTTATTTTCAAAAACTTCCTCAAGGTTATCTACTGTTGAGGCAAATTCTGAAAGCTTATTGTTAAGTTCTTCTTTCATGGTCGAAGAAATTTGTTTCGCTCTTTGACCAATGATATGGATCGATTCATAGAGATTTCCAGTCTGTTCTGAAATCTTGTCCAAGTCTCTTGTGATAATTGAAGGATTGATTGCCATATTTTAATTGTTATTAATGTCAGGTATATTTTCGTTAGGCTTTGGCTCTACTTTGGCGTGGTTTTCATTTTCCTCTTCTTCCCTAGCTTTTGCCAAAGACTCTTCATATTCTTTCTTGAGTTTTTGATGAGCTATGAGTTCAGTTTCTGCCTTTTTGAGGATAGGATCTACTGAACTGAAATATTTGCTCTCTGGATATTTTCTTTTGAATTGCTCCCCAAATTTGAAAACATCATTGAGTCTTTCTTCTTTTTTATCAAAGACACTTCTTTCTCCATATGCTAAAGATACTTCTACTAATCTGAAACCAAGCTCTTCGTTATATTTGCTGTCAGGATAATCCTTTGCGAAATTCTGAAAATTAATGATGCATGCTCTATAAAAATCTCCAGGGTATAAGCCATTTGTCAACCTTAAATAAAGCATGGATTCCTGATAAGCTTTTTCCTCAAATCTTTTCTGTAAATCCTCAATCATAGTAGTAGCCCTTTCATATGAATCGGATTGTGGAAACCTACTTATAAATAGTTGAATTGCATTTACAGCATCTCTACTGCTTTTCTGATCAAGATTGTAATCCGGAGAGTCAAGATATAATGAGTAAGCATTCATAAACAAAGCTTCTTCTGCTAATGGACTTCGGTTGTAAGTCTGGTAGAAAGTGTTGAAATATCCTGCAGCTTCAATATATCTTTTCATCCTAAAATGGCTGTATGCATAATTGAAGTCCGCTAATTCTGCCTTTTCACTCCCCCTAATTACAGGAAGAACTTTATCATATAAAATTATGGCTTTACTGTATTCCCCTTGATTGTAATAGTTATTGGCTGCTTCATACAACTCTTCCCAGTTTGTGCTTTTTTCTAGTTTGTAGAATTGCCCACATGATGTGAACAAGGCTAAAAGAAGAAGAGAAATGATATTTGAGATTTTAATTTTCATCTTTTGGAGGCGCAAATATAAGGGATTAATCATTGTTTTCAAATTAATCCTTTGAGGCTAGATTGAAGTTATTTTTTAACAACGAGTTTTTTGGTGACAATATTTTTATTATCAACAAATAAGGTGTAAAAATATACCCCGGGATGTAGATCAGCTACATTGATTACAAGGGTATTTTGACTTGGATCCAATTCAAACTCTGCGACAGGATTCCCGATGAAACTATTGATGGATATTTTTGCACTTGCATTGGGATTCTTAAATTCATAATCAATCTGTGCTATTCTATTGCTAGGGTTTGGATATACGCTTCCCAAAGAAATGTCTTTATGATTGGTTTCTTCCTCTGAAGGATTGAAAACCTCATAGATGGCTTCGACCATAAAAACGTCTCTCACATTGTTGGGGTTTGCAAAGTGGAGATCAAAGCTACCTTTCAACTCACTGATGCCTAAATCAAACTCTAAATATAAATCAGTAAATATTTCATTGGGCTTTAGTGTGATCTTTACCTTTGAAAGGTCTTTTTTGGGGTCATAGCATCTTTCTCCAATGCAAATCTTAACACTTTGGGAGGAACCGATGTTCCCCCTAAGGTATTTTAAAGAGTATTCTTTGGTTTGATTGCTTTCATTTTGAATGATGAGGGATTTTCTTTGTGCGGTGCCAATTTTACCGCTAAATTCAATATTCTCGGAAAGGACCTGCACCTGAGCCTCCAATGTTAGAGGTAACATCAACGCAATGCATGTAAAAAATAAAAGAATACTTTTCATGTAGAATTTCACCTATAAGCCCTCATTCTTAATTAATTGACAAATTCTTATACGTATAAATTTACCAAATTGGTTTGAACTTTTTATCACTTTTGGGTTAAATTTTGTTAACCTTCATGAAATTTTTTTTAAAAAAATTCGTTTCGAAATTTTTTTAATCTTTTCAATTCTCTTCGTTTTTTCTTTTCTCTTTGGATTTTACTTTTTCATCCAATAATTTTTGTATTTCCTCATCTGAAGGAAATGGAATAACTACGTTTGGCCTATCAAAAAGATTTTCTTCATTTTCTTCTCTTTTTTTCGGAGTTCGCCAGGAATTAAATAGTATCATGCTCGGTTTTTCTTCTTCACGCCAAACAAAACCTTCCAATTTCATATCCTCCTCTTTAATGATATGGGGAGGATTAAAAGACCCTTCTGGTTTTACTAGCCAATTGACTTTCTTAATTTTGCCATCTTCAAAATACATCATAATATTGGCACATAACATTTTATTCATACCCCGTAAAACCGAATCACCTATAATATCAAAATAGATAGACTCTCCGTTACCTTCCACATGGAATCTGCTTATTTTGCTTTCTTTGAAATAACCTGTCATTTTTCGGCCTTTAATCTGATTGAAGTTGCCTAAGGTGTCTTTTGTAATGTTGAATGCTCTCCTATTCAATAAAGCCCTTTCAATTTCTTCATTGGCTATCTTTAATGTAATGCTGTCTGCCGTAATCTGACTTTTCTCATTCCAAAGGACAGGGTCTTTGAAAAAATATAAAGTGGAATCTGCGGTAAGGTAAACCAATGAATCAGCAATACCCGAAATATCTGATTTGATCATTTTAGCATTATGAAATGCCAAAAGATATCTTTCCTCCGGAATTTCGCTGTCTTGTGAAACCAAGGTGTCAGCTATCATAAAAAGTGTGTCTTTCTCGTTATACTTTCTGACTAAAGCATTTCCCACAATAATGCTGTATTTTCTTTCCTCCCAATATTTCCCTTCCTCCCCAAAAATCTCAATTTCCCGCTCTTTATTGAAAAGACTGACATTGGTTAAGCCTTCATAGTATTTTTTAAATTCATCATAAAATAATACCTCAGCATAAACTTTACTGGTTTCAGTTTCCACATCACCATCATAAAACCTGAACTGCTTTCTTTCGGTATCATAGAAGCTGCCTTTACGCGCATTAAGTTTATCACCTTCTGAGGATATAATATTAGTCAGTCCAAGGGTCTGTACAGTTTTTGGCACTGTAAGATATATCAGATGATTTGTCTTCAATGTATAATCAGGATTGACCAGAATTACTTCATCGGTAAATGTTATCCTTTCTATTTGGATTTCATATGTGGCATTGATACTGGTAAGTACATTCGTTGAGTCCACCACTTTTCCATTATTGAAATAATTAGCAACTCCATTGGCTCTGTTATAATCCAAAAAATCAGTGAAAAGCGTTGTCCCCTCATTTTTCAAAACAACATTATTCCTTAGCTTGGCGATTTTGGTAAAACCATCATATTCAGCATATCTACTGGTGGTCTGCACTGGATCCTTGGTGTCTACAATCCTTACATTCCCGTAAAGTTTAGCTTTGTTTTCTGCACGGAAAAAATGGGCAGAATCACAATAAATGATAGAATTCTGGTGTTTCATTCTGACATTGTTGATCAATCTTTCAAAACCACTGGCACCCTGCAACAAATCAGCCTGTTGGATTTCCAACATATTACTTTCTTGGGCAAAGGTTTTTGTTGCCAAAAAGAATGTGAAGGAGAGTACAATGAAAAACTGCTTTTTAATCATTTGAGAGATGGTCAGCGACAAAATTAGCTAAAAATGATATTTTTGGGTTATGGTAAATGATTTTATCAAACATATACGTGAAAAAAATATTTTGGATGAAAGTTCTAAATATTTGTTGGCTCTAAGTGGTGGCCTGGATAGTGTGACTTTAGGTCATCTACTCATTGAATCCGGTATCGATTTTGAAATAGCACATGTCAACTATGGGCTAAGGGCAGAAGAAAGTGACGGTGACGAGGACTTTGTAAGAAATCAGGCAATTGTCTGGGGAAAGCAAATTCATATCAAAAGAGTACCCAAATCTGCCTTTCAACAAGAACCTGGTTCGATACAGATGATTGCCAGGAAAATAAGGTATGATTGGTTCGAAGAATTGTTGTTACAGGAAAACCTTAAGGGGGTTATTGTGGCACATAATTTTGAAGATCAGGTAGAGACCATTTTGCTAAATTTACTTAGAGGTACAGGAATTGAAGGCGTATATGGTATGTCTGAAAAAAGAGGGTACATAATCCGGCCTCTCTTGCCCTTTCACCGTCGTCAGATCAAATCATATCTTGAATCAAAGGGAATTAATTGGCGGGAAGACAGCAGTAATGAGAAAATTGATTATAAGAGGAATTTTTTGAGAAATGAAATCCTCCCTCTATTGGAAGAGAAGTTTCCTGGAGGGGTTACAGTGATGGACCAAAGTTTCAAAAGAATCAAAGACTCAGGGAAATTACTATTCAGTTTCTTCACAGATTGGAAAAAAAAACACTTAAAAATTGAACAAGATTACCAATCTTTAAAAATCCAGGATTTCATCAATCTTCCAGGTAAACACTCACTTATCTATTATTGGCTAAGGGATTTTGGATTTAAGTTTTCTGATGTAGGAGATATCATTAATTCTTTGGAAAGCATAAATTCCGGGAAAGTTTTTTTATCCGGTAAATATATACTCAACATTGACCGGGAAGATCTTATTTTGGGCAAAATCGAGTTGGATTGGAGCCCTGTAACCATTAATAAAGGTGATATTCAAATAAGCTTTCCACACGGCAAATTTGATATCCTACATGTCAAAGATGAATTTTCATTGGATAGGAATCCCGAAAATGCCATGCTGGATATGGATAAACTTAGCTTCCCCCTATTGCTCAGGAAATGGGAAGAAGGGGATAGAATAATTCCATTGGGAATGAAGAATGAGAAAAAAATTTCAGATTTATTGATAGATTTGAAAATACCCCTGATACAAAAGAAAAAAACGGCTTTACTTATCTCTGGTGATCAGGTGGTATGGGTATTGGGGCATAGGATTAGTGAAAAGTTTAAGTGTGATTCTAATACCCGGAATGTTTATTATCTTAAAAAAAATATGTCATGATCAATCCATTTTCGAGAACTTTCAGTGTTGCTGAATTGGAGATTTTTCAGTTTTTATCCCAGGTTATGCTTTTCAGTAAACTTAAAAATATTGAAATGGCAAGGTTTTTACCGGCATTGCATTACCGGAAATACAGGAGGGGTGAAGTGGTTTTTTTCAGTGGTGATCCAAGTCAAGCTTTATATGTATTGAAAAGCGGTAGAATACATCTTACAATTGACATTAAAGGCAATTTTGAAATAATCCAAGAGGTAAACAAAGCGGAAGCCTTTGGTGAAAATTCCTTATTGGAAAACGTCAATAGGATATATACCGCGGTGGTTGCCTCTGAAGAATCCGAACTGATTGTATTCCCGCATTTTTCAATTCAGGAAGTGTTTGATAGTCATCCCAAAATAAAGGCAAAAATGATGACCTCCCTTGCAGAATTTTATAATCAGAATAATAAAAGACTTTTCAAATCCTACAAAAATTCCTTCGGCTTTTTTAATCTTCAGGAAATGTTTGACAGAAACAATGAAGAAACCAGGTAATCATTTCTCTTGATTTCTATATTATTTAGCAACTCTTTCAATTCAATTGATAAGTTATCAAAAGGATTGTTTTATTAAATGTTCTTTGTTTAATAACTTAGCGACACTTTTGAAAAAATTGTTAAAAACTTAAAATAAATCCATTATCATGACAAAAGTAACTGTAGTAGGTGCCGGTAATGTTGGGGCCACCTGTGCTGATGTATTGGCTTACCGAGAAATTGCTGAGCAAATAGTATTGGTAGATATCAAAGAAGGAGTTGCTGAAGGTAAAGCCTTGGATATTTGGCAAAAAGCACCCATTAACCAATATGATAGTAGAACTGTAGGCAGTACCAATGACTATAGTAAAACGGCCAACTCTGATGTGGTTGTAATCACTTCAGGATTACCAAGAAAACCAGGGATGACCAGGGATGATTTGATCGAGACCAATGCAGGAATCGTTAAATCTGTGACAGAAAATGTGATCAAATACTCTCCCAATGCGATTATAATAGTGGTATCCAATCCTTTGGATGTCATGACCTATCAGGCTCATATCACCTCCAAGCTACCAAGAAACAAAGTTATTGGAATGGCAGGTATTTTGGATACTGCCAGATATAGAGCTTTTATCGCTGACGAACTGAATATTTCTTCAAAGGAAATCCAGGCAATATTGATGGGGGGCCACGGAGATACTATGGTGCCACTTCCTAGATATACAACTGTAGCTGGTATACCTGTTACTGAAATGATAGCAAAAGATAAATTGGACGCCATCATTGAAAGAACAAAATTTGGTGGAGGAGAATTAGTCAAACTGATGGGTACTTCCGCATGGTATGCACCAGGTTCAGCTGCAGCCCAGATGGTAGAGTCCATTTTGAAAAACCAAAGAAGGGTATTTCCTGTATGTATCAAACTTGATGGAGAGTATGGTATCGATGATTGCTACCTAGGTGTTCCTGTAATCCTTGGCAAAAATGGTGTCGAAAAAGTAATTGAACTTGACTTAAACGAGGGAGAAAAAGCTTTGCTGGAAGTGTCCAGAGGTCATGTGAAAGAAGTTATGAACGTTTTGGATAAATTATCCTCCAAATAATTGAATTTTCTTAAAATAAGGGAATCCCGACTTTGAAGTCGGGATTTTTTTATTTATTTACGTGTTAATTGAACAGTTTCAAAAAGGAGAAAAATAGTGGGCATAAAAAAGTTAATTTTAGTTCTACTCATTATTGGTGTCGTTTCAGGTAGTTTATTTTATCTTTTTAAAAGTGGGTTTTTCCGTTCCTCAAAAAATGGGTTAGACCTTGTTTCTTCTGAGGCTATCCTTGTATTTGAAACCACCGAGCCTGTGATGGCTTGGAATCAATTGGTAAGCCAACCAATATGGGAAAGGCTGGTAAATCTTCCTTCTTTAAATCAGGCCCAAAACCAGATTATGGCATTGGACAGCATTTTGGGAAGAAGTGGAAAATTGGAAAAAGCATTAAAAGGAAACCAATTTGTGGTTTCAGTTCACCCAATTGGTAGAGAAGAATTTGATTTTTTGTTTACAATTTCTTTGGAATCTTTATCCGATATAGGCTTTTTGTCAGATCTGGAAAAAAACCTTCCACCACTTTCCCAGATTAATAAGAGAAGCTATAGCAACGTTACTATTAAGGAATTTCAAAGCCTTGATCTGGAGAGAAATCTAAACTATACTATTGTCAATAATGTGTTTGTGGCAAGTTACACTTCCTTTTTGGTAGAAGAGGCAATCCGTCATTCACAAAATGACAATCTTCCGAATTTTAGATCAGTTTACAATCACTTAGTTGATGAATTGCCCTCTTCCAAGGGTTTGGGGATATTCAGATTTTCAAGCGAAGGTTTTGGGAAATTGATTACAGGTATTTCAAGGCAAGCGGATCTTACCCTGGTCAACAGTTTTGCAAGAACTGGGATTTCAGCAAACTTGGAATTGAAATTTGCGGATGAAAAAATCCTTTTGGATGGGATGGTCTATTTTAAAGATGGAAAAGAAATTGATTTTAAAGTCAACCCACAAGGCGATATTAAAACCTTTGAGAACTTTATAAGCAACAGAACCTCAGTATTGTATCAATATAATTTAGCCCATTTAGACCAACTTACAAAAGTTGAAGACCCCGGTTTTCAATCAAATAGTACTTTAAGTGGAGATATTGAAAAAGTTCTTATTCAAAAGGGTTTTCTGAATAATCTAAAAGGAAACATAGCCTATTTACTTTTTGAAGTTATCAATAACGAACCCCAGGATCAAGTCCTATTGTTACAGACTGATCAGATTGCTGAGCAGATAAATATTCTGAAAGAATTTGATATGGGTCCGGATGAAACAGTTTCTCAAGTCCTTCCTGTAGATTTTTATTCCCAGAATGAAATTTTCATGATTTCATCAGAGGAATTTCCAGGGCATATTTTTGGAGGAAGATTCCTTGGTTTTCCCGACACTTATATAACCTCAATAGGAGGATTTCTAGTGTTTGCAAATAGTAGTAAAGCAATGAAACTTTTTATAGATGATATAAATAATGACAACACCTGGGGGAAATCATTGCAGCAAAAAAAACTCCTGGAGGGAATTTCGCCTGATGCGGGCTATAATTTCCTGATCAATATTCCAAGATTCTGGAACTCTATTAACCAGATCAGTTCTCCGAATTGGCAGGGATTTTTTCAAAAATATGCCCCACAGTTAAAATCAATTGATCAGATTTCTTTACAGGTCAAGGAATCTGAAAACAAACATCTGGTTTCTGTTGAACTTGCCTACAATCTTAGCCCAATTATAAACGTACAGGATGTACTTCTGAATGAAAATAAATATGTTCAATTTGAGAACAGGTTGATATATGGACCGGTAAGTGTCCAAAATTTTGTTGACAGGAGTTTTGAATTTGTGGTTCAGGATGAAAATAATTTTGTTCATTTATTTACCTCTGAAGGGGAACTCGTGTTTGCTTATCAAGTGGACAGTCCTTTAGTCAGTAATATTTTTCAGGTTGATTATTATAAAAACGGAAAACTCCAGCTGCTTTTTGCGACGGAGAATCAGATCTATATTATAGATCGATTGGGAAATTTGATTCCTGGTTATCCGGTGAGCTTCCCTGGGGAAATTATCACACATTTGAACTTGGTAGATTATAGCAATTCCAAGGATTATAGGTTTTTTGTTGGAACAGAAAATGGGAATCTGATTTTGTTGGATAAAAACGGAAAAGCACTGGAAGGTTGGGACCCCAAAAAGATTAATGGGCCTTTGGCCATAAAGCCGGCCCACCATAGAATTGCCGGGGTGGGAGACAGGATGGTTGCTTTGTCAGCCAAGGGTGAGCTATATTTTTTCAACAGGAGGGGTGAACCTGAATTGGGATCGCCTATCCGGCTTGGTGAAGGTCTGAATTCAGATTATATCCTATTAGAAAGGGGAAGCGCAAAAGCAAGCAGGTTGGTTACTGTTACCAAAGAGGGAGAGGTAGTGCAGGTAAACCTACAAGGTGAATTGACCTATAGAAACCAACTATTGAGACCAGATAGAGAAAGTAAATTTTATCTTATCAAAGATCAAAAAGAGGACCGATACCTATTTGTTGTTCATGAATACAACAAAATTACAGTGATGGATACCGAGTATAAAACCTTGTTTGCTATAGATATTTTTTCTGAATCACTTGATTTTCAGTTTTTCTCCTATGGATCAGATAAAAATATTTTCGTGATTGTAGATAAGGACCAAGAATTTATTTACCTGTATAATCTTGAAGGAAATTTATTGAATACGAGACCTGTTAACGGTAGTCAAAAGATTGACATTAAATATTCTGGAAGTCAAAATGAATATACTGTAAATGTCATATCAGGAAATCGTTTTTCGGAATATAAACTTCCTTTATAAGGAATAGCTTTCATTCAAAAGGAAGTGCAATTTTTTGTTGCAGCTTTTGGTGAGATGTTTACTTTTGTCCCAAAAGAAATTGTTGGATATGGCCAAGTTTAGGATAATGTTTATGATTTTGCTTTTGTTATTGCTGCAAGGTGAAACAAATGCCCAGGTTATTTTGGATGAAAATTTAATTCCTTTGAACGAGAAAGATTTTCATAATTTTAAAACTCCTCATAATACCACTCTTTCCTTTTTTTATCACCTTAGAGAAGATAATTATGATTTAAAAGCTGCTTCTGAGGCTTTGACATTGAATGAAACCAACAGAAAGGATGCTGAAAAACTAAGTGCAAAGTTGAAGCAGGTTTTTGATGGGAATGGCGTTGTTGTTAGGTTTTCGGAAATCCCAAATGTTGCGGATTACATTGACACATTGTACAGTAACCAAGCAAAGTTTTTTTTCGATACTAAGAAGCTTCCATTGGTATATTTGGAAAAAGTGGGAGGGGAGTGGAAGTTCAGTGCTTTTACGGTATCCCAAATCGATGAAATGCATAAGGAAACTTATCCTTATGGGACAGATAGATTGTTGAATATACTCCCAAAAATGGGCAATCAGGTTTATTTGGGATTACATTTTTGGCAGCTAGCCGGTCTGCTTTTATTGATTCTTTCCCTCTTTGTTGCTCACAAATTAATCACCTTTTTATTAGACAAGGTCTTTCTTTATGTTTTGTCAAAATTGGGATATGGTTATGTCGGTGAAAAATACCTTTTGCCAGTAGCAAGGATCACCAGCATCTATCTTATAGTTGTATTATCATCCCTATTTATTAAGCTGCTTCAACTTCCTGTAGAAGTAGTAGCTTCATTGATTAAGGTTCTCAATGCGCTTAAGCCATTGATCATAACTATTGTATTTTATAAAATAGTCGATATTGTTTCCCTTTATTTTGCCAAACTGGCAGAAAAGACCCAATCAACTTTGGATGATCAGCTGGTCCCTTTGATCAGGAAAACGCTTAAGGCTTTTGTGGTCATCTTAGGTACTTTATTCGTACTTAAAGAAGGGCTGGAAGTTGATATAGTGCCATTCCTTACTGGCCTTTCTATCGGTGGTTTGGCATTTGCGCTCGCAGCCCAAGATACCATTAAGAATTTTTTTGGATCAATTATGATTTTTATTGATAAACCTTTTCAGGTAGGGGATTGGATCACCTCGGGGGATGTAGATGGTACAGTGGAAGAAGTGGGTTTTAGGTCCACACGGGTACGTACTTTCAGAAATTCTGTCATGTATATTCCCAATGGGAAAATAGCGGATGCCACAATTGATAACCATGGCCTTAGACAATACCGAAGGTTCTATACTACACTGACTATCACCTACGATACGCCGCCTGAATTGGTTGAAGCTTTTGTTCTTGGCTTAAGAAAAATTGTTGAAAATCACCCTTCTACCAGAAAGGACGTTTTTAATGTCTATTTCAATAACCTTTCGGCTTATAGCCAGGATATTATGTTTTATATATTCTTTCAGGTAGCCACTTGGCAGGAAGAATTAAAATGCAGGCATGAAATCCTAGTACAAATTGTTAAACTGGCAAATACTTTAGGAGTAAGATTTGCTTTTCCTACCCAGACTTTGCATATGGAGTCATTTCCTGACAAAAAATCTTTGGTTCCTGCTTATGAAAAGGAAGCGGCGGTTTATTCCAAAAAATTGCAAGAGTTTATGAATAAGGAGTTACTGAAGAAAGATGACTGATAATCAATAGAAATTAACAATGTTTAATTGACCAATTCCAATTGTAAATTTAAGTAAGTTCAATTTTCAACTTTGAACACTGCCCTATTGAATGAGGTTTCACCACCTTCTGTAGTGTAAGATATAAGGAGTTCGTATTTGCCTTTTATTTCAGAACTGATTATTTTCATTTTGTCACCTGTAACTGAAGTGTCCCAAAATAAGTTGGTTCTAAAATCAGGATAATTTGTTTTGCCTATATTGGGGTTAATATTGGCTGAAATTAATTTTTTTGGAGAGATAATTGTCCAGTAATCAAGATAAAGAGCATTGGTCGGGAGTTCAAATTTTCCAAAATCGTTTTCGAAGGATGTGAAACTTATCACTCCGGCAAACTTATCCTGGTTAAAGGAAAATTCTCTGGTCAATACTTCTAGTTTCATGATGCCTTTTGGGTCAAATCTTGCCAAGGCATCGGTGTCAAATACCGGCATGGCATCAATCAATATCAAAGGATTTTCCTGAAAAATAGCGTTAAGTGGAGAATTTAGGACTTTATATAGGGTTTTTTTGGATTGTTTTCGGACCATTACCTCAGGAACATATTCCCGTAAGGTAGTTTCCATGTCTTCAAAACGGGTATAATCATCCAGTAGGTAGGTCCTATCGGCAACAAAACCAGTGATTATAGGAATGCTTACCAAATCCTCTTGACCATAGAAATAGGTGTTTACCTGAGCAGATATGATTAGGTCTTCAATAAATTCCCTGTCATTTTCATTTAAAATCAATTCCGGAAACACAAAATCCTCTTTGAACTCTAGTGGGAGGAATGGGGATTGGGGAGAGAAATTAAGCTGCTTTTCAGATTCCAATGACTGGGCAATCAAGAATTTATACTCCTTTAAAGGTCCAAGTTCGAAATACATATCTCCTTGTAGGTTAGGCTTGGAGGAGTTTAAAACGGATTGTTTGCCATGGGCAGATAGAAAGAAAGTTTCAGTGGTGTCAATTTCAGGATTTAGATTTTTCGCATGCACAATGTGTCCGTACAATTCAGGAATGACCAAAGAATTTTCACTTAGTTTTTGGTAAATCTCCTGCCCGGCAAAGCCATAAAAACTTTCCGGTAAAAATGGATTGATAATGGAAACTGAAACAGTCGCTTTTTCCTTTATCAAGGGGATTTCTATTTCTGAATTTGTTGTTAGCCCTTTTTCGGAAGATAACATAGGATAGTCTCCGGGTTTTTTGAAGGCATATTTTGAGACCTTTTGGGTCAAACTGTTTTGTATAGGTGGTTTTTTGGGGTTGATGATGGTGATAAATTTACTGAACACCCCCTGACCATTCTTGTTGATTAAGGGACTTATTCGGGTATAAAATCTTAGAATGTAGTGATCAGATTCCAAGTGGTTTGGAATATCCATATGGCCCTCAGCCTTACCCTCCTGCAACGGAATGATGATTTGATGGACTGCCTGATTATTCCTGTCAACTAATTCACAATATGCAAATTTTGAAAGAGGAACGAGTTCATCCTGAATAAGATAAATCTGAAACCAGACAGTTTCATTGACCAGTGTAATATTTTTGGACACATGAACGAAAACATTTTCTTCCTGCATTTTCTGCCCAAATGAGGTCAGGCTGATTAAAAGAAAAATTGTATTCAGTACCTTTCCCATATTCAATCCTCCCAAAAATCAGGTTTAACATTTGTTCCCCTCAAGGTACAATCTGTACATCGGGATTCAGCTGCAAGATAGCCGATAAGGCCCCCCATTTGGTTATATAATGCTCTTGCCGGCGTCCTATCTCCTAAGCTAAAGGCACTGGTTATTAAATCTGAAGAAGGAGGAATGGTATCTTGTAATACCTGGCAAAATTCATATTCCGGAATAAATACTGGCCATGGTATGACCTCCTCTATTGAAATAAAAAGTCTTTTACTCGCGGATTTCCCCATACTGATAAAACCGATAACCGGTTCATTATTATCGTTGATATTTTTGATATTACTTCTGATCAATGAGGGAAGCGGACTGAATATTCCACCTATATCATCTGAATTTTTTCTCAAAATTTCCCAAAAATCAAAAGACTCTTGGTTAATAGCTCTTTGTGTAACCAGTATGCTGTACTTTTGGGTTAGTTTTTCAGATAGATTTGGGATTCTGACCAATTCTCTTTGCAGAATTGTATTGTCTTCAAATCTGGAGGAATTTTGGAGAACAATTTTAGGAAATAAATTTTTTCCCCAACATCTATCAATCCTCTCTTCTTCTTTTCTGCTTCTTACAAGGCCCGAATCGTAAATCAGGTAAGTAATCACACCTGGTCTGAAAATCCAATGTTCCTCATAACTCCATAAAAAATATTGGGCTTCATCATTTCCCTTGGTGCTAACAAATATTTCAACTCCTTCCTCATCTCTCAAATATCCTAATTCTTCTATTTCTGGCGTAATAATCGGTTTTAAAGCCTCAGACATATACTGCTGTCCATTTGAAAGCCAAATCCCAAGCTGGTAATCTTGACTGGGATCAAAATTCCCCGTCAAGGTATATGTTCCTGCTTCCCTTTCCTGAAATTCCCAGGTTTCTTTCTCTTCATTTGTTAGGAAAACTCTTGCCCCGATTTCAATCTCGAGTTCATCAGTACTTCTTACTTGAGTGGATCTACTGAGTTTTATTTTGGATTCTCCCTCAACCTCAATAAAGCCTTCAACAATCAGAAAATTTAGATTGGTTTCCCTTAATTCCGGTTCAAAAGGGTCACGACAGGATTGAATAAAGACTGTCAACAACACCAATACAATATATACAATCCTAATTTTCATCAGATTTTGAAATTATAAGTGATAAAAGGAATTGGCTGAGCAAAAATCGATAGTTGATACCCTTCCAATATTCCGTTGACGGGGGTAAAATAAACTGAATAGGGGTTTCTCCTTCCCAATAGATTGTAAACACCTATTGACCAGGAGGAATGTGCTAATTTTCTTACTTTATGATTTCCTTCAATATTTACAGAAAGATCAATTCTAAAATAGTCAGGTATTCTATAGGCATTTCTGTCAGAAAAATAGACCCGCTCTGAACCCCCATAATTGAATTTGGCGACAGGATAAGTTATTGGCCTTCCAGTGTTATAGTTAGCGTTGATAGAGGTGCTGAACCTTTTGCTTAGGGCATAATTGCCTACGAGGACAACATTGTGAGGTTGGTCAAAATTATTGGGGTACCAGTCTCCATTGTTGATTTTTTCAGCAGTTTCTTCAGAAGATGTTCTCAACAGGGATCTGGAATAAGTATAACTCACCCACCCATTGAGTTTGCCGGTGTTTTTCCGCAATAAGATTTCTGCGCCATATGCCTTGCCGTCACTTCTCAGGACAGCTTGCTCAACTCTATTATTCAAAATCAATGTTGCCCCTGACCTAAAATCAATCAGATTCTTCATATTCCTATGGTAAGCCTCAATGGAGAATTCAAATTTGTCGACTTTGAGGTTTCTGTAATATCCCAAGGATATTTGGTCACCCCATTGTGGCCGGATATTGGGGTCGCTCAGTTTCCAGATATCAGTTGGCGCAATGGCCGCATTGTTTGTAATTAAATGGATGAACTGTCTTCCAGTGTTATAGCCTGCTTTTAAGGAAGAAACATTATTCAGGATATACCTTCCTGACAATCTAAATTCAGGGCCGTGGTAAGTTTGAATGGTTTCCCCCTGGCCGAATGACTCTTCTCTGATGAGATTTGGGGGTGTAACAGGTAACCCTTCCCGGTAGAATCTTGCTGTATTAGGTCCTAAGAATTGGTATAAAACATATCTAGCCCCATAATTTACTGATAAGCGTTCATTTATATCAAAATTATCTCCGAGGTAAAATGCAGTTTCCAAGGCCTGTTCTTGGTTGACTTCTTCAGGTACAACAATGGATTCAAGGCCTGAAGGTTTTATCGATCCCGGTCTTAATTCATACCTAATAGTGCTTGCTCCAAAATTTAACTTATGCCTGAAATCAAATTCATAATTGAAATTTATTTTGATAAAATCCTGCTTGATTTGGTATCCGAAATCATAAGAATTGCTCGGGTTGTCCCTTCCTTCAATGCCGAATTCATAATTATCTCTACCCACGATCAGCTCCCCTTCCATTTTTTCATTGAAGTAATGGGTCCATCCTAAATTGAAGTTAAGATTATTGTACCTGAAAGTTGTGTCCCGGTCAAACTGGAAGTTATCCTTACTGGTATAAGAATTGAATTTGATGATATTCTTGTCATTGATCTGATGGGAAAAATTGAAGTTGAGGTCGTAGAATGCTGCCTTGCTTCCTTCCAACTCAGTATTTTCCTCTAATAGATTCAAAAGCCAGTCAGAATAAGTCGAGCGGCCCCCAATAATAAAACTTGTTTTTTCACCAATTGGGCCCTCAACAGTCAATCTTCCTGTCAAAAGACCAATACCTCCGGTAACCCTAATCTTTTCCTTATCCCCATATTTGGCTTTTACATCCAGGACTGAAGAAAGCCTTCCGCCATATTGTACAGGAATTCCTGCCTTATACAATTCCACGGATTCCACCATATCAGGATTGAAAGCTGAAAAAAGCCCAAAAAGATGGGATGGATTGTATATAGTGGAATGATTGAAAAGAATCAGGTTTTGATCAGCTGCCCCTCCCCGTACATTGAACCCTACTGAAGCTTCTCCCACAGTTTGAACTCCAGGTAAGGTCAGAATACTTCTGATAATATCCACTTCACCCAATACAGCCGGTATTCTTTTCATTTCCTGCATATTGAGTTTTTGAACGCCCATTTCCGGCCTTGAAATATTCGACATCCTTTCCGAATTAACTGTTACCTCAGAAAGGGATATAATATTTTCCTCAATGGCTATGTCCAAAATCCCATCTCCTTGAATACTGACCTGCCTTTGCTCTACAAACCCTCCAAGATTTTGGATAAATAAGGTATGTCTTCCTACTGGAAGTTTAATTTCATATACGCCTTCTTCATTGGAAATGCCCCTGGTATAATTTATACGTTCAAAAATGACGGCACCAAATACTGGTTGGCCTGTCTCCAATCCGGTTATCTTACCACTTAAGACTGCTTCATTTTGATTACTTGCAGTACCAATCACATATAACTTATTTCTAGAATAGGCCCTTTCAATATCCATCTGTCTTTGTAGGCTGTCCTGAATATTTGAAGAAAAGGATTTGGTAAAAAAATCCGTCGGAAGTTCCAGGTTAAGTTTGTTTTGTTTGGTTATAAACACCCTTTTTTGATCATCTATACTAAATTTCAGCTCTGTTGCTTCAAATATAGAGCTCAGTATTTGGCTTAATGTATTGTCTTTGGCGCTGATGTTGACCTGAACATCCTTAATATCTTCTTGGGAAAAATAAAAGCGGTAAGCAGTACCTGATTCAATGAGTTGGGAAAATCTTGAAAAAGTGATTCCGGGATAAAGTCCTGTTATTTTTTCTTCTCCTGTTTTTAAATCCTGCGCAAATCCTGCGTTACTGAAAATCAGGACAAGCCATAATAAAAAAGTGAATTTTAACTTCATAGACTTTCCTGGTTAAATACTGTAGTTAAATAGGATAAGAATGATCTCTTATCTCTTCTGAAGTCAAGGCCTCTTTGCCTAATCGGATTTCTTAATTTCTTTTTATCCAATTGCAGAAATTCAAAAGCCTGTTTTTTAGAGGTGATTTGGATTATTTTTTTTTCTTTCTCAATAAAAAAATCAGCTTGTTCATAAAATTCATCACTGAATTTGCTGATTTCTCTTTTTGATTTGGTCTGTTTTCTGTGTTTGATCAGCAAGTTTGCCTTTCCTTTTATTACCAATTCATAAATACCATTTCCATGATTAGAATATCCGGGATTTTCAGTTAAGCGGATAAAATTTGTAGGCGTGTTAAAAAAGATAGTAAAACCATCAATTTTATCCGCCCTGATCAAAATTTTCTGCTTATGGATGGGTTGAAAAGTAAGAACTTCATCTTTCCAGATATTGTAGAGTAAAGGCACTTCACTATAAGTCAATCCATTAATTGTGATTTGACCTGATTCAAAGTTTTTGGTTTCAAAATAAGGGTGACCTTCAAATTCTTTAGGAGGGTCTACAAAATAGCCCCCGCTCACAATTTCCTGATCAAAAGGAATATTGCTCCTATATTTTTTTTCCAGTGTGTTATCGGATTGACCTTGGGAAGACAATGATAAACAAAAAGAAAAAAGACATAAAAAAATTAAAAATCGCATAGGTTTGATTTGGCTATTTTACCAAGTGACAATTTAATAATTTAAACTATCCAAATTGATGTAGGTATAATTAATTATATAGATGGTTGATGGGACATGTTATTAAAAAGTTATTTTTAGCTTCAAGAAGCCTTATCTCAATTAAACCTAAAATTTTTGAACATTTATGACTTCCAGAAGAAATGCGATTAAAGCACTTGGTTTAGGTGCAGGTCTTATTGCTGCCCCATCCACATTACATGCTCAATTCAATAAGGAGGAAATACAATTCAGCTTTTGCCTTAATACTAGTACAATTATGGGGCAAAAACCAGGATTGAAAGGATATTTGGATATTGCGGCAAGGGCGGGTTATGACGGAGTGGAACTTTGGGTTAGGGATTTGCAGGAATATATCGGATTGGGGAACTCAGTATCCAGTTTGAAAAAGCTGATAACCGATCATGGATTGAAATTTGAAAATGCCATTGGGTTTGCACCTTGGTTGGTGGATGATGAAGCGAAAAGAAAGACGGGTTTTGAACAGATGGAGAAAGAAATGAATCTTCTTGCAGATCTGGGTTGCATAAGGGTGGCTGCTCCGGCTGCAGGCGTAGATGCTCCTTTGGACCTGTTCAAAGCAGGGGAAAGGTACGGGGATTTGCTGGATTTGGGAAGGAAAACAGGTGTGATGCCCCAATTGGAATTTTGGGGAGCCTTTCCTTTTTTCCATCATCTGGGACAGGTGCTAATGGTTGCAGCTGTAGCCAATGATAAAGATGCGAGGATTTTGCCTGATGTTTACCATCTTTTCCGAGGAGGATCGGGCTATGAAGGTTTGAAAATGTTAAGTGGGGACCTGATTGAAGTGTTCCATATGAATGATTTTGTAGACAATATTCCAAGGGAAAAGCAAGAAGATAAAGACCGTGTTTATCCAGGTGATGGAGCTGCACCCATGGGCCAAATTATTTCCGAACTAAAGCGGATGGGAGGAAAAAAGGTGCTTTCCCTTGAACTTTTCAATCAGGAATATTGGAAACAGGACGCATTTAAAGTAGCGAAAACAGGCCTTGAAAAAATGAAGGCTTTGGTGGATAAGGCATGATATAAAATCGGATTATCTTTTCCGAATTTACAGACAGAAAGGATGTTACACCCTTAATGGAAGAGAAGGGAGTATAGGAGAACAGTTATAAACGCCAATACGGGTCCCAATACAATCATTAGCAATCCTCCTGGCCTGAAACTTTTTTGCTCGACCATGCCAGTTGAAAAAGAGATTGCATTTGATGGTGTGGAAACAGGTAATAGCAAAGCTGAAGAGCAGCTTAAAGCCACAATCAATGGTACAGCAATTCCCCAAATACCAGGAAGGGAAAGTCCAAGGGGAACCAGTATAGAAGCTGCTGCTGTATTGCTCATAATATTTGAGATAAGTACCGCAATGATGGCAAAGACAATAGCTACCCCAACCATGGGAATGGGTAATTTCGAAATTTTTTCCATGATAATATCTGTCAGTCCCACATCCACCATCGCAATTCCCAATGCAAGCCCACCGGCCACTAACATCAGGGTATCCCAGGGTAGACGGCGGACATCTTCGGCTTTGATAACCTGAAATAAGGTCAATAGGACAATAGGAATAGCAGAAGTGGCGGCTATAGGAATTCCATGAAATGGTTCTGATAGCCACATGCTTACCGTTACAAATAGGGTGAAAAGGACTGCATTTCTCTCGAATACATTTATGTTGGTAGGTTTGAATCCGAATTCTGACAGGTCTAGTCGGATTTGTCCCAATCCTAGTTTTTTGGTAAGGAATTTCCAAAAAAGGAAAATTGAAATCAATGCCGTAGGCAAACCAAAGACCATCCAATCAACAAAGGTGATATAGATGCCTTTTTCCTGAAGTGCTCCTACGGCTATTGCATTAGGGGTGCTCCCAATAATGGTACCCATTCCGCCCAAAGTGGCAGCTGCAGGTATCCCTACTAACAGGGCTTTGGTATATTCAGAATCCTTTCCCATAAGCCTTGCCAATGGTAGGATGGAGGAAATCATCATGGCGGTGGTAGCTGTATTGGACATTACCATACTTCCCACAGCTGTTGTAAGCATTAATCCCAATAATAATTTATTTGGATCCGGTCCGAATTTGTCAAGTGTAAATTTAAAAAGCGATCGGTCGAGGGAGGCAATACTCATACCTTCTGCAAGGAAAAATCCGCCCAATAAAAGCCAAATGACATTACTGGTCCAGGTTCCTAAGTACATTTCAACGGGAGTCTTATGGTCCTGAAGAATAAAATCAGTTCCAAATCCCAGAAGGAGACCGGCAATGATAAAAATCCCAACAGCAAAAGGAGGAATAGCTTCTGTTACCCAGAGCCCAATGGCAAGAACAGCCAGGAAAAAAACAAAATTGGCATCATCTTCATACCCGAGATTGTTGAATAAAGAAGCTATGAAGAGGGCTAATATGAAGTTGCCAAGGAAAGTAGAGGTAGCCCAGATCCAACCATACTTTAATTTTTTATACAATCGAATAGCTGCACGTCGGGAATCGTTGTAAGCCATAAAAATTGATTTCTGATGAAAACCTTAGGTAAAGTTAAGGAAAACTGATGTGGTTTGACAGGTCATCAGCAATTTTAACTGAAATTAATTTAGACAATATGTGTCAAAAATTTTAATTCAAAAATTAATTAGATTAGTTTTATACAGTATTCAAAAGGATCATTAATAAAATTTCGCCTTACTTTGACAGACCTTTGTAAATTGATGCTATGAAATATAAGCACACTTTAACTCCCAGCTTTTTGTCCAAACTTTTGCAGTTCATCATGCTCATTACAGGTAGAAGATCCAAATTGGAGAAAGCCATCAGGATACAAAGATTTAACGAACATGCAGCACCTGTTCCTAATCATATCAAGAGAAATTGTATTGTAGAAAAGAGGGAAATAGCTGGCAGGGTGGTTTGGTTTTTGGAACCAAAGCAAAAATTAAGTGGGAAAGTACTGCTTTATCTTCATGGCGGGGCTTATGTCAACAATATGGTGAGTTTTCATTGGGATTTGATTGGAACAATAGGAAAAGAAATAGGTGCTTTAATCGTAGTAGCAGATTATCCCTTAGCGCCTAAAGCCAATTATTTGGATACCTATGCTTTTATGGATGTGCTTTATTCGGACTTGCTCCGGAAGTATAATGCAGAAGAATTGGTTTTGATGGGCGATTCTGCGGGAGGAGGTTTGGCATTGGGTTATGCACAAAAACTGGTTCAGGAAAAAAAGGCTTTGCCCTCACAATTGGTCTTGCTTTCACCTTGGTTGGATGTGACTATGAGTAATCCTGAAATTCAGGAAGTGCAGCCTAAAGATAAGATGTTGGAAATAGATGGTCTTATTCTGTGCGGGAAAGCTTATGCGGGGGATGCGGATACAAGTTATCTTTGGATCAGCCCCATCTATGGATCAATGGACGGTTTGCCCAGGATTTCCATGTTTATGGGAACGCATGATTTGCTCTGGCCGGATGGAAAAAAATTATGTCATCTATTGGAAAAGAAAGGAGTGGAGTTTGACTATTTTGAATATCCCGAAATGTTCCACGTTTGGATGGTTATAACGAAATTGCCCGAATCCAAAGCAGTTGTCCACCAGATTGGAAAAATGCTCCGCAAAGATTAGCCATGGAATATCTCATTAACTTTCGGAAAGGCTATTCTCCTGAAACACTCTTTTTTATATCTCCGATTATTTCTTTTAAATCTCCGGCTCTTTCTTTCAGTTTTTTCAGAGAAAATGCCAAAATAATATTGAAAAAGCCCAAAGAGAAAAAGGCAAATGCAGTAAAGACCACAATGGTCAAACCTCCCAAAGTGGGATTGAAAATGATCATAATGGCAAAAACAGTAGATAGGATACCGCTAAAAACCAGCCAGCCCCAACCTTTGTCTCCATACTTCCTCATATCTGCTGCAAAACCGAAGGTGGCAAAGCCTTTGAAAAGAAAGTAAAATGCTACCATAAAAGGTAATACTGCCATGGTAACTGCAGGATGAAAAAATAATATGGCCCCGACAACAAAATCAAAGACAGATCCTGCCAAATGCCATCCCCAGTCATCGATTTCTTTTCTGTTGGTAATGGAAAAAACTAAAGAGAAAATCCCGGAAACAAACATGAAACTAGCAAAAATAATAGCCAGGCTCACATAGCTGCTCTGGGGAGTATTAATGGTCCAGGCACCGGCCAGAATAAACAAAGTACCGACTACCAAAAGCAGCCACCAGTTTTTGATCATGAATTTGCTTTTTTGGATTGCTGCTTTCATAGTTGTTGTGTTTGATTTTGAAAAAAACTATAGTCCTATACAATGTAAGAATTATTTAGGTTGAAAGTTTTTTTATTAGAAAGAATTTTTTAATTTTTATCACTTGATTGAAAAGTGATAAATACCTAGTTTTTTAATAATATCTGTTTTAGTTTATTTCTTGTCCAATTTTTAAATAAAATCTCTATGGAAAATTACATTAGACACCTTTTGGAGGATATCAGATTTTCCCAAAGGAAAAGAAATTCTGGTTTTCAAAGTGGTGATGACTTTGAAAGTATGTTTGAAGAAGTAGAATGTTTTACCAAAAAAAATCAAAATCAGGTTGAGTTTGGAAAATTTTGTGGGTTAGATAAAGAGAGCTTTCCTCCAAGTGACCAAATTCCTGAGAAGGAATTAAAGAAGCTTGTGTCCGCCATGGTCAAAATGTATGAAAGCTGGAATATTTTAGTACATCTACCTGATGATCTACCGCCAAAAATGGGATATGAATTATCAATTGGGTTGTTAAGTAGGAATATGCCAGTGATGAGCCATGGTTTTTTTGGGATGGATTTTTGCACAGGAAACCCTGAAGGATGCGATTTTAAGGAGTATTGTCCTTGTTTACAATATTATCGATAAACTTCACCAAAGTTCACCATTCTAGAAAAATATCTTCTTTAATAAAAAAAGGCTCACAATTCTGTGAGCCTTTAAGTACCCAGGGCCGGAGTCGAACCGGCACGAGTGTAACCTCATTGGTGTTTGAGACCAACGCGTCTACCAATTCCGCCACCTGGGCAGGTCTACCATCCCGATAGCTTTCGGACAAGCCATTTGGGAAATTCAATTTTCCACGTCCCTTGCTGAACGGGATGCAAATATGATTACTATTTTTTTTCCTTGCAAGAAGACTCATGGCAGTTCCTCAATTTTTTTTGCGGAAAATGCCATGGGTTTATCAGCAAAAAGACTCTTGGTATAAGACCAGACAGATTTAAACAGCTCGGAATCACGGTATTGTTCCAAGGCTTCCTCGGAATCCCAATAACTATAGGTCATAAATATATTTTCGAAGTTTTTGTCCTGCCAAAGTTCCAAATGACTACATCCTGGGAAATTTCTAATCATTTCTTTGTGGGAATTGAAATTTTCAAGGAAATCATTCACTGAATCCTTCTTAAAAGTCATCTTAACTACCCGTACCAACATCAGTTTTCAGTTTCAAAATTTATAAAAACTGGGCTGTCCAGTTTCAGACCCAATAAATCTGATCCATGTCCGTAATTGATTCCAATTTCCAATAATCCCAAACTATTAAAAAAGGCAAAGCAATCCCCTGACTCTACTTGGTCATAATTGGTATACAATTTTGTCAATGATTCCCTTCCGAACTCAATATTGTATTTCCCGGGATTAAGGGTGTCGAAAACTTCCTTAGTAATATTCGTAATAAGATTTCCATAATTATCCACCCGGATAACATGTCCCAAAATCTGTTTTTTGGTGGCCTTGAAGTTCCTTGGGATCATTTTCTTCATTTGTGTCACCGGCTCACCCAGCTGTTTCAACTCATTACCTAAGGCCAATTTTGCCGCAATTGGAGCCAAAATATCTTTTACGGGGAAGCTGCTTTGGATATTCTTAGTGTAATTAAACTTTACAATTTGGTCAGGGTCATATTCTGACAAGAGGCTTAATACACCATTGTTTGGTCCAAGGAAAATATGTTCCTTCAAATAAATTCCTATATAGCCATCTGTTGCACTGCTGGTACTGTTCATGGCCAATAGGTGCACGGTTCCTTTTGGAAATTCAGGATAAACAGACTTTAACGTGAACGCAGCATGGGCGACATCGTAATTTTCCACTTTATGGGTGATGTCTATTATCTTAAGATCTTGGTTGATAGATAACATCTTTGCTTTCACTGCAGGTACATAATAGTCACTGTCTCCAAAATCCGAGGTGAATGTTATCAATGCCATATAAGCAAGTCCGTTAATTTTTTCTATTTTTGTACAGGAAGTGAACAAAAATAGAAATTTATTCATTACACTTTAGTAACAAATATTAATTCAACTATATCGGCTTGGTAGAGAAAGTAATTACTTTAGAAAATATTCCACTACTCGACTTTTTGGGAACGGGAAATGAAAACATCAGGCAAATAGCAGCGGCCTTTCCTCAAAGTAAAATTGTTTCCCGGGGCAATGAAATTCGGATCCAGGGGAGAGCTCCTGAAATCCTCCGTATCAATGATGTGCTGAATATGTTATTACAGCATTTTCACAGGTTTGGGCATATTACACCTGAAAATATAAGGGAATATATAGCACTTGAAGGCGCCCCTTTTGAGGAGAATCAAAAAAATGATGTCATCATTTATGGCAATAAGGGTTTGGTTGTAAAACCCAAGTCACCCAATCAGAGAAAGTTGGTCGAGTCAGCTTTCAAAAATGATCTGGTTTTCGCTTTGGGACCTGCAGGAACAGGAAAGACCTATATCGCAGTGGCTCTGGCGGTAAGAGCACTGAAAAACAGAGAGGTCAAAAGAATTATTATCACAAGACCTGCTGTGGAAGCAGGGGAAAATTTGGGTTTTCTTCCAGGAGATCTTCAGGAAAAGTTGGATCCCTATTTAAGACCTATATATGACGCATTAAGTGATATGGTCCCCTCCGAAAAATTAAAATTTTATCAGGAAACAAGAGTGATTGAAATTGCACCTTTGGCTTACATGAGGGGAAGAACGCTTCATGATGCCTTTGTGCTTTTAGATGAAGCCCAAAATACCACAAGTGAACAGATAAAAATGTTTTTGACCAGAATGGGGCCAAACTCCAAAGTGATTATCACCGGGGATCAGACACAGGTGGATTTACCAAAAAGACAGAAATCAGGGTTAAATGAGGCTTTAAGAATACTTAAGGATGTTAAAGGAATTGGTTTTGTACACCTTAGCGGAAAAGATGTAATCCGCCATAAATTGGTCAAATCCATCATAGAGGCTTACGATAAAAATGAATCACAAAAAGACATAAGAAAGGAAGATGATCAGCGTGGAAAAGGTGCTGTCGAAGGAACAGCTTGATACCGTTTTTAAAATCAGAGAGGAAGTTTTTGTTGTCGAACAGGAAGTAGATCCGTCAGAGGAATATGACGAATTTGAGGATATTTCCACTCATTTTTTGGCTAAGGTAAATGGTCATCCTGCTGGGACTGCCAGATGGAGGTTTACGGAAAAAGGGATCAAAATGGAAAGATTTGCAGTTTTGAAACCTATGAGAGGGATAGGAGTTGGTCAGTCGTTAGTAAAAACAGTTCTGGAAGACATTGCTGCCAATCCCCAAGCAAAAGGAAAAAAATTATATATGCATGCCCAATTGGATGCCATGCCCTTATATGCCAAGTTTGGTTTTAAAAAAGTTGGGGATATGTTTGAAGAATGTAATATCCAACATTTTAAAATGGAACTATATTTGTGATATTTTATATTCAATTGTTTTTAAAGACTAAAAAATGAAAAAATTAATTGTTATCGTTTTTCTTCTTGTAGGAAGTGTTGCTCATTCTCAAACCCAAACAAAAGGTAGATTGGAAGATCCTACCGGAGAGGTAAGGCTTAATTTTCTTAATACTATCCTATTAGGATCTATTGAATTGGGTTATGAACATTTTATTAAAAATGACCAGTCAATAGCCGTGGAATTTCATTTTAATGATAGGTTCAGTTACCAATCTTCAAAAAACGGGGTTGACTTTAATGCCACCGCAGTTTTACTTTCTTATAACTTCTATTTTGCCGAAAATGAGACTGGAAGTATGTATATCTCTCCATTCTTTAAATACCGCTTTGGTGATGTAACAGAAGATATCGATAATGTGGTGACTACAACAAATCTAAACAGTGGATATCTTGGTTTGATTGCAGGATATAGATGGAATTATAACAATTTTGCATTTGGTCCATTTGGTTCTATAGCAAGAGGATTTTCAGATGTGGTAGCTGAAAAATATTCTCCGGTTGAATTTAAGGCCGGTTTCAATGTAGGTTATAGATTTTAGTAAATTATCCGTTTAATTTCACCTAAAGGGGCTTATTTAAGCCCCTTTTTTTTGGTTTTTTTGTAAATTGAGTCAAATTTTTTCAATATGCGTTTCGCTGAATTTCCATTTTTAAGGTATTCCGTATTCTTTATTTCTGGAATTCTGGCTTACCCCAAGGTAAGCCAATTCCCTTTATTTTACTTCTTTTTACCACTTTTGGTCTTTTTTATCCTGTATTTATTAATCCTTCTTGTCAATTCCTATAAGGATCAATTCCGTTTTAAATCCTTTATACCCATTTTGGCCTATTTTCAACTTTTTATATTGGGCCTTCTTGCCTGTTTTCAAAAGGATATTAGTCAAAATTCCAAACAATTGATCAATTGCGAAGAACAAATAGAATCCTATTTGGCTTTGGTCCTGGAATATGATGAGCCCAAACCAAATTCATCCGCAAATAGGGTGAGTATAAAGAAAACTTTCAATGGTTTGGGTTGGCAACAAACTGAAGGAGAGGTTTTGCTTTACCACCGTTATGGTAAAAAATTAACCCCTGGAGATTTGGTTTGGATTGGGGATTCCCCTCAGAGAATTCATCCTGTGACAAATCCATTTGAATTTGATTATGCAGCTTTCCTTCTGAACCAACAGATTTCTCACCAACACTTTGTTAAGGATCATATTGAACGGATAGGAAGTTTAAATGAATTCCCCATTGAAAGTTTCTTTATGGATCTGAGGGCTCGAATTATGGCTGAGATTGATAAAACCTTTGATGATCCTAAATCCAATCAAATCGCCAAAGCTTTACTCTTGGGCCAGAAAAAGAATATGGATAAAGAAATCAGTGAAGCTTACGCCACAGCTGGAGCTATGCATGTTCTGGCAGTTTCAGGTTTGCATGTCGGTATTATTTATGGCTTTTTCTTTTTGTTTTTAAAGCCACAAAGACTTTCCCGTCCCAAGCGGGTTTTTTACCTGTCCTTATTGATTGTTTTGATTTGGTCCTATGCCTTGTTTACAGGGATGTCTCCTTCGGTCATGCGTGCTGCCACCATGTTTTCCTTGATGGCTTTGGCCCAAATGAGTTCACGGAATCCATCCATTTTTAATGCTATAGCCCTATCGGCTATCATAATTTTATTATTTAATCCTTTCTTAGTGTATTCCGTTGGATTCCAATTGTCCTACTCAGCGCTTATAGGGATTGTCTTAATTCAGCCTTTATTGGTTAATTTGTGGCTTCCTAAGTTAAGGGTGCTGGAATATGTTTGGCAGATCACAACTGTTGGACTTGCAGCCCAAATAGCAACATTTCCTATTTCGGCATATTACTTCCACAGCTTTCCAGTCTATTTCCTTATTTCCAACCTGGTAGCTATTCCAGGGGCATTTCTAATCATGTCCTTTGGAATTCCTTTCATGTTATTTCACTCAGTTCACTTTTTAGGCCAAGGTTTAGCCTGGATTACCGAAAAATTTATTTCTTACATCAATTATTTTATCTTCCTGATAAATGAATTGCCATTTTCCAAAATTTCCGAAATTTACCTTTCACCTTTGCATATAGCCCTATATTTTGTCTCTGTAATACTTCTCTTTATTTTATGGCATTCTCCCGGCAGGAAACTACTTTATTCAGTGATTATTGTCCTTTTGGCAATTGGATTGTTGCGAATACATTCAAAATTTGAAGGAATGTCCAAGAAGGAAATAGTTTGGTATGGTTTGGAGAATGGGATTGCCTTAGACATTTTTTTTGATGGAGATATTTATTCATTTCAGGATTTGTCGGATAAAGACCTGAGCTTTAAAGTCCAACCGAACAGGGATTATGCCAATCCAAATTCCCAAAGGGAATTGGTAGCTTTTCAATCCGGAAAAAAAATCCACGTTTTTCTACCAGGAAACCTTGGATCTTTGATTTTGGAACCCGGGCAACTTGATATTTCCAATCTGACAGAAGGATACAAGTTGTTCCTCTGGGAGAAAGGGAAATGGGAGGTTGAGCCCAAAGAAAAATTAGTTAAAATGAAGAACTGTGCTCAAAAAATAGTATTAAACTGAAGCTATTTTTGGAAGACCAAGACATCTGGTCTATCTTTCATTCTCTTATTGTTACCATACCTTAATCTGATTATTACGTGATGAACCAACCAGTGAATTTGTATAAAACAGAGCGTGTTGGATACATAGAACTCAACCGCCCGGAAAAAAGAAATGCCCTGAATGCAGAAATGGTAGAAGCCATCAAAGAAGCATTGGATAAAATGGAAATAGATAAAGATGTCAAAATAGTTGTTATCAAAGCGGCAGGAAAAGTATTCTGTTCAGGAGCTGATCTGGCTTATTTACAATCCATGCAAAAAAATTCCTTTGAGGAAAATCTGGCCGATAGCCAAAATCTTAAGGATTTGTTTCAAAGAATCTATTCATTCCCAAAAGTAGTAATTGCCCAAATTCAAGGTCATGCACTTGCCGGTGGTTGTGGATTGGCAACTATCTGTGATTTTTCTTTTGCAGTCCCTGAGGCAAAATTTGCATATACGGAAGTAAAACTGGGCTTTATTCCAGCCCTGGTGATGGTGTTTTTAATTAAAAAAATCGGTGCAGGAAAAGCAAAACACCTTTTGTTGGATGGTGATCTCATATCTGCTGGGGAAGCCAGGGAAATAGGCTTGATCAACTGGGTTGTAGAAGAAGAAGTTTTGGAAGAAATTGTCTTCAAGTATGCCCAGAAATTGGCAATTGGAAATTCGGGGCAATCCATGGGTAAAATAAAGGAAATGATTGCTGAACTGGAAGGCAAAAGTCTGGAAGAAGGTTTGGAATATGCTTCCCTTATGAATGCTTATGCGCGGAATTCCAAAGATTGTCAAAAAGGGATTGCTTCATTTTTGAACAAGCAAAATATTACCTGGTAAATTGAAAGAAAAGGCCTATCATATTCTTAAGACTGTTTTTGGTTACAGCGAATTCAGGCCAATTCAACTGGATATTGTCCTCTCTGTGCTTGAGGGTAAAGATGCTTTGGCACTGCTCCCTACAGGAGGAGGAAAATCTATTTGTTTCCAGGTTCCTGCTTTAGCGATGGAAGGCATTTGTATAGTAATCAGCCCTTTGATTGCGCTCATGAAAGATCAGGTGGATAATCTGAGAAAAAAAGGGGTTCTGGCTGCAGCCATTTATTCAGGAATGGGCAATAGGGAAATTGATACGGTTCTGGATAATTGTATTTACGGCAATTATAAATTTTTGTATGTCTCTCCGGAAAGATTGAAGACTGAGATTTTTATTGAGCGATTCAAAAAGATGAGGGTTAATCTTTTAGCAGTTGATGAGGCTCATTGTATTTCTCAATGGGGTTATGACTTTCGCCCACCTTATCTGGAAATTGCTGCCATCAGGCAATATCACCCGGATATTCCTTGCCTAGCTCTTACAGCCTCTGCGACCATACAAGTCAGGGAAGATATTGTTGAGAAACTAAAGCTAAAAAAGTCGAAGATTTTTGTGAAATCCTTTTCTAGGAAAAACCTGAGTTATAGTGTAAGGTTGGTGGAGAATAAATTGGAAAAAGCGATTGAAATATTAAATAAAATTTCCGGATCGGCAATAGTTTATTTACGCAATAGAAAAGGCACAAAAGAAGTGGCTTCCGTATTTAACAAATTAGGTATTCCTTCTACATTTTACCATGCGGGTCTGGATAATTTAACCAGAGAAAAAAGGCAATTGGAGTGGAAATCCAACCGGATAAGGGTCATGGTCGCTACCAATGCCTTTGGAATGGGTATAGATAAGCCGGATGTGCGTTTAGTTGTCCACTTGGATTTACCTGAAAATCTTGAGAATTATTACCAGGAAGCAGGTAGGGCAGGAAGGGATGAAAAAAGGGCCTATGCGGTTTTACTTTCCAATGAACAGGATATGTTAGCTTTGGAGGAAAGGGCCAGTCATGCATATCCATCAATTGATTTTTTAAAAAAAGTTTATCAGAGTCTGGCCAATTATTATAGAATGGCAGTAGGAAGCGGCTATTTGTCCAGTTTTGATTTTGAAATTTCCATTTTTGCCAATACCTATAATTTGGAGGTCCTCCTAACATACAATGCTATCAAAGTTCTACAAGAAGAAGGTCTAATTGAGCTTAACGAAAGCTTTTTTAACCCTTCTTCCATAAGATTTTTGGTCAATCAATCCAAATTGTATGAATTTCAGATTGCCAATGCTAAACTTGATCCTTTGATCAAACTGTTGTTAAGGTCATTTGGAGGGGAATTGTTTGTGGAGTTTTTAAAGATTCAGGAAGCCAAATTGGCCAAATCGCTGAATATTCCCGAAAAATATTTGGTACAAATGTTAGAGCAACTCGATAATTTGGGAATACTTTCCTATAATAAAAGAAAAGATAAGCCCCAAATTACTTTTCTTACTGAGCGATTTGATGCAGGAAAATTACCTTTGGATCAAAAAAGAATAGAATTGAGAAGGCAAAACACCATGCATAAAGCTTCGGCTATGATAGCTTATTTGAAAAATACAGGTTTGTGTAGGGCTAACCAGATTTCATCTTATTTTGGAGAAAGATCGGATGATTTATGCGGTATTTGTGATGTTTGTCTTGAAAGAATGAAGATCAAAAGCCTTCATCCTAATCAGGTAAGAGAAAAAATTATTCAAACTTTACGAGTGGGGAAAGTGTTTTCCTTATTAAATATCCATGAAATTACCGGATTGGAAAATGACCAAGATACTATCGCTATTGTACGGGAGCTAGAAGAAGAGGGGCTGATTGTGCTTGATTCAAACGGTGTTTATAAACTTAAAAATTAATGGCTTCATTTATTGACGATGTCTTAGGTAAACTATTCCCCAAAAAGACGAATCCTATTCAGGTAAAGGAAAATTTTAAACAAACAGAAATAGAACAGGAAGCAGTTGATTCTTGGATGGTTTCAAAAGATGGTTTGTCTTTATTAGCCTTGGTGGCCAAGAATTATCACTTCAAAAAATCAGGAATAAACAGTCATCCTGAGGTACACATCCTCAATTCCCCCTATGCAAATGGTTTTGCTGTTTCCTACGATATACCCTTCGATGAAAAAACTTTTTCCCATATTTTCTTTGCTTTTGGCCGACGAATGTTAGATTTGGGTTATCGTCGGGTCAGTTTGGACAGAAAAATTGAAGAGATCAATGAAGATGTCAAAACTACTGAAAAGCAATATTTCAAGCCTCCTTTGAGCAATGCGGGCTTTTCTCAAAAAATTGACCAGCTTTTTGGGAATGTAAGTATTGAAAAAGTGAGTATCAACGATAAGCCCAGTTTTATCAAGGTCCTGGTAACTGTTTATTCAGATCATATGTATCAAAAGGCCTTGAATTTCGACCAGTTTATCGAAGAGTTATTTGAAAAAAAGCATTAGTATGAATAGACAATTACTAAGGACAAGTCTTCAAAATTATAGGACCCCATTTGAGGAAGAATCTACTTTTATCAAAGATTTCGTTGACCTTACTTATGATGATCTGGCTTTTGTTAGAGAAAGATTAGAGGGTCATTTTACAGGTTCTGCATGGATCGTAAACAAAAGGCGTACCCACACCTTGTTGACTTTGCACCGGAAATTAAATAGATGGCTTCAACTGGGGGGACATGCTGATGGGAATGAAAATCTATTAGAAGTGGCCATGATGGAAGCAAAAGAAGAAAGTGGATTGACCTCTTTGAGATTTGTAGATGCAGGGATATTTGATCTTGATAGACATTTGATTCCTGAAAAAGCGGATGTTCCTGAACATTTTCATTATGATGTTAGGTTCCTGATAGAAGCCGAGATGAATGAGCCCTTGGTTTTATCAGAGGAAAGTAAAGATTTGGCATGGATTCCTTATGACTCTGTGGCAGACCTTGTGGGACACAATCAGTCAATTCTCAGAATGTTAGAAAAGACCAGTAAATCAGAGATATTGCTTTGATAGAAATAAAAAACAAATGATGAAGTTAATTCCGGAGGATGTCATGTCCTCCTTTTCTTTTTCCGTTCAGGTACAGATCAGATTCTCAGATATAGATGGCTATATGCACGTGAACAATGGTGTTTATTTCAGCTACCTTGAACATGCCAGGGCCCATTACCTGTACAAAGTCTGTGATTGGGATATTATGGAGACAGGAACCGTTGTGGCCAATATTTCAATTGATTACCGTACCCCTATCCATGTGAAGGATAAAATTGAGGTTTTTGTGAGGTGTAATCATGTTGGAAACACTTCATTTGTTCTGGAACAGGTAATTATGGGTGAAAAAGAATCAGGTGAAGTCAAGATTTTTGCACAAGCTTCCACAACAATGGTTTCAGTGGATATGGTAAATATGAGACCTGTACCTGTTCCTGAAGTGTATGCTTCAAAAATGAGAGGATTCAGCTCTTAATAAATTGTTTATCTTTGCCTGAAAATTTACCAAAAGTGAAAAAGAATTTGTTTTGGATAGCCATTTTGGCTTTTGTTTGGTCATGTAGTCCATCTGAACAGGAATTATTTGATGAAGGTCTAAGGTTAATGGAGGCTGAAGAATATCAAAAGGCAATTGAATATTTTGATAGGGTTCTGGAAAAAAATCCGGAAAATACTTCGGCATATAATGCTAAAGGGGTTGCGCTGTTTCAGCAAACCAAATATGACGCAGCAATAAGTTCCTTTACAAAATCCATTGAAAAAGACTCATCTTCTTATAAACCTTTTTTTAACCGGGGGAATGCTTATTTGGAGAAAAAGGCATTTCGGGAAGCTGTCCTTGATTATAATACAGCTAATGGCCTGGATCAAAGTCAAATAGATATCTATTACAACAGAGGTTTGGCTTTGCTGGGATTGGAGCAATATGAAGATGCAATCTTTGATTTCGATGTGGTCCTTCAGGGCAATCCCGACAACTCCCTGGCCCAATTCAATAAGGCAAAAGCCCAATTGGGCAATAATGATCCTGTAGGAGCCGTAGAATCCCTTTTCAACACAGTAATTTTGGATAAGAGAAACGGTGCAGCTTACTACTTGCTTGGAGTTACTCAAATGAGTGCCTTTGGTCAAAAGGAAGATGGTTGCGCCAATCTTAAAATGGCATTGAATCTTGGTTTTAGAGAGGCCAAAAGCTGGGTTGATGATTTTTGTCAGGAATAATGGCGGATATTGGAAAAGACATTTATAAGGCAAAATCCTTTTTAGAGCAGGGGGATTTGGTGGGGATCCCCACAGAAACTGTTTATGGATTGGCTGGAAATGCCCTAAACCCGGATGCAGTTGCAAGGATTTTTGCGGTAAAAAACCGACCTAGTTTTGACCCATTAATCCTTCATACCTATGATCTTGAAAGGGTTGAAAACTTTACTTTGGATATACCTGAACAACTTTTGCCATTAGCTGAAAAATACTGGCCTGGGCCTTTGACGCTTTTGCTGCCAAAAAAGGAAATTGTTCCCGATTTGGTGACCAGTGGATTGGATAAGGTAGCGGTGAGGATTCCCAATCATCCCTTGACAAGAGAACTTTTGGCTATCTTAGATTTCCCCTTGGCTGCGCCAAGTGCCAATCCTTTTGGATATATCAGTCCAACAAATGCGAATCATGTAAACGATCAACTGGGAGATAAAATCCCCTACATTCTAGATGGGGGTATCTGCAACGTTGGATTGGAAAGCACAATTGTTGGAATTGAAGATGGAAAAGTAACGGTTTACAGATTAGGGGGATTGGAATTAGATAAAATAGAGGCAGTGGTGGGAAATGTTCAACTTATGGCCCATTCAAGCAGCAACCCCAAATCTCCAGGAATGCTAAAAAGCCATTATTCACCAAAAAAGCCTTTCATTGTAGGTGATTTGTCCGAACTGGTTAAATTCTATACCTCAAAGGGAGTGGATTTTGCCGTTTTATCTTTTGACAAGGAGATTGAGGAAATACCAAAATTCCGTCAGATCCAATTAAGCAGGAATAAAGACTTATCCGAAGCAGCAAAAAATCTTTTTGCTTCCATGAGAGCTTTGGATAGCTTGGATGTTTCCGTAATTTTATCAGAACTTTTGCCAGAGGAAGGATTGGGAAGAGCCATAAACGATAGGTTGAGGAGAGCCTCGGTGGGTGAGTAGTATGAAACATTTAAATTTTACTTAATTTCAATGTTTGGTGAATTTAAGAGCAGTAACTTTGGATGGGTAAGACGTTCCAATATTGACATGTGATTTTGATAATCAAATCTTTTAAACAAATTAAACCATGAGCAACAGAATCAAAAGTGTAGACAACCTCGATTTTAAGGGTAAAAAGGCCTTGATAAGAGTGGATTTTAATGTCCCTTTAGATGAGCATCAAAATGTTTCTGATGATACAAGAATCAAAGCTGCAATACCTACCATCGAAAAAATCCTTAAAGATGGTGGATCTGTGATTTTGATGTCCCATTTGGGAAGACCAAAAGATGGGCCCACTGAGAAATATTCTCTAAGGCATGTGGTAGGAAGCCTACAGAAATTATTGGGTAAACCTGTCAAATTTGCACCGGACTGTATTGGTGATGAAGCAAAAAACCTAGCTCTAGGGCTTCAGCCAGATGAGGTTTTACTTTTGGAAAACCTTCGTTTTTACAAAGAAGAGGAAAAAGGAGATGAAGCTTTTGCAGAGAAACTGTCCAAATTAGGAGATATTTATGTAAATGATGCCTTTGGCACAGCCCACAGGGCACATGCCTCTACTGCTGTAATTGCTAAGTTTTTTAATACAAAAGCAACGGGTTATTTAATGCTTTCTGAACTTGAGAATGCAGATAAAGTTCTGGAAAAACCGGAAAGGCCATATACTGCCATCATGGGTGGGGCTAAGATATCAGATAAAATTCTGATAATTGAAAGATTGTTGGACAAAGTAGACAATTTGATAATCGGAGGGGGCATGTCATATACTTTTTCTAAAGCCCAAGGCGGTAAAATCGGAAATTCCCTTTGCGAAGAAGATAAACTTGATTATGTATTGGAATTGATGAAAAAGGCTGATGAAAAAGGCGTAAAACTTTTTCTTCCGGTAGACACAGTGACTTCCAAAGAATTTTCAAATGAGGCGGAACAGGGTTTGGCCAAAGCAGGAGAAATTCCAGATGGCTGGATGGGATTGGATATTGGTCCTGAGACCAGGAAATTATTTGCAGATGTTATTAAGAGTTCTAAAACTATTCTATGGAATGGTCCAATGGGAGTTTTTGAAATGAGTAGTTTTTTGAATGGAACAGTAGCTGTGGCAGAAGCAATTGCTGAAGCAACCGAAAACGGGGCCTTCTCCCTTATTGGAGGAGGGGATTCAGCTGCTGCTGTAAATAAGTTTGGTTTTGGAGATAAAGTATCCTATGTTTCTACAGGTGGAGGTGCATTATTGGAACACATGGAAGGGAAAGTCCTTCCAGGAGTGGCTGCATTGATGCCCTAATTCATGGGAGTATAGATCATAAAAAAGGCCAAGGAATTGGCCTTTTTTTATGATAATCACCCAGGTTTGGAAAACATTTCTATCGCTTTGACCCATTCCTATCTTAGGAATTTTTTTCTAAGGGATTAATTTTATATAAACATTAGTAACAAAATATTACTAACATTTTGTTACTAATGTTTTGTTACTTAATTTTAGCAAAATGAAATCCGAAACTCCATTTCCAACAACGGGATATACAGGACCTGACAATTTTTGTGATAGGAAAAGAGAAACCCTGAAAATCCGTCAATTTCTACAAGGTGGGCAATCAGTTACCTTGGTATCAATAAGACGGATGGGAAAAACTGCATTAATTAGGCATATAGAGTTTGAATTGGGAAAAACTTGGTTAACGATTTATTTGGATATTTTTAAAACTTCCAATTTTAACGAACTATTAAATGAATTGGCTACTGCCATACTCCAAGCGGTTGAACAAAACAGTTCTTTAGGGAAAAAGGTCTGGGGCTTTATGAAGACTATTCGGCCAACTATTCAATTCAATGAACTTTCAGGTTTGTCAGCTGTCAGTTTTGATGTGCAGCCAGAAATTGCGAAAAATAACATAAGGGTTATTTTTGAGATGTTGGAATCCCAAAAAGTTCCTGTATTAATTTCAATTGACGAATTCCAGCAGATTACCCAATATCCCGAAAAGCATGTGGATGCTTGGATAAGGTCTGTGATCCAGGAATTAAAAAATGTGGTTTTTATCTTTTCAGGAAGTCAGCATCATGTGATGACAGAACTTTTCACCCATCCCAATCTACCTTTTTTCAGTAGTACAAGCTTTATGAAATTGGACAAAATCCCAAAAGAAGAATATGCAGATTTTATCAAACAAAAGTTTGAACATGCAAAATGGAAGGTGGACATGGAAGGTATTGAGGAATTATTGGATTGGACCGATTTACATACTTATTATGTCCAATTGATCTGTAATAGGATGTACCACGCAGGTTACAAGAAAAATATTCCTTTGGCCTGGAAGGTAGAAGCACTGAAAGCAATGGAAGAGATGCAGCATACTTTTTTCAATATTAGAAATCTTTTGACCAAAGGCCAATGGCGGCTTTTGGCTGCCATAGCTAAAGAAGAAAAAGTATTTTTTCCTACTGCGGGGGATTTTATAAAAAAATATGATTTAACGAGTTCTGCTGCTGTAATCAGGGCCTTGGAAGCTTTAGTGGAAAAGGAAATCATTTATTATGATTATAATCAAAATGGAGAAAAATTTTATAAACTTGTTGATTTGTTGATGATGCGATGGTTTCAGAATTTCGCGTATTAACAAAACAATGATATCTTTGGGTATAATTTTGATCAATAATTTCGTTAAATTTTATCAAGACTGCAGAATAAAGGTTTTGATAGGGACCCTTTGCAACTTTTATATATGATGAGAAAAGAATTATTATTGTTCCTTTTTTTTGCCGGGATAACTTCATCCTGTATGGACATTGAGGAAATCAGCAGTACCTGCGAAGTTTATGTTGTTATGGAGGATGGATCGGTCCGCTTTTATGAAATGTTTGAGGATATCCGAAGAAATAAAGCTACTGGGGTTTTTACCTATCGTGATGAAAATGGAAGGCTATGGTCTATCAACCAAGGAGAAGATGGACAATGGTATTCCAAAAGCCAGGATGGGACTCCCAAAGTAGTGGAAAAGGTGGTTTGTGGATCGGATGTGTTTTTTGAAGAAGAGAAAGAAGAAACCGGTCCATAACTAAGCCGATCTCTTTCATTGCCTATTTCATTTTTTATACTTTTTAGTTCTTTCATCTTCAATGACTCCGCTCCAGTTTAATCCATAAGCAAAATCATAAGAATTGCCCTGTTCATCTTTATGACATTCCATATCATGGGGAACATCTTCAAACTGCTCTTCCACAATTTTCATATTTGCCGGCATTTGAATGGGCAATAATGCCGAAGGTTCTGATTTGCCAATAAGTATATCGAGGATGGCTTGGTCCTGAACACCAAAGTGTAAAAGTATTCCATTTACCTCTCTTTCAAATTCATGGAAAATCATAGGATTAGAAGCATTGATAACCGATATAACCGGCTTCCCTTTCATTGATTTTGTGGTTTCCTGAATAAGTTGTAATTCTTTGAAATTGGCTGCCGTTATTGATTTGTTCTTATAAGATCTGTTTGTCACATCCGGGGCTATGATAGGATCACCTGCTGCGATGCTTTGCTCTCTGGAAAATTCTGCTTTATAGGGGCCATACTGTAAACTAATAGGTACATATCCATTCCCTCCTTTTTCCCTGTCTTCGGGGTCATAACCAGTACCTGATTCAGGATTGCTGACAAATACCAAGGCATAATCTGCCTCTTCAGGTGTTTCAGCCAGATCAAAGTATTTTTTAGCAATTTCAAGATTAATGGCATCCACCCATTTTTCTTCTGATTTTACACCCCACCAATTGGTAGTAGAAGGGATGAATTTTTTAGGTATATAAACTTTACTTTTTTGTGCCAATGGAAGTATGTTTTCCTTATTTTTCAATAAGACGATGGACTTTAATTGGGCCTGGTAGCCCTCGTCCATGAAAACTGGGTTTCCAACTGTCTCCTTGGTAAGTTTTGGATCTAAATAAGGATTTTCAAACAGGCCGGTTTGGAAAATATTTCGTAAGAGCCTTACAGCAGATTGTTCAAATCTAGCCCTCATCCATTCCTCACCATGTTCTATTGCACCCATTTGATAGGCTTCCAATACAGGCCTGATATCATTATTTCCTCCAAATTGATCGGCTCCGGCCATCAACACCCTGTAATGTCTTTCTGCAATGGTTTTGTCTTCCATACCCCAGGGTTTTCCCATAAATATTTCAGGCTTTGGACCTTCATTGCCGGTGACACCCCAATCCGTACATACCACTCCTTCATACCCGTATTTCTCCCTTAACAAATCATGGATCAGGTACTTATTGTAGGCATTGGCAACATTATCTTTATCCTTGACGTCCTGTTCGTATGAAATAGTGTAATAAGGCATAACTGCAGAAGCGTATTTAGTTCGTCCTTTAAGTTTGAAAGCCCCTTCTGTAAAAGGAATCAAATGATCTTTGAAATTATCTCCAGGGTAAACCGCAAACTTCCCATAAGCAAAATGGGCGTCTCTCCCTCCTTCCTCTGGTCCTCCCCCCGGCCAATGTTTCACCATGGCATTCACACTTTGAAATCCCCATCCATTCGCTAATTCATTGGATATATCCGAACTTTGAAAGCCATCGACATATGCCCTTGCCATGTCAGCTGATAGGTTTGGGTCTTCTCCAAAAGTTCCTTTCAACCTATTCCAACGTGGTTCTGTACCAAGGTCAATTTGCGGAGAAAGCGCTGTAGTCAGGCCCAATGCTCTATATTCTATGGATCCGACTTCTCCAAAACGTTGGACCAAGGAAGGATCAAAGGTTGCTGCCAATCCAAGAGATTCCGGCCACATGGATATATTTCCACCAGAACCTGCATTATATTCTGTACTAGCCACAGGTCCATGTCTAGGGTCCGAACTGTTGTTGGCAGGAATTCCTAGCCCCAAGCCCTCCACAAATTCTTGGGCATTGTTGTTCCAGATAGCTGCTATTTCAGGGCTCTCAACTCTTGTAATCAGAACATGTCTTAGGTTGTCCTCAGAAAGGAATTTCTTTTGCTGATCAGATAAGACGGAAGCAGGTAGGCCGCTTTCAGGAAATGGCTTCCCTTCATAAGTTCCTGCACCAAAACCTCCAGCTGCAGCTGGGATTGATTGGTGCGAGCTGTAAAGCATCATTCCGGCAATTTGCTCAACAGACATTTTCGAGGCTAGGTCTTTTGCTCTTTCATCAGTTGAAAGTCTCCAGTCCTCGTATTTGTCTAATTTGCCATTTTTATTCAGATCTTTAAACTTGAGTCCTTTTTCATCCAAAATAGATACCTCTGATCCCAATGAATAACCAAGGACCGGGCCATTGGATTGGGAAATGATTTTTATTGACTCGCCGATCGATGATTCTTTTACTTCGTTTTCATTACATGAAAAGAAAAATACTGCAGTAACGACAAACAGGAAAATTTGATGATTTTTGTTTTTCATAGTATTTGATTTGAACAAATATACTTCATAATGTAAAAATCACATAATGAATAGCGCTGATATTGATAAATTTATGTTATTTTTCGCTCTTAAATCAATATGGCCTACCAATCTTAAAGGATAGGTACCATTTGTATGAATACCTTCGAGGCCTTCAAAAAATCATGCTATATTTCCAAGCAAATCAATAACCTATGTTAACCAAAAAAGTACTAAAACAAAGCGTAATTCTTGCTGTAATGGCTTTGGTGTTTTTTAGCTCCTGCAATAAAAGGAGTGGGAGTCCTAAAGTCTTGGTATTCAGTAAAACTGCAGGTTTTTATCATGAATCAATTCCGGATGGTATAGCAGCACTTCAAAAACTCGGTGCTGAAAATGGATTTGATGTGGATACGACCACCAATGCAGAACTCATCAATGAGGAAAATCTAAACCAATATTCGGCTGTAATCTGGTTGAGTACCACTGGAGATGTACTTAATCATTATCAGGAAGCTGATTTCGAAAGATACATTCAAGCAGGTGGAGGTTATGTTGGAATTCATGCTGCCACAGACACTGAAAACCATTGGGGATGGTATAACCGTCTAGCAGGTGCTTATTTTTCGTATCACCCAGGTATCGGAGACTCTTTTTCGAATGTTCAGGATGGCAAATTAAATGTGACAGACAGGAAGCATCCGAGTACCCGGTTTTTGCCAGAAATATGGAATAGAAGAGATGAATGGTATCATTTTGAAAAAATGAACCCTGATGTGAATGTCTTAATGGATATTGATGAAGAAAGTTACCAGCAAACACGACCTATGGGTTACCATCCCATGGCCTGGTATCATGAGTACGATGGAGGAAGGGCCTGGTACACTGCAGGGGGGCATACCAGTGAGTCTTTTACAGAGGAACTCTTCATAAAGCATGTTTTGGAAGGGATAAAATATGCAATTGGTGACAATAAAAAATTGGATTATTCTAAAGCAAAAACCCAGAGAGTGCCCGAAGAAAACAGGTTTGAGAAAAAAATGTTGGTGCTTGGGGAATTCACTGAACCAACAGAAATGACCATTCTTCCAAACCTGGATATTCTTATTGCCCAAAGAAGAGGAGAGATTCTTTTATATAAAAATGGGGATTCCACGGTAAGGGAAGTGGCTAAATTGGATGTCTACTGGAAAACAGATGTACCTGGTGTGAATGCAGAAGAAGGGGTTATGGGTATTCAAAAAGACCCAAATTTCGCTAAGAATGGTTATGTTTTTGTCTTTTACAGTCCAACAGGAGATAACGAAATTAACAGGCTTTCAAGGTTTAAGTTTAAAAATGACCAATGGGATATGGCTTCTGAAAAAGTTATTCTGGAATTGTATTCCCAGAGAAATATTTGTTGCCATACGGGAGGGTCCATTGCTTTTGACAAAAACGGTTTATTGTATCTTTCCACGGGAGATAATTCAACCCCATTTAACCAGCAAAACAGCAAGTATGTCAATCGTGGATTTGCTCCGTTAGATGATAGGCCAGGTTTCGAGCAGTTTGATGCCAGAAGGAGTTCAGGAAATTCTAATGACCTACGCGGAAAAATTCTAAGAATCAAGGTCAATGAAGATGGAAGCTATGATATTCCTGAAGGAAATCTGTATCCAAAAGGAACAGAAGGGACCCGTCCTGAAATCTATGTACAGGGTAACAGAAATCCTTACAGAATATCCATTGATCAGAAAACAGGATTCCTGTATTGGGGTGAGGTCGGTCCTGATGCGAATGCTGATAGTTTAGATACCAGAGGGCCAAGAGGTTATGATGAAGTCAATCAGGCAAGAAAAGCAGGAAATTTCGGTTGGCCTTATTTTGTAGGAAATAATTATGCCTATGTGGAATATGACTATGCGACCGGAAAATCAGGAATTACCTTTGATCAATCCAAGCCTTTAAACAATTCAAGAAACAATACAGGGATAAGGGAATTACCTCCGGTGGCACCGGCATTTATTTGGTATCCTTATGCTGTTTCTACGGATTTTCCTCAATTGGGTACGGGTGGAAGGAATGCGATGGCCGGGCCGGTTTATTATTCAGATATGTTTCCAAAAGAAACCCGTTATCCTTCATATTATGATGGTAAGCTGTTTATTTATGACTGGGTAAGAGGATGGGTTAAAGCGGTAACCATGCGTCCAAATGGTGATTTTGATAAGATGGAGCCATTTATGGCAGGAACAAAATTCAATGCGTTGATGGATATGGAAGTAGGGCCCGATGGGAAGCTATATATTCTTGAATATGGAAATGGCTGGTTTACAAAGAATCCCGATGCAGGTTTGTCAAGAATTGATTTCAACGCAGGAAACAGAACCCCAGTGGTAGAATCCATCACTGTAGATAAAACTTCCGGATCAATTCCTTTCACAACAACTTTTACAGTTAGTGCAAAAGATCCTGAAAATGATCCATTGACGTATAATTGGGATTTGGGTAACGGGGAAATTATAACAACCAATGAACCTAAGCTTACCTACACATTCAAGGAAATCGGAGATTATGATGTTCAAGTGGAAGTAAGTGATCCTGGCAAATTAAAATCGAAAAGCACAATAACCTCAGTATATGCAGGAAATATCGCTCCTGAGGTACAAATTGAGCTAAAAGGAAACCAAACTTTCTATTTCCCAGGTATTCAAGTGCAATATGAAGTGAAAGTTTCAGACCCTGATGATGCAGAGGCTGGTAAAGACCTTTCTACGCTTTTTGTATCTGCGGACTATATTTCAGGTCTTGACCAAGCAGAAGCTTCTAAGGGACATTTGATCATGACTGAGGCCATGGTCGGAAAAAGTTTGATCAGTTCACTGACCTGTAAAACCTGTCATAAGGAGGATGAGGAATCCATTGGACCTGCCTATGTGGAAGTGGCAAGGAAATATAGAAGAAACCCAAATGCTGTTTCTTATTTGATCAATAAAATCCAAAAAGGTGGAGGAGGTGTCTGGGGAGAAACAGCCATGCCTGCCAATCCAGATCTCAAATATGATGATGCCAGCAAAGTTGTCGCTTACATATTGTCCTTGGGAAGAAGGGCAGAGGAAAAACCATCACTTCCAGCTGTTGGATCAGTAGATCCAACTACGGGAAAGACATTGACTGAAAATGGTGTATTTGTTCTTTCGGCAAGTTTCACCGATAGAGGAGGAGAAAATATCAAACCATTGATAGGAAATTCTTCAGTTGTTTTGAGGAATCCGGTGATCAGTACATCAGAAGCCAAAGATTTGGTGGGATTCACTACCATGAGTTTTGGAGGCCGGACATTTTTGATCATGCCATCAGATGAAGCTTCTTTTGCAATCCGTGGTGTAGACTTGACTGATATAGGAAGTATTGTCCTTTCAGGTGGGGGCCAAAGGGCCTCTGTCAAGGGATATAGCGTAGAGTTAAGATTGGGCAGTACTACAGGAACAAAAATTGGCGAAGGAACTTTCAAAGTTGGAGGTCAGGGGCCAGGGGGAATGATGTTTGGCGTAAGCCCTATAAATATCCAGGCTGTCACAGATGGTCAAAAACATGATCTTTATGTCGTGACCAAACCTCTTGAAGGAGATGAAGAATCTGCCGCACTAATCAATGTAGAATTCAAGAAAAAATAAGAATAACTCTAATAAAAAAGGCTATTCCGGAGAGGAATAGCCTTTTTTATTTTTAAACTTTTTTATGCGCGGGCTCCGGCAAGCAAGTATAATACTGCCATTCTGATGGCCACACCATTTTCGACCTGTTGCAAAATAATAGAATGCTCACTGTCTGCAACATCTGAATTCAGTTCAACTCCCCGGTTGATTGGGCCTGGATGCATGATGACAATTTCTTTTTCTAATCTGTCCAGCATCTTTCTATTGACGCCAAAATACAATGAATATTCACGAAGGGACGGAAAATACTTAATCTGTTGTCTTTCCAGCTGTATTCTTAATACATTGGCAACATCGCACCATGCAAGGGCTTTCTGGACATCATGTTCCACTTTAACGCCCAGCGTCGAAATGTATTTTGGAATTAAAGTAACGGGGCCACATACCATTACTTCAGCTCCCAGCTTTTGCAGACAGAATATATTAGACAATGCAACCCGTGAATGAAGAATATCCCCAATTATGGCAACTTTCTTACCATAAACATCTCCTAATTTTTCCCGGATTGAAAAAGCATCGAGAAGAGCTTGGGTCGGGTGTTCGTGGGTGCCATCTCCTGCATTGACAATATTCGCGGAAATATTTCTGGAAAGAAAGTGCGGTGCTCCAGGACTACTGTGCCTCATTACCACCATATCCACCTTCATCGAAAGGATATTATTGACCGTATCAATCAAGGTTTCGCCTTTTTTTACAGAACTGTTACTCGAGGAGAAATTGATTACATCGGCTGATAACCTTTTTTCTGCTAATTCGAAAGAAAGACGGGTTCTCGTAGAATTTTCAAAAAAAATGTTAGCAATGGTAATGTCTCTCAGCGAAGGAACTTTTTTAATGGGCCTGTTGAGCACCTCTTTGAAATTGTCAGCAGTTTCGAAAATAAGTTGTATATCTTCTGAGGTGATTTCTTTAATTCCTAAAAGGTGTCTGGTGCTGAGTTGTGACATGTTATGCGTTAAGCTTTTTCTGTAATCCAAATAGCGTCTTTTTCAAATCCTTTTTCGATCCATTCCACCGAAACATATTGACTTTCCAGGGTATTTACTTTTACGCCGCAATAATCTGGCATAATCGGATAATCCCTGGTATATTTTCTATCTACCAAAACCATCAATTCTACTTTTTTGGGCCTTCCAAAAGCAATCATGGCATCCAATGCCGCTCTGACAGACCGGCCTTTATAAAGAACGTCGTCAATGAGCACTACTTCCTTTCCTTCTATCAGAAAGTCTATTTTAGTCTCATTTGCCTTAAGAGGGAAATCCCTTCGCCTGAAATCGTCCCGGTGGAAAGTAGCATCCAAATAACCTTTCTGTACTTTTTGGCCAGAAATATCTTCCAGCGTTTTTGCAATCTTATCCAAAACAATAGGACCCCTTGGCTGTAATCCCAATAGGACCGTATTTTCAAAAGTGTCGTGATTTTCTATCAATTGATGGCAAAAGCGTTTAAGAATTATGGCGATTTGCTGTTGGTCAAGGACAAGTCTTTTTTGCATGGCTTTTACTTTGCGTGCAAATATAAAAATAAAAGATAAAGATGTAAGAAGAGATGATGGGCAGTTTTTTAAATGTTACTATAAACTGACCCAAAGACTCACTGGATTGAATCCTCAGGAGCCCAAAGATCCCCATCTACCTTTATTTTTGTGATAAAAAACACCTGCTTGGTTTCTTCTTTTCCCGATTCTCCCAGAAATCTAATCATTTGTTTTCCACTTAGAATATAATAGTTGTCATACCACCACGAGAAGTTTAGACTATATTCCTGTGTTTCCCGGATTCTTTCATTTTCATTGATCAATTCAATGGGAAAAGATTGATTTTCAAAAATCACTTCACCTTCCTTGATATAACTCATGTAAATATTTATACCATCTAGGTATAAATAATGGAGCTTATTTCCATCAAAACTTAATTCTCCAAATTTACCAGGAATTCCGGTGATTTTGTTAGATAGGTTGAAGGTGTTGTCCCAAATCACCTGCCCTTCTTTATCAATATATATAAAATAGGCAGAAATGAATTTGTATTCTCCTTCCACTTGCCAATTATAGGGACTGTTTCGAATGGTATTGAATAATTGCGAACCATAGGCAGGACCATAATTTGTTCCATCAAAGTACATCCTGTTGGGATTAAACCTGTAGGCATCATTGGCATAAACACCATCCCTAGGAATATATCTCGGGTTTGTAGCGTTAAAATTGTCACTATAAATCAGGAAACCACGGTCTGTGGTTATCACTTCTCTTGTAGAAAAAACCGGTTTGATGGAAGGATTTACCCCTTTTTTAAATGATTTTTCCAAGTCATTCCATTTTTTTTCCCTTTGTTTTTCATTCAGATAATTGAAAAAATTCGGGAAATCTTCCAAGGTATAATATTTTAATTTGTATTCCCCAAACTCATTGATGTCTGCAATATAAATTCCCTGATAGGCCTCTCTTCTTCTTTGGCCAAAAGATCCGATCAATGATTGTTGGTATTCCTGTATGGGGGTAAGTAAACCTTCTACAATTTCAAGATTGTTGTCATTTAGCCCGTCAATAGTGACTTCCCTGATCTTGGTTCCAATTTCATCAAAGGAAAGAATTGAAACCTGTTTTGTTTTGAATTTATCACGACGGCTTACTAACACATCTATGATTCCCAATTCACTGTCTTTTCTAAGTTGAAGTATCAATGTTTCTTTCGAATATATTCCCTGCACAGTATAGACATTATTGGCTTCAATATCATAAATCTGCACAATAGGTCTTGTATCTGCTGTTCCTAGAAAAACAGCATTTCTATTGAGTACAAAAAATTCCTTTAATTCCATTGGGTAGACATTATCCAAAGAAATTTCTGTTGCCTCCTCTGTTTCCAGATTGATTTCAATCAGATATTTTTCAGAAACAGCAGTGGTTCCTTTTTGCATCAGGGCATAGAAAAAGTTTCCTTCAAGGTCGTAGGCTTCCAGGTCAAAATTATCCTTGATTCTGATTTCTTTGAATACGTCTGACTTCAAATTATGGTCGGCCAAAAAATATTGAAATCTGTTTCTTAAGTTAAATCCCTTTTCCGGTTGTGACCTAAATGCCATAATGCCTCCAGGTCTTTTAATGATCATGAAATCATTCTCCTGAAATTTGGATTCCAATTCAAATCTTTCCACGAAGGAAAGCTGACCATAAGTTGTATGGCTTAAAATAGTCCATGCGAATAAAAATAAGTAAAATATGGGTCTCATGAAGTTAATTTTACAATATGATCGAATTGCGGTTTTTCAACGGGCATTACTGAAAGCCGGGATTGTTTTAGAAGGAGTAAATTACTCAATTGTCCGTCGTTTTTTATCTTTTCAAGTGTAAGAGGATTTTTTATGGATATTTTAGGTTTGATCCGTATGGAAACCCAACCTTTTTGTTCACTATCTGCCTGGTCAGGAAAAGCTTCTTCAGTCACCTCTGCTATTCCTATGATTTCTTTTGTCTTACCACTATGGTAAAAAAGCACCAAATCCCCGGTTTTCATTTCCCTGAGATAATTTCTGGCTTGAAAATTCCTGATGCCATCCCAAATTTCTTCACCGTTTTTTAGGAGATCTTCCCAGCTATATTCGCTTGGTTCTGACTTGACTAACCAATAGTTCATATTAATGTTGGTTTAATTGTTGGCTTTAATATAGTTTTTTAACATTTTAATTTAAAACAATTATTGATGACATTTGTCCTATACAGTAACGAAATTGAAAAGGTTTTGGATCCAAAAAACATTCTTCGCCAACTTAAGCTGATCATTAAGCTGATGGAGCTTCATGATGAAAATTCCTTTAAAATCAGAAGCTATCAATCAGCTGTGAATACAATTGACAGGGGAGAAGTGTCAATTGAAGGAAAATCCATGCAAGAATTGCAGTCACTCAATGGCATAGGAAAAAGTATTGCCGAGGTAATTTACTCCCTTTCTTCTTCCGGAACGCATCCTTATTTGGAAAAATTGCTGAAAAAAACACCATCCGGTATTTTAGAGATTCTGGAAATTAAAGGTCTTGGCCCCAAAAAGGTGAAGGCCTTATGGGAGGAACTGAATATTACTTCAACCCATGAACTTTTAGAAGCATGCCAGTCTGGAATTGTGGCTAAAACCAAGGGATTTGGAGAAAAAACACAGGAAAGTATCATTCAAGCATTGGAATTTCGTGCTGCAAACAGAGGTAAATGGCTTTATGCAGATATCCTGCACCCAATGGAATCGCTCAAGGAAGAAATCAAAAAAATTGATAAGGTGGAGGATTTTATTGAAGTAGGAGAGTATGCGAGGAAGATTGAAATTATTGAAATAGTAGAATGGTTGGTCAGTACAACAAGCCCAAAATCTGTAATGGAAAAGCTTTCATCGCTCAACATATTGGAGCATGACAAAAAAATGTCAAGCCCATTTAAATGGAGAGGTAAACTGAAAGAACCTGAAGTCAATTTGTTGATCCATTTTTCTTCACCTGAAAAATTCATTACAGAAAAAATTTTAAGAACTGGCAGTAAAGCACATTTACTTTATCCTTTGGAACATAATAAAACATTGGTTGAGGTTCTGAGAGCAGAGGAAAGTTATGGGTCTGAAAAGGCATTTTATGAAAAGGCGGGATTGCCTTGGATTCCCGAAGAATTGAGAGAGGGGTTTATAGAATTTGATTTGACAAAGGAGGGAAAGATGGAGAAGCTACTGAAATGTGAAAATTTAAAGGGGATTCTCCATAATCATTCTACTTACAGTGATGGGAAACACAGCCTTCGCCAAATGGCTGAGTACTGCAAATCATTGGGATACGAATACTTTGGAATTTCTGACCACAGTAGGTCTGCATTTTATGCAGGGGGATTGGAAATTGAAATGGTCCAAAAACAGCATGTTGAGATAGAAGAACTCAACAAAGAGCTGGCTCCATTTAAAATTTTTAAGGGTATTGAAAGTGATATTCTTGTGGATGGAAGTTTGGATTACCCCGATGATGTATTGTACAGTTTTGATTTCATAGTGTCTTCTATTCATTCAAGCTTAAATATGGATAGAAAAAAGGCAACCATGAGATTGTTAAAGGCAATTGAAAATCCCTATACGACTATTTTGGGCCATCCCACCGGTAGACTACTATTGAGGAGGGAAGGATATCCGATTGACCATAAAGCAATTATTGATGCATGTGCCAAAAATAACGTGGTTATTGAAATCAATGCAAATCCTTGGAGATTGGATCTGGATTGGCGATGGGTAAATTATGCCATGGAAAAAGGCGTTAAATTATCGATCAATCCCGATGCACATGAAATGGAAGGATTTGATGATATGAGGTTTGGAGTGTTGGTAGGAAGAAAAGGTGGGTTGACCCAAAGCATGACTTTCAACGCCATGTCCTGTCAAGAAATCCAGGATTATTTTGAAAAAAGGAAAAATAAAATTAAGAAATAATGAGTTGGGAGCAAAAAAATGAGGATATACTGTTAAAACGTTCTTTCCTTTTTGGAATTACAGGGATAGTGATATGTCTCATACCTTTGTTCAATAACTATTTTAACTGGTTGGAAATTCCCATGACCCCAGTCAATGGTATTGGGATTGTACTTCAATTTTTTGCGCTAAGTATCGCAATCATGGTTTTGAGAAAGAGAAAAATTACCGAAGAAACCAAGGATAAGGCAAAAAAGATGATTTTAGTTTTAGGAGTGTCATTGATTTTTTTCTTCTTATTATAAAACTAAATTAAGATTGAATAAATCTCAATAAACGGTAATTTTTGATAATGAAATCCCAAATCACCCAAATGGGTGATGTTATTTTCAATTTTCCGATTCAATTTTACAAAAGGATCCTATGATTTAGCCATCGACTAAATTTTAGATTCCAAAAAGAGGCCTTCTGAAATTATTATGCCCGTTGAGAAATAAGAGATGGGTTTAAGACAATGTTTATCGAATGAGTTAAGTCCTAGGATTATTTTATTTCGATAAGGTTCCCCATATAGTTTGGAGGAAAATTCAGATTTATTGACAAAATTTTAACCTATTAATGAAGTACAAATGAAGAAAATAAATAATGTAAGCAGGATTGCTTTCAATTTGCTGTTCATGCTTTCAATTACGGTATTCAGTTCCTGTATGAATGAGAGTAATGACATGTTTGATCCAGTTCAGGATATTACGATTGAAGATGAATTGGCATTATCCCAATTTGATCTAATTGATGATGAAGTCGGAGCATATTTAAGGATGAATCCATCAGTTCAAAATCAATTGCTGGCCAGTATCAGAAGTGCAACAGCCAAGTACCATAGGCTTGAGGTAGCGGAGTCAGATGAATACGTTCTGGATCCACATTGTGTGGCAGTACCAGGAGTAGGAGGGATGGGGCATCATGCTGTAAATGGAGAAAAAATTGGCCCATTTGTCATTCCAACAGAACCAGGAGTTTTGGTGTATGAACCAGGAAATAACGGAAATTACCATCTGGTAGCTGTTGAATATTTAGTTCCGGCTGAGCCTTGGGATTTGGTTAATGACGGACCTCCAATGTTAGGAAATGTTTCTTTTGATGACCATCGAGAAATGATAGAAATCGAACCCGGTGTTTTTGTAAATGCCAAGGGAGGACCTCCATTTCCGCATTACCAACTCCATGTCTGGATATGGAAAAACAATCCGGATGGAATATATAAAGCTTTTAATCCAAACGTAAGCTGTAATTAGGAATATTGGTGGTAAAGAATTGAACCAATTTTGAGCGTATCATTCAATTTAAAGGTCGGGATCAATTTCTCGACGGGCCCCTTGGAGCTGAACTCCGGGGGCTTTTTTAATATCCGCTTGGATCTGAAATTCGGATTATGAGCCATTTTCCAAAAATACAGTTGTAATGGGGTAAACAATTCTGATCTCTTTTTCTGTCCTTAACCTATCCAATATTGCTTCTGTAATCTGATGTTCGTATACCCGTCTTTTTCTGGGATGGCATAAATAACGTAAAGAAAGCTGAATCCCCCGTTCCTGGATTTTTGCGTAGACAGTTGGGGTAAATTGTCCAAAATGGATGAAATGCTCCTTATGGGCTTTCATAATCGCTCTCTCAATATTTTTAAAGCTATCCTGCATCAGTTCTGTCATGATTTCTTTTAGGATATGCTGGGCTTTTTTGTAGTCTGAATCCAAACTCAGGTAAACCTGTTGTTCATTCCAGATGTACTCAAATCCCTGACTGTAGTTTGCCTGAGGGTCGGAAAATACCTTTCCATTGGGGACATGGACTATCCTGCCTGTACTTTGTTCTGCATCTACCCAATTTCCCACTTCCAATAGTGAAAACTGGAAAAGCCTGAGATCTACCACATCTCCTTTATATTCCCCAATTTGAATCCTGTCTCCCACATCAAAGGGCTTTCTCCAATAAATGAATATCCATCCTGCGATATTGACAAAAATATCCTTTAAGGCAATGGCAATACCTGCCGACAATAAACCTAAAAATGTGGTGATGGATTGGAAATTACTGATCCAGATATTTCCGATCAAAAGTAAACCAATAAAAGCAAGGGTATATTGCACGGTCTTTCTCCAGTGATACACCCGCTTCATTGCGTCATCTGTTCTTACCCCGATGATTTTGTATGCTGCTTTTTTGATCAGCCAAAGGGCTAATAGAATAATGATAGTCTTGTAGATATTCCACCTGACCTCATATTCTATGATATCGTTGAGATAGTCTATCCAGTTTTCCATAGCCAAAAAGTAAAGCTAAGCTTAGTTTTGGTTTTTCACAAGAAACCGAAAAATTCCATGTAATTCTTTGGCTATGACCTAAGAAATACATGAAAATCTTCAATTTGGATTTTGGGACTAACTTGAAGAAATGAAATCTTCCAATTTTCTATCTCAATTCCTGACAACTTTCGCTCGAAAACTTGACTTTTAGAGAGCTTAATGTTTAAATTATAAACATGTAAATGTTAATAAAATTAACATTTTGATATAAATTAGATATTTATCCCACAAAGTGGGATGATATAAACTGGATATAACATGCAACATCTAGCGGTTTATTTATGAGGGTTGAGTCACTTAATTGTATATCAGATCCAGATAGCTCCATGTATCTCTTCCATCATGTCGGGTATCTAGTTATATCACAGCCCAAAGGGCTGTATATATCCATGTATATCGCTTAGCTTATATCACGAAGTATATATCAACTTATATCGCGAAGCTTATATCTACTATATCGCCAACCGCAGGGAGGCTTATATCACAAGTATATTTTCATGTATATCAACTGCCATTCCTACTATAGTTTCAAATACGGCACCCTGTCCATCGAGTCACTGGTTGCCGAAGCCAAGAGCAAAAAGCTCGATGCGCTTGCCCTGACGGACATCAACTCCGTGGCAGGTGTATTCCCTTTTATCCGGGAGGCGCAGCAAAAGGGCATCCATCCCGTGATCGGCATTGATTTCCGCAACGGTATCAAACAGCAATACATAGGACTGGCCAAAAATCAGGAAGGCTTCTACGAACTCAACCGCCATCTTTCCCATCGCCGGATCAAAGGATTGGCTTTTGAGGACAAAGCCCCGGCTTTTCAACATAGTTTTATCGTGTATCCTTTCCGGGAGAAGACCTTTCCCCTGCGGGAAAATGAATTTGTCGGCATCCATCCTTACCAACTCAACCGCTTAGTGAAGTCACCTTGGTACCGCTACAAGGACAAGCTGGTACTGCTGCAGTCTGTCAGCTTTTCGTCCAAACTGGAATTCAATGCCCACCGACTCCTGAGGGCAGTGGATAAAAATACCCTGCTCAGCAAACTCGAACCCGAGGAACAGGGAGATATCAGCGATCAGTTTTATTCCTATGCCGATATGGTGGCCCGCTGCGAGGGACATAGTTACCTGTTGTACAACTCCCAGCGCTTGCTCGAAGCTTGTCAGTTTTCCTTCTACTTCCAGGCAGTCAAAAACAAACGGGATATTCTGGGCTCGGATTGGGAGGATTTCGATTACCTACGACAGGAGACCTTCAAAGGTGCCATCCGACGTTATCCTGATCTAACTCCTGAAATCAGCAAGCGCCTCGAAAAGGAACTGGAACTGATCCAGCAGAAGGGCTTTGTGTCTTACTTCCTGATCAATTACGACATTGTCAATTTTGCCCAGAAGAGAAACTTCTACCACGTGGGACGGGGCAGTGGTGCCAATAGCATTGTAGCTTACTGTCTAGGGATTACCGACGTCGATCCCATTGAGCTGGATTTGTACTTTGAGCGCTTTATCAATCTGTACCGGGAAAATCCCCCTGATTTTGACATTGACTTCAGTTGGACCGATAGAGATGAGGTGACAAAATATATTTTCGGGAAATACAACAAAGGGGAACAGGAGCATGTGGCCTTATTGGGTTCTTACAGTACCTTTCAGGCCAATTCCATGCTTAGGGAACTCGGAAAGGTCTTTGGCCTGCCCAAAACTGAGATCGAGTCCCTGATCTACCATGCCGAAAAGCCTGACCATATTCCCGATCAGTATGGAAAGCTGATTCTCAAGTACAGTCAGGTACTGCACGGCATGCCCTCACACCTGACCATTCATGCCTGCGGGATATTGATTTCCCACAAGCCCATCCATTATTATACAGCGACTGAAATGCCTCCCAAAGGATTTCCTTTGGCACATATCGACATGCATACCGCAGAAGATATTGGGCTGCACAAGTTTGACATCCTCTCCCAGCGGGGCCTGGGCCATATCAAAAGCAGTCTGGAACTCATCTACCAAAACCAAGGTGTCCAAGTGGATATCCGTGAAGTGGAGAAATTCAAGAAAGACCCCAAAATCAAAGAACTGCTGCGGACAGGACATACCATTGGGGCATTTTATGTGGAATCGCCTGCCATGCGCATGTTGCTGGCTAAGATGAAGGCGGACGAGTACCTCGAACTCGTGGCAGCGAGCTCTATTATCCGTCCTGGCGTAGCCCGCTCGGGCATGATGCGGGAATATATACTGCGGCATGTGGATCCCGAAAGGCGCAAGCAGGCCCATCCCGTGATGATGGACATCATGCCAGAAACCTACGGCATCATGGTCTATCAGGAAGATGTGATCAAGGTGGCGCATTATTTTGCAGAACTTTCGCTGGCCGAAGCGGATGTGCTCCGGCGCGGCATGAGCGGGAAGTCCCGCTCCAAGGATGAATTCCAAAGGGTGAAGGATCAGTTTTTCCGCAATTGTGAAAAATTGGGACGAGATCCCAAGATCACTACCGAAGTCTGGCATCAGATCGAGAGTTTTGCGGGCTATTCTTTTGCCAAGGGACATTCGGCTTCCTTTGCGGTGGAGAGTTATCAGAGTTTGTACCTGAAGGCTTACTTTCCTCTGGAATTTATGGTGGGGGTGATCAATAACTTCGGGGGCTTTTACCATACCGAATTCTACATCCACGAACTCCGCATGAACGGGGCCGATATCCAAGCCCCCCATATCAATGAAAGCGACCACCTGACCAATATCAAAGGAAAAACTGTGTATCTAGGCTTGATCCATCTCAAGTATCTGGAGAAAGCCACTGTAGAAAAAATTCTCGGTGAGCGAAGGGCCAATGGACTTTTTGCAGGTTTGTCTGACTTTATCGCCCGGGTGGATATCAGCCTGGAGCAGGCTTTGATCCTCATCCGTATCGGTTGCTTTCGCTATACGGGCAAGAGCAAGCAGGAATTGCTATGGGAGGCACATTTTATTCTCAACAAACGCAAAGCGGTGGCTACCGGCAATGAGCTATTTCGGCAGGCGGGATTTCGGGAATTACAGGTTCCTACACTTGAGGAGGCTGACCTGCGGCAGGAGATTGTGGACCAGATTGATATTTTGGAGTTTCCCCTTGACTCTCCTTTTCACCTGGTCAAGGATCAGACTGTTCCGAGTATCAAAGCAAGGGATTTGAAGCAGTACTTGGGCAAGCAGGTGCAGATTATTGGTTACCTCGTTACCATTAAATATACGCGGACGGTAAAGGGTGATGTCATGAACTTCGGCACCTTTATAGATAGGGAAGGTGACTGGATCGATACCGTCCACTTCCCTCCTGTGGTTAAAAAACACCCATTTAAAGGCCGTGGCATCTACCTGATCAAAGGCAAGGTGACACAGGAATTTGAGTTTTACAGCATAGAGGTGGAAAGTTGCGAAAGGATGGCGTATTGGAATGCGGCTGATTGATGGCGGCTGGTTCAAGACTTAGTCTTGAACCAAAATCGCTGTAAAAGGTCATCCTCTTATCTCCCTACTTTTCAATCAAACCAAGGTTGACACCATTTTTCAGGTCCCGGCTTGCCGTTGCTGGGGATAAATCCGGGAAAAAATTCAAATAATCTTTGCAAGTGAATTCTCCTTTGAAATTCAGTAAAAATGCTTTCAACCTTTCCGTTTTCTTGAGTTTTTGGGTTGGTGTGGCCAAAAGTTCTTCCAATGAAAGTAGAATCACTCCACCATATTCTTATATACCTTTCCGTTCTTCATGATCACCACAAACTTCTCTGCGGGATTGGCAATCAGTGAAAGGTCAGCCAAAGGGTCGCCATCCACCAAAATCAAATCTGCCAAAGCACCTTCTTCTACCACGCCCAATTTTCCGGGATAGGGACTTCTTAGGCCTGAAAGCTGCAGCAATTCGGCATTGTCATGGGTGACCATTTTCAGGATTTCGGCATTGGTAAACCATTGCTGTAATCGGAGTATATAGGCATTCTGCTGTTCGTTCAATTCCGGTTCGAAAAGGAAATCCGTTCCCCAGGCAATCTTCAGTTTCATCTTTTTGGCCATTGGCCATAGCTTGGCCTGCCCTTCGATTACCGGTTTACGCTTTTCTACCCTTTGCGGATCCATATCGGGAGTGCTCTCTACCAGGTTTTGGGTACTTAGCCAGATATCTTTTCTTTTCATCAATCGTAGGGTCTTTTCATCCAGCATCTGTCCGTGTTCCACGCATTTGACACCAGCTTTGATGGCCCTTTGCACTGCTCTTGGGGTATAGGCATGAACCATTACATAAGTTCCCCAATCTTCGGCAGCTTCCACCGCAGCCCGCATTTCATCGAAAGTATATTGGGTGACATCCACGGGGTCATAGGCAGAAGAGGTTCCGCCTCCTGCCATCAACTTGATCTGGCTTGCGCCAAAACGCAGGTTTTCCCTCACCGCAGTCAATACTTCATCCCTGCCATCGGCAATAAAAGTGGCATTGAATCTTTCTGCCCTTGAGGGTTCTCCAAAAAATCTTCTGGATTTTTCATCAGGAGTGCGGAAATCGCCATGTCCTGCTGTCTGTGAAATGGTGGCTCCAGATGGCCAAATTCTTGGACCATTTACTTTTCCAGCATCAATGCCCATTTTTAATGGAAATATGGGGCCTCCAGCATCTCTTACCGAAGTGAATCCCCGCATCAACATCTTTTCAGCGCCGACTCCGACTTTTTCCATGATCAATCCTTCAGAAAGCATGGGCGACATCATTTCCCGCATGGTCAATGCTCCGAATGCCATATGCACATGGACATCAATCAGGCCTGGCATCAGGGTTTTCCCATTTCCCTGAATTTTGGTCATCCCATCTTTTGATGGCATTGGAGTAGTACTAATACTCCTGATTTTATTTCCTTCTATCAAGACATTTACCGTTCCTGATAGATTATTGGATTTTCCATCAAATACCCGGACGTTTTCGAAGAGGATGTTTCCCCATTCCTGGGCTTGAGCAAAGAGGGGCAGAAAAATGTAAATAAAAATTAAGGTAGTAATGGGTCTAAGTAAAAACATAAAAGAAGAAATTTTTCCATACCCAAAGTAAGGAAATGAACTTAATTATCCTCTTTATAGCCTAAATTCTTCTAATCTAATTGGATCAAGATCACAAAATCTATTGGGACATAAATTCCAAAATCCAATCGTATACCTTATTGCGGGTATTGATAAATTGGACAATCATGGGTTTGTGTTTTTTACCTTTTTGAACATGGAAATCTGGCTCTGGAACGATTTCCCTGTACTTCTCTAAAAATCGCTCTGTGGTTAACTTAATCCCCGGAAGTGTTTTCTCTCCCATTAAAATCAAAATAGGGGGATCATTTTCGTCTAAAAAGTAAATAGGGGACGTGTCTTTCCATACCTCAGGACTATCTGTAAATGTCACTAAATATTCTGTACCTGGTTCATAATTCATCTGCTCCAGAAACCATTTCATATCTAAGCCTGCCGCATCAATCAATACAGCACCTTTGATAGGATTATTGTATTGGAGGGTATCAAAGTATTCATCCCTGACGGAGATCAAACTGGCCAGATGCCCTCCCGCAGAATGCCCTGAAAGGAATATTTTGCCCGGATTACCCCCATATTTAGAAATGTTCTGGTCGGTCCATTTTACCGCTTGAGCCGAAGCCAATGCCATATCATGTACCTGATATTCTGGGCTTAGCGGGTAGTCGATGATGACAGTAACTACTCCCTTCCTTGCAAATCTTTTTCCCAAAAAATTATAAGTTTCCTTTTTCCCCGAATTCCAACTTCCACCATGGATAAAAATCAATACATCATTATCCCCATTAGATTTTTTTGGGGCGAAAATATTGAGTTTTTTTTCGGGAAGCTTTTCCAAAAGTTGGTCCTCTATAAAAGTAATATTTTTGTATCGGTTCACTCCCTTAAATGAACATGAGGTAAATGCCAAAAAGATCAAAACAAGAAATAATGTATTTTTCACAGGTCTTAAATGGTACTGATGGTTGATTTTAATAAATCTCAAGAGGACAAATAAAGTTTTCAAAAGATCGGTTTTTTTATTAGATTTTGGAATAAGCACCTGCTTGATTCCTAATGTAAAATTGACCGACATGAAAAATTTCCTTCTTTTGATTTTTAATACCCTTACTTTTTTTGGGACTCTTTTTCTGAATTATTTGTATGGATCCGGGGCAGGTGGCAGAAAGTCGGTAGGGGAAATCAGCAACCAATACAACACCTTGATTACTCCTTCAGGTTATGCCTTTTCAATTTGGGGTTTGATTTATTTATTGTTAATAGGTTTTATCCTTTTTCAATGGATCAGTTTTTTCAAAAAAGAATTTGAAAAATCCATTAACCCAACTGGTATTTGGCTAGGTTTGTCGAATCTTCTCAATGCACTTTGGATCATTGTCTGGACCAAAGAACATCTGACTGTATCAGTTATTGTAATTTTTGCGCTTTTGGCCTCATTGGTGAAATTGATATTTTCCCTCCGTATCGGGGAAAGGAATATTAAACCTTATGCATTTATTGGGCTACCCATTGGAATCTATACAGGCTGGATCATTGTTGCCTCAGTAGTCAATCTTTCAGTTTGGATTTTTTCAAAAGGCTGGCTCCAAGCCCATGATGTTTTTTGGACTAATTTGGTGCTTCTGGTTGCAACAGGAATTTATATATTGATTCAGTTAAAAAGAGATCTTTTCAGCCCAACTTTTGTTGGTGTTTGGGCATTTATTGCTATAGCCGTCAAACAATGGAACGCAGAGCCTTTTGTCTCCTATTTTTCATTGGCCATGGTTTTGGTTTTATTATTATCCGTTTTTTTTAATATAAAGAACAAAAAATGGCATTTGAATTAAATTATTTTATTTTATTTTATTTTTTGCTTTAATATATGTACTTTCAGATGTTTATTTTGATGTTTTAAAATAAGCCAGGTCTTTATAAAACCAGATTTAATTATTAGCAAATATCTTCGCAGGAATAGTTATGGTAGGAATATTAGGAGGTACCAGATTAGCGCTCACTTTAGGGAAATCTCTTTCGGCAAGGTCGGTAGAAATTGCCTATGGAGTAAGGAAAGGTTTTGTACCCAATGATATTGAGTGGAAAATCTTAAATATGTCCTCTAATCCTTTGAAAACTTTCAAAGAAGTTATTGATTGTTCAGAAGTGATCTTAATTTGTTGTGAAAACAGTTATCTAGAACAAGTTTTTGATGAACTATCCAATTCTGACTTATCGGATAAAATTGTTATCGATTGCACCAATAGTGATGATCCCAAAGTTTTTGCCTGTAATACTGATTTTATAAAAAGTATATTGGGAACCCCCAAGATTTTCAAGGCATTCAATAATTTGGGATTAGATTATCCAAATTCAGACCCTATGGGTTTAGTAAAAGAAACCTACTATTGTGGGCCTGACATTCCTGAGAAATTAATCGTAAAGCAATTGATTGCAAAAATCGGATTTAAAGCCATAGATGCAGGACAATTGGAAAATGCCCCTTTGTTAGAAGCAATGTTTCATCTTCGTAAGGCTATCAGCAATACGAAAAATGCATGTAATGATTACCATTTCAAATTGATTTCAGTGTAAAATCTCCCCTTTTTATTTTTTAAGGTCTAACTTTATACTTGGGGTTTTGGCTTCTTATTTTTACGGTTTTCAACTATATTACTTCCATGATTAAGTTTTCAGATCTCCAAAAAATCAACGGACAGTATAAGGAGGATCTCCAACGTGTCTCGGCAGAAGTAATTGATTCCGGTTGGTATCTGTTTGGAGAGAGATTAGCTGTTTTCGAAAAATCACTTCAAAGCTACATAGGAACTGGCCATGTTATCGGCGTAGGCAATGGCTATGATGCTTTATTTTTAATCTTGAAGGGATATATTGAAATGGGTTTCCTTAAACCCGGGGATGAAGTCATTGCTCCTGCAAATACGTATATAGCTACTCTCCTGAGCATTTCAGCAGCAGATTTAGTGCCCGTACTGGTCGAACCTGAAATTTCAACCTATAATTTGGATATTTCCAAAATAGAAGAACTTATCAGTCCAAAAACCAAGGCTATAGTTGTAGTGCACTTGTACGGTAGAGCTTGTTGGTCTCCGGATTTGGATTTTTTGGCAAAAAAGTATGGTTTAAAAATTATCGAGGACAATGCCCAAGCTATAGGTGCCTTATGGAACGGAACTAAAACCGGTGCTTTGGGAGATGCAGCAGCTTTCAGCTTTTACCCTACAAAAAACCTTGGAGCATTGGGAGATGCGGGAGCTGTTACCACAGAAGATGAAGAATTGGCCAAAATGATTAGAACCCTTTCAAATTATGGAAGCAATGAGAAGTACAGGAATGATTATAGGGGAGTGAATAGTAGAATGGACGAGATTCAGGCGGCATTCCTTAAGGTCAAACTCAACTATCTAGATAATGAAAACAAAATCAAAAGAGGTCTGGCCAATTATTATATTCAAAATATAAATAATCCCGATATTCAATTGCCACTCATTGATCAGCCTTTGAAAAATGCATCCCATGTCTGGCATCTTTTTGTAATCAGAATACCATATAGAGAAATCCTGAAAAAGTATTTGGAAGAAAATGGTGTCCAGACTCTGGTACATTATCCGGTTCCTCCACATCAACAAAATGCATATAGGGAGTTAAAACACTTGTCATTTCCGATAACCGAAAAAATTCACCAAGAGGCCTTAAGTTTACCATTGACACCTGTTCATACTTTTAAAGAGTTGCAATTTATTTGTGACTTGCTCAACAATTTTTCCCTATAGATTTCAAAAATTGAAGTGAAATTTTGTTTATTGAAAAAAATATTTCTCCAAGCTATTGAATGGATCAACCCTTGTTAAAACATGATTAAAAGAATTTTTGATTTCCTGGTTTCTTTTTTAGCCCTTTTGGTACTTTCTCCGGTTTTATTGATCCTATCTGTTTTAGTTGCGTTAAATTTCGGATGGCCAGTTTTTTTTACCCAAATCCGTCCAGGATATAAAGGAAGGCCCTTTAAAATTGTCAAATTCAGGACTATGACCAATGAGAAGGACGAACATGGAGAATTGCTTTCAGAGGAATCAAGAATTACAGCTTTTGGTTCCTGGCTTCGATCTACAAGTTTGGATGAATTGCCGGAGTTGGTGAATGTGTTGAAAGGGGAAATGTCTTTGGTGGGTCCCAGGCCTTTATTGATGGAATACCTACCCCTTTATAATGAATTTCAAAAACGCCGAATGGATCTTAAACCAGGAATTACAGGTTGGGCACAGGTAAACGGCAGAAATGCCATAGCCTGGCCAGAAAAATTCAAAATGGATATTTGGTATATTGATAACCAGTCATTCTTGCTGGATTTAAAAATAATTTTCCTTACCCTAAGGAAAGTAATCAGTAGAGAAGGTATCAGCCATGAAAACGAGGTGTCAATGCCAAAATTCAAGGGCAATTAATTACCTACTTGATTCTTTGTCCGCCCTTCCCTGATTTTGAAAAGTAAAATATAGGCCATCTTCTGGGCATGTGATTTTGCATAATCTGCTACTTCACCCTTGAAATGTTGATCAAGTGTTTCAAACCAAAGCTCCAGCCAATTATTAAAGTGAAACTCTGAGATTTGATTTTGAGATTGATTGTCCACTTCTCTATGCACAGGTATGGGGTTGAATTTACCAGCTCCAGGTCCGCTTTGAAGCAACACCATCTCCCAAAAATCAGTTAGATGTTCTAAATGGACTTCCCAATCGTTCACCACAGTATTAAACACAGGACCTAGGACTTCATGTAACCTAACTTTTGAATAGAAAGTCCTCACCAATGTTGAAATGTCCTTCCGCTTTTCAATTTCCTTTCTTTCCATTATTTATCATCTCTTAATACCGGTTTTAGAACATGTACATCTCCGTCAATATCATCAGGAATAGGCAAGCCCAATATTTCACAGATCAAAGGATAAACATGAATGTTCTGAAAAGAGCTGATTATTTGACCTTCTTTTATTTTTGGCCCATTGGCATAGAATATCCCATGCATATCCTTGAATGCAGGAGAATATCCATGCTCGCCAAAGATCTCTGTCTTGAACATGGCAGCTCTATTTTGATATCCTACCATTCCTACAGTTGTTGCCAAATAAAAACCTAAATCGGGGATAATAAGGATATCTCCTAATCTGTTTGGGTGAATTTGTATATTCTTGTAAAACTCCCTATCCTTGACCTTCACTGCTTTATAAGGCCCCTCCTGAGAATTTAATTTTAAATAAACATCTTCAAGCTCCAAAGGATTGTTCAAATACACATGTGCCAGAGCTCCGTTATTGATTACTTTGGCATCTATTCCCTCTGTGATGTGATCAAGATTGAGAAGGTTCTCTTTGGGGACATTGGTCATCCCATGGTCGGATACTATAAATATATTGATGTCCAGGTCAAAGCTTTTCAAACCTTCAAATAATGCTCCGAGCTCTCTGTCAAGTTTCTCAAGTTTTCCTCCTATTTCCTTCTCATTATCAGGTCCAAACCGGTGCCCAATATCATCCATGTCTGAAAAATAAAGGGTGATCAAGCGTGGTCTTTCATCCTCAGGAAGTTCAAGCCATTCAAAAACTTTGGAAATTCTGGTGAGATTGGACACCTTGGCATCATAATTATAATAATAATTGGGTTGTATTCCCTTTACCGGGGCTTCTGTGCCAACAAAGAAGTAACTTGCAGCTTTTAGACCATGTTGCTGTGCTAAAACCCACAGAGGAGTGCCTCCATACCAATAACCATCTTGTACAATCTCTCTGTTATTGATCACATAAACCTGGTCTTTTTCCGGTTCAAAAAAAGCATTATCTATCAATCCATGTTTTTCTGGTTTCATTCCAGTGGCTATAGTATAATGATTGGGAAAAGTTTTAGAAGGGAAAGATGGGATTAAAGATTTCGCTGCTGTCCCCTTTTCAATAAATCGATTCAGATTTTCAGGTTGAAATCTTTCAGTATAATCATACCGATAACCATCCAGTGAAATCAGAATGACATATTGGTCTTTTTCCTGTGAACTGGAGGTGCTGAATTTCAAACAAAAAATAAAAAATAATACAAATAGACGGATTGATACTTTCATTTGATCTGGTTTTTTTCCCAGCCACAAATGTAAGCCAAGCCAATTGGAGTGACAAGATTTAAATACTGTTCCTATCCCAAAGTGCCCATCCTTAGTTTTAAAGCGGTTCTTGTTGACTGAGGCAATGGAAACTTCCCAATCCCCAAATCAGGTCCCAGGAATCAATTCCTATAACCTTTCTATCAGGAAAGCTGGAAGAAAGAATATCAATTGCCCGATCATCATTTTTATCTCTAAATGTTGGCACAATCACTGCATGATTGGATATATAAAAGTTGGCATAAGAAGCCGGTAGACGCATGTCCTCAAAAATCAATTTTCCGGGCATAGGAAGTTCAATGATGTTCATCTGCTTTCCATTTTCCAACCTTAAATTTTGGAGCAGATTTAAGTTTTCTTTCAATGGTGCGTAATTTTCATCCTTTTTATCATGCTCTACCATGGTCACTACAGTATCCTCATTTACAAATCTGGTCAGGTCATCGATATGGCCATCTGTATCATCTCCCAGGATGCCATCTTTTAGCCAAAGGATGTTATTGACACCATAATATCCCTGTAGGTATTCTTCAATCTGATCCTTTGAAAGATGGGGGTTCCTGTTAGGGTTCAACAAACATGCCTCAGAGGTGAGTAATGTCCCTTTACCATTAAATTCCACTGAGCCTCCTTCCATCACAATCCCAGGCCTGAAACAGGGTATTCCTCTATATTCTGCGATGCTGACAGGAATTTGATTATCCAGATCATAAGGAGGATACTTATCTCCCCAGGCATTATAATTCCACTTAACTAATACTTTTTTTACTGATGCTTCTTTGTTAACCAGGAAGGCCGGACCATGATCTCTGCACCAGGCATCATTGGTTGGGAAAAAGTGAAAGAAAATATTTTCAAGTTTTGCCCCAGCATCTGTTAAATGACCAATGGCAAATTGTTTCATCTTTTCATCAGCCACATTGATATGAACTTCCTCCCCAAAAGCAACTTGCTTGATAAATTCGGCATAAGCAGGAAAAATAGTATGGATTTTACCTGGCCATGATGCCTCTTTATGCGGCCAGCTTAACCATGTGGCTAAATGGGCTTCAAATTCTGCAGGAAAAGTATACCCCAATTCTGCGGGGGACAAATTCCCCAATTTGGCAATTTCAAAAATATCTTTCACCTGAATATCAGTCTTCATCTATAAAACGCTTGAGGATAGGAGAATAAGTTTCGATTCTTCTGTCCCTTAAAAAAGGCCAATGAGTCCTATAACGGTCGGAATTTTCCATGTCCAATTCATGGACATAAATCTCCTCCTTACTATGGTCTGCCTGATATAAAACCCGGCCAAATGCGTTGGTGAGAAATGATCCGCCCCAAAACTTCATGTCCCCTTCCATACCCACTCTATTGACTGAAACTACTGGAACTCCATTGGCAACTGCATGGGATCTCTGAATGGTCTGCCAAGCCTGATATTGTTCCGAATTGGTGTCCAAATCCTGATCCTTATGCCAGCCGATTGCAGTTGGATAAAATAAAATCTCAGCCCCCATAAGAGAGGTTATCCGTGCTGCCTCAGGATACCATTGATCCCAACAGATCAACACCCCTACAGTGGCAAATTTTGTCTTAAAAACTTTGTAACCCAAATCGCCTGGCGTGAAATAAAACTTTTCATAATAACCTGGATCATCAGGGATATGCATTTTGCGGTATTTGCCCAAATAGCTGCCGTCGGCATCCAATACCGCTGTGGTGTTGTGGTATAATCCTTCTGCCCTTTTTTCAAATAAAGAAGCAATAATGACTACCCCCAGTTCTTTTGCAAGTTTCGAAAAAAAATCAGTAGAAGGTCCGGGTATGCTTTCGGCCAACTTAAAGTTGTCATGATCCTCTACATCACAAAAATATAAGGATTTGAAAAGTTCCTGTAAACAAATAATCTGAGCTCCTTTAGCTGCAGCTTCCCGGATACCTTTTTCGGCTTTTGATAAGTTGGAAGCCAGATCTTTGGAACAGGAATTCTGTACCAAACCCACTTTTACGGTTCTTTTTGACACTGTTATTTGTTTTTTTTATTTAATCATTAAAATATTAGCGTCAAAAATACACCATTTCTGACAATTCTTAATTTGATTTTTGAAAATCCTGACCTGAGAGACCTTATTTTCCAAAATAAGAGTTAAAAAATATTTTGAAACCCCAATTTTGGGCTTTATTTATGATTTATCAAAGAAGCAAAACTTTTTATATTTGCACCCAAAACCCAAATAAATAGTATGAGAAATACCTTGTTGACTTTGACGATTTCTGGAATCGTTCTCATTTCCTGCAGTCAGAATAATGAAAAAAATGACACCATGAATCCATTCTTTGAACCCTATAATACGCCTTTTGAGGTTCCTCCATTTGACAAAATCAGGAATGAACATTTTGCACCTGCTTTAAGGGAAGGGATCAGGCAGCAACAGGAAGAAATTGATGCGATAATTAACAATCCGGATGCCCCTACTTTTGAAAATACCATCGAAGCTATGGAATATTCAGGCGATTTGTTGAGCAGAACCAATACTGTTTTTTCCAATTTAAACAGTGCCAATACCAATGATGAAATTCAGGCCATTGCAAAAGAAATGGCACCTGAACTCTCGAACCATTACGATAATATCAACCTTAACGAAAAGCTTTTTGAAAGGGTGAAGGCTATTTGGGATAAAAAAGATGAGCTGGGTTTAAATCAGGAACAGCATAAGCTATTGGAAAAAAGATACAAGTCCTTTGTAAGAAATGGAGCAAATCTGAGTGAGGCTGACAAAGCAAAAATGAGAGAAATCAATAGCAAGCTCTCCACCTTAAGTCTGCAGTTTGGCCAGAATTTACTTGCGGAAACAAATGCATATAAGCTTTTTATTGATTCAGAAAAAGATTTAGCAGGTTTACCTCAGGAATTGAGGGATGCTGCTTATCAGGAAGCTGAAGCTGCAGGAGAAGAAGATAAATGGCTATTTACTTTACAAAACCCAAGTGTTATGCCCTTTTTGCAATATGCAGAAAACAGGGATTTGAGAAGACAAATCTGGGAAGCCTATCAGAGCCGTTCCAATCAGGGCAATGATAAAGACAATAAGGGAATTCTATTGGAAATCTCCAATTTGAGAGGGGAGAAAGCCAAATTGCTCGGTTACAAAAACCATGCTGATTACGCCCTGGAAGAAACGATGGCTAAAAATTCAGAAAATGTATATACCCTATTAAACCAATTATGGACTCCTGCCTTGGCCAAGGCCAAGGTTGAAGCTTCCGAAATGCAGGGCATGATAAAGTCAGAAGGAGGAGATTTTGAACTTGCTCCTTGGGATTGGAGATATTATGAAGAAAAGCTCCGTAAACAGAAATTTGATCTAGATGAACAGGAAATCAAGCCTTATTTTCCATTGGATAAAGTTCAGGAAGGGGTATTTATGGTGGTCAACAAATTATGGGGCTTGACCTTTCATGAAATCAAAGAAATTCCCGTCTATCATCCGGATGCAAAAGCATTTGAAGTGAAAGAGGCCAATGGTTCGCATGTCGGTGTGTTATATATGGACTTTTTCCCCAGAGCATCTAAAAGGGGAGGGGCATGGATGACTTCCTATAGGCCACAAAAAATGGAAAATGGAGTCAGGAAGGCACCTGTGATTTCAATAGTCTGTAATTTCTCCAAACCTGTTGGAGATGCTCCTGCATTACTGACTTTTGATGAAGTGACCACATTCTTCCATGAATTTGGTCATGCCTTACATGGATTGTTATCCAATGTACAGTACAAGAGTCTGGCAGGTACGTCTGTTCCCAGGGATTTTGTAGAACTTCCTTCACAGATTATGGAGAATTGGGCAACAGACCCTACGGTCTTGAAGCAATATGCCATTCATTACAAAACAGGGGAAGCCATTCCTGATGATTTGATTGAAAAACTTCAGAGGAGCGGCACCTTCGGTCAAGGGTTTGCGACAACGGAATATCTGGCGGCATCTTTATTGGATTTGGATTACCATACCCAAGCAAGCCCGATTACAGCCAATGCCAACGATTTTGAAAAAGCTTCTATGTCCAAAATAGGATTGATCGGGGAAATCATTCCGAGGTATAGAAGCACTTATTTTCAGCATATTTTCTCGGGAGGATATTCTGCAGGTTATTATAGTTACATCTGGTCAGGAGTTTTAGATACTGATGCCTTCCAGGCATTTAAAGAAACCGAGCTTTTCAACCAAGAAAAAGCACAGGCTTTTAGAAAGGAAATTTTGGAAAGAGGCGGTACAGATGAGCCGATGACCATGTATGTCAATTTCCGTGGAGCTGAGCCCAAGATCGATGCCTTGTTGAAAAAGAGGGGATTGGATCAGGTGAAAGTGGATAGGACGAAGTGATTAAAATATTAATTAATCCTACTTTGTCATATTTCATCAAAGGTTTCGTGTCTCGAATATTAACTTGACAAAGCAGGATTAATGAAAAAAACGGAGCTGAAAGGCTCCGTTTTTTTATTAGCTGAATTTATTTCAGATGAACAAAAATGACATGAATATTGATTTAGTGTATTTTTATTCATGCAATTTTCTTAATAAATCTGCCCAATTCTCAGGTATTATTCTACTCTGATATCATAAGCATGGCAGCATCCTTCGCTGCAATCTCCTTAGATCAAACTGAAGGAGGTAATATTTTCAGGCATTTTTTCAAATATCAACACCAGATTCATTGCCTGTTCCTATATTATTGACCAATCTTTCAAATTTGACGTACTTGACATTAGGGGAAACATGGAAAATATGGTAGCTATGGGTTTCAGTTTAGCCGCAACCATCACAAGTATTGATCCAGTAATAAGTGGCATTATTTCTATTTTCCTGGTAATGGTCCACGAACTGGTACTCACTGCCCCTTGTAGATCGGTAAGTAACATACTTTTCGCTGTCTTCATCCCAGGTATATTGGGTGAGGCCTTCTCCATTGATTTCGCAAATTAAAGAAGATCGACTGTTTTCGCCCAAGTAAAACCAAGCTCCTTCAAAATTTGATTGTGCAAAAGCATAAGGCAGGTTGATTGCCAAAATTAGAGCAGTCACAATGAACTGTAATTGAGGTTTATTTTTCATTGGTGATTAATTTATAAACCCCAAATTATAATTTACAGTAATTAAATTTGCAATAGGTAAGTTTTTAAAATCCCTGTTATTCAGAAATATATTTCGTCAATGACTTTATGTTGGATTTAAGTGATCTGGATGTGATCATCAAAACCAAACCAAATCTAAATATTCCTCGAAGTGATACTTTGATTAAAGTGCAAGTCGGAAACCCACAGTACCAACACGATTTCCCGGATTAACATCAAACCGATCCGAAACTCTATTATAGTATCCTACATCATCCCAACTACCGCCTCGACGGACACGCGTGGAGCCATTTGATGGTCCTTTAGGATTTTGTTCAGGGCTGTTTGCATAATATTTCTTCTCATACCAATCATTACACCATTCATGAACATTTCCACTCATGTCATAAAGGCCAAGTTCATTTGGATTTTTCTGGCCTACCTGATGTGTTTTGTTCCCACTGTTACCGGAATTCCAAGCTACATCGTTTAATTTGTTGCCTCCACTGTAAATATTTCCTTGGCTTTGATTGCCACCCCGCGCGGCATATTCCCATTCGGCTTCAGATGGAAGTCGGTAATTCTTCCCGGTTATTTTGTTGAGATTACTGATGAATTCCTGAATGTCATGCCAACTTATATTCTCTACGGGGCAATTGTCACATCCTTTGAACTTGCTGGGATTACTTCTCATAACAGATACCCATTGAGATTGGGTTACTTCATATTTTCCTAATCTAAAACTGTCCATGGTTAATCTATGAGTAGGTTTTTCATCTTCATCGCAATCTGTACTTTGTTCAGGTGTACAGCCCATTGTAAATATACCACCCTGGATAAAAACCATATTTCTTTCTAACTCCTGAAGAACATTTGGAAGGGGAATATTATTTGGTGTTTTGGCAGTAGTTTCCTGCGGTACTTTTAATGTATTTACAGAAGCTTTATTTCTTAAATCGGTTTCCAACTCCTTAATTTTTTGTTCAGCCAAGGCAGTAAAAGTCCCCGATGGATATTTCTTAATAAAATTTAGATATCCAGTAGTGCTATTTGTTTTCTGCGTTGCTGCCCAATCTTTGGCCTCGGTTTCTTTTTGAGTCGAAGATGCCACTAAGGCAAGTCGTTTTTCCATGCTTTTGATGCTGTCACTGACTTGTGTATCAGCTAACAAAGCATAAGCCTCCTGGTATTTTTCCAAAGCCTGATTCCAGTCTTGCTGTTCGGCTAAAAGGTCTGCCTGACTTTTGGCCTTGATAAATTCATCTCTTAGCTCCTGAGAGATTTCATCTTGTTCTTCTCCTTTTGGCGTGAAGAACCAAATTCCAGCAATAATGATAATAAGCACAGGGATGGACCAAATAAGAGGAGATGCCTTTTTATTTGGAGAAGATTGTTTGACAGTTTCTACTTTGGGTGGAGGTGAGGAAACCAAAGTTTCCAATAAGCTAAAAGCATTTTCGAGATCATCCAAAGATTTTTGAAAGGCAGTCTTTATTTGATTATTAGGAGCTACTTTTAGTCCCTTTTCAAAATCCTCTTTTTTACCTTTATAAGCATCTAATAGTCTCCCTTTTGAAAAAGGCTTGCTAAGTCCGAGTATCTCCAAAGCTGCTGATTCACTGACGCGCTGTGGCTTGGAAGCTTGGACTTTTCCTTCTGGAAGATGCTCCACCGGTCCCATGCTGGGCAGTTCGCTGAGGTCTTCTTCGCTTTCCCCTCCGAAAAAGATATAGGCATCTTCCACGGCGGCAAGGCGCTTGCGGTAGAGTTCCTTTTGGTGCTCGGTAGGGGCATTGGTCAGGCGTATCTGCAGTTCGTTGTAGATTACCTGATAGGCCCTGCGGATCTCGGAGGCAGTGGCACCGGGTTCAAGGTCGAGGAGTTCTAAGGCTTTTTGTTCGGTCATAGAGTTCTAAATTTAGGATTAAAATCCTTGGTAATGCGTTTCGGAATTGGAGATTTCTAAGAGCAGGGTTTTAACAGGTTTATTAGGGAAGCTCTAGTGAGATATTCTGCGAATTTCACAGGTCCTGGACTACCCGAAAACCGTTAGTGGTGTTAAAGTTGCTGTCAGGGGAGCGTGATGTGCGATAAGCCACTGTGCAGTTATCGAAATCGTAGTTCCAACAGCCACCGCGTAAAATGCGCTTAGAGCCTTCAATCGTTGATGTCCATTCCAATACACTCCCACTCATGTCGTATAAGCCATAACCATTCGGTTTTTTTCCTTTAACCGCTTGCGTGGTATTACCGCTGTTGCCATGATGCCATGCCACCTCATTGCTGTCATTGCTACCTGAATACTCGTAGTTTTCACCTCCTTTGGCTGCATATTCCCATTCTTGCTCTGTGGGTAAGCGCACACCAGCCCAATTGCAATACGCCACTGCATCGTGCCAGCTCAAATGTATCACCGGATGGTTTGGTGGTTGACTACCGCCGCCGCTGACATTGTTGCGCCAGGTAACCCCATTTAGCTCTTTCCAATTACTCTCCGTCAACACATAACTCGAACCTACTATTTCAGACGTGGTATTATAGCCCGTGGCATTCACAAAGGCTTCAAACTGTTCTCGTGTCACCTCCGTTTCCCCCATATAATAATTAGTGCCTGGTATCTTGATTAATTTCATGCCTCGGACAGTACGCGTATCGCTAGAGGTACTTGCAGATGGATTACTTATAGGCGTATCTGTTGTTTTACTTGCCTGTGTATCGCGATTCGGAGGGGAGCTTGCCGGGCTTTGGTTTTTCAGTTCTGCCCCCAATTCCTGAATCTTCTGCCTGGCCTGCGCGGTATAGGTGCCCGAAGGGTACTTCTTAATAAAATCCAGGTACCCTGCTGTACTATTGGCCTTTTGTGCAGCTGCCCAATCTTTGGCCTCGGATTCCGCCTGTTCATGGGCCTTGGCATCTAATGCTATAGCTTCCAAGCGCTGCCCTATGCTCGCTATGCTGTCACTGACTTCGGTATCTGCCATCAAAGCATAAGCCTCCTTATATTTCTCTAATGCATGAGACCAATCTTGCTTTTCAACTAAGAGGTCTGCCTGACTTTTGACTTTGATAAATTCATCTGTTAGCACCTGAGAAATTTCATCTGTTTTTTCTCCTTGTGGCAGGAAGAGCCAGAGACCTGCTGCCAAAAGCAAAACGGCAGGAATCGCCCAAAGTAAAGGGGATGTTTTTTTCTTTTCAGGCTGAGGCTTTGGTGCTTCGGGCCTGGGAGGGACTGGAGCCGGACTTTCGGCTAAGGGTTCCAGAATAGAAAATGACTGCTCAAGTTGATCTAGGGAATGTTGGAACGCTTGTTTCAGGACATCATTAGGAGCACTTTTCAACCCCTTTTCAAAATCCTCTTTCTTCCCTTTGTAGGCATCTACTAATTTTCCTCTGTAAAATGGTTTACTCAATCCTAAAAGCTCCAAAGCAGCTGCCTGAGACATGGGCTGTGGCTTGGAAGCTTGGATTTTCTCTTCCGAAGTAGTTTCTACCGGGCCCAGGCTTGGGAGTTCGCTGAGGTCTTCTTCGCTTTCCCCACCCAGAAAGAGGTAGGCCTCTTCCACGGCGGTAAGGCGCTTGCGGTTGAGTTCCTTTTGGTGCTCGGTTGGGGCATTGGTCAGGCGTATCTGCAGTTCGTTATAGATTTCCTGATAGGCCCTGCGGATCTCAGAGGAAGAGGCTCCGGGTTCAAGGTCTAGAAGTTCTAAGGCTTTTTGTTCGGTCATTATCTTTTAATTTTAGGATTAGAAATCCAGGTGTCGCGCTTCTGGATTCCAGATTCCGAATAGCAGGATCTATACTGGTAAAACTAATCGAAAGCCACACAAATAATAGTTACGATTTTTGGGGTCCAATGAGTCTCTATATGAGTTACGACTATTTTTAGGAGTGTCAGGATAACGCCCTCCTCGATTTATTCTCCATTCAGAAGTGCCGATAGCTTGAGGATTTGTTTTTGATTGCTCAGTGTATTTTTCATATGTATCATTGCACCATTCACACATGTTACCTGTCATGTCATGGATGCCCAATTCATTAGCTTGTTTAAGTCCGACCGGATGAGGCTTATAGTTACTATTCCCCTCATACCAAGCTACAAGATTGATATCATTACTTCCACTGTATTTGTAACCTTTACTTTTATTACCTCCTCTTGCAGCAAATTCCCATTCTGCTTCAGTTGGTAATCGAAAACGCTTTCCGGTCAATTGGTTTAATCTCTTAATAAATTCAGGTATTTCAGGCCAGCTTACACCATCAACTGGACATTTATCACATTTCCAATTTTTGTAATAATCTGAATAATACCCCATTATTGCATACCATTGTTCATGGGTTATTTCATATTTGCCAATATAATAATTGCTTAAGGTGATTGAATGTGAAGGGAACTCAAAGTCATAGCAATCATCGCCCTGTTCTGGGGTACACCCCATAATGAAAGTGCCTCCTTCGACAAAAACCATATTTTTAACTAAATCTTGGATAACTTTTTCATTTTTTTGCTTTTGCTGAGAATCGAGTTTCTCCAAATCCCTGATCTTCTGCTCAGCTTGCGCTTTATAGGTGCCTGAAGGGTACTTTTTGATGAAATCCAGGTACCCAGCTGCGCTGTTGGACCTTTGGGCAGCTGCCCAGTCTTTGGCTTCGGCTTCCGCTTGTTCTTTGTCCTGGGTATCTTTTGCTAAAGCCGCAAGTCGCTGCTCCATGCTTTTGATGCTGTCATTTACTTCTTTATCGGGTATTAAAGCATAAACCTCCTGATATTTTTCCAAAGCCTGATACCAGTCTTGCTGTTCGGCCAAGAGGTCTGCCTGGCCTTTGATACGGATAAATTCTACTTTAAGCTCCTGAGAGATTTCATCTTGTTTTTCTCCTTTTGGCAAAAAGAACCAGATACCTGCTGCCAAAAGCAAAATGACAGGAATGGCCCAAAGCAAAGAGGATGTTTTTTTCTTTTCAGGCTGAGGCTTTGGTGTTTCGGTTTTGGGAGGGACAGGAGCCGGACTTTCGGCTATGGGCTCTAATAACAGAAAAGCTTCCTCTAGCTCTTTTAATGAATGAATAAATCCTTGTTTTACCAGTTCATTAGGAGCACTTTTCAACCCCTTTTCAAAATCCTCTTTCTTCCCTTTGTACGCATCTACTAATCTCCCCCTGTAAAATGGCTTACTCAATCCTAAAAGCTCCAAAGCAGCGGCCTCAGTGATGGGCTGAGGCTTTGTAGCTTGGACTTTTTCTTCCGAAGTATTTTCCACCGGCCCCATGCTGGGCAGTTCGCTGAGGTCTTCTTCCCTTTCCCCGCCGAGAAAAAGATAGGCCTCTTCCACTGCAGCAAGCCGCTTGCGGTAGAGTTCCTTTTGGTGCTCGGTAGGGGCATTGGTCAGACGGATCTGCAGTTCGTTATAGATTTCCTGATAGGCCCTACGGATCTCGGAGGAAGAGGCGCTGGGTTCAAGGTCGAGGAGTTCCAAGGCTTTTTGTTCGTTCATAGTCTTCTAATTATGGATTAGAAACCCTTAATGTCGCGCTTCGGGATTACAGATTCCTAAGCGGATGGGAATGATATTTTTAATTTTCTTTAGTTGCTTGCTTAATTGGTTCAAATAATCGGAATCTTCTTTTTCAAGAGGGCTATCTGTTTGAGCAGGGCCTCTCGGTTTTTGGCGGATTGCATCCATTTGGGAAGTTTTTCGAGCATGGTAAAAAACTGCCTGTCTTTGTTTTCCCTTAGATCGGCAGCAATGTATTTTTCCAGATATTCGAGATGGGCAGCATTGCAGGCAAAAAGATGCTGGCCTTTAAAATCAGCTGACAGCCATGGGCTCGCATTAAAGTAACTATTTGCTGCTACCTGCAAACTTGCCTTTTGATCCATCATGGTACTTTTTTGTTGGCTATGGCCACAATGCCTGCAAACCAGTCTGGCTGATTTTTTTTCGAAGTCCACCGTAGCGATGGCCATCTGGGAGCATTTGGGACATACCACCCATACTTCCTGATAAAAATCGGATAGCTTCATTTGCTTATCCTGGAATCTTTTTTGGTTTTTGTCACCCATGGATTATCTGCTGAATGTAATGGCCAATCTGAATCCTACTTCTTCTGAGTGTTGGTTTTTGTCCAAACAGTTTCTGCTGGAAACCCGCATGCTGTTTTCTTTCGATTTAAAACTGCCACCCCTGATTACTTTACAGCTGGCAGCGGATTGCCCCTGAGGGTTGGCTTTTGGACTGTTTTTGTAATAGTTGGCGTCAAAACCATCCTGGCACCATTCCCAGACATTACCGCTCATATTGAAAAGCTGCTTTTCATTTGCGGCTAGGCTTCCCACAGGATAGGGCGCATTGGCCAACCTTGCTACCTGATTGAATTGATTGGATCCTGCAAATATGGTGTTTCGGGATTCATTTCCACCTCTGGAAGCATATTCCCATTCCGCTTCGGTTGGTAACCTAAAACTCTGACCGGTCATTTTATTAAGTTTTTGCAAAAAAAGATGAACCTCCTCCCAGCTTACCTGAACAATGGGGCAATTAGTCTGATTACAGGGACTGCCGGCTTTGGGATAATATTTCATCACTGCATACCACTGCGCTCTGGTCACTTCAAATTTTCCTATCTGAAAACTTGATAGAGTTACCGCATGGCCGGGGAGTTCATTGTCGGCACATTTTCCCCTTTGTTCCCGGGTACAGCCCATCTCAAAAGTGCCGCCTGAGATATATTCCATCTGAGCCATCAATTCCTTGACAGGTGCGGGAATGGCAAAAATAATTTTCCATGCAATAAAAATCCCCAATCCTATCAATGCCGCTGCAGCGATGGGCTTCCAAGGCATCTCACTCAAACCTTTCTTTTTCTCAGGTTTAGGTTCTGATTGAAAGAATTGACCTGATTTTCCTGTCATTTTCATTTCAGGAGTTGATTTTTTTGACATTTCTTCTCCTGAAAACTTAGAAACATATTCTGGCTTTCCTATGTCCACCAAGGAAGCATAGGCCTGCCAGTATTGGCTCATTCTTTTCCTATAAAGCTGTTTTTGGTTTTCAAGGGGTGCATGTTCCAAACGCTGTTTGGTTGCTTCGTACAAGCTTTCAAATGATCTTTTGATTTCCTCTGCGGAGGCATGTTCAGGGACTTGAAGTAGGACAAAAGCTTCTTTTTTATCCATGGCTTTACATGATCATGTTGATGTAAGTTGACTGAACGATGGCTTTTTGCCTTGGGAGTTTGGAAATTCCCTCTATTTCATCCCCAAAAAGTTTTTCGATTTCTATTCCTGTTTTGGGATCAAAGGCAGAAAACCACACGGTGCCATCTGTTCTGCTTTCTATTTTCACTTCAATGGGATAGTTTGCTTCAAAGGAGGGTAGGGGGCCTATGACCAATGAACCCAGACTTGCTTCTTTTTCCCCCTTATCCAAGAACTGGATAATTTCAAGTTTCATTTTTTTCTGTTCAGGATTAGAAGTATAATATGTCTTGCTGTTGTTAAAAGGAAGCGGCATGTTTTTTTTGACCAGGTTATCGATGACGATTCTCCCTGTTTTGGGATTAATAGCCCTTACCCCTAAGTTGTAGCCCGTGACTCCTTTAAGTTCTGGTGGTAGCTCAAAATCCATTTTCTGTCCGGATAGCTGTATGGCATGCAGTGCTGCCCCGTAGGCAACGGCCCGCATGGGTTCGTGGGTCAGGATCTCCTGGCTTTCTTTGGTGAAAATTTTCTGAAGGCGCTTTTTGATATAAGGAACCATGGATGAGCCCCCTACCAGCAATAAGGTGTCCACATCCTCAAAATCCAAACTCGCACTTTTCAGACACCGGTTGAGGATTTCTTCACAGGTAATCAGATAGGGTTCTATGGCCTGCTCAAATTCTTTTCTGGACACATGAACTTCCAAAGACTGATTGCCTAATATACATACCTGATCGACAAACTGAGTCCCTGGCATACAAAGTTCTACCTTCAGCATTTCGGAAAATCTCCTTAGATGAAGCGAGTTTCTGGCATCCAACACCGGCTCCATTCCATAAGCTTCCTTGAATTGCTGTAGAATGATTTCGCCTATTTTTTCATCAAATTCCTTTCCTCCGATTTCTGTATGCCCATCTTTGGCGATGACATAGATGCCTTTTTCATCCATGGTCATGATGGTGACGTCAAAAGTGCCTCCACCCAAATCATAGACCATGATGGTTTTATTATATTTTTTGTTGATCAGTCCGTAATGAATAGCGGCTGCGATGGGCTCTTCCAATAGGTTCAGCACGGGCAAATCAATCAGCGCTGCAGCATTCAGTACGGCTTTTCTTTGATTGTCATTGAAGTGTGCCGGCACAGTAATTACTGCTCCTTCTATTTTTTCGGCTGTATAAGCTTCTGCATCTATTTTGAGCTTTTTCAGTAAAAGTGCAGCCAAACTTTCCGGATACCAAGGGGTGTCATCTTTATCAATGTATAAAGGCTTTTTGTCACCGAAATGCCGCTTAAAAAACTTGATCAGATCAAGCCCCGGATTTCTTTCTAATTTCGTCTCCAAAAACTCTCCTAAATACGCGGTATCCCCATCAATATGGATGATGGAAGGAGTGGTGAAAACACTGTTTTTATGATTGTCCGGGATCAAAACCGGTATCCCGTTTTTTCCTACCCTGGATATCAGGGAATAAGTAGTACCTAAGTCAATTCCTACCAACATTTCTTACTGCGTCAATTTATGGAATTCGAGTTTTGTTTCTGCCATCAGGTTATTGAGCTTATTATCAAAATTCTGCTTTTCCCTAAGACCATTCTGAAATTGTTTTTCCTGATTATTGATGTTGAGCATTTTTCTTTGGGTGAGCAGGTTTTTATCATTGATCTCCTGGGAGGTTCTCTGACTGTAATTTTTAAGTTCGGTTTCGCAATTGTCGATAATATCGCGGATTTGTTTCTTCAGGAAATCATTGTAAGGTTGTTTCCATTCTCTTTCCACTGTAGACAGGATTCTTTTCACTTCTGTAGATAGGTGCTGTTTGGCTTTTTTTGTCTCCTCTGTCATTTTCCTTCTTTTTTCAGTGGAAATATTGCGAAAGGCCTGGTAGATGCCAAAACCCAGCAAAGCAATAATCAAAATGGGAAAGTTAGCTTTAATGAACTGTACCTGCTGGTTAAAACCGGCAAAGCCTGCAATCATTAAAATCGACATGACCATGAAAACAGGTTGCCTGATGGCGCTGAACAGGCTATTAAAGTTTTTGCTCACTCCTTTGGCTTCAAAATCCTTTTCCATACGGATACTATGGTCTAACAGGGGCTGGATTTTACTTTTGTCATAATACTCAGTCTGGATATTTGCAGCCTGCACACCGGTTTTTTCAAAAAGTTCTTTGACCTCTTCAATGGAAGCTGACAAGAAATCATTCATAGAAATGACATCATTGCTTAGGTGGTCTTTTAGCTGTTGTTCCATCCATCCGAAAAGTTTATTGACTGATTTTGGGAGTCTAAGCATAATTTCACCATCCACTTCTACTTCTTCCAATTCTTTGAGTAAGGCTATTTCCTGTTCTACCGTATAAAATAAAGAGCCATCCTGTATTTTGGTGATTTTTCCGAAACGCTCCCCGATTCCCTTTTCAAATTCTGAGGCACTTTTGCTGAGGTTATTTTTAATTTGTTGAAACACCTCCTGACCTGATTTGGAATTGGCAGATTTTTTATTGGTTTCCAGTTCCTTACTTACAGCAATTTTTTTGGCATCTAGATCCTTCTGCTCATTTTGCATTTGTATTTCCAGGAATTCAGATAATTTTTTCAGACCAAAAACACCACTGATGAATGCCGAAACTTTCTTGTAAGGCTCTGGAAGGGTTTTGGTAAAGGAGGATATATTTTTGAATTCTTCCGGTGATAGGCGTTGGATCTTCCAGATTTTTTCCAAACTGAATTCCTGAGGGTTTATTTTTCCAATTTTGGTACCCAAAACGAAATATAGAAAAGCGGTATTTTTTGAAAACCTATCTACGAAATAGGTTAATTCTTCCTTTTCAATGTCAGGATCATTCAAATAAATTACTTTGATGACTGGCTGTAGCTCATCTATCTTAACCATCGGAAATTTGGAAGGGCCAAAAATACGGATAGAAAATGGGCCTTCTGACAATTCCACCATTTGCTTTTCTTGCCAAGGGCTTCGGAATTCCGGAGGAAGTATTATTTCCAAATCTTCTTCCTGACCAAGAAAAAGGAGATCCATCTTGATGATTTCCGACGAAATATCTCTTTCAATTTTTTTCAGTGATTCAGACAAGTGGACCAAAGCTCCAGGCTCAAGGGAAAATTCAGCTATTCTTTCAAGATCCTTGAGTGCATTTTTAATTTTGGAAACATGCATATGGTATAGACTCTAGCTAATATTTTACCATTTTAATTATTCGCGTAAGATGATCCATTTTTAGTTCAGTTTGGGCGATTAAAGGAATGATGCAAAATATTAAAATACCCCTTTCGGCACCAAATCCGAATAAGGGTATTTTTTAATGATAATTTATAAAAGGAAGCATTATCCAAAATAAGTCGTTGTGAAGGCATTCATTTTGGATAAGCTCTCAATTACCAGGAACTGAGTCCACCTCCGGAAGAGTTTGCCCTTGAAGCGGCAGCTTCTGCATCACTGGCTGCACTTTCTGCTCTGCTTGCTGCACTTTCTGCCTGACTGGCCGCACTATCAGCTGTACTTTCTGCACGCTCTGCATTACTCATGGCACTTTCTGCTTTAGAAGCATGTTCTTCCGTCTGCCTTAAAGCATCGGCGGCACTACTTTCATGTTCTTTGGTGGTGTTGAGTGCTTCGCTGGCATTGTTTTCATGCTCTTTGGTCGTATTCAAAGATTCCAAAGCACTGTTTTCGTGTTCTTTGGTTGTATTCAGCGATTCCAATGCGACATTTTCATGTTCTTTTGTTGTATTCAAAGACTCTAATGCGCCGATTTCATGCTCTTTCGTCGTATTAAGTGATGTCAGTGCATTGTTTTCATGTTCCCTTGTTGTATTCAATGATTCCAAAGCACTGTTTTCATGTTCCTTAGTTGTGTTGAGAGATTCCAGGGCAGCATTTTCATGCTCTCTCGTCGTGTTCAAGGACTCCATGGCATTGTTTTCATGCTCCTTGGTAATATTTAAAGACTCTAAAGCATTGGCCTCATGTTCTTTGGTAATATTGAGGGTTTCCAGGGTATTTGCTTCATGTTCCTTGGCCAAGTTAAGAGATTCCAATGCATTGTTTTCATGTTCTTTGGTCATATTCAGAGATTCCAAGGTGTTGGCTTCATGTTCTCTAGTTAAGCCTAAGGATTCGAGTGCGTTATTCTGATGTTCGGTTGTCATTTCCAGCTGTTCCTGAGCCTGCTCCCTGAACCCTTCGATTTCTGCTCTCATCGATTCACTTTCATTATGGAAAGTTTCAGTCTGGTTTCGGAATTCAGCAATTTCATTTTTCAAAGAGACCACTTCGTCTCTGTAGCCATTCAATTCTTCGGTTAAAGCAAGAATTTGTTGTTTGTTAGTTTCAATTTCTTGATACAAGGATTGAATTTCAAACACTTTTGAGTTAAGTGTGGTCAAAGCACTATCGAGCTCTGCTGCGATAGCTAAAAGTTCCTGAGGTGATTCCATAATTGATTATAAATTTTGTATAGTTGTGTTAAGAATGCTTGCTTTTTGTAAGACTGAGGTCATATAGGATCCTAAATCAATGTTTTGATTTTTGGATTCCACTATTGTAAACGGTGTGCCTGTTGTGATTTCTACTTGATTATCAGTGTTTTGAGGTAATATTTCTTCTTCTAATATGCTGCCTTCAGTTCCGTCGCCTGACATATCATTGCCAAAAAGTTTGTTGGATACAGCAGTGGCTGCACCACCTACTATTGCGGCTCCTGCAGCTGTTGCTAGGTTCTCTTTTTTTAAAGCTCCTTTGGTCTTTTTCTCATTTATTTTGTTGTCCATTGCAAGAAGGATTTGGTGATTATTTGAAAAGAACTTTTCAATTTTCGTTTATTTTAGGTAATCCATGATTATTATCTGATAAATAGCGAGTAAAATATAAATTTTATTGATTATGTACCAAATTAAATTTTATGTATTGGCTGTTTCAGCTTCGGTATGTTATAATCATATGAAAGTCCAGCGATAAGGTTTTAGCCTAATTGATGTGAATATTTGATATGTATTTTGTTTGGATTAATGCAATTAAAAAAATAATTATTTAAATATAATCCATTTAAAGTGAAATTTAATTTCGTTCAATGCCAATTTTTATATACTAAATTTTTGTTTTATAATGGTGTTAAGAAACCGAGCTTTTCAACCAAGAAAAAGCACAGGCTTTTAGAAAGGAAATTTTGGAAAGAGGCGGTACAGATGAACCGATGACCATGTATGTCAATTTCCGTGGAGCTGAGCCCAAGATCGATGCCTTGTTGAAAAAGAGGGGATTGGATCAGGTTGCGGTTGACAGGTCAAAATAAGTAAAATTAAGGTTTGAAATTTATCTCCCCATCTCTCTAAAAATCAGATAGATGGGGATTTTTTTTGCAAAAATTTTTCTAAATTTCAATAAATGAAACAGGAACTTGCATTATGAAAACGTTGATAATTGCCTTGATGTTTTGTTGTTGGATATGTCAGGAGGTTTTTTCACAACAAACCGAGACAAAACCAGTATCCCAAATGAAAAAAAATGATTTTTTGGACATGGCCAATGAATCAGATTCATTGAAAGCTTTGGTAAATATGTTTTTCAGAAAAAGGAAAAATGCTCGAACAGGGTTTATTGTGACAGGTGGCTTGACTGTGGTTACCTTAGCAATTGCCGGGGCGGTTGCTACAAATGAAGCTGTTTTTAAACCAATTTCTGGACAAGCACCCAGCGAAAGTAATATATCAGCAGCAGGAACTGCAGTTTTTGTAACATTTTTTGGAGGGACTATACTTTCGTCGATTAACCTAATCAAATATCCTAAGGCCAAACTAAATGAAATATTAGAGCGATATCCGGATACCCGACAAATACCTGAAAAGTATAGGGTAAAAATTGAACAAAGGGATTTTTATTGAAATCTAATAATTAATATTAACTGTTGATGAGCACTGAATTTAGAGCTTCAATAACCGGTTTCACCTGTACATCAAAGAATAATACCTTCCTATTTTATTTTTAAGTTCCCCTAAACTCAAAAGGCCGTTAGCTCTGAAATATTCTTTTCCTTCAAAATATACCAATATTCCAGGTACAGCCAACATCCTTAGCTGAGCTGCCAGTTCACGGTTTTGCTCAGCTTCCAAAACCAATAATTCCATTTCGGGGAATTCATTTTCCACAAGATCTTTCACTTTAGGAAAAAGTGTTTTGCAGACTCCACATTTGTCCTGATATAAATAAACAAGGATGGAAGAATGCTCCTCAAGTAATTTTTTGAATTGGGAAATACTTATAGTTTGATTTAATTCCATTGGATGGTATAATTGACAATAAAGTTTACATGGATCATATTCACTTTGTTATAAATCCACTGGGGTTTGATTTCTCCTGATTTGATATTGACTTTGCTCATGAAAATGGCATGAAAATCCAGCCCTTTTCCCCAATTTTTCGGGGAATACTTTCCTCCAAGATTGGCTTGTGCATAAGAAGGGAAAGCATATTTGTTCAGTTCAGGTTTGGATGGATCCGGCAAAAAGTGGAGCCCTGCAAATCCATAAAACTGTAAACCCTTTTCAGGGATATTTCTTTGATAATAGGTAGTAAATGCATCTACTTGATTATATCCTTCATTCCTCTCCCGTGGAATAAAGGTGAAGAAGGGATCCCTTCCCCACTCTCTGGGATTCAGGAAGCGTCCTTTTCCATCAATTCGGGTATAGTTCAACCACCAGATAGACCTTGGATTCTTCAATCCAATTCTTCCGCCAACGACTATGTTTAAGTCCTCAGGATTTTTAAAACGCTTCTCTGGATCCGTATTTCCGCCTTCTCCTATCCCATTTTGAAGGGAAAACTGAAGCCCTGTAATGAATTTATTTTTGCTTTTGGAAAGATTCCAATCTTTAATGGCCTGAGTAAAGACCGTGCTTGAAATATTGTCCACATAAGTATGGTTCACCTGCAGTTGAATTCCGGAATTCATGGAGTGCTGCCAATCCAAAACGGTGAAGAAATTACTATTTGTATTATTCTGATATTTAGAAGGCTGTCCGAATTCACTTTGTCCTACCGGATAAATTCCAATTGTCTCACCAATATCAAACCATCCGGAAGTTGACCTTGGACTCATTCTACCTATCACATCCACTGAAAATTTGTTTTTATTATCAGGATTATAGTTCAATCTTAATCCTTCCACATAGGTTGGTGACAAGCGGCCATCTTGGGGATTGATGAATGGTGTATTGATATCCATCCTTCCCATGATTGCACTGAATTTTTCAGTTCGGTAGCGTAACTGGAATTCCTCAAGTTTACCGAAAAATTTATCTTCAGGATTGATTACATCAAAAAGCCCCACTTCATACCTATTGAAATTTTTGGTAACTGGATCTCTTTCCAATAAATCTGAGCTCCAAACATTACCAAAAACGGTATAGCGTCCAACCACGGAAAAGCCTTTAAATTCTTTGGTCCGGAGTTGTAAATACGCACTTTGTCCTAAAGCAAAATCATTCTTGAAATCTTCCCAATAATTAGTAGACATCCAAAAAGTTCTCAAGCCAATTTTACCTTTTACCAAAGAATCTGCAGCCCTTTGTTTTTTTTCATCATTTTGGGCAAAACTATTCAGAGCGACTCCTAGAAAAAGTGCAACTATAAATACAAATCTCATTTTGCGGCTTGTTGTCTGGCCTCCTTGATGGGTTTGAATGGTCCAAACTTATGCTGCTCCTCAGGGAATTCATCGGAAAAAGGCCCAAAGGGATGGTCAATAGGTTTTTTGGAAATGTCCGGCCAATCTTTGGTAATGTCTTTTTTAGGCCTTGGCAGTGAATTGATATAAGCAGCTACGTCCCAGGCCTGTTCATCTGTTAGCAAAGGTCTTTCAAACGTAGCACCCAAAGGCATATTTGTTTTTACATATCCTGCAAACCTTGACATTCTAAAGAGGCCGGCACCATCATTATAACTATGGTCTCCCCAAAGTGGAGGATAAACATACCCTGTTTTATCAGGCTTCATCATTCCCTGCCCATCTTCCATATGACAGCTTTGACACTGTTGTGCATAAACTGATTTTCCTTTTATAGGGTCAGCAGCTCTTTCCATAAAGGGAAGCTCATAAATGCCCACACCTTTTGGTGTTTCCCCTTTGGGAACATCCTTGCCCAACCACTCCATATATGCCACCATGGCAACCATTTCTTTGCTATTTACCTCCAGGGCTTTGCCATTCAAACTCCTTTCAAAGCAATCATTGATCCTTTTTGGAATGTCTTCGGATTGGCCAGATCTGGCCCTGACCTTAGGATATGTAGAAGCGACAGCACCGTAGTTATTTCCCAGAGGAGCCGTACCCGCATTTAAATGGCAGTTTTGGCAGTTCATTCCATTGGATAATTTCTTAACCTTACCATTAGGCCCAAGGTATTCAGAGGTATTCGCGATGAGTTCTCTTCCATATTTAATTGCATCTGCATTCGGTTCCTGATCCACCGTATTCCAGGCAGGTGCAATCCACATACCTTCCTTCGGGACTACCCCCCTGTAGGTGTCAACAACCGCTGTTGATGTACTGAGAGTAGTAGCAACAGGCTTTTCTCCTAATGGAGGGAGGGATCCCCCACTGGAAACCACAATGACTATCCCAATAACCAAAGCGGTGAGCAAAGTTATAGAAACCAACAAACCCACCATGAGGGTCAATAATTTAACAAAAGGCTGGAATATATCTTTCATTTTCTCTGAAGATTCAATAAGGTACAAATATCCTTAGTTTTAAAGATATATAGCTGTGATTAACATCACAAATCAAGAGCCCCTTACCTTCAGGAGAAAAATTTAAGTCCCGATGTTATTGTGATCTTGATTTAGGAGACTAATTTGGTGAATTCACTATATTTACTTTTGTTTAATCTTTGCTAAAAATATCTGTCCATGATTGCATTGTCCAGACAATATGGTTTCTTTTTCACCTTGATTGAAATAAATTTCAATTTCCTCTCCAATTAGTGCTTCAGCAATATAATTAATCAACATTTCGTCTAAATAAATACCTTTTTCAAAACAAAAATCTTCAATCCATCTGATATAGCTAACATTATTGACATGGTTGTTCATGTCCAAATCGGAATAATTAACTGAAAATGATTTGCCAATAGTAGTTTCAACATCAAGATTAATCTTGTTAGGAAGCAGATTTTCATCAGGATTGTCATCAAAAAGTTCCGAAGGTAAAACCTGTCTGGGTCTTTGGGGCCTTTTGCTTTTGATATCCAATAGCAACCAGGCTGACATGGCTTTAGCTATAACCTGACCACTTTCGCTGATTACTTCAAATTCCCGTAGCGCAAAAAGCTTATTGATGCCCCTGCCTGCTGTCTTAATTTTTATTTGCTGTCCCCAGGTTGGCATTTCAAAAACTTTGATATGAAATCTGGAAAGAACCCACATAAAGCCTTTATCGAAGAGCTGTTTACCAAAGTCTCTGCTATCAGCATGCTTCCAGGCCACCTCTTGTAACAAATCTGCCAATGAAGACCATCTTAAGCTTCCATGAGGGTCAATTTGGAAGGATAGGATTTCAAACTCCTTTTCAAATTGAAAATTTCCTGTAATGTTTACATTCATTGTATTTTTTCATTTGTAAAAACCCTCAGTCGGACTGAAGACAATATAGCAATTCCCAAACCGGTAATGGCAATAAGGGTAAAGGAAACTTTCAAGTCAAAAAGTTCAGCTATATATCCAATCAGTGGTGGTCCTAAAAGAAAACCAAAGAAGGAAATGGTAGAAACCATAGCAAGCGCAACCCCAGGGGAGTATAGTTTGGACCTTCCGGCAGTACTGTATGCGATAGGGATGATTGAGGCTACCCCAAATCCTACCATCAAGAAACCAATTGTAGCCGCAACCGGAAGAGGAAAAATAACCGAAAGAGTTAGGCCTAGGAAAATCAAGGTTCCACTGAAACGAAGCATTTTAATCTTCCCTATTTTATTGATAATACGGTCAGTGACAAACCTTCCACTGGCCATAGCCCCCATGAAAGTTACATAGCCTAATGCAACAAGACCAGGTTCTATTTCTACAACTTTTTTGAAATAGACGCCACTCCAATCAAACATACAGCCTTCTGCCAACATGCCCAAAAAGGCAATCATTCCTATCCGCAAAAGTAGGTCATCTGGTTTCCTCAGAACTAATCCACCTCCGCCTCCTGTTCTTGATTCATTGATCAAGAATGTTTTGGAAGTAAGGATGGTTAAAGCTACGATCAATGCAATGAACAGATAATGAAACTTGGGTAAAATGTCAAAGTAAATCATGCCTGCGCCTATTCCAGCGCCTGTAAATCCTGCCAAACTCCATAAACCATGAAAAGAAGCCAGGATACTTCTACCATAACTATCTTCAAGAGCGAGAGCCTGGGTATTTAGTGAAATATTCATCATGTTACCTATCATGCCGAAAACCATAATGACAGGTACCAGCATGAGGATAGAAGTACTAAAACCAATAAGAGGTAAAAAAGTCATATACCCTATGCTACTGACCAGGATGACTGTCCTGCTTCCGAACTTGTGGACAGCCCATCCTGCCAAAGGAAGTGCAACTAGTGAACCAACAGGTAATCCTAACAATAAAGTCCCCAACTGGGCTTCCGATAAGTTGAATTTGACCTGAATATCAGGAATTCTCGATGCCCAAGATGCAAAACAAAGCCCTGCTATGAAAAAGAGGCTGCCAAGAGCAATCCTCCTTTTTTGAAGTAGTGTCATCAAATAGAATAGGTTTAGGTTCGAATTGCAAAGCTAACTCCAATTCAACAAATTAGGAAAACAAAGTGAATAGCAACTTGCTTTCAAGTCAAATGAACATATTTTGAAATTTGGTGTTCTTAAAAATAAAAAACCATGGAATTTATTATAGCAGGATCTGTTGTTCTAGTGGCCATTCTTATGATCAGGGCAGTGATCAAAAGAGTTTTCGGAAATTAATTAAAGGTGTTCATGGTTTAAGTGAAGGCCGAAAAAGTTGACTATATGATTTTTTTAGCAGCCTTACCAAATAAAAAGAGGCTGTCCCTATTAGCGGGACTGCCTCTTCAAATTTAGCTTACATTTATTTTAGTTTGGAAGTTTGTCAGAAAATTTTCCATAAACCCATGTTCCTGCTATTGCAGAGAGCAGGGTAACTAAGATAACTGTAAAACCACTTCCGATCTGAGCGAACAATGGTCCAGGACAAGCGCCTGTTAAAGCCCAGCCCAATCCGAATATAAATCCACCAATGATCTGGCCTTTCCGAAACTCCTTATTGTTAATAATGATTTTTTCTCCTTTAAATGTTTTAATATTAAACCATTTTATTATTTGAATCGAAAGGGCACCAACCACAATTGCCGAACCGATTACTCCGTACATAAAGAATGATTGTAGCCTGAACATTTCCTGGATTCTAAACCAGGACACAATCTCAGCTTTTACGAAAATCACTCCAAAACCTACACCTATGATCAGATACAATAATAATTCCATTGGTGTATCGCGTTTTGGGGCATTGGCAATTGCACCGCTTGAATTGGTTTGTTCAACTTTTTTTATTGCTGTTTTCATTTTTCTCAATATTTAAAAACCGACTAATTTCATCAATGGACCTAAGAACACATGTGTCATCAAAAATCCTCCAAGCATAAAGAAAATTGTAGCTATTACAGATGGCCATTGTAAAGAACTGATTCCCATAATCGCATGGCCTGAAGTACAGCCTCCAGCGTATCTTGTACCAAATCCCACCAAGAATCCTCCAAAAACAAAGAATAATAAACCCTTAGCTGTAAATAAATTCTCCCAATTAAAGATTTCATGTGGCATTATACTTCTGTAGTCAGTGATACCAAGTGCAGCCAAATCTCTCTGAGTTGACTCCGCAACTTCAATTAACTCTGGATTTGCTAAGATAAAGTGGCCGACAAAACCACCAATGCCTACTCCGATTACAAATGCAATGTTCCACAATTCTTTTTTCCAATCGTAGGTAAAGAAAGGTATTTTTGCTGGCACACACATGGCACAAACATGTCTCAAGGAAGATGATATTCCAAAAGACCTATTTCCTACCACCAATAGTGTAGGTACAATGAGGCCTATCATAGGTCCTGCTACCCACCAAGGCCAAGGTTGTTTAATCAATTCGATGAATTGTTCCATATTAAATTGTTTTATTTTGTTTTAATTTTAAATCAATGATGGTTTTAATTTTCAATATTTTTTAATCAGAACCTATAATCCATGACAAGGTTCAAATTCCACATATCAACTCTGTTAATTTTAAGTTGATCAGGCAAATCGTTATTCTTTGCTTTTTTATTGATAACCAATAACTGAAGATTTAAGCCCTCCAGAAAATCCTTGAATTTGAAATCCAACATTCCTGAAAATTGATAATAGGATGGAATCCCATATTTATTGGTTTTAAAGGTATTCATATCTGAATGGTGGACTGATCCTGCTCCAAATTGCGCAAAAAGTCCATCTAAAGGAGTTATCAGATCGTATTTAAGAACCCAGGCCTGCATATCACCACTTCCCTCATATCTTTCCCTTGAGAGACTGGCATAAAATGTTTCCCTGCCCCATTCTCTAGGAAAAAGTAATCTTCCTTTGTCACTGATTCCCAGAAAATTGAGATAAACATAATGCCGGCCTGAGAATATTCCAACTTTAGATCCCCCACCAAATCCTTTTTCTTCTGGTAAAATATATGTTTTTGTCCGATCAGGATTTCCTCCATCATTTATCGCGAACTGATAAAATCCCTGTACACCAAAATGAAGGTTTGTGCTTCCCCCAATATTAAAGGAATAGTCTGACTGAGCAAAACTCATATTAAACACATTGTCTGCATGGTAATTCCATGCTTGTGCTGTCAGCCCACTTTTATGATATTGGAATCCAAACATTCCTATGCCCTTGGAACTTATATTATCCTTATAGCCTGAAGGTTCACCAAAAGGATTTCTCCCAAAAGGATAGACACCATAGGAATCTTCAATGCTATACCAATCCACTGTCCCTCTTATGGTTACAGAATTGATCCACATCGCAGTGACTTTATAATTGAAACCGGAATAAATGGCAGAAAGCCCTCCAAATACATTTGGTCTCATTCTATTATCCTGTTCATTCAGAAGAGGAGTTATAATTTTTTGTCTTCCCAAAGTAAATTTTAACCTATTTTTCCGATAGGCAATATATAACTCTTCCAGTCTGTCCAATCTGTTGGTATTACTGAGATCGTTCATGTCATATAACAAGATCTCGTACCTGTTACCTGCGCCCGTTGTTGGATCTGCTATCCGGATGTTATTTTCAAAAACCTGAAATGTGAAGAATCCACTAAATCTAGCTTCAAATCCTTTCCATTCTGGACTGGTATATCCTATTCCTGCACCAGCAGCCAAAGTAGCGTAATCCAGAAGCTCACCCTTGTTGATAGTTGACATGAAGAATGATCTGATATGAAAATCCACTTTTCCACTTTTAAGTTCTTCTCCCAGGCTTTTCTTTTGAAGTAGAAGAGAATCATTTTCAATTAAGTAAATCTCACCAGCAAAAGCAGTGAAGCTAGAACCAAATAAAATGACAATAATCAATAAGCGCATTTCCGTCAAAATTGGCCAATCATTATGAACTTTAAAGTGATATTTATCACCTTGGCATTTTCTAAATTAAAAATGGCAAGATTCCTAGTCTTGCCATTTATTGAATTTAACAATTATTTTTTGTTACCTGTTATAACAATGTAGTAGGACATACGTAATCACTGACTTTGAATAGACCTGAATCTTTTATAGCATCAAATCCACCTTTTATATCAATCAGGTTGTCATAACCCCTTGCCTTCAAAATTGAGTTGAAAACCATTGATCTATATCCGCCTGCACAATGCACATAATATGTCTTATCCTTGTTGACCTTGGTCATACTGTCGTTAATATAATCCAAAGGCGCATTTTCAGCATCAATTACATGCTCACTCAAATATTCAGAATTTTTTCTAATATCCAGGATGTTGACTTGACCTTCTTTTTCAATGATATTGGCTAACTCCTCTGTAGTGACTGAGGTAATGGTGTCAATTTCTCTTCCATCTTGTTTCCAGGATTCAAAACCACCTTTTAGGTAACCAATACAGTAATCATATCCTACCCTTGCCAATCTTGTAATCACTTCCTCTTCTCTTCCTTCATCCGCAACAATGAGAATTTCCTGCTTCAAATCCGGAACCAAGGCACCAACCCAAACAGCAAAGCTTCCATCTATTCCGATATTAATTGAGTTTGGAATAAAACCTTTGGCAAAGGTTTGGGCATCTCTGGTGTCTATGACCACTGCACCTGTTTCATTGGCAGCCGCTTCGAATGCAGCAGGACTCAACGGATTGAAACCTCTGTTCAATACCTCATCAATAGAATCATATCCCTGGATATTCATCATGACGTTTTGAGGGAAATAGGCAGGAGGAGGTGTTAAACCTGTAGTTACTTCTTTTATAAACTCTTCTTTGGTCATTTCCTGAAGAGCATAGTTCGTTTTTTTCTGATTGCCTAAGGTATCCGTTGTTTCCTTGCTCATATTTTTACCGCAGGCACTTCCGGCACCATGAGCAGGGTAAACGATGATATCATCTGCCAAAGGCATGATTTTATTTCTCAATGAATCATACAAATGACCTGCCAGTTTATCTTGAGTCAAATCGGCAATTACTTTTTGTGCTAGGTCAGGACGACCAACATCACCAATAAACAAAGTATCACCAGTAAATAATGCCTCTTCTTTCCCTTCTTCGTTTATCAAAAGAAAGCAAGAGCTTTCCATAGTATGACCTGGGGTATGAATTACTTTAATTTTAGCTTTTCCTAATTCGAATATTTGTCCATCCTGTGCGACAATGGCATCAAATCCCATTTTCAAACCGGTAGGCCCGAACACAATTGGAGCACCGGTTTTGGCAGAAAGATCTTTATGACCGGATACGAAATCTGCATGGAAGTGGGTCTCAAATACGTACTTGATTTTTGATCCTCTTTTCTCGGCTTTTTCAATATAAGGCTGTACTTCTCTTAATGGGTCAATGATAGCTGCTTCTCCATCTGACTCAATGTAATAAGCTCCTTGAGCCAAACACCCGGTGTATATTTGTTCGATTAACATATGATTATTTTGTTTTTTCGGTTAATGTATTTGTAAATTTATTCGCTACCACAATTATTTAAAATGACTTTTGTCACATTTTCAAATTATACTTTTTCCTGAATATTTTCGGAAATAATTTTTACCAATTGGTGTGCAGGTACCACGCCGGACTGTCTCCAAATGGCTTTGCCTTTATGAAAAAGAATTAAGGTAGGTACACCTCTAACTTGAAATTTACTCGCAGCTAGAGGGTTTCTATCTACATCCACTTTGATTATCTTGACCAAATCCCCTAATTGACGTGCAGTATCTTCTAATATCGGTTGCATCATTTTACAAGGACCACACCATGTAGCAAAAAAATCTACCAAGATGGGAGTGTCTCCTTCTATAAGCTCACTGAAAGTTTTAGGCTGTGTATTCATGGTTTATCATTTTAATTATTAACACAAAAGTAATGGTGTCTGAATCGTTATACAGTAATTTTTATCACAATTCCTTAAATGCTGTTAAAAAGCAGTAGCTTTTAGATTTATTGATTATTTTCGCCCTTCACAACTATTTCTAAACAATGATTGATTACAAAAAGGTCAATAACCTGATTGGTTGGTTAGTATTTATAGTGTCCACTTTGGCGTATGTACTTACCGTGGAACAGACTGCCAGCTTTTGGGATCCCGGAGAGTTTATTGCAGTTTCCTATAAACTTCAGGTTCCTCATCCTCCCGGCGCTCCGTTTTTTCTGCTGATTTACCGAATGTTTGCCTTTTTTGCATTTGGGGATGTATTATCAGTGGCTTATTGGATGAATGTGGGCAGCGCAGTATTTTCAGGATTGACAATTTTATTCCTTTTCTGGTCAATTACTCTGTTCGGCAGGAAGCTATTTAGCATAAAAAATGGAGAAGAGAGTAAAGGACAGACCATTACTTTAATGGGAGCAGGAATTGTAGGTTCTTTGGCATATGCTTTTACAGACAGCTTTTGGTTTTCAGCTGTGGAGGCGGAAGTTTATGCCATGTCCAGTTTTTTCACGGCCATTGTTATTTGGGCATTTTTAAAGTGGGATGTTATAGAAGATTCCAAAGATGAAAATAGGTGGATGATCTTTATTGCCTATTTGGTAGGCTTATCCATTGGTGTTCACTTGTTGAACCTGGTTACCCTACCGGCGCTTGCACTGGTTTACTATTTTAAAAAATACCCCAATCCCAACCTTAAAGGAGGAATCATTGCATTGGCTTTGGGAGGAGTGGCATTGATTATCATCAATAACATCATTATTCCTGGATTACCCAGTCTTGCGGGATCTATGGAGATTTTCTTTGTCAATAGTATTGGATTACCCTTTGGGTCGGGTATAATCGTTTTTTCAGCTTTATTTCTTGGATCTCTTATTTATGGAATTCTTTATTCCATTAAAAAGCAAAAAGTCGTTCTCAATACTATTTTACTTTCGCTGACATTTGTGCTTATGGGATATGGGTCTTATGCCCTTATTGTTATCAGGGCCAATCAGGATCCCGTAATCAACGAGAATGCGCCGAAAGACATCATCAGTTATGTTTCCTACCTCAAAAGAGAACAGTACGGATACAGACCTTTATTGCACGGTCAATATTTTGATGCTGAGCTCATTGACCAAAAAGAAGGGGCTCCTATTTACTTGAAAGGGAAAGATAAATATGAAATAGTAGATTATTCCACAGTGAATGAATATGATCCAGAGCGATCTACAATTCTTCCTCGAATATACTCTACCCAAGAACGTCACAAGCAGATTTACAGGTCAAAACTAGGGTTGAGGGAAGGTGAAAAACCCACATTCAGTGATAACATCTATTTCATGTTTTCACACCAGTTGAACCATATGTACTGGAGATATTTCATGTGGAATTTTTCCGGTAGAGAAAGTGATTTCTCAGATGCGCCTTGGTTGGGTATTTCTGATTTCTTTTCGGAAAAATTTCCGGATTACATTAAGGAAAACAAAGCTCATAATAACTATTTAATGTTGCCTTTGATTTTGGGATTGATAGGTTTCTTGTTTCAGGCAAAGGTTGACCCAAAGTCCTTTTATATCACCGTCATGTTGTTTCTGATGATGGGGGTTGTATTGGTGCTTTATCTGAATTCCCCTCCCATTGAACCCAGAGAAAGAGATTATATATACGTAGGTTCGTTTTATGCATTTGCCATTTGGATAGGAATCGGGGTCATGGCTTTGGCACATCTGATTGGCAAATTAAGTAAGAACTTGGCAATAGCTGGTATTGTGGCGACCTTGCTTGCATTTCCGGTCCCTATTATATTGGCCTCCCAAAACTGGGATGACCACAATAGACAGGGCAGGTATTTCTCAGTCGATTCTGCCCGGAATTTTTTAGCTTCCTGCGCCCCAAATGCCATTTTATTCACAGGTGGGGATAATGACACCTTCCCGCTTTGGTATGTTCAGGAAGTGGAGGGTTTCAGAACAGATGTCAGGGTGGTGGTTTTGAGTTACTTTGACACTGATTGGTACGTGGAGCAAATGGCCAGACCGGTCAATGAGTCTGAGCCACTTCCTTTTTCTTTGGAATACCGAAATTACAGGAAAGGTACCAATGACGTACTCTATGTAATGGATAGACAGAATTTGGAAGCGATTTCTGCTTCAGAATACCTTAAGTTATTGAAAAATGAAAGTGACTTGCTCAAATTGACAACTGGGGGTAAGTCTACTTACAATATGGTGCCTTCCAGAAATCTGATTTTGGATGTTGATCTGGAAAAAGTTTATAATCAAGGTCTTATTCCCGAAGGAATGGAAGACTTAATGGTAGAGCAGATGAATTTAAAGGTCAAAGGAAATTATCTGACCAAAGGCAATCTGATGTTGATCGATCTCATTGTAAGTAACAATTGGGAAAGGCCGATATATTTTAATAATACCTCTATGGCCACTATTAGTTTGGATATTGAAAAATATGTGGTGATGGAGGGATTGACATACAGATTATTGCCGGTTCAAAAGCCACAAAATATGCGCTCTGAATTGGTGCATACGGATGTTGCCTATAAAAACATCATGGAAGATTTTGCCTTCAGAGGAATGGATAACCCTAATAATTATTTTGATGATGAATTCCGAAGATTCACGTCCAACCACCGTTCGGCAATCAATGCGGTCGCTATTGCCTTATTGGATGAATATGATATGGAAAGGGCGGCCAATATCCTAAAATATAGTCTTGAGGTGATGCCTGACAAAGCCGTGCCCTATGATCTGGCAAGTGGTCAAATGGTACCCTTACTTTTTGAAATCGGCGAAGATGACCTTGCCTTGGATATCGTGGATAAAATTTCCAATAAATCCGTCCAAATGTTGGAATTCTATACCCAAGAAGATAGGGATTTTGACAGGGAAGCAATGATATCTATTGAAATGTTAAAGTTCTTTGTACCATTGTTGGAAGAAAGAGGTTACACAGAGCTATCTGAAAAACTTAAAAATGGACTGAGAAATATTTTAGGTCCAGGTTATCAAGGTGGAAGTCTATTGGATAGAATGTGATTGGAATAATGGGAGAATAGAGATTAGAGGCGAGAAACAAGAAACAAGAAGCAAGTACCAAGAAGAAACAGGAATCAAGAGACAAGAGATAATGAAGAATTAAGAGTGAAGAATGGGGTTTCGGATTTCGAAAGGCGGATGTGAGGATTGGAAAAATTATAACCTAAAAAAAGTGCTGCCTCCGGAGAAGCAGAACTTTTTTGTTTTTAGGATTCAAACAATCCATTGAAGTGATTTGGTCAATCTGATGGAAAATAGATTATTTTTTCTCCAAAATGAAAAACAAATCCAGCCCCTTTTCCGGACTGTTTTCGAGGATGTAATCCTCATGGGAAATATCCGTGACGGCTTTCCCTTTTTGATGGTGAAGTTTGTCGCGGTTCATCCGGTTCAGGATTTCATAGGGCCATCGCAGCAATATGGAGGGGAGTTTATACTGAAGGTTGAAAATGTCCCATCGCATGATTTTATTGACGGATTGTCTGTTTGCCTCGTGATAATCCCAGATTTTGGCATTGCCTCCAATTCCCATAGTTTCCACTCTGTGAAATATGGATTTGCAAAGATCTTCCAATTGCTGGGCAGTATATTCCCGGATATGCCAAGGATTCCGTGAAAGTGTATGTCGGATATTTGGCGTTGAAATTATGGCCTTACCTCCCGGTTTCAATACCCTATGAATTTCTTCCAGGAAAAGGCGGTCGTCTTTGATATGCTCAATAACCTGAAAACTGACCACTGAATCAAAAAAATCATCTTCGATGCCCGAGAAAGGGGGTATAATTGCCTGACGGAATTTTGCTTCCGGGTATTTTTTTTTCAGGATATCGATTACTTCCTGAATTTTATCCAAACCCAAATATTCCTCAACAAGAGGCATTAAAATTTCCACTCCCCTTCCTTCACCGCAGCCTACTTCTAACAATTTCCCTTTTACAAATGGCTTGGCGGCAATATAGGCCTTCAACAACCTTTGGTGAATGGGATTGTCACTGACCAACTTATCTGAAGCAATTTCCGTTGTATAGGTAGCCATTTAAAATTTCATTAATTTGTGCAAAATTAAGCTTAATTTTTAAAAGCCGATGACCAGATATAAAATCTACCTTAAAACATTTAGTTTCTTATCATTCATTATTGCATGGTTGACATATCCATTGAATTCATTTTCCCAAGAATCCCTGGAAACATTGAATCAAGCTTTAAGGTATTCCCGATATTCCAGGTTGGCCTTAAAGATTATTCCAATTCAGGAAAGAGAAAGGGCTTTTCTTTTACAGATGCCGATTGAAAAAATTGAGGCAAATATTGATTTTGACAATTACCAGTTTTCATACGCTGTGCTTTCCGGTTTTCAAGAACCCATTACCTCAGAAAATTTGTTTGCCCTAACAAAACAAGATTTGATCAGGGAAACAGATTATCACTATTATTTTGAAAAGCGTGTAGTTATACCAGAATCACAGGAAACAGCCATTGCATTATTAAAAGTAGTAGATACAAGGCAAGGAGATGAATATTATTATCATATGGACCTGATCAGCCCATTTATCTTCGGACACCCTAACTTTTGGGCCTATTATGGTGATAATATTCCGTTTGACCAGAATTTTATTCTCAAAGATCAGCCGGTGGAATTTAGGGGAAGAGGGTCTGCAACACTTTTTTCCTTTAATTATCCATCCAAATTTGATTCTCCTTTACCACCTATGGAAATACGGCCTGCCCCTGTTCCCAGGGAAGTCCAGGTGGATTTCGAAGGGGATTTTTTGTTGAATACCCTAAAATCATTCACCAAAGATGGTTACTATTTTATTCAATCCGATACAAATTCTACCCAAGGAATGTTGGTCAAAGCTGTTCATGAAGCATTTCCAAAAGTAATAGATTATAATGAAATGGTGGAAATGGTAGCCTATATTTCTACCCGGAATGAACACGAAACTCTTAAATCTGCCGAGGATAAAAAAATAGCTTTGGACCAATATTGGTATGGGATGTTGAAGGATGAGGAAGCTGCCAGAAAAGTAATCAGGGAGTATTTCAAACAAATCGAATTTGCCAATATTCTCTTTACTGATTTCAAGGAAGGATGGAAAACCGATAGAGGGATGGTGTATACCGTCATGGGGCCTCCCAATGAAGTCTTCTTCAGAGCCAATGGGGAAGTTTGGTCTTACCTGACAGCCAATTCAAATTCAAAAATAACCTTTACCTTTGCACGGGTCAAAAATATTTTGACTCCTAATTATTATATACTTAACCGTTCCAGGGCCTTACAGCCTGATTGGTTCAAAAGCATAACAGCATGGAGAAACGGACAGATGGTTTTCTGATCAATAAAGGCGAACATGACAAGGATTTTATTTTTGGTACAAGGGCGGTAATGGAAGCCATACATGCCCATAAGGAAATTGACAAGATTTTGGTTGACAAAGAAGTCAACAATGAACTGATTAAAGAACTATTGACGCTGGCTAAACAGGAAAGAATTAATGTCATTAGGGTACCGGATGCAAAATTAAACAGGATTACCAGAAAGAATCATCAGGGCGTGATTGCCTATATGTCAGCCATTCAATATGCCTCACTGGACCATGTTATTGAAGAATGTTATTCCAAGGGAGTTGCTCCTCTTATTTTGGTTTTGGATAGGATTACCGATGTGAGAAATTTTGGGGCAATGGCAAGAACTGCTGAATGTGCGGGAGTACATGCTATTGTCATTCCTGAAAAAGGAAGTGCCCAAATTAATTCTGATGCAGTCAAAACGTCCGCCGGAGCTTTAAACCACCTTCCGGTATGCAGGGTCAAGAACCTGTATTACACAGTAAAAGATCTCAAGAAGATGGGACTAAATGTGGTCGCAGTAACTGAAAAAACAGATCGGCTTTTATACACTGCAGACTTCACTTTGCCCACAGCTTTGATTATGGGTTCTGAGGAAGACGGAATATCCCAGGAATTGATCGGAATTTCCGATGAATTCATTAAGATCCCCATGGCAGGAAATATTGAAAGTTTAAATGTGTCTGTTTCAGCTGGAGTGGTTATTTATGAGGCCATAAGACAAAGAAACTAGGAGGTAAAGTCAAAGAAAAGAGACATTGGGCAATATATCAGCATGAAAATTGCCCAATTTATTCAAGCGGATTATTTTAATTCTTCACCCGGTTTAAATAATTTTTCAGCAACCAAGCCGGGAAAACTTTTAATATGGAGATCCCGCTGTGGAAAGGGTATTTCAACCTGGTTTTCCTTAAAAGCTTTAAAAATACCGCGCATCACCTGATCACGTATAGAAACCCAAACATCTATATCTTCCACCCAGAACAATACCCTGAAATTAACGGAATTATCTGCAAAACCCTGAAGAAAAACCCTGGAAGGTGGGGCATTGAGGATACCTTCTGCTTTAAGTTCATCCTGTATCAATTTTGTTACCAGATCCATGTCAGCATTATAACTAACTCCAATTATCAATTCTACTCTCCTTTGCTTGTCAGAAAGCGTCCAGTTGGTGAGGTGTTGGGCCAACAAGTCACCATTGGGAATAATGACTTCAGCCCCATCCCAGTTTTTGATTTTACTGGCCCTTATGCCAATATCTTTCACAATACCTTCAATAGTTCCTACCTGAACAGTATCACCGATTTGTACTGGCTTTTCAAAGGCAAGGATTATTCCTGAAACAAGGTTATTGACTATGGTTTGTAAACCAAAACCAATTCCCACTGATAATGCTCCAAGTACTATGGCTATTTTGTCTAAAGGTATTCCTGATGCCGCTATGGCTATTAAGAAGCCAACAATAAGGATAGATAATCGGATTAAAAGGATAGATGATCCAAGTTTCTTATTTCTGATTGCCGTGGTGTTTTGCTCATCTTTTATGGAAGCAATATAGGAAATGGTGTTGGCCAAAAAGGTTGCTATATAAATGATCAGAACGAATACTGCAATTTGGGCAAATGTGAATGTGGCATTTAAAATATTCCGCTGTGCTGTTAAGAACGCACCGATTTCACTTAAAACACTCTCCAATATCCCCAAACTTTCCAAAAAATAATATCCCCATATAGCAATAGCCAAGTAGGAAAATAAAGAGGTGATGCGCTTTTGTATATCGTAGAAGTCAATAACTGAGGTGAATTCGGCTTCATTTTTTCTACTGACCTCAATTAGGACATAAATGATTTCTTTAATAATGATGATAAAAACAATTAAAGATATGGCATGCATCAAACTTAAGGTTCCCGTAACACCGATCATTTTGGCTAAAGAAAACCTACCGAGAATGTTTGCAAATAAGGATAAGGAACAAGAAAAGATGTAAATCCTTGCAAGAATTTTAATGTAAGGTGGCAAATCCTCTTCTTCAATTTGTCTAAGCTTTAAAATCTTCCATCCTACGTAAATTCCAAATAAATTTAAAAACAACAAATGCCAACGTTCCTGGTATGCCACCTCCCAATAAAGGTTACTGGCAAGGCTGATCAAAAAGATAAAGTACAATAAAAGCCAGATTTTAAAGGAATTTTTTCCAATTCTGGTTTTAATAAATATGCCGGTAATGCTGACCAAAATGATTAATATCAGTGCGAAAAATGAAATTGGGGGGTTGGTATAAAAAAATGGAGCAATCGCCAATACAACCAAAAGAGAAGCCAATAAAGGATAATTATGGATATATCTCAACCTTCCTAAAATCAAACTAGCAAACTCTTTTTGACTTCGGATTTTTTTTAGATTGCTGGCAATCCAATAATATAAACCTAAAACAACCACCAAAAGGAAAATTGTCAGCCCAATATGGCGGTTGATGTAATTCCTAATGATACTGACATTAAATTTAAATGAATCACTGAATATAAAAATCAACCGCTCAGTTTTCGGAAAATCTCTCGGTTCCCAAATAAAATTGGTCTCCTTTTGAAATAAAGCTTTCTCCAAAGCTCTTTTTTGAACGTGCATTCTTTCTTCAATTTCATTTATTTTAACCAAAATATTAAAGGTTCTCGATTGGTAATTGGCTGCTTCTAACCTTTGGTGGTTCAGCACACTGTCGGTTTTGTTGACATTATTTTTTAAGCTACTGATAGTTCTCTGATATTCTGGAAGCAAGGTTGTGTCCCTTAAATTGACTCTCATGAGACTGTGCTGCATGATCGAATCGAGCTTCATCCTAACAGCAAATAGTTGGTCTACCCTATTTGAAATTTGTTTTTCCCCATTCGTTGTATTGAGCTTGATTGACTCCAACCAATTTTCGAGGGCATTGATGTATCTTAGATTCATTTTCACTTCCTGGTTTTCCAATCGGTCCCCTACAATTGTAATAAACCTTTCCGCGTTTGGTAAAATCCGCTCAAGTTCTGTGGTATCCAAGGCATCATTGACAACCTGATTGATACCATTTAGTTGGGAAGTAAAATCCTGGGCTTTTTTAATATTGTCTTCCAGGGTTACCCTTTCTGTTAATGGTGCTGCTTGCTCTTCGGAAAATTCCAATAGACTATCAATCTGCGAAATCGATAAAATAGGGGATACTTGTGAAAAAGAGTTGAATTGAAAACTAATCAATCCAATTAATAGAAAAGGGGATGTATATAAAAAGCGCACGGAATTTTTATTATAAATGTAATCAGAATTTGATTTCCTTTCCAATGACCTTAAAATCCAATCAATATTTTTTATGAATATCAAACAAATTACGCTTTTTCAAGCCATAATGACTGTTTTTTTGTAATTATTTGAATTATAAATGACAAATTGACGCCTTTTTCCTCATGGCATATTTTTTATTCATTTTAGGTATAGATGAAAATTAAACAATACAACCATGAAACTAGCAAGATACAACCAATTTGAACCAAGCTATCCGACTTCTTTTAGCAGTGTTTTGGATAAGTTCTTCAATGATTCTTTTGCGCAGTCAGCAAAGCAATTCACACCCGCTGTTGACATTGCAGAAGATGAAAACCAATATGAAATTCATGTTTCAGTACCTGGTATGAAGAAAACCGATTTCAATTTGGATTTGACAGATGGACGTTTGACTATCTCCGGAGAAAGAAAAATGGAGGAGAAAAAAGAAGGGAAAAATTTCCATACTGTTGAAACCCACTATGGTTCCTTCAGTAGGTCATTTTATGTTCCAGAAACCGTAGATGCTGAAAAAATAGAAGCCAGCTATCAGGATGGGCTGCTTAAAGTCCTGCTTCCAAAGACGGAGAAGAAAACAAATAAATCAAAGATTGAAGTAAAATAATGGAGAGTGGGTAAACCCACTCCCATATTTTTTGTTTATCTTTTACAAGGGTTATGTTTTTTAAGCATAACCTGTTAAACCTTGTTAAATACCCATCTCAGTAACGAAAACTTGCTTGGTTTTTGCAAACGTTGCATCATAAATTACGTCTATAAAGTCATCACTCAAAAGCATTAAAAAATGAATAAAAGGCAATTTTTCTTCGGTATTATCTTAGCTTCATTGATTGGTGGAGTAGTTGCTTTGGCAGGGGCAAATTACCTGTCAAAACAAAATTCAGCAACCAATTTCACAGATAAGCAAGATACCAGTTTAGTCAATTGGCTTTCCAATGAAAAATTCAATATCCCGGATGGGATTAACTTTGTAGCAGCAGCTGGATTGGTTACTCCAGCCGTTGTCCATGTCAAAAGTACTGTCACCATTAGTCAAGGACAGGGAAGACCTGATCCTTTTGAGGAGTTTTTTGGTTTTAGATCTCCAGATCGAGGTGGAGTGCCAAGAGAGGGTAGAAGTTCCGGTTCCGGGGTAATCATCTCCGAGGATGGTTATATAGTGACCAATAACCACGTAATTGAGAACGCCTCTAGAATTGATATTTCCCTTGAAGACAATACCCGTTACTCAGCTAGGGTGATTGGAACTGACCCTACCACAGATCTAGCACTACTGAAAATTGAAGCAAATGGACTTCCTTATGTAAGATTCGGCGATTCTGATAAAGTTCAAGTAGGTGAATGGGTCTTGGCTGTAGGTAATCCATTTGATTTAACCTCTACAGTAACTGCAGGGATTATCAGTGCCAAAGCGAGGAATATCGGGATTTTAAGGGATTTAGAAAATAATCTTCAGATTGAATCCTTCCTGCAGACCGATGCGGTGGTAAATCCTGGAAACTCAGGTGGTGCCCTGGTCAATCTTGCCGGTGAATTGATTGGAATCAATACTGCCATTGCATCAAGAACAGGAACATTCAACGGTTATGCATTTGCAGTTCCAACTTCTATTGTTAAAAAAGTAATGGATGATTTGTTAGAGTTTGGGGCTGTTCAAAGAGGTCTCCTGGGTGTTCAGATCAGGGATGTAAGTCCTGAATTGGAGGAGTATATAGGAGAAACCCTTGGTGTCAACCGTGGGGTGTACATTATGGAGGTAAATGAAGGAAGCGGGGGAGAAGCAGCAGGTTTGAAGAAGGGAGATATCATCGTCGGGGTTGATGGAGTGGAAACCTTTAATGTAGCCAAGCTTCAGGAAATGGTGGCCAGAAAGCGTCCCGGTGATAAAGTGGATGTGAAATTCCTCAGAAACGGCAAAGAAATGAATGCAACTGCCACTTTGAAAAATATTTCAGGTGATACCAAAATTGTGAGAAAGGAAATGCCGAAAAGAACCACCATTCAGGGTGTTACTTTCGAAGATGTCAGCCAGGATATCAAGAACAGATTGAAATTGCAGGGCGGAGCATCAATAATTGCTATCGAAAATGAAACCTGGAAGAATGCAGGTGCCAAGGTGGGTTTTATTGTCACTTCTGTAATTGGAGCTGACGGCAGATACAGAATAACCAATGCTGAGGATATGAACAATATTCTTCAGGGTAATGTTGGTGAAGAAATAGTGGTTTTGGGTGTTTACCCAAGTGGTCAGGAATATTATTTTGAATTGAAGGTTGAGTAAAAAATAAGTTGTTTTGTGTTTGATAAAGAAAAGGCCGGTCTATTTTAGATCGGCCTTTTTAATTACTAATTTTCAATTACAAATATCCAATTTACAAGGGTCAGACCTTAACCTTATCTCCAATATCATGGTGTTATGTGTATAGAGATTCTATGAATAATTAATGAAATTGTTACTTGCTAATTTATGAATTTCAAGGGTTTGGGCTGGAATTTGTAATTTGGACTTTGTAATTTATAATTTTTACCTACTAAAATGCGTCATCATTAATATAGATCCAGCTGTACCATCCATAGTAGGTTCATTGGTGCTGTAATCACCCACATCATCATGATAGACCACATGCTCATTTTGAAAGGCAGCAAATTTATCCGGTTTGAGCAAGGTCAACCCCAACAGGTTATTGTAGATAGAGGTAAAGACAGGACCATCCACCAAGCCGCCGGGTACCTCCATATCAAGCAAAACAAAGGGTGCAGTATGGACTTCCACCGGATACTCCCCACCTTCTGGTATGCCCGTAACCATGGAAGTTCCCCATGGATTTCTACCGAATAACCAATCCCTTTGAGCAGCCATAAAGGGTTCAAATTGCTTATCGCCGGTCATTTTTTCATAAAGGATTACCTGGGTGACCAAACTGGTGAGGAGGTTGTTGCTGCACCAAATAAAAGGGATACCAATATGAAAAGGATTTTTATTTGCCCTGTTTAAGGTGTATTGAATACCTTCCAAATAGTAGCCCTCCAAGGTTTTTTTGAAATCAGCATCCGCTACTTCGTGCAGTGAATAATGTCCCATATTGATAAATGGATACAATTGGTAATGGGCAGCAGAATCCCTCACCGTCCAACTATCCGCTGTATTGGTTTTCAAAGCATAGGTTTTGGCCTGTTCCAGGTAGCTGTTTTCTTTGGTCAGTTTGTACAGTTCGGCAGCAGCCCATTCCATATCATCTGCCCATGTTTCTTCATTGTAGCGGTATGGGGCTCCGAAGGAATTACCTTGCTGATAACCTTCTTTCTCCCTACCCAATTGATAGAGTGAAATCGCAGCTCTTTTACACTTTTCGGCAAATGCAGGGTCTTTGAGATCCTTTTCCCAAATCCTGGCGGCCAAGGCCATGGCTGCAGCACTTCTTCCTGCAAGGTTAGCAACCCCTGTAGCTTCACTTTGGTATTTCATCAGACCTTGGGGTTTTCCAGTAGCAAAATAGGCTGCCCGGTATTGGTTTGCCCCCCATCCATAATCGGCGTTGTCTTTATTAGGGATTTTGAATCCTCTATGATCCCTGTCATCTGCCACCTGATGGAAAAGCTGATCCGGTGCAGGATGCATTTTATGTATCCAATCCAGTCCCCATTTGGCTTCATCCAACACATCGGGAATCCCATTGGGCCAAGGTTGCCCCAGGGCATTGACCTTATCCTCAAAACGGTCAGGATATATCTCATAGGCCATTAGCATATGGGCAGTGGCATAACTGGAAGTAATGAGGTATTTCAATTGATCTCCGGCATCATGCCATCCCCCACTTAAATCAACATAGGTACTATCAGGCATTGGTCCGTAGAAAGTTCTCCCGTCTTTCTCATGGCAGACCATATCCAAAGTGGGATTGTATCCACAGCGCTGCTGCCGCATGAATTCCAACAAAGTTTCCTGATGATTTCCAAAGGCATCACTTCCTATTCTGAAAACACTGGATTCTGCCCCTGATTTTTTTCCCCTGATGAAGAAATGTCCCGTTTCTTTTACCTGGCTAAAATCTACCTCACTATATTTAAAACCTCCCCATTCATTTTTTTTCAAGGGAGTGGCTTTAATTTCCTGGCTGACTTTTCCGGTTTCCTTATTGACCAACTGAAAGTTTTCCCGAATGGGTGTTTTGCTGAATACAATCGCCACCTTCGAATCTTCTGTGAGGTATCCGAGTTGATTGATGCGTATTTGGATGTCTGTTTCTTCTTGATTTTGGAAGGATCCTGATATAAATAAAATCAGAATGCACAATTTGGTAAACATAGGCTGGATGAATTGAGGGTTACTTTTAGAATTTCCTGAATTTAATCAAAAATAAGGTTTATCTATTCCAAAAAATGACAGAATAGCATCCTTTATTAAGATTGGTCAATGTTGGATTTTCACCATTGCCTTCATTTCCACTTTTCTTCCTCCCTCTCTTTCCATATCTTGGAAATAATAAACTTTCACCTATGCAACCCATCAAAGTTTCTACTGCACAGTTCGAAAATAAAAGCGGAGACAAAGGTTACAACCTATCGGTCATTGAGAAGTTAGCTGCCCAAGCTGCCGCAGAAGGATCTCAGGTAATCGCCTTTCATGAGTGTTCCATTACGGGCTATACTTTTGCCAGGAAACTGTCCCGAGAAGAATTACTGGCCATTTCTGAACCCATTCCTGATGGGGAAAGCATCCAAAGATTGATCGCCATATCCAGGAAATATGACATAGTCATTCTTGCAGGTTTGTTTGAAAAAGATGAGGCAGACCAAATTTTTAAAGCCTATGTCTGTGTAGGTAAAGACGGTCTGATAGCCAAATACAGAAAACTCCATCCTTTTATCAATCCCAATATTCTACCCGGCAATGCCTATTGTTTATTTGAGCTTTTTGGATGGAAATGTGGGATTTTAATATGCTACGATAACAATATCATTGAAAATGTCCGTGCCACCAAACTCCTTGGAGCCGACATCATTTTTATGCCCCATGTGACCATGTGCACACCTTCAAGTAGACCTGGGGCGGGTTTTGTGGATCCCAAACTTTGGGAAAACAGAGATCAGGATCCAACCTCCCTTCGTCTGGAGTTTGATGGCATGAAAGGAAGGGATTGGTTGATAAAATGGCTGCCAGCCAGGGCTTATGACAATGCCATTTATGCTATATTTTCAAATCCAATCGGCATGGATGATGACCAGCTCAAAAACGGCTGTTCCATGATCATTGATCCTTTTGGAGATATTCTGGCGGAGTGCAGAAGTTTTGATGATTCTTTTGTGACAAGCACTCTTTATCCTTCCAAGCTTGCCGATGCCGGAGGAAGCCGTTATATCAAAGCAAGACGGCCGGATTTGTATAAGGACATTATTGGAGAGCCGCATCAATCGGAACAAAAAGTTGCTTGGCTGAAAGGATGAAATAATTTATTAAATCTTATGAAAATTAAATAAATTCAAACAAAAAGGCCCTTATGAAAAAAATCCTCATTATTTTCTTCATTTTTACGGCAAATTTAGGATTTGCCCAAACACCCTCCCTCAAGAAATCCCCTCCTCTTTCAGAAGGGCAACCACAAAGTGTGGGAATATCACCGGATAGGTTGAAAAAGCTGGATGCCATGTTGGAAGAGTCCATAAAAAATGGGGAAAACCCAGGTTTGGTGGCCTTGGTGGCCAGAAACGGGAAAATCGTTTACCATACTGCCAAAGGTTCTGCTGATGCATCCTCGGGAAAAGCCATGGATAAAGATGCCATTTTCCGGATTGCTTCACAAACCAAAGCCATAACTTCCACTGCTGTTATGATGCTATGGGAAGAAGGGAAATTCAGATTGGATGATCCCATTTCGAAGTATATTCCTGAATTCAAAAATCCACAGGTACTTCAGAATTTCAGGTATGCTGACACATCTTATACTACCATTTCTGCAAACAAAGAAATTACCATCAGGCATTTGTTGACCCATACTTCGGGATTGGGCTATGGTGTTATTGACGGGGATGAAAAGATGAAGATGATCTACCAAAAGGCAGGCATTATTGATCTCTATACTACGGAAAATATCAGCATAGGAGACAATATTAAAAAACTGGCCAAATTACCTTTGCATCACCATCCAGGAGAAAAATATACCTATTCTGAAGGATTGGATGTGTTGGGGTATTTGATAGAAATCGTGTCGGGGATGCCTTTTGACCAATTTCTAAGGACTAGATTTTTTGATCCCTTAGGTATGAATGATACCTGGTTTTACCTTCCTGATGACAAATCCAGTAGATTGGTAAAAGTCCAGCGAAAAGTGGATGGAAAATGGGAAAATTTCCCGGTCACTTTCTATGACCCTCAATATCCCATTACAGGAGCCAAAAGATTCTTTTCCGGAGGGGCAGGTCTATCCAGTACAGCAAAAGATTATGCCACTTTCCTGCAGATGTACCTGAATGGCGGAGAACTGAACGGGGTACGGATACTGAGTCGCAGCACGATTGAAACCATGATGAAAAACCAGGTCGGGGATCTTTGGAATGGAGCCAAACATTATGGATTGGCCTTTGGGGTAGTGACCGAAAATGGTGTTGCCGAAGGAGGAATTGGCAGCGAAGGAACCTTTGATTGGGGAGGCTATTTCAATACGCAGTATTTCGCGGATCCAAAAGAAAAGATTATTGGCATCCTGATGAAACAAACCAGTCAAACCTCAGGTGATCAAACAGGTTGGAAATTCAGACAGATGGTATTTACCCTATTGGACGATTAAAGGAATAACTTTAATCGTCCCCTAAGTAAAAGTACCCATGAAAATGTATTTATTAATTTTTCTAATTCTTTTTTCCATATCTGCATATCCCCAAAGGTTAATGGATGGATCGAGGAGAACAATAGGCTATATCGAAAAAGGAAGGGTTCTTAATGGGTCTAGAGCAACGATTGGTTTTATTGACAACAATAGAATCATGGATGGCTCAAGAAGGACGATAGGATTTTTGGAGGATAGAAGGGTCATGGATGCTTCTAGGAGAACAATCGGGTTTATCGAAGATGGCCGTATAATGGATGGATCCAGAAAAACCATCGGTTTTGTGGAGGATGGAAGGATTATGGACGGAACAAGAAGAACTATTGGATATGCTGAGGGCATGAAAATCTCTGATGCTGCACTGTTCTTCTTTTTCTTTTTTAAATGATTATTTGCAACTCTTCCAATCCAGCTCGATATTGAAAAATTGAATTTTTCTAATCCGTGATTTGGAAAGAAAAATATCGATATATATCCATTATCCATAAATATCCGCATAGTTTAACAAATAGGCTTAATTTCAATCATATCAGCAATCTGGAAAAAAATAGATTACTGCTTAATCCTATAGTTCAAACTCAAATTGATCTGTCGTCTTACATTCTGAAAATCCCCATAGGTGATAAATCCTTCCCCTTCCAGAATATACCTGTCCCATCTGGAGTTGAAGATATCGGTGATGTTCAATACTAGAGTTCCTCTCTTTTTTAAAATATCCTTACTGGCTGAGAGATCCATAAAAAATATTCCCTTTCGGACACCTTGGGCGATTTGTTGCCTGGCCTGATAATTGGCCCTGACTTGGGCAATTATTCCATTTCCAAAAGAAAAACGGGAGTTCTGTCTCGCATTCCAGGAATAGGTGGTAGCAGTGAAATCGGTTTGAATATTACTTCCATCAATATTGGCATAAAAAAAGTTGAGGTTGACGTCAATTTTCCACCAAGGGAAAAGGACATAATCTGTGGTAAACTCAAGCCCAAAGGATTGTTCCCCATTCAGGTTTTCCGGTAGGGTCGTGGCATTTCCTTCATTGTCCACCGTTCTGATCCTTTCGATTTTGTCCACTGTATTTCTGTAGAATACTGTAGAAAACAGGGTGCCTTTTTCAAAATATTTTATATGACCCAATTCGAATGCGTCAGTGAATTCGGGTTCAAGATCCGGGTTGCCGCTGAAAAAATTTCTTGCATCTGAGAAAGTTACAAATGGACTTAAATCATTGTAAAAAGGCCTTCTTACCCTTTTGCTATAACTGAGCTGCAGACCATTTTCCTCTGTGAAATTATAAGTTACATGAGCACTTGGGAATAGGTTGACATAATTTCTTGGGTTTTCTTCGTTGGTTTTCACCAAAGTGGTTTTGATATCTGTCCATTCTGTTCTCAATCCACCCTGATAGCTCAGTTTCTTGGTTTTGTTTCCCAAAATGCCATAGAGCGCATGGATGTTTTCCCTGTATAGGAAAATGTTGTCCAATCCTGGAATGGGTTCAAAATCGCCCTGTTCGTTTTGTTCTTCCACAATGAAATCATTTTCCATATCCCGGAAGCTGCTTCGGATCCCCGTTTCCAATTTTCCTTCGTTCCCAATGGGTTTGGTATAGTCTATCTGGAACAGGTATTGCTTTTCAAATTCATCATTGATGGAGGTTTGCACCAATGACCGTGAGGGAATCAATACCCCTTCCGGTGAATAAGTAGATTCAGTAAATAACTGATCAGAGTTTTCCCAGTAATCCAAATAGGTCAAAACCGTGGTAAGTTCATGTCCTTTTTGATCAAAGGTCCGTTTATAGGTAAGTAGGATTTCTGAATTGGGTTCTTTTTCAGTTTCATCCTGCCTTCGCAAAGAATAACTCTGCATGTTGTCCATGTTAAAAATAAAATCATCGTACCTGATGTCGGTAATCCTATGGGCATCACTTCTTCTCAGGGAATAAGAGCCGGTCAGAATGCTGTTTTCATTGAAAAAATAATCCAAACCTGCCCTGACATTATTATCAATTGAATTGACAACCCCTTCTGTGGATTGGTCAGAAATAAAAAGGGTGTCACCTCCAAATGCCTCTTGGTATAAAGTGCCAATCCTAGGAACCTTTCTTTTGGCAATGCCATAGTTAATGAACCAGTTTATTTTTTTATGTCTATAGTTCAGATTGGCCGCCAACCCAAGGTTGGTAGGTGTTCCGGCAATAACTTCAAAGGAACCGTTAAATCCGCTATTGTTTTCCTTTTTTAGGATGATATTGATCACACCGGCCATACCTTCCGCCTCATACCTTGCAGATGGATTGGTGATGATCTCTACCCGCTCTACCATGCTTGCAGGCAATTGCTGTAAACCTCTGCTACCTTTAAAGCTAACAAGGCCCGAAGGTTTCCCATCCACTAAAATCCTGACATTATCAGATCCCCTTAGCCGGACATTCCCTTGGGTATCCACAGTTACTGAGGGGAGGTTCATCAAAAGGTCAGAAGTAGTCCGGCCGGCATTGGCCAGGTCTTCACCTACATTAAATACCCTTTTATCCAGGGCAAGTTCCATCAAGGGTTTTTCTCCCTGTACAATTACTTCCTCCAAATTGTCAAAACTTGGGCTCAGCAATATGTTTTCAAATATATGTCTAGGATTTTCTCTTGAAATTGAAAAAATTGGACTCTTATAAGGTTCGAAACCCATAAATTCAACCAAAAGGTAATAATCTCCAAACGGCACACTCAGGTTGAAAGCCCCATTTTCATCCGTGATGCTTCCTTCAACCAAGTTGTTTTGATTATCATAAACGGCCACTGTGGCGAAATTCAGGGCGGATGAGGAACTTTGCTCCACTACCTTTCCAACAATACTTCCCTTTCCTACTTGTTGGGCTACAAGTTGGCCATTGCTAAAAACCATCATGGCAAATAAACCCAAGACCAGAAGTGGTCTTCGGTAATTTCTGGAGATTGAAAAAAGAAGCAATTTTACTGGGTTTAAATAGGTTGAATCAATTGTATGAACAATTTGTCCAACAATCCTTCCTGAAAGATAGGTTTTAAAAATATAAGACTGTAATGGATTTTGATGGATGGAACGAATCTTCTTTTACCTACTTATACAGATTTTAACCCATAAATATTTTTGTTGATGAAATCATTTCGGAATTTTCCATTTGGATCATGTACCTCCAATAATCCTTTAAAATCATCCATCCTTGAGTACCTTTCATTCAAAGTTTCATATGGAATTGTAAATAGCTTCCCCCAATGAGGTTTGGGGTTGAAAGGGGCTAATTTCTGTTCCATTTTAGGTAATAATGCCATCACTTCCGGGATTTCCTGTTTCCAGGTAGTATGGATGGCTACTGAGTCTTGTTGGTAACATGTACTCATCCATAAATTATCCCCTTTTATGGCTCTTATTTCTGAAATAAACAAATGGGGACTAATCTGATCAGCAATCTCATTCACAGCCATCAGGGCTTCATAAGCTTTTGCGAATGGGATAAAGTATTCGGATTGCAGCTCTTTGCCGGCACTGGGCTGAAATTCCATTTTGAAATGGGGCAACCTATCATACCATGGCCCAGGAATTCCCAGTTGTTCGGTACAACTTTCCGCCGATATGGATTCTACCGGATGTACATTTTCAGAGGCCATAGGGGCACCAAAAAGTTCTTTTGGGAAGTCAGGGGTTTCTCCTTTCTGCAATTTTTTCTTGACCCAGACCTCATTGATGAGATTGGTCTTCCAATCCAAAAACAGACTGACACTGTACCCCATAGACATGATGGCGTTGAAATTATCCTTCAATGCTTCCATTGGTAAGTTCCTGTAAACTACTTGGGCCACCTCAAAAGTAGGTACAAGATCCAAGGTAACTTTTGTGACAAGACCTAAGGCCCCCAGTCCAACTACAGCGCCATTGAATACATCCCCATCTTCTCTGGACAATTGGATCAGTTCCCCTTTCGCATTGATAAATTCAATTCCCGAAACGCTGCTTGCCAAATTTCCATTTTCCACACCGGATCCATGGGTTGCCGTGGAAATAGAGCCCGCTATGGAAATATGGGGCAAAGAAGCGAGATTATGTAAAGCAAAGCCGTTTTCATGAAGGTATTCACAAAGTTCTCCGTATTTCATACCTCCTTCCACGGTTACTGTTGATTGCTCCTTATCCAAGGCTACAATTTTATTCAGTTTTTGGGTGGAGATTAGATTTTGATCATTGTCAGCAATGGAATTGAAAGAATGTCTTGATCCCAATGCTTTCATTTTGGAAAGTTTTTTGATCAGTTGCTGTACTTCTTCTACAGTTTCCGGATAATGTACATTGGTAGTATTGTATTGCAGGTTTTCGGCCCAGTTTTTAAGGAATATCGGATCCATTGAATCAGGTTTTTTTGGTGAACAGGAAGTCCAAGAGTTAAGTAGAGTTCCTCCAATCAGTAATGAAGAGTTTTTTAGAAATGTTCTTTTATCCATGATGTAAGATTCAAGTGACGGAATTGTATTAATTTATTAATTATTCAATTGAAACCTTCATCCGGCCAAGGGCAAGGTTCTCCTGTGAGCAAAAATTTAGGCCGGTCTGCATTCACACTTCTTAAATATTGGCCCAAAGCAGTTGCCATTTCTTTAACTTTTTGGGGATGAGCTGAGGCAAGGTTGTGGCTTTCACCAATATCATCTGCTAAATTGAATAATTCCAACTCCCCGGTTTTGTACCAGTAAACCAATTTCCAATCCCCCATTCTGATAGTGCTCGTTGCCCCGATGCCGGGACCTTCAGGCCCCCACTTATTGGGATAGTGCCACACCAAAGCCCTTTCATCTGAAGAATTCAGCTTTTTCCCCTTTAATATCGGTACAAAACTAACGCCGTCTACTTCCTGAATTGTTTGGAAGTTTTGCACATTGGCCATTTCCAAAATGGATGGAAAGAAATCATCAATGATTACATACTCGCTTGAAATACGGGGTCCTTCGACTACTCCGGGCCATTTTACAATCATGGGGACTCTAATCCCACCTTCATAAGCTGAACCTTTACCACTATTTAAGGGACTATTATGGGTATGGGGTCTACCTCCTCGGGCTTCGGCACTTAACCCTCCATTGTCCGACATAAACAAAATAATGGTGTTTTTATCGAGGTCGTTGTTTTTTAGATAATTCATGATATTTCCCAAACTTTTGTCCATTCCTTCAACCATAGATGCATACCTGGCCTCGGGCTCTTCCATACCCATTTCCTTATATTTTTTGAAAAAACGGTGGTCAGGTTCCAAAGGAATATGGACTGTATAGTGGGATAGATAAAGATAAAATGGTTTTTCTACTTCTTTTGCCCTTTCAAGGGCCAATATGGCTTCCTTGGTAAGAACGTCAGTGAGATTTACTGTGTCCCCATGGTATTTTTCCAAACCTGGAACACCCCAGGGTTTGGTGTGTGTTCCAGGTTCCTTGTTGCCGAAATTTTTCTCTCCCAGGAAGCTTCCAAGTCCTCCTGCAGCATGCCCGGCAATATTTATATCAAAACCCAAATTCAATGGGTCTTCTCCCGGAGTTCCCATTGCCCCCCAATGGGCCTTTCCGACATGAATGGTATGGTAACCATTTTCTTGAAGGAGCTTTGGCAAACTGGTTGCGCTAACGGAATGATTGATGCTATCCACAGGTTGAAGTCCGTTAATATTCCAATCTGGGAATTCGAGGATTTCATCTGAATGATCCTGGGAAACATCTTTTAGCAAGGTCCAATTGGTCACTTTATGCCTGGCTGGATTCATGCCGGTCATCAAACTGGTTCTTGAAGGAGAACATACCGCATGGGCATATGCTTGTGTAAATTTGACACCCTCTGCTGCAAGCCTTTCCATATTTGGGGTATAGTATAACTTATTCTTCTCGGTAGTGTTGGACCAGAAAGGCACGGAGCTGTCCTGCCAACCCATATCATCAACTATGAAGACAATAATATTTGGCTTGACCAAAGCATCCTCTTTCGGGAAACAGGAGAATGTCAATAGGAGGATATTCAATATTAGAAGGCAATAATAATTTTTCTCCATACTGAGAGTATATTCAAAGTCAAGATAAGCCACTAATCCTTTTGGATTTCAGGTACAAAATACAAAACAGAACTACAAAGCAAAAGGAACTGAGCAAGTCATGCCTTAGGAAGTTTCCGCTATGGTAAATAGCTTTAGAAAATCATGGATAAAATGATGTAAAATACTGAAGGACAAAGCAGGCACCCCAATCCGGTATAAAAAGTTGCAGTCACTGCACCATAAGGGACGAGTTTGGGATCGGTGGCAGCTAATCCTGCAGCCACTCCACTGGAAGTACCCATCAGTCCCCCATAGGCCATGGCCGCTTCCGGGCTGTTCAAATGTATTTTTTTGGCAACAATGGGGGTAAATATGGTCACTACAATTGTTTTCACAACACCGGTAGCAATGCTTAGGGCTATCACCTCCGAAGAAGCGCCTATTGCTGCACCTGTAACCGGACCCACAATATACGTGCAGGCCCCAGCCCCTATGGTACATATGCTGGCAACATCAGTATAGCCCCAAGCAAGAGCAAGGAGAACACCTATAAAAAAAAATAAAACTATCCCTGATAATAAGGAAACCATACCTAGAAATCCTGCTCTTTTGACCAGAAAAAAACTTGCCCCCATTGCAGTGGCCACAATAGTGAAGTCCCGGAACATGGCCCCACCAAAGAATCCTACACCTTTGAAAATCGAAATATCCGAAATACCTTTTTCTCCTCCAGTGAATGCCCCTCCCAAATAGCCCAATACCAAACCCAGAAAAATAGCAATGGCAGACCCGGGAATTCTCCCTTTAAATATTCTTTTGGAAAGGATATCTGAAAAAAGAACCAGAAGTCCTATGACCAAAAAGCCAAAGACCAAACCGTTTTTTTCAATCAGGTCAAGAAGGATTTCCATTGGATTTTGGGCTGAAATTTTTGACTAGGATGGGAAAAACAAGAAAACAAACTAAAACAGGAATAGAACCTGCTGCAAGGGCCAAGGTTCCTGCAGAAACAGCAGACTTTACGTTCAGACTGGCTGCCATGGCGATGACAACAGGTATATAGAGTTTACTCCAAAAGTCCATTCCTGACTCCATTTCGTGGGTCAGACGATTGTTTTTGATAAACCATTCTTTCAGCAGCATCAGGATCATCATGGCGAAACCCACTCCGCCCACATTGGCATTAATTCCAATAAAATAGCCCAGTGCCTCACCTAGCCATTGGCCGAGCAAGTAGGAAAGAGCCAGTAAAGCAACTCCATAAATGTTCATATATGTTAAAAGAGTTTTTTCAATTCATTTTTAGTCACTTTTCCCATGGCATTTCTGGGAAGGTCATGGACCGATAAATATTTTCTGGGTGTTTTATAGGCAGGCAATCTTTCTCTCATCCAATGATTTAGTTTTTCCAGATCAAGATGCTCATAGGGGATTACCGCTGCAGCAACAATTTCACCCCATTCCTCATTGGGAATTCCAATTACCCCACAGTCTTTTACACTTGGATGTGTTCTCAATATTTCCTCAATTTCCAAAGCTGAAATTTTATAACCTCCGGATTTGATAATATCGACTGAATCACGTCCTAAAATTTTGAAATAACCATTCTCCATTACCGCAATATCTCCAGTTTTGAACCAACCGTCTTTGGTGAATGCTTTTTGGGTGGCCTCCTGTTTTCCCCAGTATTCTTTAAAAACGTTAGAACCCTTAACCTGAATTTCACCAGCTTGGTCAAAAGGGATGACTTCATCAGATTCATTGCAAATCCTGATGTCCACACCAGGTAAAGGCTGACCGATATGGCCTGCCCTTCTCTCTCCTTCATAAGGATTGCTGATGGCCATTCCAATTTCTGTCATTCCATATCGCTCCAATAAGTAATGACCGGATATTTGGTGCCATTTTTCCATGACCGATACAGGTAATGCCGCAGAGCCTGAAACCATCAACCTGAATTTTTCAAGAATTTGGGTAATCTCCTTTTGTTCAATCAGAGATAATGTTTCGAAATACGCAATCAGCTTGAAATAAACAGTTGGAACTGCCATAAAAACATTGACATTTCCCTTTTTGAAAATTTCAAAAACTCCGGTTGCGTCAAACTGGGGTAAAAATTCCACTGTAGCGCCTGACCAAAGTGCGCAGGAATTTACATTGATGATGCCATGAACGTGATGTAGCGGTAAGATGGATAAGGTATAATCCTGTTGACTCCATTGCCATGCCTCTACCAAAGTGCTGACCTGTGCTTCAATATTTGCATGGGTGGTCAGTACTCCTTTAGGTAAGCTCGTGGTCCCACTGGTATACAGGATCATCGCGCCTCTGTCTTTGCTTACTTTAGGAAGTTCAAATGATCCATATTCCGGAAAGTTTCCGATTTTTATAAATCGGATTCCACTTGTCGAAAAATAGGGTGAAAGGATTTCTTCATATTCAGGACTTGCAATGATGATTGTAGCCCCTGTGTCCTCAATGACATATTTCAGGGAGGGAAAAGGATAGGTAATGCATAAAGGCGCTGCAATTCCACCGGCCAACCAAATGCCCCATTGCACAGTGATATAATCAAAACCTGGTGAAACCATAAAAGCAACCCTATTTTGGTTTAAATCAGTTTCTCCATCCAAAAGAAAAGATGCCACAGCCTTGCTCTTTGTCAACAGGGTTTGATATGAATAGGATTTATCTTTATCAACAATGGCTATTTTATCGGGTAGGTTCTCTGCTGTTTCAAAAATTTTAAGCATAAGGGAGAAAGGTATTTTGGGTTGAAATTGGTTTTAATATTATGAATTAAAACCAAATATTCAGCATCTTATTTTTTCTTAGGAATAAAAAATTATTTAAAAAAGTGTCGGTTTTGAGGCCCGGATTTTGTTTTTTCTTGGTAATGCCAAATACTATAGCAAAATTTAAAGTCCATATCATGTATTCACCTAATCCTTCAAACATGAATTCAAATCAAACCAGAAGAGTTTTTGTCAAAAACCTTGGTGTTCTAGGTTTTGGAGCTTCAATCAGTCCAATTATATTGCAAAGTTGTGGTGGAACAAACACCCAAACAGTAGTGGAAGAAGCCACAAAAGAAATGTTTTTTAAAATTTCCCTGGCCCAATGGTCATTGCATAAAGCCCTATTTGCCAAAGAATTGGATAATTTGGATTTCGCCGCTTTCGCAAAAAACGAATTTGGAATCGATGCAGTGGAATACGTCAATGCTTTTTTCATGGATAAGGCAAAGGATATGGATTACTTGGGCCAAATGAAACAAAGATGTGAGGATAATGGCGTAAAAAGTGTTTTAATCATGGTAGACGGTGAAGGATATTTAGGAGACGTGGACGCTAAGTCAAGAATGGAATCTGTTGAAAAACATAAAAAATGGGTGGAAGCCGCCAAGTTTTTGGGTTGCCATTCCATCCGTGTCAATGCCTTTGGCAGGGGAACTGCCGAAGAGGTTGGTACAGCGGCCATTGACGGTTTGAGGAACTTATGTGAATTTGCCAAACCATTCGACATCAATGTGATTGTGGAAAATCATGGCAGCTATTCTTCCAATGGTAAATGGCTGGCCAATGTCATCCAAAGTACTGGAATGGACAATTGTGGAACTTTACCGGATTTCGCCAACTTCTGTATCAAAAGGTCTGATGGATCTGAGTGGGGTGGAGAATGTATTGAGGAGTATGACAGGTATATCGGTACTGCTGAAATGATGCCTTTTGCCAAAGGGGTTAGCGCCAAGACCTATGACTTTGATGAGAATGGCAATTGTATTGAAACTGACTATGAAAAAATCCTGAAAATTGTCAAAGATGCCGGATATAGGGGATATATAGGGATTGAATATGAAGGAAGTAACCTTTCTGAGGTGGAAGGCATTAGAGCTACCAAAGCCTTGTTGGAGAGGGTAGGACCTATCGTGTAACCTGAACTGGGGAAATTAAAAAAAATAAAGTGTATAGAATACAGATTTTGCGCCTCTTTAAGATTTTAAAAAAATAACGAACCACAATAGTAAACAAAGTTCACAATAGAAATCCCTTACTTGAGCTTACCATTTGGGAATTAAACAAGGTTTTAATCTCTTCCTTTTGTGTTTCTTTTGTTTCTATTGTGGTTCAAAAAGCTTCCTTCATTTTTCATTAATTGTTTATTCCAAGACTTCCAACAAATAGAATTGGTACGGTTGAAATTCAAGGAATTCATTGTCTGGGCCTACTTCAAATTCCTGACCTGACCAATGATCCAACAACCTTTTGGGAGCTAGGGTATGTTCTTTGAATGCAAACCAGGTCAAATGGGTTTGGAATTTACTGTAATTGAATGCCCCAAAAAAACGCTCATCTCCCTTGTCCCTCATAAATACCGCCACATGCTTATTTTGTGGGGAGGACCAGGTGAGATTCTTCAAATCAGCAATGACCGGCAATTTCTTCCTGATTTGAATTAATTTTTGGGTTTGTGTGAAAATCCTGTTTTCTATGGTTCCTGTTTTATCGGACAGCTTAATTTTTTTCCAATCGATAATCGGTCTATGCATCCACCGGTTATCATAACTCTTGCCGGGATCTTCTTCATAACTGTAATCATTGGTGTATCCCACTTCGTCACCATAATACAAAATGGGGAGTCCGCCAATGAATAAGGAATTGGCCTGCATCAGAATAATTTTGTGGATAGATTCTTCGATATGGTCAGGATTATTTACTTTGATAGCTTTTTCAAGACCGCATAATGAAGCTAAGGTGCCACTGATACGGGCATCACCGGTCTTTGGGTTGGAGGAAAATAACTTACCCATAGCAGGACTTTCCGGATATTTCCCTGAATAATAGTCCATTAAATATTTCCTGTGTTTATAAGGCTCTTTTCCGGCAGCTTTGATGGTATGGTTTTCGTAGCCAAGCCCAATATCATCATGGCATCGGGTATAGGTAATCCAGGATGTACCAAACGGTTTTTTCAAAATTTCATGCTGGGCAGCCATCATCACATCCGTTTCTCCTGTTGCTAACATGTCCCATTGGAGCGCCATTTGTACCGCGTTATAGGCAAAATCACATTCCTGAGCAGTAAATTCTCCTGTGCCGAAGTACTTAATGATTTCTTTGGGAGCCACAATGGCTTCTCCCAATAAGGCCATGCCAGGACTTGCCACCATTACACATTGCTTGATCAGCCGCAACAAGGTATGGACTTGGGGAAGGTTTTGACAAGTTGTTCCGGTTTGTTTCCAAATAAAAGCAGGTGCATCTACCCGTAACACATCTACTCCTAAATTGGCATAAAATAAGATGTTATCCATCATTTCCCTAAGTACCATGGGATTCATGTAGTTGAGGTCCCATTGGTATTCATGGAACACGGTCATCACCCATTTTTGGCAAGCTTCTGACCATGTGAAATTCCCTGGGGAAGATTCAGGAAATATTTCCGGCATATGTTCCTCATATTGGTTGGGAATCCAACGGTTTTCATACATATAATAAAAATCCTGATAATAAGCATCTCCGGCTTTTGCTTTTTCGGCCCATTCATGACGGTGAGAGGTATGATTGAGGACAATGTCCAACATAAGGTATATGTCCTTCTTTTGCATGTTTTCAATCAGTCCCTTCAAGTCTTCTATTGTGCCGAATCGTTCATCAATTTTTCTGAAATCAGAAACTGCATATCCTCCATCACTTTCACCTTCAGGACTTTGAAACAGTGGCATGAGGTGTAGAAAATTCACCCCAAGCTTGGACAGGTAGTTTAATTTTGAAGGCATCTTTTTAAGACCTCCTGAAAATCTGTCCACATAAAGACTCATACCCACTATTTCATTGCTTAAGAACCAATGTCCTTTCTTCGCCTTTTGCTCATCCCTTTTTTTCAGGCCATTGCTTCTTTCATTATTGGCGCGGAATAGTGTGACCACCAATTTTTCAAACATTTCATCTTTATGGGGATGGGTGCTATAAATCTGATAATATAACTGACTGATAGTTGACAGTTTTTCTCTAAGCCTTTCCAAAAAGGCAGGATCATAGGATCGAATTTGATGTTTTTCAATGATATGAAAGATAAAATCTGAAAGGGAATGGTCCTTTACCATATTGTTATTAGCGTGTAGGTTTTAGGTTTTCAATAGGATTGGGAGAAATTTTATTTGCAATGGTGGTTAATGCCCTCCTCCCGTTGGAATGTTTTGGGTACTTACATCGTGTGTTTCCTTGATTCTAAGTACAGCAGCTGCGGCGATAAGTAGTAAAACACCAGCAAATAGAATGGCTATACCAGGGTCATTGTTTAGAAAATATTTGGAAATGAATCCAAAGCTGATCGTTTGTAAAATCATGGGTACTACAATCATCATATTGATAATCCCCATATAGACCCCATATCTTTCTTTTGGTATCTCATTTACCACCAGCAAATAGGGTATTCCCATCATGCTGGCCCAGGCTATCCCAAAACCAGTCATTGGGGCAAAAAGAAGGTATTTGTTTTCAATAAATGGGAAAATCAGCAAGCCTGTTCCGGCAAGTAAAAGACATACAAAATGGACTTTTCTTGGGCCGTATTTCTTGGCAACACCCACCAGACCAAAGGCGGTTAAGAAGGTTACTACATTGTACCAGCCATTAACCAGACCTGTCCAGCCTACTGCTTCTTCAAATAGCTTCATATCTGCGGTTGGGGAAGTTTTCCATACAGATTGGGCGATACTCTTCGCGGCATTTTGCCAATAGACAAATAAAGCGTACCACTGGAAAAGATAAACCAAAGCCAATTTCCACATCACCAGGGGCATATCAAATACTGCATTGATTATCTCCACATTCTGCCCGAAAATCATACTCAGCTTCTGGTTTTCTTCAATGGCTCTAATATTCCTTCTGATCAGTCCCTTTCTGAAAATCGCTGGAATCAACAGCAATACAAAGTAAATGTATATGACCAAGGCGGATATAAGGGAGAGGAAAAACTGAATGACCAAAGGTGGCTTCCCTTCATTTTCTGACCTAATTTTGAGCAACTCTTCATCGGTGGGAGGAATTTCCGGGGTTTTATAGATACTCCAGCCCACTGAAGTGATCGAACATATGGTTCCCAAAAAGAAAGAAGCATAAACCCAAACAGGTAATGAACCTGCAGTTCCTGGAATGTAGAGTTGGAAAACGAAGAGCGAGAGATTGGCTAAAGTAATCCCTAAGCCAGTAAAAAAGCTTTGAGTAAGAAAACCCTTGGCATATTGTTCAGAAGGAAGTTTATCTGCAATCAGGGCCCGGTAAGGTTCCATTGCCGTATTATTAGCAGCATCCAATATCCAAAGCAATCCTGCAGCCATCCATAAACTGCTGCTAAAGGGATATAAAAACAAAGAGATACTACAGAAAAGCGCACCGATGAAAAAATAAGGTCTTCTTCTCCCAAATTTGGGATGCCAGGTCCTGTCACTCAATGCCCCTATGATAGGTTGGATCAAAAGTCCTGTCATAGGCCCGGCAAGGTTTAGAATAGGAATTTCATGAGGCTGTGCACCGAGCATATCGTATATAGGGTTGACAGCACTTTGTTGCAAGCCGAAACTATACTGAATACCAAAGAAACCAACGTTCATGTTGATGATCTGGCTAAAGGAAAGACGGGGTTTATTCATCCTTTGGGATTATAATGGGTTAATAAGTGCCTAAATTCTTTTTGAATTAAAAAAGACTGCATTAGGCAAACTAAAATAGAAAAATATTCTTTCTTTATTTTTAGTAAACAAAAAATTTGTAATGGAAATATTTGGTTTTTTTGACCCAATTCAGATTTTTATTCGATAAAAACCCGCTTTTTGATATATTTAAAACGATTGCGGTTCAAAGCAAAAAAATCAGTTATTTTTTTTTAAAAAACCATAATCCCTTTTCGAAATAAGGAGGGATGCTTTTTAAATCAGTTTTGGTCTTTTTCCAAAATATACTGATCAATATCATTTAAATCACTGATTTATAGTCATTAAACTCTGGGTTTAATTCGTTAAATTAACTACATATCTAGCGTAGGAATCTTAAAAATTTCTTAAAAAAAATTACCGGAAAATGAAGGTTTTTTCCCAACTCAAAAAGCCCGGAGGATTTTCCAATTATAGTATGAGCCGGTATTTGGAAGTTATCGAGTAGCCTTTATTTCAAAGCAAATGAACAGTTTAATAAAATTTTCAAAATCATGAAAGAGAACCTGATCAAAACATTTACTTCCCTGCTATTGCTGGTAATATTTATTAATTCCTGTAATTTTTATAAACCGGTGACAAAGCCTTTGACAGGGACAACTTCTGATAAAGTATCCATGATAGATTCCCTATCTAACCGGACCATTATTCTTCACTCTAATCAAGGGGTTTTTCTGATAAAGAATTTCATTGTGAATGAAGAAAGCGAATCAATTTTAGGTTTTTTAGCTGAAGTACCTGAAGACAATCAGAGATATTTACAGGCTAAGGGCAAGAAATATAATTATAAAAACTCCGAGCCTGAGGTTCTTCGGGAAGCGCATATATATACGGGTGTTGATTTAAATAATCTACCTGTAAATATTGGTGACCAGGTCAATATTCCCCTAAACAGCATCAATAAATTGGAAGTCATTGAAAGGGATAAAAAAAGAAGTTCAGAAAATACTGTTTTTACAGTTTTAGGTGTTACTGCCGGTGCTTTGGTAGTTGCTGGAACAATTACAGTTTTGACATCCTGTCCTTTCATCAGCGCTTATGATGGGCAGGAATTTGTTCTGCAAGGCGAATCCTTTGGCGGTGCAGTTTACCCTTCACTTGCCAGGGAAGATTTTATTCCATTACCTGCTTTGGACGTAGGCAGGGAAATGAAAGTTATGATACACAATGAATTAAAAGAACGGCAATACAACGATTTTGCGGACTTGATAATGGTTAGTCATTTGCCCGGTGAACAGGTGGTTGTTGATCCAAATGGAAACTTAAAAATTGTAAAGCAGAAAATAGGTCCTTCTATCGCAAGTCTAAACCAAGATAAAGATGTTTTGCCAAGGCTTACGGAATCAGACAATTTTCTTACTAATTTTAATGAACTGGAAGATGAATCTGCTATCAATCAAATTCTTGTAGGGTTTGATTATCCAAGAAGTGAGTATAAGCCAACTTTATACCTGAATTTACGAAATACCTATTGGTTGGATCACCTATTTGGTGAATTTACCAGCAAATTTGGAAGTAAGCATGTGACCTGGCAGGAAAAGCAAAGAGAAAGACCAGCAGAGGAACTTTTAGCATGGCAGGAATCACAGTACATGCCCTTGGCCATTTCAGTGAAAACCAAGGGGGGTTGGAAAGAAGTACAAAAACTCAAAACAATAGGCCCTTTGATCAACCGGGAGGTAGCCATTTCATTAGAGGGTTTTGAAATAGAAGGGCCGACTGTTGAAATAGCTTTAACTACGGGCTTTATGTTTTGGGAAATAGATCAGGTAGCTTTGGTTTTGGTGGAGGAAGTGTCTCCGAATTCAATCAAATTGCTTAAACCAAATCTAGTTTTGGATGAAAACGGAAATGATGTGATTAAGCCATTACTTGAAAAAGATGGTGTTTATCTTGAACAACTTGAAATGGGAAATAGGGCATATATCTCCTATTATTTTGATGCATTTAACCCAAATAAGCACTATACTGCGTTCCTTCATACCAGTGGATATTATGAACCTATCCGTGATTTCAAAGGTAAGCCTGATAGGAAATTTCTGACAAAATTCAAAAAACCAGGAACCCTTCCTAAATACAGCAGATTTAAATATCTTGAGTTGACTGGAGATACTTATCTGGGAGCAAAATAAGGTAGTCATGTTACTGAAAGAAAATATTCCATATGAAACTGAGCAGGTCAACATAGATGTTCTTTTCGAAGGAGCGCCTAAAAGAATGCTGCTATCTAAAAGGAAGGAAAGATTCATTCAGCTTTGGCTTAAAATCCATGTTTTCTTCCTGACTTTGTTCCATTATAGAAGCTTTAAAAAGACTTTTGAGGTACTTGCAATTTTTCAGGATTTCAAGAAAAAAGCATTTGGTAAAAATGGGAAAAGAAAGTTTTCCATGAAAAACGGAAAGTATTGGTTTGGTATTCATCTTCCACCTTTTCCCTCCAAGAGTTTCAATAAGTATATTCTGACTGAATTGCATCGGTATGTGCCCCACAAAAGCCCAATAAACGCCTTTCAGCAAGTAAATTTTGCGGTTACAACTAAGTGCCCTATGCGATGTGAACATTGCTTTGAATGGGATAATCTGAACCTGCATGAAACTTTCGCTTTCAATCAACTTCAGGAAATAACCAGAGTTTTTCAAAACCAGGGACTCGGGCACATCTCTCTAAGTGGAGGGGAACCTATGATCCGATTTGAAGAAATTGTTAAATTGATTGGTGAAGGCGATAAAAGCACCCAATGGTGGATGATTACTTCTGGATTTAATCTGATTGAAGAGAAGGCAAAAAGGCTAAAAGAGGCTGGTGCAACAGGGATAATCGTGAGTATCGATCATTTCAATCCTTTGGCTCATAATAGGTTCAGAGGTCATCAAGATGCTTTTTCCCATGGGATTAGGGCAGTTATTTCAGCAGGGAAAGCCAAATTGCTTGTTGCTACTTCGGTTTGTGTCACCAAAGAAAATGCAAATAAAGAGTTTTTGATAAAATACATGGTAATGGCTAAAAATCTGGGGGTAGATTTCGTGCAATGGTTGGAGCCAAAAGCAGAGGGACATTATAGAAATAGAGATGTGGAATTGAACAAGGACCAGATCCAAATCATGGAAGAAGTTTTTGAAGAACTTAGCCATAATCCTGAATTACGTGATTTTCCACCTGTTATGTATTATGGATATTACCAAAGGAGAGTAGGTTGTTTTTCCGGAGGCAAATCCAGTTTCTATGTGGATGCAGTAGGAATGGTGCATTCATGCCCCTTCTGCCATTCCGCTGATTTTAAAATTACTGATTGGTTGGAAATGCCTTCCATAGGTAGGGAAGAAGTTTCAAAATGTGAGTTGTATTAAATGGGAAATCTCAGTGAAAATGCCCTTCGGATACTTCAGGAAAGGTATCTTTTAAAAGACAAGAATGGAGGATTGAAAGAAAGTCCGAAGGAAATGTTTCACAGAGTGGCCAGATCTGTGGCAAAGGCTGAATCGAAATGGGCAGGAATTGAGAGTCAGACCAAATGGGAGAAAAAATTCTTCGATTTGATGAGTAATTTGATCTTCCTGCCCAATTCCCCCACTTTGATGAATGCAGGTACTCCTTATTCCCAGCTGAGTGCCTGCTTTGTCCTTCCAGTTAAAGACAGCTTATCAGGAATTTTTGAGACCTTAAAAACTGCGGCCTTGGTGCATCAGAAGGGAGGAGGAACAGGATTTAATTTTTCTCATCTAAGACCGGCTGGCGATAGGTTAAGTCATCATGGTGGATCCGCCTCTGGTCCTGTTTCCTTTATCAAACTGTTTGATTTTGCTACCGAGCAGGTCAAACAGGGAGGAAAACGTAGGGGAGCCAATATGGGGATTTTAAATGTAAACCATCCTGATATTTTGGAATTTGTAAGGCTACGGGTAAATGGGAAACCACTTCAGAATTTCAACCTTTCCGTTGGTATTACACATGCATTTATGGAGGCAGTGGAAAAGGATGCTGATTGGGAACTGATTCATCCAAATTCAGGAAGTGCCATCAGGAAATTAAAAGCAAGATTGATTTGGGATGCTATCGTTCAAGGAGCCTGGGAAAGCGGTAATCCGGGAATTGTTTTCCTTGACACCATCAATGAGTCAAACCCTATGATCTCAATGGGGGCGATAGAAGCAACCAACCCTTGTGGTGAGGTACCTCTTCTGGATTTTGAGGCCTGTAACTTAGGCTCGATCAATCTTTCCAAGTTTGTTAAAGGAACATCATTAGATTGGGATTTTCTAAGGGAAACCGTCCATACTGCCGTAAGATTTCTGGATAATGTAATCGAAGTAAATAAATATCCGGATATTAAAATAAAGAAGGCAACCATAGCAAATAGGAAAATTGGACTTGGAGTGATGGGTTGGGCTGAAATGCTAATACAATTGAGCATTCCTTATGATTCAGAAGAAGCGGTGGAATTGGCCAAAAAGGTCATGGGATTCGTTCAGGAAGAAAGTTCCTTGGCATCTTCCAGACTTGGAGAAGAAAGGGGTAATTTTGAGAATTGGGAAAGTAGTATTTATTCCCCGAATCAGGTTATGCGGAATGCAACCAGGATCAGCATTGCTCCAACTGGGACCATTTCTATCCTAGCTGATACCTCTTCTTCCATAGAGCCTTTATTTGCACTTGCATATCAGAGGAGAAAAGTATTGGATGGTCAAAATTTGACCAGTATCAATGAACTTTTCATCAAAAAATTAAAGGAAGAGGGTTTATTTTCCCAAGAAATTCTCGATCAGACAATGACCAATGGTTCATGTAGCAAAGTTGAAAACTTACCCGAGAAGTTCCGGTCAATTTTTAAAACAGCTCTAGAGATAGATCCGATATGGCATCTCAAGCACCAGATAGCCTTTCAGCAGTTTACCGACAATGCCGTATCCAAAACAGTCAATTTACCCAACTCAGCAAGACCTGAGGATATTGCTGAAATTTATCAACTGGCCTGGAAATGGAAAGCCAAGGGAATAACAGTTTTTAGAAATGATACCAGAAGGGAGCAGGTCCTGTATAAGGGAATTAAGGCGATTTGTAAATAGTGCGATTTCCTTTTTTGAATCCTAAGAAAATCTTCCTTTCTTCATAAGATTATTATTAATTCCCATTGCTTATAACTCCCACATTTCTTTTCAAAATGGAACTAAGTTTATATTCATGTTGGCCTTTTTAGGATTACTGACCATCGTACTCTTGCTTTTATTGGTGATTAGCAAAAAGGCCTCACCCGTTGTTGCACTGATCCTGGTTCCTGTTCTAACCGGATTGCTTGCAGGGTTTAGGGGAGAACTGGCAGAGATGATGGGAGAGGGGCTTAAAAGCATTGCTCCAACAGGGGTGATGTTTGTTTTTGCCATATTGTTTTTTGGGGTATTGATGGATGCCGGAACTTTCAAACCCATTATTTCACGTTTACTGAGATTTGCAGGAAATGACCCGGTGAAAATTGCAATTGCGACAGCCATACTGGCCATGTTGATCCATTTGGATGGCTCAGGTGCGGTTACCTTTTTGGTGGTGATTCCTGCCATGGTACCCATTTATGACCAATTGGGAATGAGGAGGATTACATTGGCAAGCATAGTGGCATTGTCGGCAGGAACGATGAACATTTTGCCTTGGGGAGGACCTACCATCAGGGCAGCTACAGCCCTTAATGTTCCTGTTACCGATTTGTTCAATCCCATTATCATCCCTGTTTTAGGTGGTTTAGTAGCAGTATTATTTATATCAGCTTATTTTGGGAAAAAAGAAAAAAGACTTTTGAATTCCCAGGATATTGAATCCTATACCATAGAAAGCCCAAGAGCTGATGAGTTTGATGAATTGGCCAGGCCAAAACTATTTTATGTGAATGTCTTACTGATTATCTTGGCTATAGTGGCTTTGATTGCTGGTTGGGCACCGCCCTATGTGATTTTCATGCTAGGATTTGTGATTGCCATCACTATCAATTATCCAAAGGTAGAAGAACAGAAAAAAAGAATTGATGCCCATGCCAAAGAAGCCATGCTGATGGCATCAATCTTATTTGCAGCGGGTTGTTTTACCGGAATTCTAAAGGGCACCGGGATGATTGATGCCATGGCTTTGACAGTGGAACAGATCTTACCGGTACAGGTTGGCCGACAATTACCTTTGTTAACGGGTTTGGTTTCGATGCCGGCCAGTTTACTTTTTGATCCGGATTCTTTCTATTTTGGGATATTGCCATTGCTGGCATCTACCGCTGAAACTTTTCAGGTTTCCGGTATAGAAGTGGGACAGGCGGCCATTATGGGGCAGATGACTACAGGGTTTGCTGTAAGTCCATTGACAGGATCTACCTTTTTATTGATCGGACTGGCTGGAGTGGATTTGGGGGAACATCAGTTAAAAACCATCCCATGGGCTTTTTTGGTCACACTCATTATTTTGGTTTTGGCCATATTGATGGGTATTATTTCCATTTAATCGGTTTACTATGAAAGAAAAGATTAGAATTGGTTGTGGGGCAGGTTTTTCCGGAGATAGAATTGAGCCTGCTTTGATTTTGACTGAAAAGGGTAATTTGGATTACCTGGTATTGGAGTGTTTGGCGGAAAGGACGATTGCCTTGGCACAGAAAAGGAAACAGCATGACCCTAGCCTAGGTTATGACCCCCTATTGGAAAGAAGGATGGAGGGACTTTTGCCTTTGTTAGTAAAGAATAAAACCCGTCTGATCACCAATATGGGAGCCGCAAATCCAATGGCCGCTGCTGTTAAAATCCAGGACATTGCCAAAAAGAAAAATATCCAAATCAAGGTTGCTGTTGTGTTGGGAGATGATGTTTTTGACCAACTACATGGAGAGGAGATCAGTTTGGAAGGAGGGAAACCTATTAAAAGTTATGGTAATCTGATATCAGCCAATGCTTATTTAGGCATTCATGCTTTGATGCCTGCTCTTCAAAGTGATGCGCAAGTGATTATTACAGGTAGGGTAGCTGATCCTTCTTTGTTTCTTGCTCCCATGGTATATGAATTGGGCTGGGATCCACAGGATTTTGATTTGCTAGGAAAGGGTACAGTAATAGGACATTTGTTGGAATGCGCGGGTCAGATTACAGGAGGCTATTTTGCAGATCCTGTTACTAAACCTGTGAATGGGATGGAAAACCTTGGCCATCCCTATGTGGATGTTTTTCAGGATGGATCCGGAATTATCAGTAAAGTAGAGGGAACAGGGGGGCAGGTTACTATAAGGACGGCCAAAGAGCAATTATTATATGAGGTCATCGATCCCCAAAAATATTTTACACCGGATGTGGTCGCTAATTTTAGTACCGTGAGATTTGAACAAGTGGGCACCGATAAGGTAAAAGTTAGTGGAGGAGGTGGTCTGGCCCGACCTGATGCTTTCAAAGTGAGTGTGGGGTATCAGGCTGGTTATATTGGAGAAGGAGAAATTTCCTACGCTGGGGCCCACGCCAAGGAAAGGGCTATGTTGGCTGGAGAGATCATTCAGAAGAGGATTAGACATTTATATGATGAATTTAGGATTGATTATATAGGGCTGACTGCTCTTCATGGCCCGCAATTTTCTGCAAAGAGTAATCCCTATGAAGTCAGATTAAGGGTGGCAGGGAGGACGGGTGACAAAGAAAAAGCCCCATGGGTAGGGGAAGAAGTAGAAGCCCTGTATACCAATGGGCCTGCAGGAGGTGGGGGAGCCAGGAAAAATGTTCAGGAAGTAGTTGGTGTCATATCCATTTTGATGGACAGGGATAATTTAAAACCGGAAATTCAAATACTTGGATAATGAAAAAATTGGCAAAAATAGCACATAGTAGGGCAGGGGATAAAGGTAATACATTGATTCTTTCCCTTATTCCTTTTGAGGAAAAAGATTATCCGGTTTTGTTGAAGGAAGTCACCGCCGAAAGGGTTAAAAAACATTTGGCTTTCCATGTAAAAGGAGAGGTAATCAGGCATGAAATTCCCTTATTGAAGGCCTTGTTGTTTACTTGCCATGAGGCCCTGACAAGTGGGGTTACCACTTCTTTGGCATTGGACGCTCATGGAAAGTCCTTAAGTTTTGCTTTATTGGAAATGGAAATCGATTCAGAATAAACAAATGTAAAAAACCTTCCCATCTTCATTTTTTGATTACTATTCATCCAAAATTCAAACTAAAAAAGCTGATCAAAATCACCTATGTAATTGATAAATAGTTCCGAAACTCCATTTTTTATTCAGTAAATATTCTTGTATTCCATAAGAAGATGAGGATAATTTCTAAACAGAAATTACTGAAAAATATAGTTCTCCTAACTTAATAATTACGAAAATGAAAGACCAGCAAATTAATCGGCTTTCCATTTTGATCTTGGCACTGGGTTTAATTTTTGTGGCTTCTTGTAACTATTACAAGCCAATAACAAAATCTTCCTCCATGTCATCAAGTGCCAAATCTAAGGAAATAGCATCAATGAGCCAGAAGACATTTATCATTCGTAGCAATCAGGGTGATTTTTTGCTAAAAAATGCTAATGTCATATTGGAGAAAGAGGTTTTGGTAGGCGTCTTGGAAGCCGTACCAAAAGACCATCAGGTCTATATAAAGGATGATAAAGGCAGGTATTCCTATGATTCAAAAACAAAATCTGTATTACAGGAAATCGACATTTATACACCACTTGACCCAACTTCAACAATTGGATCATCTGTGTCCATTCCCATTTCAGATATTTCAAAAATGGAATTGATTGAAAAGGATCAATCAAAAAGCACAACCAATACACTTTTATTGGCTGCAGGTGTTACACTGGGAGTCGCTACGATTGTGTATGTAGCTACGGTTAGTTCAATGAATTTGAATCTTTCACCAACACCTACAACTCCAACAAACCCAAATGAACCACCTGGAATGTCCTGTCCTTTTGTAAGTGTATATGATGGGACGGAGTTTGTGTTTCAAGGGGAAACATTTGGAGGAGCACTGTTCCATTCCGTGGCCAGACAGGATTATTTGCCTTTGCCTTCTTTGAAACCCAGTTCTGAGGTTCAACTCATGATCAGTAATGAAAGGCTGGAGGCCCAATTTACAGATATGGCGGATTTGATTTTGGTAGAACATGATCCTGGAGAAAAGATTTTAGCTGATCCAAATGGATCTTTATTTCTTGTCCATGACTTGGATAAAGCTAAGGTAGCCAAATTGAATGGTTCCAAAGAGATGTTGGATAGGATTGCTGAATCTGATAATATTTACTGCTCATTCAATGATTTAAAGCATGATGATCCTCTCAATGAATTGATTGTTAAATTTGATCATCCTGGAAAAGGAAAAGATTTGGCTTTGTATTTAAGTCTGAGGGATTCACCATGGCTCGAACACATATTTGAATCTTATATGAGTATGTACGGAGAGGAATCAAAAGCATTTATGGAAACGATGAATACCAAGTCTGCTGAAGAATTGTATCAGTGGCAGGAAATGAATTTGGTACCACTTATTGTTTCTGTCAAAACGCCAGAGGGATGGAAAGAGATTAGACAAACCCGGTTTGTGGGACCAGTGATGAACAGAGAAATAGCCATTTCTCTGGAAGGATTGGATTTAAGTGGACCTACTGTTGAAGTATCTTTCAAAACAGGTTTCTTGTATTGGGAAATTGACCGGATTTCCTTGGCCAGCGTCAGTAGGATTTCTTCTGATAACATCCATATTTTGAAGCCATCAAGTGCCATAGATGAGGAAGGCAAGGACCAATTAGCTTCAATTTATAAGATGGATGATAAGTTCCTTGAGCAAACTGAGACGGGAAATAAGGTTTATTTAACATATAATTTTGAAGAATTTTCTGAAGGTAAATCGTATTCAGCTGTCTTGCATACCAGTGGATATTATCATAGCATTAGGGAAATAGAAGGACCAATTAATAGGGAGTTCTTAACCAAATATGATAAACCGGGGGGCTTGGCAAATTTCAGTAGGGATCGGTTTAAAGAAGTATACAAATTTCAAACCAATGCATCTAAATAATATTGGAAAGAGTTGATTTTTGCTATTGCTTGATGGGTATAAATATCGTTTTAAAATAATAAAGTTTGTTTTTGATGGGTTGGGATTTGTTTGAGAAAAAAAGGGATACTTTTTTGGTATCCCTTTTTCATTCAAGACTTACCAATTTTTGAATTATTATTCGATGTTAAAAAATTTAACTATGTTTAAATAATTGGTTATGAGTGATTTGTGAAAATAATGGAAAAATCATTTTCTAGGTTTTGGTTTATCTGTTGTATTAACTTAAGAGTTAAAATGAAATTAAATTTTTCAAATAGGACTGCAGGTATAGGAAAAGCTAACCATAACTGTAGTATTTTTTCTGTCTCAAAACTCCCTCAGAAATGAAGTATTGAAACCATTTTTTATAATGCTTAATTTTATTTAGAAAAAATCTAAATAAAAATTGACTTATATCTTTTTAGGAGCTAAGTTTGTCCCGGTAATTTTAAATCAATCTAAATAAATACTTTCCCGTGATGAGAATATTTTACCTGTTGATCGTAATTTTCATTTTATCCCTTCCGAGTGCAATTGCCCAAAAAAACATATTGAAGGGTACAATTTTGGATGAAAACCAATCACCTGTTGTGGGTGCCTCCGTTTATTTGGAAGGCACGGTCAGAGGGGTACAGACTGATTTGACCGGTAATTATATTCTCAAAGATTTTTCAAAAGGTAATTATGTCCTTAAAGTAAATATGATAGGTTTTAAGGATGCTTCCATTCCATTCAGTATCAATGATAAGGAATCCAAGGAACTTAATATTGTATTGGAGGAAAACCTTCTTTTACTGGATGCTTTTGAATTTTCAGTAAGTAGGGGCATTATGGGACAGGAAAAACTTCCAGAAGTGGATAATTTCCGTATCAATGCAGCACGAAAAAATGAGGTTATCCGTGTTGGTGAGATCAATGCCAACCTTGCCATGAACAACAGCAGGCAGATTTTTGGAAGGACGCCTGGTATTTCAATTTGGGAAAATGATGGTTCCGGGATTCAGCTGGGAGTTGCCTCCAGAGGATTAAGCCCTAACCGCTCCTGGGAGTTCAATGTGAGAATGAACGGTTATGATATTACACCGGATCCAATGGGTTATCCGGAAGCATATTTTACCCCTCCTATGGAAGTGGTCGAACAGATAGAGATCGTAAGAGGTGCTTCTTCCCTACAATATGGCCCACAATTCGGAGGGCTCATGAATTTTGTCATGAGGAAGCCCGACAAGTCCAAAAGATTTAGCTTTGAAACACTCAATACAGTTGGTAATAACGGATTGTTCAGTACATTTAATTATCTGGGAGGTACTGAAGGGAAATGGAATTATACCGCATATTACCAAAAAAGGATCGGAAATGGCTGGAGAGAGAACGGTTATTTCAACACTGACCATGCCCATGTGGAAGTCAATTATGCAGCAAGCAATAAGCTTAAACTGGGATTGGAGATGACCTATATGACTACCGAAAGCCAACAACCGGGTGGGCTTACTGATGAACAGTTTAAACAGGATGCAAGGCAAAGTACGAGAAGTAGAAACTGGTTCAGTACGCCATGGTTTGTACCTGCCCTTACCGCAGAGTATATTGTATCAGAGAATACCAAATTGAGCTGGAAGACTTTCGGTACTTTTGCGGAGAGGAATTCTGTTGGATTTATGAGGCCAATCAACCTGGAAGATGATATGGGTAACCGTCAGCTGGATAGGGACTTTTATACCACCTATGGTAGTGAACTCAGAATGATTTCTGATTACCGAATTTTGGGTAAAGAGCAGACTTTGGCAACCGGGGTAAGATATTTTAATGGTTTTATTGACCGTAAACAGCAAGGGGAAGGTGATGCCGGGAGCAACATGAATTTTGATCTTGTCGATGGTGGAGTTTACAGAAGAGATCTGGACTTTTCAAACATCAACTATGCTGCATTTGCAGAAAACATTTTCCGGTTTTCTGATAAATTTTTGGCCACTGCAGGTGTCCGATTGGAAAGTATTCAATCCAATATGGAAGGAAGGTTTAATATCATCAACGGTCAGGAAATTCCTTTAAATCCTCAAAACAGAACCAGAAATTTTCTTCTCTTCGGACTTGGATCGGAATACCGTTTGACACCCAACACTGAATTTTATACCAATTTCTCTCAAGCCTATAGGCCTGTTCTGATTTCTGATTTGACACCTCCTGCTACTACTGATGTCATTGATCAAAACCTTCAGGATTCCAGAGGTTATAATTTCGATTTCGGATATAGAGGTGGTTTGGGAACTTACCTTAAATTTGACATGAGCTATTTCTACCTCAATTATGCAGATAGGATTGGAACCATTGCCCAAGTTGATCCTAATGGGACAATTTATCAGTACAGAACCAATCTGGGCAATTCTGTCAGTCAGGGATTTGAAGGATATGTGGAGTTTGATCCTGTTACTGCATTCTTTAAGAGTTCCAGATATGGTTATGTTCACTTCTTTGCTTCTATTGCTTTTATAGATGCGGTATATGGTGACTTGGCCACTACTATTGTCAGCAACGGTGAAATTATACCGGGAAACCTGAAAGGTAACAGAGTGGAAAATGCACCAAGAAAAATCAACCGTTATGGGGTCACTTATCAGGTCAAAAACTATTCCGTTACCTGGCAATTGAGTGATATCGGAGATGCTTTCTCAGATGCTTCCAATACATTGGAACCTAATGCTGCAGCTACCGTAGGTCTCATTCCGGCTTATCAGGTACAGGACCTTTCGGGAAGTGCTACCTTTGCAAAAAAGTACATCCTCAAAGCCGGAGTCAATAACCTAACCAATACAATGTACTTTACCAGAAGAGCTGGAGGTTATCCCGGACCTGGTATCATGCCGGCAGACGGAAGAACATTTTATATAACCCTAGGATTGAAACTCTAAAAATTGAATCCAGGTAATTGGGGAAATTGTTTTTGGATAATTCGCCATTGGATGATATCATAAAAAAAAGCGGGAAAACCTAAATGGTTCTTCCCGCTTTTATCCTTAACAAATAATAGCTCTTAAGTTATATCATTATTTAGGAGAATGGCATCTAAATCTTCTCCAGGTAGGGCGATGATACGTTCATTTTCTTCATCCCATTCTATTCTTCTTCCGATTTTGTAGGATAAACCTCCCATATGGGCAGTAATGGCTTCCTCGAATCCCTCAACTATTCCACAACTTGGTTCCCCGCCATTTCTTATACAGCTCAACCATTCTCTGATATGGAGGAATGTGGAATCCACTCTCTTTCCATCTCTGTAAGTCCATAAAAGACCTTTATTGGCGAAATATTTAGCGGTGGCTGAAGTTACGGCATCCACCCCATTGGCACTTGGATCATATTGATAAATCGGAACCATTGGGTCGATCCTTTTTTCTTTGATCAAATCTGCATATTTGGTTGATCTTGGATCTGCATGAATGGTCAGCATATTACCGAGCTCCATGGTCGCATCATGGCCCATCAGTAAGGTTCCCCTTTCAAACTGATTGCCCAAGGTTGCGCTATACACCAATGTCATGCCTTTTTCTTTTCCTGCTTCCTGGCTGGTTCCTGTACTAAAATCCGGGAAATCCATGTTGATCTGCATGACATCAGGTACATTTCTACCGTCCCTATGAGTGTAAACACCTCCCGATGCTGTTACATATTTTGGTATTCCCATTTTTAATACACAGTTTATCCGGTCATAGTCATGGGTCAATAAATCACCGGAAAGTCCTGAACCATATGCCCACCATTTTCTCCATCTGAAGAAATGCTCTGCATTGAAAGGAATCTGGGGCGCTGTTCCCAAAAATGCATTCCAATCAATTGTCTGGGTTGATGCATCAGGGTGAATGTCATACTGCCAGGCACCATTGTCGTCATTTCTATTCGTGGTGGTAACCACAAGGGATACATGCCCAAGGGTGTTTTTTGCAATGGCATCCTGTGCTGTTAGAAAACTTTGGGTTTGTCTGTGCTGATGACCGACAGCTAACTTGATAGATGGATTTTTTCTACAAACATCTCTCAGGTCATAGGTCTCCTGTATGGTATGTGTCATGGGTTTTTCCAGATACACATGTAAGCCAGCATTGATAGCATCCATAGCCATAGGAGCATGCCAATGGTCAGGAGTAGCGATAATCACCGCATCCACTTCTCCACTGTTGATCAGGTCTAGATGAGTTCTATATCTTTTACAGGTGTTTCCGTTTTTATTGAAAGAGGCCAATGCTTTCTCAGCCCTTACATCAAAAATATCGCAGATGGCGGTCAGTTTTACATTCAGGTTCTCCTGGGCTTTGAAATCTTCCAATCTTTTATCATTAGGGTTTTCTGCGCTGGATTTTGCCATTTGTTCTAACCATTCGTCTGTTGCAAATCCCAAAGAACGCATCAATTGCTCTCCTCTGATGCCAAAACCAATTAGACCTATTCTTAAAGGATCCCCGCTCATAGGTCCGGTAGCAGGAGGTGCGCTTGCTTTAATATTTAGGGTCTCCAGAAGAAGATTGCGCTCCCTTTTTGCCTTTGCACTAAAATTTGCTCCAGCTGACCATATTACACCAAAAAGAGGTATTCCACCTAAGGTTTTGAGTAAATCCCTTCTGGAAAGCCCTTTGAATAATTTATTATCAGTCGCCATAATTTTTGAATTTTAAGGATTAGGGGTTACTTGTTGGGATTTTGAAAATAGCCTTTCCAAACCATATGAAGTTTCTGTAGGAAACAAATAAAGAACCAGTAAAGCCGCAGCTTCAATCAGGTTTTTATTGACTATCCAATAGCTGCCCTCACTTGGTCCTTGGGGGTATCCCGGAAAGGCGGGGTGGGCCAAATAATACAAGAGCAACAAGGCGATTCCAAGAATGCTTGCCCATCTGCTTTTAAAGCCAACAATCAAACCAAAACCAATCAATAAGAGCGCTCCTATATTCAGTGTATCTACTATGGATATCATAGATTCACTTGCCAACCAACGGAAAAATGATTCCATATAGGTGGCGCTGAGCAAATATCCTTTGGCAGACCAGGACGGACTATAAACCTTTATGACCCCTTCATATAGAAAGTGCCAACCGATCAATATGCGCAACAAAACAAGACTGAATGTTTGCGCTGAGGAAAATTGAATAGTTTTTGACATCAGATTTTTCTTTTTTGATAGGCGATATTACATTCTTTTGTCCTGAAAAAGCATGACAAAAATCAGTTAAACAATTGATTTATAATTTGATTTAGAAAGGTTGTATGGATTTTTTAAGATTAAAAAATTGGGTCTTTTATTCCAATAAAGGATAAACTGAAAATACTCGTATAAAAATATTTCATAATCAGATTTTATTATTTTTAATTTCTTGTAATTTGAAAAAAACGGGAACTTTAATTTAACCTTTCCTCCCTTTTCCAAATATTTATTTGTAATTAATAAAAGAAACTTCATTAAGCTTTGATTCAGGTAAAATCTTTAGGATATAATTTAATTGCTGGCCTTATTGCCACTTTTATAACGCTTTCTGCATGTCAAAAAAAACAGAAAGGCGACGTTGAGAGAAGTTTGGAAAATGCGCTTTCTACCTTTGAATTGGAAGAAGGTTTTCAGATAGAACTCATCGCGGGTGAACCCTTGATTGCGGATCCCGTAGACATGGAAATCGATGAGTTTGGAAGGATGTATGTAGTTGAAATGCACGGCTATCCTTTAGATTTAAGTGGGAGTGGTAAGATTAGATTATTGTCCGATAGTGATGGTGATGGGATTATGGATAAGAGCATTGTTTTTGCCGAAGGATTGATGCTTCCCACTGGAATCATGAGATGGAAAAATGGAATTCTTGTTACAGATCCGCCCAATGTTCTGTATTTGGAGGACACAGATGGAGATGGAAAGGCTGACAATAAAGAAATAATCCTAACAGGATTTGCACTCTCCAATCCCCAGCACAATGTCAATAGTCCAAGATTAGGTTTGGATAACTGGATATATTTAGGACATGAACCCGCTGTTTCCACTTCCCAATATGAAGAGGAATTTGGGGATAGGGGAACTGAGATTTTTTATCCAGGTAAGCCCGATGGAACAAGCTTGTCCCAAAATGCGGGAGGCAGAAGTGTCAGATTCAGGCCTGATAAATTTCAATTGGAAGTTTTGGCCAGCAGGACCCAATTTGGACATACTTTTGATCCTTGGGGCCGGCGTTTTGTGGTCAACAACAATAACCATATAATCCATGATGTCATTGCCGCCAGATATTTGAATCGAAATCCATTCCTGGTCGTTCCTGCTAGTACTGAATCAATTTCAGACCATGGCAATGCTGCTGAGGTTTTCCCTATTACCATTAACCCTCAGCATCAATTGCTTACAGATGTGGGTGTTATGACGTCTGCCTGTGGGATCACTGCCTACCTTGGTTCTGCTTTTCCTCATGAATATGACCATGCGGTATTCGTTGCCGAACCTGTCAGCAATATTCTTCATATTGATTTTATTTCAGAAAATAAAACAGGTTTTGTTGCCAGCCGACAACATCAGGACAAAGAGTTCCTGGCTTCTACAGATTCCTGGTTCAGACCGGTAAATATGTATATAGGCCCAGATGGGGCTTTGTATGTAGTGGATTACTACCGGCAGATCATTGAGCATCCTGAATGGATGGCAGAAGATGTGGTCAAATCGGGTGCGCTTTATAATGGAACTGATCAAGGAAGGATCTACCGTATTTCAACAAAGGGCACAAAACCATTGGACTGGTCAAACAACATTCAACTGGGTGATTTTACCGATGAGGAATTGGTCCAAAAACTTGAAGATCCGAATATTTGGTGGAGGAGAAATGCCCAAAGATTACTCTTGGACAGGAATCCTTCAAAAGTTCCGGAAGTTTTGCTGAAAATGGCAGAAAATACAGATTCTCCAATCGGCAGGGTGCATGCCCTTTGGACTTTGGAAGGCATGGGGAAAACCAACCTGGATTTGGTTGTGAAGGCACTTTCTGACCCAGAGCCAGGTGTAAGAGAAAATGCTGTTAAAATTGCCGAACTTCATTTGGATGAATCTCCACAAATAGTGAATGAATTAGTCAAACTTAAATCTGATGGGCATCCCAAAGTAAGGTTTCAGTTATTGTGTACCTTGGGTTATTTCGATAGTCCCCTGGCCAACCAGGCCAAAAATGAATTACTTTTTGCCAATTTGGATGATCCTTGGATGCAGGTTGCAGCCCTTTCTGCTCCATTTGAAGAAAATCAAAAGCTGATAAAGGAGCTTTTGGCCAACTATGATAGCCAGAATCCAAATTATGGGACTTTGTTGCAACGCCTGAGTACAATGGTAGGTGCTGGTCAGGATTTGGAATATATCAAGTCTTTGGTCACAAAAGCCACTATTTCAGCCCAGACCGGCCAAAATTCCTGGCAAGCACCATTGCTTAGGGGCCTAGCATTGGGCTTGAGAAGTAAAAACATCAACAGGTACTCGTTTACAATTTTAGAAGGTCCACTTTCAAATGCCTGCATGAACCATCCTTCTTTTGAAGTTAAAGAAGCATCATTCCAACTTTTGCAGGTCATAGGTTTGTCCGAAACCCCAGGTGCTAAGGAATTGATCCAGCATGCTAAAAGTATTGCACCGGATAAAAATTACCCCAAAGAAGAAAGAGTATTGGCTATCCATATTTTATCTCTTCAAGATCCAGCTCCTATTGGCGATTTGCTCAAAGATTTGATCAATCCATCAGAACCAAATGAAATCCAGGTTGCAGCGATTAGGACCCATAACAAAATTTCCGGTATCGGAACTGCTGAATTTATTGTTGCGAAATGGCCCAATTTGACTCCTGAAATAAGAGACGAGGGTTTAAAGGCTATGATGACCAACGACGACAGGATTACCGTACTTTTGGATGCGATGGATCAGGGAAAAATCCAGCCCAGCTCTTTAGGATGGGAAAGAAGTGTAAGATTGATGAACCATTCTGATGAGAATTTACGAAACCGTTCAAGGAGTCTTATCAATAAAAACGAAAAAATAGGAAAAGAGGCACTTCAGCAATATCAGGAAGCCCTTGCCTTAAATGGATCCCCTTTGAATGGCAAATCAGTTTACCAAAGTAATTGTGCCATCTGTCATCAAATGGGACAGGATCTGGGAATGGCATTTGGGCCTGATCTGGCTACCTTGAGAAACAGACGTCCTGAAAACATATTAAGTGATATTATTTTACCAGGTCTGTCAATTGCAGATGGATATGACCTTTGGTTGGCGGAACTGAATAATGGGGAAAAGATTCAGGGAATTGTAGCTTCTGAAACTCCAAATGCGGTTTTATTCCGGCCGGCAGGTGGTCGGGAAATAAGTGTTTCAAGGCAGGATATTAAATCTTTGCAGGTTTTGGATTATTCTGCCATGCCCACTGGTTTGGAAAATAATATCAATCAACAGGAAATGGCTGATTTAATTGCATTCATAAAAAATTGGAAATAATTAAATCAAATATGTATACCCACTATTTTGCCAATAACAAAATATTCTCAGGTTATTGTAGGACCTTATATTTGTTGATATTGGATATTAATGGATATTTATTCGGAAGCAATGCCTTATCTTCTCTTGATATTCCTTATGGGAAGATTGCGGTTAATCATAAAATCTAAAAATGCAAAAGATGAAAAAAAGTTTTCAATCGATCATTTTGGCAGGATGGCTAGCCTTTGCATTCATGCCTTCATTATGGGGTCAAACTCCGGCATTTCCATGGCCTGAGGGTAAAAAAATGGCACTAAGCTTGAGCTTTGATGACGCCAGAAAAAGTAATGTTGATTTGGGAATACCTTTACTGGACCAATATGGAATTAAGGCTACTTTTTTTGTTTTACCTGCTGCAGTAGAATCCAATCTGACTGCCTGGAAAAAGGCGATTGCTGTAGGTCATGAAATTGGAAATCATACTATGATTCATCCCTGTAGCGGGAATTTTATTTGGGCAAGGGAAAGGGCTTTGGAAAATTATACCATGGACAGGATGCAGAAAGAGTTAATCAGGGCCAATGAAGAGATTCAGTCATTATTGGGAATAACCCCAATGGTTTTCGCTTATCCATGCGGGCAAACTTTTATCGGAAAAGGTGTCCATACCCAAAGCTTGGTTCCTTTGGTATCTGAAATGTTTCTGGCAGGTCGGGGATGGATGGGAGAGGCCCCTTCAGATCCCCATTATGCAGACCTGGCACAACTCACCGGTATGGAGATGGATGGGAAGAGTTTTCAGGAAATTCTGCCATTAATTGAATCTGCATCGAAAAATGGACAATGGTTGGTTTTGGCGGGACATGATACCCAAGATTCTGGGAATCAAAGTACTTATTTAAGTTTTTTGAGAGATCTTTCGGAGTATGTGAATGATCCGGACAATGGCATTTGGGTTGCTCCTATAGGAACAATTGCCCAATATGTGAATGAGACCAGGATGGCCATAGCAGATACTACCAATATTCCTGAACTCGTAAGGGCTGATTTGGGCAATCAACTCATATTGACAGCTGAAAAAGGGAGAGGGATTGGTCCGGATATCAAATATATGCCGGATTGGAAGGCTTTTGGTTGGTTTACTTCCAAGGATAAAGTGGTTTGGGATGTAGCAATACCATCTGATGGGGAATATGAAGCATGGCTTGAATGGTCCGTCTCAGATGAAGAAGCAGGAAAAGAATTTTTGTTTCAGGCAGGAAATGAAAGCATCCGGGGAACTGTAGAAAAATCAGGGTCCTGGGAAACATTTAAGAAGAAATCCATAGGAAAAATGACATTGAGGGCAGGCTATGTCCAAATGGAATTTAAACCTGCTGTCGAATTCGAAGAAGAGGCCTTATTGGACCTGAAGGAGATCATTTTGAAAAAAGTGGATTAGGAGTTGGCTAATCTTTATTCCAATCAATTGATTTGAAGATAATTTCCGAATAATTGTCCCTTTCATATATAATGCCGATTGTGGAAGTGTTGATTATTACCAGATCACTGTAGGCTGTCCAGGGAAGTTTTTTGGGGTCATCAGTCCTGTCCACAACTATGGATTTATCCCAGGTCTTTCCCTCATCAAAGCTGATTTTGATGGTCAGATTATTTCTGTGATTTGGGTCAGATGCATTGGAATGTGCGAGTACTATTTTTCCATTCACTTTTCCAAGAGACAAAATGGATCCCTGGCAAACTGGGTCCGGAAGGGATTCCTCAAAATAAGCTTCATCCCAGGTGTCACCTCCATCACTTGAAAATGCCAAAATCCTGCTTCGGATATCGCCCCTTTGATTTCTGATGCTCATGATCATCCGGTTTTCAGATAATTCAGCGGCAATGGATTCATTGGAACCTGGGAAAATAATGGATTTTGAAAGATGAAAGGTTTTTCCATGGTCATCCGAGTAAAAGCCATGGGCCTGGTATTCTTCGAAATTATCCTTGGGATGTCCTACAGAATGATTGGCCGCCACGAAAATCCTTCCTTTGAATTTTCCTTCCTGAAATTGAAAGGCATGTCCAGGAGTATTGGCATAGTGCCTCCAATCTTCCTTGAATGTATAATCAGGGTTGAATTTTGAGTTGTTGGGTTTATGGGTTTGCAAAGTGATGTTTACCGGTGCCTCCCAAGTATGCCCCAAATCAAATGATTTCATCATCCAGACCTCCCTTACCCCAAGGTTCATCCGAACCTCATATTCATGGTTGTTGCCTGTGTTGAAAAAGAGGTAAATAACGCCTTGTGGATGCTCAGGATCATGAAGGTCTACCACCGGCGCCGGGTTTCCTGCCTGAAGGGAGTCATAATCTACCAGCATATGTAAGGATGACCAGGATTTTCCATGGTCAGTACTTCTTTTCATCACCAGGTTGATGTCTCCGAAATCATCAGTGCCATGGACCCTTCCTTCCGCAAAAGCTATCAGATCCCCGTTTGGCATGGAAATTATGGCAGGGATTCTGTAGACGGCATGACCTTCAGAACCGCCTTTAAAAACCATTGTTTCCTGAGCAGCCATTTTGGATGATGAAAAAAATAAGCATAGGCATAAAACAAGGAAAGGTTTTGAATTAGAAGACATAGCAATAAGGTTTGGTTTAAAGTTAAGCCTTGTTTTGATTTTTTCCTTGCGTGCCCCTTTTTATCCTTAGTTATCCCAAAGTTTTTTTCATAAGCAAATAAATACCTAACTTTTGCAGTAGACATGATTACTCGAATTCAAAAAGCCCAAAATGAAAATAACCTATTGCAAAGATTACCAAAATATGAGCCAAAAGGCGGCCCAAATCATTTTTGATGAAGTTATGCACAAAAAAGACCTACTTTTTTGTGCAGCTACCGGAAACTCGCCAACAGGTATGTATGCTGAAATGGCAAAAAATAAAGCTGCATTCAGCGAAATGAGGGTTGTAAAAATGGATGAATGGGGAATTATCCCTCTTTCCTATCCGGATTCCTGTGAAAGTTATTTAGAAAAACACCTTTTAGGTCCTTTGGAAATTCCTTCAGATCGATATACGAGTTTTGATACGGCATCTGAAAAGGTGCAAGAGGAATGCATTAGAATGCAAAAATTCATCCAAGAAAGCGGTCCATTTGATATCTGTATTTTGGGCCTTGGAAAGAACGGACATATCGCATTCAATGAGCCGGCAGATTCCTTGGAGCCGGATTTCCACAAAGCCATTTTGGCACCTTCCACCATCCAACATGATCCCGCGCTTTCTCAAGGAGAGGAGCCGGCCTATGGATTATGTGTTGGGATGAGGGATATTCTCCAGTCCAAAAAAATCATTTTTTTGGTAACTGGAAAAGGTAAAGAAGCGGCAATTCGGCAAATTATGGAAGGTAAAATCACCACCCAGTGTCCTGCATCCTTCCTTTGGCTCCACCCGAATACAGATTGTCTGATTGTGGAATAAAAACCTCCTTCTGGATGGGATTTTAACTTTAATTTTCCAACTAATTCCCTAACTCTTTCTTCCATATAATTTTGTAGTTTGTAAAAATTAAAAAAATACTCAAATAAAATGGCCTGGAATATGTTCAGTTTGGTATGTTTTTTTATTTATCTGTGATCTGTACCCTAAAGGAGATACTTTTTTTTCTTTTTTGAATACCCTATTGAAATGAATAACATGTTGAAATCCTGTTTTATATGCAATTTCCGAAACATCCCAATCAGTACTTATCAGCCATCGGCAAGCCTGCTCTATCCTTAATTTATTTAAATAGGTGATGAAAGTATGTCCTATTGCCCGTTTAAACCAACGGCAAAAATAAGTTGGGCTCATGTGCATCAATTCTGAAATTTTGGCCAATTCTATTTGTTCCTGGAAATTATTGTGTAAGTAATTTTTTACCCTGTCAATTTTCTTTTGTTCTTTTTCGATAAAGTGAAGACTGCTGTTATTTGAATTTGAAATTTCTGTTTTTGGTGAATTTTCGAGTCTTGCAATCAGATCAATCAGCGATAGAAGCTGAGATGTGGGATTTAAATTGCCAAAATTGGAAATGGTCTCAATTATTTCACGGGAGGGATGGTTAAAGAGAAACCCATTTTTTGCCTGATGGAGAAATGAAACCAAGTGGGATAATTCAGGGAATTGTTGGAGAAGGCCAATAGGAAACTGAAAAACATACGCGCTTTGTATTTCATTTACCTGCTCTCCCTGAGTAACCCAGGTATGGGGCAGGTTTTCTCCCAAAAGGACCAGATCTCCCTCTTCAAATAAGCTGATATTGTCCCCTACATATCTTATGCCCCTACCTTTTTCAATGAAGGTGAGTTCGATTTCGGGATGGTAATGCCAGAAATGAGGGAAAGCGGGTAATTCCAATCTCCGATATTGGAAAGATCGGGAAGAGTGTGTTTTTGAAATCTGTTCAAGGAATGGTCTCATATCCCTATATTAACCTAATTTTTAACAAAAAGCATATTATGAGTGCAAAATATGTTAAGTATTGAATAAAATAGGAAAAATAATTTTAGGATTGATTGGATAATTTTGAGGAAAAATCACAATTATGAAACACCAAATTCTCCAGGAATCTTATCAGGTTTCCAATGAAGCCAAAGGTTTTTATCATGAAAATAAATACATCAAATTGAAAGATGTATTAAGTCCTGATGTAATCCATTATTATAATAGCATCATTTCAGAAGAAGTGGATAAGCTAAATTCAGTTACACTGCCCATGGAATCCAGGGATACTTATGGTAAGGCATTCCTGCAGATTTTCAATTTATGGAGGGAAAATGAGGAGATAAAAGCGCTTGTTTTAAGCAAACGGTTGGCCGGAATAGCTTCTGAATTAATGGGATGCGAAAAAGTGAGAATTTATCATGATCAGGCTTTGTTCAAAGAGCCTGGGGGAGGTATCACACCTTGGCATGCGGATCAATATTATTGGCCAATTGATACAGATAAGACCATTACGGCTTGGATTCCATTACAGGAAACCCCATTAGCTATGGGGCCTTTGGAATTTTCTGCCAAAAGCCATCAGCTTGTTGTTGGAAGAGATTTGGGAATCGGGGATGAATCTGAAGTAGAGATAAAGAAAAACCTGCGTATCAATAACTTTGAGCACGTGATAGAGCCCTTTGATTTGGGGGAAGTGAGTTTTCACTCCGGATGGGTTTTCCATAGGGCCGGAGCCAATCAAACTGATCAAATGAGAAAGGTTATGACTATTATTTATATGGACGCCAATGCAAGGTTAAAACAACCGGAAAACCCAAACCAAGAGAAAGATTGGCATACCTGGTGTCCGGGAGCGGTGATTGGGGAGGAAATTAACACACCATTGAATCCGGTAATTGAATGATAATTTTGTAAATAGCTCATTTTAAAAACAAAATGTGGATAAAATGTGGAATTTAAAGGTTTTATGTGTGGATAAATTGTTTAAAAATAAAATAAAATTTTATTGCAAAATTTGAATTCCTATACTAACTTTGATAATATCAAGTGAGAGATAAAAGGTTTGAAAGTAAAATTTCAGGCAATGGTTTCGGACTTAAAATTAAGGATGAAGGGGCTGTAACCTCCAGGTATACAGTCTGAGAAGGGAAACCGCAGAAATCCAAAAATTAGGAGACTTTATCGAAAGATGGATGTTTCAAAGTTAGAAAACCTAAAGTCATGAACCTGGGCAACTGGGGGAAAAGTCACAATAACTGTAGCTTGGCATGGTTTGAGGGCTAAGGCGTTCAAGTCATGAAGCGGGAAAAATCTGAGAAGGTTTTTCCCGCTTTTGTTTTTTTAGGTTATTGAATTCTGGCTTTCAGGAATTGGTTTATTTACCATTACATTTAAATTAGATGTTCTTTTTTGCCAAATAAAAGTCTACCATTTCATAATCACTGGCCTCTCTTTCCTGCATCTCGGCAACGGTTTTTGGTGGAGGTACGATCACTTTTTCTCCAGGAGTCCAGTTCAAAGGCATGGCCACTTTGTGTTTATCAGCTGTTTGCAATGCAATCAAGGCTCTTTTTATTTCATCCATGTTTCTTCCCACATTCAGTGGATAGTACATGATCAGCCTGATTTTACCATTGGGATCAATGAAAAATACTGCCCTAACGGCCGCGGTCTCACTTTCACCGGGCTGTAACATACCGTATAGCTTGGACACTTTCATGTCAATATCCGCTACAATTGGGAACTCAAATAGCACCCCTGTATTTTTCTTCACATTATTTACCCAAGCAATGTGGGAATGGATAGAGTCGATACTCAATCCTACCAATTTGGTATTGTGCTCGTCGAAGAACTTTTGGTCTAATGCAAAACCGCTCATTTCGGTGGTACATACCGGCGTAAAGTCAGCAGGGTGGGAAAAGAAGATAGTCCAGCTTCCCTTGATGTATTCAGAAAACTGCATAGGACCGGTAGTGGTCATCGCTTTGAAATCAGGAGCCTGGTCACCGATTCTTGGCATGGAGATAATTTCTTGGTCATTCATAATATATCTTTTTTAAGGTTATCTTTTTTTGACAATTCAAATTTCGATATAACCCATTATACAATATGAGACCAAAGTCACCATGAAACCATTATTCCAATAGGAAAAATCTATCGGAGATAAAAAAGGCTTGAAAAATTTTGATTGGATAGCTCTATTAGATAGATAGTATTTGAAGTGAAAATCTTCAGCTTATTTTTCAAATTCCACTTCATACAGGGACATATATTTCCCCAGGTCTGAAAATTTGAAAAAAAGGCGTGCTTTTTTTCCCAATCTCAAACTGGTATATTTATTCTCTATATCGGTAGTTGAATTCATAGGTTGTAAAGAAGGATACCATAATACATGCCCAGCCTTTTGAACCAAAAGCTGAGGTTTTGTCCAGGCTTGGGAATTATCACCAACTCCCAATTCCTTATGGGGGTTGAATGAAATGTACAATTTATCTCCTATCCATGATTGTCCTTCTACATAGCCCATCATCATTACCCAACATTCCAGATAGTCATTCCAACTGACTGAGGGACCCCAATGAAAGCCGCCTTGTGGGGATGATGCAGGTCCACCCCCTTCTGAAACAGGTACCTGTAAAGAAGCAACTGGCTTTCCAACCCCATCCCAAGGGGCATTGAAGCCAGTACCATCCCACCGCTTGGCTTTTCCCTGGGGATCATCCAAATCCGTAATCTTGATTCTCGCAATGCTGATGCATTGTCCGCCTGCTTCTACCAAAGGATCATAGGTCGCAGCATCAAATACACCAGGGTACCCATATTCTCCATAGAACAGGTACAGGTATTCGCCTACAGCCACTGCAGATGGATCCCCAACACCTCCCGCAAAAGTTTTGGAAATATTGTTAGGCTTCAATATCATCCTGGGTTGTTTGTCTTCCAAAAACAAACCTTTATTTTCCCATGACCAGCCACCGTCTGTTGACTTCATCACCCCAATCCTGCAAACTGCGGCCGGAGTGATCCTTTCGGTCAGACCTAATGGCCAATCTTTATCGATATATCCTTCCCCCGTTTCGGGATTGTAAGGGAGGGTTTCCGGATAATTTTCATTATGGTAAATGGCAAACAAAGTTTTTCCGCTTGGATCTCTTTCATCCTGGTAAACTGTCTCAAACCAAACGGCCCCATGAAGTCCTGGTTCACCTATTGTGGCATTTTTTGGTAATTTTGGAGCTATATAAGAAGATGCCGGAGAAGAAAAAACCTCATCTGCATTAAAACCGGATGCAAATTTTAGGTCTTCTGCAAATCCCCAAACCGGGTCTTCGCCATATTTTCCCGGAAAAATCCTAAGTGTATCCCCGATCCATACCTCTGCCATATTACAGTCCACGAAATTGTTGAAATGGAATGTGTCCGTTTCTATCAGACGGAATTTAGGGATCTTAAAGTCCATAGATTCCTGGTTGTTTGCTTCAGGGGTAGATTCCTTTTTGCAGGAAAATATTGTCACCATACCAAGAAGGAAGAGTAAGGCGGGGAATTGGATAGACCATTTCATAGTTTATGAAGGTTTAAGGCTGTTTAATACCATAATTTTCCCAACGTGGAAGCATCATTTCTTGCACAATTAAATTTTTGATACCTGTAATATTGGCGAACTCTTTCTCATGTTTGGCAAAAAAAGCCGACAGATTCGACAAGTTGCCGATGACCCTATCCAGTTCAGGGTCTGAAATTCCCAATTGAATTAAAGCTCTTTTCTGCTCAAGCATTAAGGAAATAAGGCTCCTGTTTGCATATTCCGGATAGAGATTTTCAGGATCATCTGATTTGATACTTTCCATTCCCAATACCAAAGCCTGAACTTCTTCAATTTTCACTTCCAAATTATCCACACTAATTGATTGGCTTTCAGAAACTATCAAATCCAAAGCCCAAAAAAATTTGATAAATTTATGGCTTATTTCGAGGTCAAGTTTTTCAACGATTTCTTTGTTCTTGGCCTCATGTAAGTTTTTTGTTTTATAATCTTCATAGGCCTTAAGTCCTCCGGAGGCAAAAATCACTGACAATATCCAGATACCAATTTTTGAATTGAAAAATGAAAGAACTTTGAAAATGGTACTTTTTGCTCCCTTTTTATTAAGGATTTCTTCCATGGCTTCCATCCTGTAGGTTTCCAAAGCCTTAATTTTTTCCTTTTCAATATCTGACAGCATAGTTGTCCCAAAATGAATTAGTAAATAGATTTATCCTAAGTGCCAAGTTAAAGATTTTAGTACATTTTAGAGGAATAGTATTAAGATTTATCTCTAAATTCTTCCCCTATGAAAAATATATTACCAATCTTCCAAAATCGACAAAACCAATCTTGATGAATTGATGGAAGCCGGGCCAACAAACTGTTCAAAGTTTACCCTTGCATCATGGTTGGCATTATCACTGCAACTTCTAATCACTACGAAAGGAATATCCAAAGTCCTGCAAATATGCCCCACTGCAGCCCCTTCCATTTCGGCTGCCAGAGCCCCATATTCTCCAAATAACCATTGGGCTTTTTCAGGACTGCTTACAAACATATCCCCTGTAGCAATCAACCCGGTGAATACATTTGGGTTTCTTCCTGATAAGGCATTGAATGCAACCTGTTGGGCGGCCTGTTTGCTTTTGAATACCAAAATGGAATCTGATGGGATAAAAAGATCCGTTTGGTGGGCTCCGGTAAGTTCCCTATAGGTGGTTACTTCAAATCCTTCCTGATCGAATTTTCCAAAATCATGCTGGAATAAACGATCCCCGATTATGATATCCCCCGGTAAAGATTCAGGATGTAAGCCTCCGGCTACTCCTGTGAAAATCAGCGCATCTATTCCAAAATTCTGGGTAAGGACTGCAGTACTGTAGGAGGCATTCACTTTTCCAACTCCGGCTTTTAAGACGACTACTTTTTTCCCATTGATTTTCCCTTTGTAAAAGTCTATTCCCCCGATTTGGATTTTTTTCTGTTTTTCCATTTCACCTAATAATAGGTCAATCTCCTGTTCAAGAGCGCCCATCACGGCGATATATTGGGCCTCAACCTTAAAGCTACTTGAAAAGAACAGGATTAAAAGCAGGTAAAAAGCAAAATATTTTTTCATAATCTGGTAAAATAGGAAACTTTACAAAGGTACATTTCAATTATAAATTCCCTTAAGGGAATTTATTGCCAAAGAAAAAAAAAGGAAAACAATGATATAATCCATAAAATAGGATGAATTTCCTTTTGCTTACCACTGAAAAATTTAATCAGCGTCCAGCTTACAAATCCAAAGGAAATTCCTGTGGATAAGGAATAGGTAAATGGTATCAAGACAATGGTGAAAAAACTGGGAATGGCCTCATCAGCAATTTTCCAGTTGATTTTTGTAACAGGGGTAAGCATAAAAGAACCCACCAAAACCAAGGCAATGGAACTGGCAATACCTGGAATGAGGGACAATAAGGGAGAGAAAAACATAAATGGCAAGAAAAGAAGACCTGCGGTCACCGCCGTAGCGCCGGTTCTTCCCCCTTCCTCAATTCCCACAGCAGATTCTATAAAGGCAGTTCCTGAACTGCTTCCCACCAATCCTGCAAAAAGCGTAGTGGTGGCATCAGTCAAAAGGGATCTTTTCATATTCCTTGGGTTGCCATCAGGGTCTTTTAGACCGGAGGCTTCTGAAAGCCCAACAAATGTTGAAATGCCATCGAACAGAATGGTGAACGTGAACACAAAAATCACTGACAAGTAACTGAATTGAAGAGATCCTAAAATATCTGCCTTAAATAATAGACTGAAATCAGGCATGGAAATCAGTCCCGAATAGTTTACTAAGGTGGGAATCCCATAATTGACCGCTGAAGCATCCCCCCAACACCTGCCCAAGGGCCAGGCCAATATTGTTGTAAAAATGATGCCGTAAATGATGGCTCCTGATACTTTTCTGCTGATCAAAACTCCCGTAAACAATAAGCCCAATAAAAATGTAAGGTTAATCGGGTCTTTGAAGGAGGCCATGCTGACCAGGGAATCGGGATTGTCAACAATAAAATGGGCATTTTGGAAACCGATAAAACATATAAATAAACCTATCCCGGAAGCCACCGCATGCCGTAATGCCACTGGAATTGCTGCTATAATTTTTTCTCTTGTATTAAAAAAAGACAAAAAAAGGAAGATAACCCCGGACCAAAACACAGCACCCAAGGCCTCTTGATAGCTTAAGCCATAACCTTTCACCGCAGTGTAAGCAAAGAAAGCATTAATTCCCATTCCGGGAGCTACTACTATGGGGTTTTTGGCATAAAGCCCCATCATTAAGCTCCCAAAACAGGATACCAAAACTGTTGCGGTCAAAACTCCTGAAAAAGGCATTTCCGCTGCCGATAGAATCGCAGGATTGACGATGATGATGTAAAAGGAAGCCAGAAAGGTACTGATACCCGCAAGGATTTCTGTTTTCAGAGAGTTTGGAGGGGTCGTTATTTTCATAGAATGAATTTGGTATCAATAAATTATTTGTTGACTATTAATAATTCATAAATTTTAAGGGGGGATTCTACATGAAGCTTTATTATTGGCTATAAATTAGTCTCAAAGTGATGTTTGTATCATCTAACTTTTTCACCCACGTTGCACGTGGGACTCCGCCTCGGCGGACAAGTTATTCAAAGTTTAACCTTGCCTCGCCGGAAGGAAGGCCCGCCTGATCGGACGGGCAGGCACTTCGTGGTTATATAACTTTTGTTAATTCTTCAATAATCATTCTTCATTCCCACCGCCATACTACATCCCACATCAGACTCCAGACTTCCTTTCTCTTGGTTCTTGTCTCTTGAATCTTTTTCCTTGTTTTCATATCTTCTCACAACCTTTCCACTGTCATCCCCCCATCAATAGTAATCACTTGACCAGTGGCATAGGATATATCCCCTTTGGCCAATACAGCAACAGCCTTACCGATATCCTCAGGTTGCCCCATACGTTTTTCCAGAGTCAGCCCTGTTTGTATTCTTTCCTGGTAAATCTCTTTCACTTTTGCTATCATATCGGTTTCAACTACCCCAGGGCGGACCTCATAAACGGGGATGCCTTCTTCCGCCATTCTCATGGCGAAAACTTTGCTCATCATAGATAAACTTGCCTTGGACATACAGTATACGGCTCTATTGGTTGATCCTAAAATTGCGGAAACTGAAGTAATATTGATAATGGTATAAGATTCAAAAGGCTGTTCTTGTTTTTGTTTCAACATCCACTGGGCAACAGATTGGGTTAGGAAAAATGTGCCACGAAGGTTGATATCCATCACTTCATCGAAATCCTCAGGGGACACTTCAAGAACATCCGCTCTTACCCTTGGAGCCACTCCTGCATTGTTAACCAATATATTCAATTTACCAAAATGAGTATTTACTTTCTCAATGATTCTCTGATGGTCTTCCAGCAATGCGATATTGCCCTGTGCATAAATTACTTCTTTTCCCAAAGCCCTGAGTTCCTCCATAACAGGAATAACATCTTTTTCCTCCCGAATTCCATTCAATGCCAAATCAAAACCATTGAGGGCAAGTTGCCGGGCAATGCCCAATCCAATACCTCTGGTTCCCCCGGTAATCAATGCAACCTGTTTCATGTCTCTTTGATCTTTTTAAGTTTTTCGTGAATTTCCATTTCTTTGTAGTAGGGATCCAAGGGAAAACAACCTGAAATCAATCCATTTCTTGGAGCAGTGGTACAGTCGGAAAATGTTCTACATAATTTCTGTCTTTTCAATCCCTTCCCGCCCAATACATCTGCAGGCAATTCCGGATAACTCAGGACCATCCTTCCCAACCCAATCGAATCCGCCATACCCCTAAGGAGCACCTCCTGAGCCACCATAGGGAGCCATTCCTGAAGGTAGGAATAAGCAGAACCCACAATATAAAAATCGGAAAATGCTTTTTTGATTTTGGAGGTGGAATTTATTTGTCTTGCTACTCCATGCAATGGGTCTTCTGGTGGAAGATAACCATCCGATGGTGGAAATAAAGCAGGCCTTTGGATATGGGGATTATAATAAGGGCTTCCAGCTGTAGTACAAACCAATTCTATATCCAGTTTTTGTATTACTTTCAAAAAGTCATAAGGTTCCAGAAGATTGATATTGATACCGCTTGAATCAGAACCAAATGCCAAATGGTAAGGGGAGGTCATGGCAGGAACACCGATTCCATCGTCACCTTTATGAAAAGGCATCCAGTCAAAAACACTTACCCGCACACCTATCTCAAGTCCAGGAGCTTCTGACCTTATTCCTGCCACCACTTCTTTGAGGAATCGGCTTCTGTTATCCATGCTGTTCCCATAATCACCCTCCCTTCCTATGGCACTCAACAATTCATGACCAAGGTATCCGTGGCAATGTTTGATGTCAACAAAATGAAAACCGGCTTTTTGGGCCAAAACAGCTGCCTTGACAAAATCATCCACCAATTCCCTTATTTCAGCATCTGTCATCACCGGATAATTATTTGCTAGTCCAAATTTTTGATTTAAATAGGGGTGGGGGTAGAGGATTTTGGGCTCCATTTTATTCTGATGGTTGGGTTTGGAGAATCTACCGGAATGGGTCAACTGAAGCCCTACCAAAAAATCATCCGTCCTTCCAAAGTTTTCCTGATGCTCCTGAATAAGCATTCGGTAGAGTTCTTCAAAGTCCCGGAGGTTTTCTTCCTTTAAAAGTAATTGATTTGGATTTGCCCTTCCATCATGCCTCACAGCTACCGCCTCACAGCCCCAAAGTAGTTTTGCTCCACTTTTAGCAAAATTTCTCCACCTTCTTTTGGTATGTTCTGACGGCCTGCCTTCTTTGGTGCCATCCCAACCTTCCATAGGAAGAATGCTGAAAGAATTCCCTATCAATCTTCCAGATCTTAGTCTATGTCCTTTGGCAAGAGGTGTTTGTGGGCCTGATAATGGCTCTTCAGGCAAGGGTAAGGGAATACCTTCTTTTTCCAAATAATTCCGGAACTGCTCCAAGGTTTTCAATTGGGCAACTCGGGGAAATTTGGGTTTGTATTTTCCTTCACTCATCGCTCAATGGAATTAATAAAACTGTAATATTTTTCTCCCTGTATGTTTCTTTGGATCAATAAAGCCAATTCCCTTGCATGGTAATCTCCCCACATACTGGATTCTCCATAAGGGACTTTTTCTTTTTCAGGAGAATAATCCCAACCATTTGGCCTGTGGTAAATTGAATGTAAAATCAATCCCTGGTGCTGAGGATCTGTAGAAAGATAAGGTTCCTGAAACAGTACTTTGGCTATTTGATAACCTGCATTCAAATATTTTTGGGACTTTTCAGGATTGGAAGTACTGAGCCAATTGCCTATTCTGAGGAATCCCTGTGCAGCGATACTTGCTGCCGAGCTGTCCACTGGCTCAAATGCATTAAATGGATCGGCAGGAAGGTTTAAGTAATCCCCCAAACGATACAAATTTGGTGCTCCCGTGTCCCAATAAGGAATGCCGTCAATTGGGGTATGATCAAGATAAAATTCAACAGTAGCCAAAGCTGCTTTTTCAAGAATCTGGGTTAGCTTCTCTTTCGAAATCACATCAGCATAATCTGCTTCAGGGAGCAGGTCCAAAATCTCCAACGTTTCCCCCAATCCACAAATTGCCCAAGCCAATCCCCGGGTCCAGGTACTGAAACCAGTATAGCCCTGTTGGGAGTTGGGACATCTATATTTTCCATCATTCGTATTGAAAATGATCTCGTGTGCTGTTCTTCCTAGAAGGTCATATTGATCTCTTCCTTCCCCATAAAAGATAGAATACCGAACAGTACTGAGCAAATGGTGTATAGCTCTTTGCAGTAGATTAATCTTTTTATCATTTTCCCCTTGGAGGACATGGCCCAGCAAATGGGACAAAATAACTGCCCTACAAGTTCTGATCGTATCTACAAAAAGCGAATGGGGCCCGTTAAAGGAATAAATAAATCCTCCGTCTGGAATAGAAGTCCATCTTAATGCCTGGATGGCACCACTTACTTTAATGGCCAGTCTGTAAAATTCTTTCTCCCATAAAGATGCTTCAATTTTTCCTTCAACGATCAACCTAAGCAGATTGCCATAAGTACTGACATTGTTGAACCCATGGTCATGCACCCCTGTATGGGTAAGATGTGGGGCCATTTTATGCAAGGTGTTTTCTCTTCCCAATTTCAGGAACTCTTTCTCTCCAGTAGCATCAAACTGGAGCAAAGCCGATCCAAACTGAAAACCCTGTGTCCATTCGGTCCAGCCCCTGGTAACATATTTACCTTTTTCTGTAAATACAGGAGCACCCATAGAAGTATCAAAAGCCTGTTCAATTTGCAGGATTTTCTGACCAGAAAACTTCCAGAATTGGTCAAGATTCAAGGATTCTATTGATTTATCAACTTTGGGCTCAAGTCTCATTTTTATTTTCTTTCATTTGGTGGCTGACCATGATGATCAGAGTTAAAACAAACAATATACAATATAGCAGAAAATCCAGGTTCATGTTTCCATACTTGGAGGAGACCAGACCCAAAAGGGATAAGATAAAATAGACCAAAGCCAATGAAGACAATAACAACAGTGATTTGGGTGGATTTTTAAAAATTACCGCCCCCAGAATAGCAGGTGCAACCATAGAAGTCCCTGTAAAACTTACCCTGGCCAACAACACCAATTCATCACTCATGAAGGTAGAGAACACCAGGACGATCATTGAAAAAATAAACACCGAAATCTTGGTAATCAGCATGACAGTTCGGTCAGAACCTGAAAGCAAAGACCGGAGTTCTGTCCCCAAAGCAAATATCTGTGCATTGGTAGTGGACAAACATGCAGCGAATAAGCCCACAACAGCCAACGCGGCAACCGGGACAGCCTGATCAAACAGCAAAGCTTGGGAAAGAAAATCCGCAGTAGTAGCATCGGGATACTTCACCGCTCCATAAAGTCCTATAGAAGCCGTAGGGAGAATTACAAGTATAGCAAAAATACCCACTGCATAAGCCATCTTATGGACAGCCTTTAAGTCTTTCATGACAACCAACCTGGTGGTGAACTGTGGTTGGGAAACCGGGATCAGGATTATGGCTATGGTGGAGGCAATTAGAAACTGACTGCTGAATAAACCTTTTGGGCCGGGTAGGGTAGTGAGTCCCGGATTGGTAATAGCAACTTGCTCCATGGCATTTTGAAGTCCGCCGCTCATCTGAAGACAGGTTGCCCCAATGATCCAGATGACGGTCAATAAGATGATTCCCTGAATCGCATCGCTGTACATAATGGCTTTTAATCCCCCTATTGCTGCATAGGCCAGCATGATACCAACCATAATTGCAGACCAGGACCAATCCGGAAGAAAATTGGGAAAGGCAGCATTTAGAAAAATAGAAATGCCCCGGATCTGAATGGCCACATAGGGAATTAGGAAAATGAACGCGCTGGCAAAGATCAGATAGCCGGCAAAGTTGCTGCCATAGCAGGTTTTTATCAATCCGGCAACTCCTTTATAGCCCCTTATACTGGCCCTTTTCCTCAGTTGATATCCAAACCAAAGCAAAAAGAATACCATCAGAGCGTCGGAAAGACCTAGAAAAATCCATGCACCTACCCCATGTGTTCTGAAAAAATCAGGCATACCCATAAAAGTAAAAGCGCTGAATAAGGCTGCTGAAAAAGTCAGAAAACCTAGAATGGCCCCAATGTTGGATCCTGCCAGTATGAACTCATCAGAGCTCCGGTTTTTCCTGTATGATTTGTAGGAAGCATAGGCCAAAGAAGCAAGGAATATCGAGAAGAAGAAAATCAGCCAACCTGTCATTTTTTCTCAGATTCTTTATAGGGGAAAAACTTTGAACCTAAAAACGTCGCAATTACTACAAAAACTGATACTGTAAAACTACTCCAGAAAATAAAAGGTATATTCCACAAATCGGGTCCAATTTGATTTTCCTTGAAAATAAAGGCATAAGCCCCAATGGTCAAACACAATACAGTCAATACGAGAAACTTCCAGATGTTGGATTTCATAGATTGGGTTTATGGGTTGATGGAAATGATAATCCTATAAATTAGGATTTATCAAGTCATTACAATCTAATAAATATCCCTGGGAAAATTAATTCCAATCCAATGAAAGTTGAAAAGAAGTATTTAAGAGGTTACAATTCCTAAATGATTTTGGATTTTTGATCTGTCGTTACGCCTCTTTTTGGTTTTTTTGAAAGGGTCAACAATCCTACAGTTATCAGGATAATGAAGGTGCCCAGCCAGTCCATACCGGTAAAAGTAACCCCTAACCAGGCTACTGCCACCAATGCTGCGGAAAGTGGTTCCACGGAACATAATAAACTGGCGGTTTGTGCACCTATATAATTTAAAGAGCCTAGGAAAATAGAAAAAGAAATCACGGTACCAAAAAGGATAATGTACGTAAATGCCGCCCAGGTACCCATATCCCATACTCCTGAACTTTCCCAAGGACTCGTGTAAAGGGAAAAAGAAAGTCCACCGATCAACATTCCCCAGCCGGTTACTGTAGCTGCAGAATACTTTTTCAACAATTGTACAGGTTGTATGGTGTAAAAAGCCAAAGCAATTGCTGACAAAATTCCCCAGAAAACAGCCGCTTCTGAAATAACCAATTCTGAAAAGCTACCGTGGGTAACCAGTAGAAAGGTGCCAGTCAAGGCCATGATTAAAGCGGTATATTCGAGGACTGAGGGCCATCTTCGGTTTTTAATGGCATAGAAACCTACCACAAAGACAGGTCCTATGTATTGAATTACGGTTGCTGTAGCTGCATTGGAAAGGCTGATGCTGTAAAAGTAAGTGAATTGGACAGCTACCATGCCCAGAATAGCAAACAACAAAAGCTGGATACCGTCATGAGGCTTAAGCCAAACTTTCCATACGTCTGAATTTTTTCTGGCAATGGCAAAGGTTACCAAGATACTACCTGCAATCATCATCCTCCAGGATACCAACCATGCAGGGTCCATATTCCTCTGTTCAAATAAAAACTGGGCACAGGTACCGGAAATGCCCCAAAATATAGCAGCTAATAGGGCTTTAATAAAGCCATGAATGATTTGACGGTCGGTAACTCCGGACATAGGTTAGGTTTGAGAAAGATTACGCAAATAAAAGTCATTTTCGGAAATAAAATAGATTTTCTTTCGGTGGATTCATGTCCCCAAAGAATAAGTAGATTATTTTCTTTATTTTTAATGAATATCATTCAACTTAAATGCTATGAAGTCTTTCTTTTATTTGGTTTTGCTATTTTGTTTTCCATTCACAGTGATATCCTGTAATCCCAAATCACCTGAAAAAGTAAATCAAAAGCGCCCAAATATTATCTTTATCATGTCCGATGACCATGCTTATCAGGCGATTTCTGCTTATGACAACCGTTTGATCCAAACGCCTAACATAGACAGATTGGCGCAAATGGGGATGTTGTTTACCAATGCTAGTGTAACCAATTCCATTTGTGCTCCAAGCAGGGCTACTATACTGACAGGGAAACATTCACACCTTAATGGGAAAGTAGATAACCATTTTCATTTTGATACCACCAACGTGACTTTTCCTCAGATTTTACAGAAAGAAGGGTATCAAACGGCCATGTTTGGCAAATTACATTTTGGTAACAATCCCAAAGGTTTTGACCAGTTTAAAATTTTACCTGGGCAAGGAGCTTATTATAACCCAGAGTTTATCACCAAATATGAGGGTAACATTACAGTAGATGGCTATGTAACTGATATTGTGACGGACTTGACCTTGGATTGGTTGGAAAATGAGCGAAATGAAAAGCAGCCTTTCTTACTGATGTACCTGCACAAAGCCCCACACCGATCATGGTTGATGGCTGAAAGGCATTTGGAAGAATTTACCAATAGGACTTTTCCTGAGCCCGCGACCTTGTTTGATGACTATACAGGGAGGACTTCTCCTGCAGGAGAAGCAGAGATGAATATCCTTCATCATATGAGTTGGGCCGGTGATCATAAGGTTTTCCCAGAACTGATGGATGAATTGGGTATTGCGGAAATCGGGTTTGATAAGCCAAGGTATGCCTATGAATACAGTCGCTTTAATGATTCCCAAAGGGAAAATTTTATGACTGCTTATGGAAAGGTGAATGATGCTTTTTCGAAAACCTACCCCAGCATGAATGAAGAGGATAAAATGAGATGGAAATATCAGCGGTACATGCAGGATTATTTGGGTACCATTCAGGCGGTGGACGAGAATATCGGAAGGTTGTTGGATTATTTGGAAGCCAATGATTTAATGGAAAACACCATCATTGTTTATACTTCAGATCAAGGGTTTTATTTAGGAGAACATGGTTGGTATGATAAGCGTTTTATCTATGACGAATCCTTCAAGACACCACTTCTGATTTCCTGGCCCGGAAAAGTAAAACCTGGATCAAAATCAGATGAATTGGTGCAAAACCTTGATTTTGCACAGACTTTTCTGGAAGCTGCAGGAATAGAAGCCCCTTCCGATATGCAGGGAGAAAGTCTCATTCCAATTCTAACCGGACAAGAAGATAAATGGACACGAGATGCAGTATATTACCATTACTATGAATATCCTGCTGAGCATATGGTCAATAGACATTATGCCATAGTCACCAAAGATTACAAACTGGTCCATTACTACTATGTGGAGGACCAATGGGAATTGTTGGACAGGAAAAAAGATCCTAAAGAACTTAAGAATTTCTATAATGATCCTGAATATGTAACAATCAGGGCCGACCTGCATAGACAATTGGATGAATTAAGGATAAAATACAAAGACAATTCGGATATCAGTCAGCGCTATATTGATGAGTTTATGAAAGATGCTTTGGATGGGAAAGTTTTTGGGGTGAGTAAGGAAAAGGCTAATGAAATTATCGGTAGAAGGGAGAGGGTCCTTAAAAATTGAAAATGAAAAAGGTGGATTTCGGAAGGTAGATGCCGGAAAAAAGTGTCAAGTAAAATGAAGACGTGGCACGCCTTTAGATTCTGTTTAACCGATAAGGCCTGAAAGGCCGTTCTGTAGAAGCCTGGGTTTTAGTCCCGGGAAAATGGCATGACATTTTTCCCCTTATGTCTGAAGGACCGAACTTTTATTTTTCCAATATTCCGTCAATGATATATAGGTGAAATCAAGCTAGGTAAAGCCCAATCTTTCTCATTTCATTTTATTGCCTGTCAATAAGCCCTCTAATATACAGCCAATGCTCAAAATCTTTGGTCCATTGGTCCGAGCTGGTGCCTTTTTTGGCAAAGCCAAATCCATGCCCTCCATTTTCATACACATGTAATTCTGAGGGATGGCCTGCCGCAAACCAATCCTGATAAAGGGAAACACTATGGGGCATAAATTCCAGTTCATCATCAGAAGCGACAGCCACGAAAATAGGTGTCTTTTTCAGAGGCATTTGTACGCCCAAGACCGCTTTTCTGTAAAGGTAAATCGGTGCCAAAAAATCAGGTTTCCATTCCTCAGAAGCACTTAAAGCTACAGACATGGTGACAGTGCCACCTGCTGAGAATCCCATAAACCCAATTTTATTGGGATCAATTCCAAGTTCTTTTGCATTGGATCTGACATATTTCATGGCTTCAATGCCATCATTTTTCGCCATTTCCACGACAGGTGCATTGATGGAGTCCAACTTGTCTTTGTCCTGCATCAAGGGTATAAGGGTTTCAAATGGGTTGTCTGTTTGGCTTTTTACTAAGCGGTATTTTAGCACGAAAGCCGAAATACCTAATTCGTTCAACCATTCCGCAACCCTGATGCCCTCATTGTCAAGGGATAAAATATGAAAAGCACCTCCGGGGGCTACTATGATGGAAGTGCCATTGGATTTTTCTTTTGACGCTGGAAAATGCAATAATTCAGGTTCAGATACATCATAAAGGATGCGGTTGCCCGGAGATGGGGTAATCACCTTTTCAGTCCAAGTCCATTCCTCAGAACCAAGGGCTTTGCCTTGATACAGTTTGATACTGTTCTGAGCCTGTATCTGAAAAGTGGTGAATAGTAGCAAGAAAAGGACTAAGATTTGTTTCATATTTTTTTGTGGGAAACCTAAAATTAAACCCCGGCCAATGATGACAAAAGCCGGGGTATAAGGGTTAAACTAAAGATAATCATTCTTTAGTTATTGTATTAGAAAACTGGATTTCAGAAATACTCATCAGGATGTCCTCCTTGCCGGCATCAGGGTTTCTGAAGATGAAGAATACATCCTGTAAACCACTGGTTTTATTTATTTTAATCTCGGCTTTTGGCGTATTTTCCCTTCTCCACTGAATGATGTTAACCCCAGCAGGCGGTCTTCTGAATCCTTGGTTCAAAGGTTCCATTTTTTGGGATTGACCGATGATTTCCCCCTCAGGACTTCCCAGTCTTGCCTCTATATAACCTCCCATAGCCCCATTTCTTTTGCTGACATTGACAAAGAGGTTGATGGCTTCCACTCCTGACAGGTCAATGGATTTGAAACCAATATGGGATTGATCCCCCACCATAAAGAAATTGATGCTTGGGGTAGTCAAAAGGTTGACTCCTCTTCTGATTTCAGCGGATTGAGGGTCAACAAATGGATTTTTAAGTGCCACAAAGTCCACGCCACTCATGGAAGCAATCTGACCGGCGCCTTTGTCTGTGTAGGAAGCCCTTAGCAGGAATCCACCCTGTCCATCTTCTCCCTCAGGAATTTTAGGTTTGATGCTGCCACTTAGCGGCAAAGGGGTAACTGTAGGTTTCACCTCATTCATGCTCAGAATAAAGTCCACCATTCTTTTGGCATCAGACTCACTAAGTTCGGGATGGGCACTCATGCCATGGTCACCCCATACGCCACTACCGCCATTTAGGATTTTGTCTACCAGGTAATCGATATTGCTGACTGTTTTAGAATATCTTTCCGCTACGGCTGCATAGCTTGGGCCTATTGACGATTTGTCGTACTGGTGACAGGATTTGCAATCACTGCCTTCGATCAGGTTTTTACCAATATTCAATACAGCCATGGTTTCGGCCCCGCTTTGTTTGGAAGCTATCTCTATGGGGTCAAAGCCGGAAGGTACATAATCAAAAGTGATGGCTACTTCTTCTGCTTTGATTTTTCCATCTTGGGTAGATCCGTCTTCCTTGTCTGAAACCGATACGGCATATTGAATTGCAGGTTGGCCAAAATAGAATGTCCTGTTTCCTGAAAATTCAATTTTAACCTGTGGAGGTTCGTTACCTGCAAAGATCTGGAATCCGGCACTGTTTTGCTCTCCCTTGGTGTCTGTCACTGTCAAAGTTACCTGATAGGTTCCTGCTTCCTGGAAATCAAAGGATGGATTTTCTTCTTTCAAAAGCGTTTGCACGCCATTATCTGAAACTATCTTCCATTCATATTCTAATTTTCCTTGGTCATAGGAATCATAGTCTAAGGTGCCATCAGAAGAAAGATTGGCGGTAAATGGTACAGCCCCGGCTTTTTTGTCTGCAGTGGCCTGGATAATAGGTTTGCGGTTGCCTCCATTGTATTCAATTTTGACAATTCTGGAATTTGGGTTGCCACGGAACCAGGCAGATCCATATTCCAAAATATAAAGCGCTCCATCCGGTCCGAAATCCATGTCAATTGCCGAACTGAAGGTTTCATTCGGCAGGAAACGCTCCATAGAGACATAATCTCCCTTATCATCCATGGTCACGGCCATGATCCAGCCCCGCATAAAGTCCACAATCAGCCATTTGCCTTCATAATAAGCAGGGAATACATGAGGAGCGTCTTTTTTGAAATCTGCTTTTCTAAATACAGGCCCTCCTGTGGCTGAACGGCCCGAACTTCCCAACATGGGAAATTCTTCAGAGACGCCATATGGATACCAAATCATGGCAGGGATAGGAGGGGGGAGTTCTCTCAATCCGGTATTGTTTACAGATTCGTTTACAGGATTATTGACATCATATGGTTCCCCATAGGTATTGGTCTCATGGTCATGCCTGGTATAAGCTTGGTTATCCCCGATGAAATAAGGCCAACCAAAGAACCCCGGACCTTTCGCCTGATTGAATTCATCATAGCCTTTTGGACCCCAAATGGAATCTGTAACTGCATCCGGCCCCACTTCTCCCCAATAGAGATACCCTGTTTTACTGTCCAAAGTAGGTCTCCAAGGGTTTCTATGTCCCATGGTGTAGATTTCAGGCCTGATTTTTTCCGTACCAACAGGGAATAAATTTCCCTTTGGAATGCTGTAAGTACCATCAGGCTCAGGTTTGATCCTAAGGATTTTTCCACGAAGGTCATTGGTATTGCTGGGAGCCCTTTGGTCGTCTGAGTTTTCATGTCCTGGCCTTTCATCCAAATTGGAGGTGCCTTCCCTTGGATTGACAGTGTTGTTGCCTGTAGTCAGGAAAAGGTTTCCATCTTTGTCAAAAACCATTCCTCCGCCTGTATGACAGCACTCTTCCCTTTGGGTAGGGACTTCCAGAAGAATTTTCTTGGACGCATCGATCAGTTCATTCCCCTTCAGTTCCCATCTTGCCAAAACATGCTTGGGGACATCAGGATCTGCATAATACATGTAAATCCAATTGTTTTTCTCGTAGTTGGGGTCTGCAATCACGCCCATCAATCCTTCTTCCGCTTCTCTGACCACTCCTTCTTTGTTGGTGTATTTGGTGTTGACAGGAACAAAGCCCACCTGGATCATTTCTCCGGAGTTTTCATCAAATACTTTGACCGCTCCTTTTCTTTCTACAAAAAGAATCCTTCTTCCAGGGAGGAAGGTCATTTCCATGGGTTCATCCATTCCTTCTGTCAGGACAACCTTAGTAAAGCGGTTGTCGTCGGGTTTGACACTGGGATCATCCTGTTGCTTTTTACAGGAAAAAAGCAATACAGAAAAGAAGGAGAAAATCAGGCATAGCCTGATAGTGAATTGTTTTATCATAGGTTTCATGGTATTCGTTTCCGTAGGATTATCCCAAAGCCTTTCTGCAGAATTCCAGACATTTCTGAACTTCTTTTACTGCATCAGAATTTTGGGGCACTTGGTATTCCAGTTCAATAGTTGCCGGGAATTTATATTTATTGTCCCTCATCATCCGCAGAATCTCCCCAACAGGTGTATCACCGGTGCCCCAAGGCAAATTGCCTTTTCCGTTGGTTGGGGTTTGGCGGTCTTTGATGTGCATGCTCCAGATTCTAGCATGTTGTTTTTGGATGAGGTCCATCATATCTGTATGGCCTGCTGCCACATAGTGGCCTATGTCGAAGTTCAGTCCATTGCTTTTGCTCTGATCTAAGGCTGTGTCCCAAAATGTAAATGTTTGCTGCTCGTGCCCATGGTAACCCACTTTCATTTTATGGCTGTCTCCCAATCTGCCCAAACGAAGGGTTTGTGCATCATCGGATGGATGTTCTAAGGTAATATGGCTGGCACCAAGAATTTTGGCAGCTTTCATTCCATAAGCCACTTCTGTGTCTGAATTATTCACCCCAAAAGCATTGGGCTTGAATGCATAGACCTCAATTCCGGCATCTTTAAACATTTTTGCCGCTTTTTCAAATCCCTTGAAATCTGTCTTATTTCTCCATTCTGCTACCACCTTGGCATATGCTTCTGATTGGGAGCGGACATCCGCTAATTCTTCTTTTTCACTTGCAGTCAATTCTTCACCCCTTCTTTGTTTGCCACCTAATTGGAAAGCCCTCATCCTATTAAAGGTTGGTACAGGCATCCCCGCAAAATATTCCACCGGTTCTCCCATCATTTCCACGGCACTGATTCCTGATTCCTTGATATACCGGATATTTGCTTCAAGACTTTGGTCCTGCATGGAGCGGTAGGAATAGGTGATGCAACCTATCTGCACCCCGTTGATTTTGGAGTTGGGTTTGTTGTAGGATTTGATGATGGCTGGAGCCCCTTCAAGCCACATAGGTGCCAAGGACAATCCAGCTGCACCCTGTAGGGAAGTCTTCAAAAATTCTCTTCTGTTTTTCATCATGAATGGGGGTTTTTGAGTTTAAGCAAATTAGGGTAATTTTAATGCTATATGTACTAATAACATAATGGAAATCGAACGAATGAGAAATCAGCCATTTAACTGGTAAATATCAGGTTTGGACGAAAGATGGAATTAAACCCGAAATATCCATTAGAATTTCTATTACGAGATCAAAACACTTTATAATCAATCGCTTCGCTGCATTTAGCTCATTCACCATAGAGATGACTATGATTCATTCGCTAAATACTTGATTATTTTGTGTTTTGACCTCTTCCCGATATCCATCGGGACAGGCTACTACGAATCCTAATGCATAATTCGGGTTAGAAATTTTTGACTTTGATTTTTAGGTTTTTTATAAGGAAGAAATAAAAAAAGGCTAATAGAATTGCCTGTACTAAGAATGAAAGCGGAATGATTTCCCAGCCAAACGGATCTGTTAGAAAACCTGAAACAGCCGGAAGGATAGCTCCTCCAATCATGGCGGCAGAAATCTGGAAGCCAATGATATTCGCAGCAAACTTTTCCCCAAAAAGGTCCGGTACCAGCGCTATCATGGAGGGAAAAACCGGAGCACATGAAAAACCGATCAGAAAAACACCTATAAAGCTAATCAAATTAGAAAAATCTATCAGGAATGCAGCTGCCCCCAAGATAATCCCAACCATTACCAAATGCAATACCTTAACGGTACTGGACCTTTTTAGAATGAATCCGAACAAAATCCTGCCCAGGGTAAGACTGCCCCAAAATGTACTTACCCATAAACCTGCCGATTCTTCCAATATACTCCTGGATTGGGTGATTAGGGTAAATAACCATTGTCCGACACTTACCTCCAAACCAGTGTAAACGAAAAAAATCAAGATACTTAACCAAACCATGGGTTTTTGTAGTGTCAAGCGATAAGAAATATTCTCCTGTTTGACTTCTGTTTTGTCCTCTTTTACAGCCCACATTTTGGAGGTAAGTAAAAACAGGATGCCAAGGGAAATTTGGATAGATCCCACAAAGAAATAGCCCGATTGCCAGGTATGTCCCATAGTAAACAACCAGGTCAGGATCAAGGGGCCTGAGGTGGCACCTATTCCATAAAAAGCATGCAGCCAATTGACCACACTGGGACTGAATTTTGCAGATGCAAAAATATTGAGGGAGGTATCTATGGCTCCACCTCCGGATCCCAGAAAGTAGGATGACAAAATCAGAAAAATCCATTGATTGGAAACTGCGAATCCAAAAAGGCTTGCCCCAGTAAAAAAGCAGCTGAATGCAAGTAGCCATCCCAAGGTTATCTTGGACATAATTTTACTGTTGGTCAAACTGGAACTTAAATATCCAGCAACAAAGAACATCAATAAAACCCCTAAATTATCGAGCGGAATATCCAACTTCTCGCTTATAAAAGGCCATGCAATTCCCAATAATCCATCTGGAAGTCCCAGGCTTATAAAGGCAATAAAGGATATCAAAATAAGGAATCGGAGTCTGAGGGATGTATTCATAAGTAGAAAAGTAAACATTTTTGGTGTTTACTTGAAATAAATAGCATTGATCAGTAGGAAAAAATTAACATGCCTAAATTAAATTTTATAAAATATTGGTCATTCGGTTCAGTGTTTTTTTTCTGATCTTTTTTTTCCCAATCTACCCTCAATGTAATATTATTCCCATGAGACTTTCCCAAAGTTTTAAACTTTTGGAAAGTTCTTCAAAAAACTTAATTGGAAAGCGCCAGATCAATCATTTTAGGGATACTCCCATCAGAAGTGATTCCAGAGCGAATACCCATACTTGTTTCCGCAAGTTTGACCTCAAGCCCATAGGGGCCTAGTTCACCACTCATGGTGGCTTCAGTCTTAAGCCCTGCATCCGCCTTCCTGAAGTTCCATTCCAGTGTTTTTGGATCTTTAGATAGTTTGGCAAAAAGCTTTGTGCTTAAGCCTGTACTGATCATTCCTTTCCCTTTCCAACCCACATCCAAACTGACACCTACTCCTCCTCCCACACTTACTTCCTCCACTGTATCCCAATCTCTATTGAGTTTGAGTTCACCTTCAAATTGTAAAAATTCACCTCCGCTCAAAGAGAATGTATTACAATTTATTCCTCCCTTGACAGGCCCCATGCCTATGGTAAACTTAACCGGGCAATATTGATCTTCCCACACCAAAATTTTTCCTGGCATAAAATCCTCTTCTTCCTCCTCTTCCCCAAAAAGCTCACAATCCATCGGCAACTCAGTAGGATACAGCTTCAAAAGCTCCCGCATTTCCCGTAGGTAATTGATTTGAGTCCCAGGAAAATCAGCAGCCTCCTGCGATTGCAGCCAAATCGGCGCCCAATAGGCCACCGTGCTGTGATGATCCCGACTGATCAGTTCGAGTCTGACCACCGCTTGGTTGATCAAGGGTGCTGTTTCTTTGTAATATGAATCCAGAGCGAGATTCAACTCTTTACACTTAGCTCGCTGAAGTTCTGCAAGCTTCTTTTCCCCTTCCCAATCTTCTCCCCCTTCGATCTTGGCCATTTCAGCATTGTACCTTCTGTTGATCTCCCCTGCCTTGGCGTTGTAGGTTTTTCTCGTTTCCTGAAGTTTTGCAACAAATCGGTTTTTCGCCCAAGTATATTCCTCCTGATACTCCTGCATACTTTTGAAGTACATGTGCTGCCCAAGCATTTGCATCAGCGGAAATCCTCCTCTTGTCATGACCTGCTGGATATTTTTCTGGGTAGCGGCTTGTAAACTGGAATCAGTGGAAACCCTGGGTATCGCAGCAATCGTCATACCTATCGATCCCAAAACTTCATCAATGACAAGCGATTGGTTTGGTGCATCACTGATTCCTTGGATGGCTTCAGGCATTCTGAATTTATCCAGCAATTGAGGCGTAAATGGACTTTTTCTACCGGCGTAGATGGTTTTGCCCACTTCAGCCTCATTGTCCATTTCTTGAAGAATGGCTACCAGTTCTTCATCGTAGCTCGTCTCTAAGCTCCGTTCCGCAGCTTTTTTTGCAGGGGCTTTCTGACCATTTCGCCTGTGGACAAAAGCCAAAATCTTATTAGCATTTGGATGCAAAGAATCTTGCTCCACCGTTTTTTTGGCTAACTCAAATGCTCCGTCCACATCTCCCAGGTAGTATCTCGCCGTGGCGGCATTACCCATCAACAAGGAATTATCAGGGAATTCCTTTAGCCAATAATTTAAAATCGGCAAAGACCTGTCGGGATTACCGGATTTAAGCAAGTGGACTGCCAGGTTATTGGCGGCAAGTCCGCTTTCAGGAAATCGCTTCACCGCTTCCAAATCCAGGTAAATCGAAGCATACGGATTGGAATTAATCCAAGCCAACATGGATAATTGTGTGAATTCTTCTTCGGTCTTTAGGTCATATTCCTTGATCCATTGGTCGAAGTTTCGCTTCTGATCTGCTGAGAGTTGGGTAAGAAATCTGCCTTTAAGCTCATCTAGGTAGTTTTCATAGACTGCAGAACTTGATAGCACCGCTAGTTTGGACAAATCAGAAGTCCGCTCCGGAAACCTGATTTGTATCGGGGGTGCATTGAATCCCGGTCCTCCCAAATTGAAGGTTGGATTACGAGATGCCTGTGTCTCGGCTGCTCCAAACGGGAATGGTTCCAGATTATCTAACTTTTCCAAGTAGCGGGCAGGGCTTTTGGCTGTCATTTTAACGGGTTCATCGGCTGGTGCTGCTGCCATACTAACATCCGGGATTAAGGCCTGAAGTGCTTTGAAGTCTAATTTCTGATTGATTTTATCAACCACCTCGTTGAGATGACTATGTACTCCATCCAAATTAAAAAACTCAACAGCAATCAATTGAGGCACGTCTGGACTTAGCTTGGAATCAAAATAATCCGGATTGATGTACCCTATCATTTTGTCCTGTCCCCAATCGTCAATCGTAAGCTCCCTATCAAAATCCTCTTGAATCTTCCTCAAGACGTCCTCTCCAATATTGATTGGAAAGTATTCTCTGACTGGCTTTGCCAATACTGATGCCGGCTGATTTGCTAGATAATTCTGAATCAAGTCCACAGCGGCTTGGTAATCTCGATTTAGGTTAGAAAGAGCATTTTCAATTTTTCCAGCCTCCTCTTCTTTTTGAATTCGACTATTTCTAATGGCAAGCTGAATCCTGTTTTCTAGATTCTCTTTAGAATATCCCCACACCCCTTGTTCTGTAAACCTTTTAATTTCGGCAATCCGCTCTTCCAACTGCTTATCAATTTCTTCTGCTGAGAGGACCTGAGTGTATTCCAATATCACCCTTTTCATTTCTTTGTAAGATCCCTCTAAATCAATGAGTTGAGATTCAAGAATTTCTTTCCGGGTAAAAGGAAGAAATAGTGGCTTATCATTTTTACGAAGGATAAACACATCTAAAAAATCCCAATTAGAATACTTGGAAGTACTAGGAGGAGGAGGTCCTGGGTACTGGTAATAATCTATATTCCCCTTAGTCCATTTGATATTCGGAATTTCAAAAGCTGGTTTTCCATTGATTTGGAAAGGGATAGAATTTCCGTTTTCATCTGCTGATTGCCCACGTAAGGGTCGGATTAAATAATTCAGCTCATTAAAGGTAATATCAATCCGGGCTGGTCCATCATATTCAGAAAGTCTTCCGTTGCTGCAATAAGTTTTCCTACTGTAAACACGAAGATTATATGAGCCTAGTCTATTGGTTGCTAAGAACCAAGGGTTGGTTCGCAGTGATTCTTCAATTGTAAATCCCTTATCATAAGAATATCTATACTCAGCAAAACGAGCCCCCTTAATTCCTTCAAAATATCCTTTGATCCATGAAAGTGCAACCTCCAACTTTGGAGTCATTTTTTTGGAGTCAAAGTTTGCGGTTAGATATGCCCTCGGGCCGGGATCATAATTAGGGCCATAATAGGGGCGCGAATCTTCCAGTCTGGCCCAGACTGGAATAAGCTGGGATACGTCACAAGGCGTTTGTGAAAATGAATAAAACGAACTAGTTACCGCCAAACTAAAAGAAATCATAAATTTCGTTCCTGATATTTTCAAAAATCGAAGGTCAAAATTCATAGTTCGTAAGTTTTTAGGGAAGAAAATTTATTCATCTGGATTTCCAGATTATTTAAACAGATTGACATCCGTAAATCTCTTATCGAAATACCAAGCGTTGGGAAAAGTAGTATTGGAACTGAAATTCCCATCCCGCTGGGTGGGCCTATCGGCCTGCAAGACTAGATTCAATTGCCCGATTCCTTCGAAATAGTGAAACTGATAGCGATAGGCCACTTTTTCGAGAGTCCTGCTTTTTTTCTCCTTAAGATTTCCCAACTCATCTACTCCATTCTTTTTACCATACCGCTCCACTTGGCTTTCTATAGGAGTGACGGTCAGGACTCCACCAACTGCTGAATATTGCCCGCTTTCCCTAACCAAAATGATGTCTTCGTAGGCATACCCGAAATTCCGCTCCGTGTACTGATAGGTTCCATCCCCGAAAAACTCATACCGGCAAGTCGTATAGCCTGAGCTGCCCCAAGCTGCGGAATTGGCAAAAAAGGAAGAAACTGAAGCGGACCTATTCCATTTTCCCAAGATTTGCTGGTCGACCACTACTTGCATAGAGGAGGATTTAGAAATAGGTTTTTCGCTCGAAGAAATCACAGTTGGATGGGAAAAAGAAGGTAGTTCCAAGGAACTCCCAAAATCCTCCAATTCCTTTTCATAGGCAGTCGTATTGCTCAAAAAAGCATAACTGATTTTTTGTTTGCGATTGGATAATGTTACCAAAACCACTGCCTGATTTTGATTTTGGTACACGTAAGGAGCTACACCTATGATTGCATTCCATTCAGAATTGAAGGAAGTTTTAGTAAAATCTGAGAGCTCTTTGGGTTGGTAATTTACCTCAATCAGTGATTGCCAGTCTTCTTTAAAATCCACATCCAATGACCCTGAAGATTTTTCTTCCTGGTAGAGAATGATCCTGCCAAATTCGCCGGATTCTGGATTGGTTTTTGTAAAAGCCAGGTAACCATCGCCTGAATTTCTGGACCATTGGGCTGGAGGAACAAAGCCCACCTGTCCATTTTTTTCCAATTGTTGCCCATTACTTTCCATATCTATTCCAAGAAAAAGGATAATCAAGGATATGGATATTGCCAATTTTCTGGAAATTGGCGCTATATGAAAACCATTGACTTGTGCCATAAGTATGCTAGTTGATTAAATGAAATTTAGCCTTTGGCAAAAGTCTAATCCATCCCTTTTTTAGGGGATTTTTTCTGATTGGTTGATAAAAAAATATAGCATTGTATTATTGCTCAAATGCCTGTTGATACCTGAATCATTTAAGCAGCATATTGTGTATTTCCTTAAAGTCCAAGCCTTCCATCATTTTCTGCCTAAAATTGTATTTCCAGGCATATCTTCCGGTTTTATCTTGCACAGGAGCAGAAAGTTCCACTATGACAAATTGGGCAATATGGTGCGGTAATTTCTTATCCATATAATCCTCATTGACAAATACCATGTGAAACCGGTCCTTGCGGAAATTTATTTCAGTTTCATTTTCCATGATGAAATTTCCATGGAAGAATAACTCCGAAACCTGCTTATTGAGCTCTTCCTCACTACTGTTTTGTAAATAGTTATCCACCCGCTTGACCGCATTTTCTGTCTGAATCTTAAACTCCCCAAGGCTCTCGTAAACCTGCGAATAACTCTCTGGAAACTTTTTGTAGCCCTCTTCAATACTTTCGACGTATATGTCTCTGTAAGTAAAGAGTTCTTCCCTGAACTGGGTGAGGTATTCCTTACGGGTAACATACCTGAACAAGGGGACATTTTCTTTTCTGATGACAAACCACTGCTGTCTTGGTTCTCTGCCACCGTAGATTTCTTCGGTATAATGATCCATCCAACCATTGCTACTGACAAAATTCTCGTGGATAAGAAATACCCTTTGTCCATTGATACCATAATCTGATTCAGAACCTTTGACGACCCCGATTCGGTAATCGGTTCCGAAAACTTCCCGGGCTGTAATGGGAGATACGAATGGCTCATAATTGTTTATCTGAAAAGAAAGATAAACTCCTGTTTCATAAGTTTCAGTAACCTTGTCCCCCACCGTACAGACAAATCCCGGATGGCCTATGTAAAGCCGGTAACCGAAAGGCAAGTAGTCATATACATTGGAGAAGTCCAGGTACTTGTTGTAATTGACATTGCCGCCCATAGGTTGGGGATAGGCTTTTTTGGCAAGATTCAGGAGTTTTTCAAGATTGGCATTTGCTACGCTCTTATCGTAGCTTCCGGGTTTTGCCTTTATGTGTCCTGGCGCTGAATATAAATCGAGCTGTTTCCAAGCACCAGGATAATTGCTTAAGTTATCGGTGGGACAGGGTGAAGCAGTTTGTGCTGCTGACGAAAACACCTGAAAAGTCAAAACAAATACACAAATGATGCTGGAATGAAATCTGCTATTAAACTGACTAAAATGCTTTTTCATATTTAAAGGTCATTTGTTGTACTAGATATAATCAGTGAATTTCTCTTACTTGGGTATCCCTTACTGTTTGCTAAAAATATCTCCTACTGTTGAAATTTTTGGGGAATTACCTCTAAAACCTGTTAGAAGGGATAATTCATACTCGTTCGACACACCAATTGATGTTAAATCTCTAATATCCAATCCACTATCATTTGGATCGCTTGACTTGGGAACACTCATTCCCAATTCTGCCCCAATTGATGCCTTTACGATGATATCTTTAAGATTCCAGTTGCCGTCAAATTTCATAGTGTATACTGCACCTACACCTAACTTTGATTCAAGAGCTTTTCCTACTGCCATTGGAATGTCTCCGATTTTTCCTCCAATGTAGACAGAGTGTTCAACGGTTTCTAATGTAGATGGGTCATATTTTTGTCCTCCTCCAAATTCAATATCATAGAGTTTACCCTCTATAGTTGCCTCCTTACAGGTGAACTTACTTTTTACAAAGTAGAAATTCAGGTCCCAGTAGGTCAAGCAATGGGTATCCTCCCATACTGACATCTTTCCTTTGGGGGTAACTGATTCACTGACCTGCAATTTGCAACCTTCTTCAGGATAAATGATCACCGGATAAGGATAGTATTTCTGAAGTTGGGATAAAGTACTCAGGTATTCACCATACAGTGCGTAGGCAAAGTCTGTTGGATCCTGAGGAAGAAAATACAGCGTGTACCAATAGGTATATTCCTGCAATCGTTGAAATGCTAGTGATTCCATTTGTTGGACAAAAGCATTATTGATAGGTGCAGTTTTCTCTATTCTTGTTTTGTCCAAAATCTTCCTCATCTCGCAGAGTTGTTTTATCAAGGCATCAATCTCCGATCCCGACCCGTCACCATCTTCCAGGACTGCGATGCGTTTGGAGATTTCGTTCATTTTTCGAATGTCAGGAGCAAAGGATTCCTCCAACGATTTCATCTGAGAATCTCTGGCTTCCTGCAACTTAGCTATCCTTTTGTTGAAACTGCTGGCATAGGAATCGTCCAATTCTGTCATCAAGACTTCCTGCGCCTGAATTTTGAATGGATTCCAGACTTGTGCAGCAAGACTGTATTGCTTTTGCACGTCTTCGAGACTTTTCATGTCCCGGTTATTGACTGCCATTTGAGTGGTGATTTTTTGATAGCTGTTGAATAACTTATCCGTTCCGGAGGGATATTTTGTGTGCAATGCACTTGCAGTGAGGGAGAGTCCATGAAAAAAATCAGCGATTTCCTGTTCCCGACTCAATGCCCTCTCATTTGACTCCGGCACTACCGGCATAGTAAATCTTTTGGTTACCGCAATTTCCCGGTAATTCCTTTTATGATCCAACTTCAAAATTTCCATCCTATCTTCTTTTCCATTGGGTTCCAAATCCCTCAGCTCAAAATAGGCATCCTGGGAGAAGCCTCCTTTGAGCGCATTTTTCAGGTAGGATTTAGCCATGGCATTGTTGTTTTCTTTCATTGCAATGCGTGCCAGACTACGGTTGGCTTCAGGGTGTTGCTCGTATTCACTGACTGCCTGTTCGAGAAAGGGTTTGGCTTTTGCTACCTGACCTAGGCTGAGCCATGCCTGGCCCAGGTTGTTGTTGACGATACTGCTTTGGGGATTCTTTTGGTGCAGGTATTCAAGGATGGGAATGCTATTTTCCGCATAGCCTGCCATGGTGATGACCGAAGCGAGGTTGCTGAGCAAAAGCTCATCCTTTGGATCAGCTATAGACGCTTTCAACATCAGATAAGCGGCGGGTTCCTGCTTGCCTGCCAACCAAAACATATACCCGACCTCTTTTGTCTGCTGCCCTTTGTTCAAATGCGGAGAAACGTCCTTTTTTGCTTCAGGACTCAAAGCCAAATCTGCCCCAGTTTCAAAATCCTTAAGATAACTGAGTAGCTCAGCTTCATTTCCTGGGGCAGCTTCAATACTTGCGATAGCATTTTCATCCGGATTGGGAATGGCTTTAGGATCAGCGTCTGCCCCCTCTTCACTCATTTTTCTTTTTACATCTTCCGGGTCATGGCCAAATTGCCGGATCATTTTTTCCATCATTTTATCCGGGTCATCCTCATCTTCGTCAAATTTTTCCTCATCTGGATCCAGTTCCCCTCCTTTGGACTCTCCCTCATTTGCTTCGGCCGTTTCAACCTGGGGAGGGGTTCCTTTTTCTTTGGATGACTTCCCTCCAAGTCCAGCGGGGACTGCCTTTTCTTTCAACTTTGAACCCAAGCCTTTCAAGGGCGATTGTTTCTCCCCTTTATCCTGTCCCTGCGTTTGAAGCGTGACTAGAAACAAGGACAAAAGGATTAAAAACATCTTCACGGAATGTGAAATCATGTAAGTTTTCATATGGGCGTTCAATTAATAGTTCTTATCATATTTTTCTAAGGATCCAATTCCTTTCACTTTTCCTTTTGGTCTTTGATGCATCGGCAGGAATAACCGTTTGTTGCAAGCGTGTAAATTCTGCCCACGGCATCTGTATTGTAATGCAGGTGGTGGTTCCAGAGGTAAAGCAGCCCATAGCGGTCATCATAGACGGTAGAAGTCCAAAAATTTCCGTATTGACCAAGTGTGACAAACTCTCCATTGTCTTTTCGGGCACCTGCTGGAGCAATAGCTAGGCCACTGGAATTATCACCGGAGAATTCAGAGGGATTCCAACCGGAAGTATTTTTCAGCTTGGGAGCAATATTTCCCCTATCACCCGTCTGTTCCAATTCAGTAGCCGGCAAGCCAAGAAAACGCTCCAGTTCGATCCATTCTTTGTCTGTGGGAATATGCCAGCCCTCAGGACAGAGTCTCCCTGTAGCCACAGCATAACCATTGTATAGATATCCGTACTTCTTAATATTCTTAGTGTCATTGTCGAAGAAAACATAAGCCCCGCTTTTGCTTTGGGACCATTCAGTAGCATCCTGACGGTTTGGGATTTTCACTGTGTCCCGATAATAGGTCGTTCTGAGATTCTCCTTGAACCAATACTGATTACCGATTTTGATCACCTCGTAGCGGTTGCTGTCGATGTCGTATACCGGTAAAAGATTGAGGTCAAGACTGTCTGCTTTGGGTTTTTGAATGGTCTGATGCTGGGCAAATGCCAAGTTTATAGCAAATAGAAAAAAGAGAGTGAGTGTTGTTTTCATTACTATTTTTATTTGATAGTCAATCCCTGAAGTATTCCTTTTCCCTCTATAGAAGGTCCACTGTTCCATCCCCAACGGGCTTCCGCACCCATAAAAGTTCCAGATTTGTCATCAGCAAAGCCTAATGAGGCATTTGTGTCTTTTTTGCTGACCACATTTGATCCGAATGTGGCTTTCGCTCCTGCCTTCACTCCTACATCGGTTATTCCTTCCCCGTTGAATTCAATAAAGCCTGATAGTTCGCCCTTTAGTTCTGCTTTTACCGGGCCGAGTTCAGAGGCTTCTGCCAAGTCTACATCAAAGCCAATTTCCACTGAACCTTGGATAATCTCATTGGTATCCATATTCTCCTTAATTTTGAATTTCAAAAATTTGGAGTCCAGCTCAGTGGTCATTTTATTGCATTCTAGCGTAATGGATCCTACCACCAAGTAAAGTGTACTTTTCTCTTTACAATTCAAGTCATAAAAATCAGCCAATTTTCCGGAGGTTCGTCCCGGCACTGCATTGTACTTGCAAAACTTATTTGGGCCTGTAAATTCAACTTCCTGTCCTCCTATTATCCCCAGCCAAAATGCTTTGGAAGTGAGTGTTGTTATTTCATACTCTTCAGGCAGAAGGGTAAACTGATTGTAATTCATCTCCCTGCTGAGTTTCTTTCTATGGTAGTCGATCCATTTGGCATTTCCCTCTTCCAAATAAGTATTGACTTTTCTCAGATAGGCACTTTGAATTTCGTTCCATGCCTCACAATATGCCTGCCTGTCTGCATCACTGGATCCTTCCCCGATCTTTCCTTTAAATCTTTCGTCCAATTCTGTGATTTGTTTTTCTACCTCCTGTTCCATGTAATACAGCTTTTCGGGCCGGGCATTGATCTCCTCTACCAACTCTTCATACTTCTGATTTTCAAATCTTTCATCATTCTCCTCATAATACCTTCTCAAAGCCTGTGCTTTAGGGGCAAAAACCAACTGTGTAATCGGACCTCCACCGTCCATCCTGCCTCCGGTCAATCTGGCCAAGGGGTCATTCATGGAAGATTCCAAAAAACTCTCTTTGAGTTCCTCATTTCTTTGGCTGATCGATTCAGCTTGGGCATTGATCTCTGAACTGTAAGCCTCCCATTCCTTTTCCAAGGCTTCGCTTTCAAAGACATTTTGGGGATATTTTGGCCAGTTCATGTGGACCAGACCAAGCGGATCTTCATTCAGGGGAGGTTGCCATGTCAGGTCATTTGGAGTTACTTTATGCCCCAATTCACTGATCTTGTCTTCTTTGTCAGGATTATAACCTGATTTGAGACTCTTTTTAAATGCCTCTGCTGCGGCGGTTCTGTTTCCTTTTTTTTCCTCAATGATTCCCTTGGTGAGATTTGCCTGACTGTGATAGGCATAGAATCGGATGGCACTGTCAAGATAAGCTTCTGCCGTTGGAAGGTCTCCAAGACCGAACCAGGCCTGTGCTAGGTTATTGAGCACTGTGCTGTTTTTCGGGTAGCGTGAATTGAGATACCTCAGAATAGGAAGTGCTGCTTCCTCTGCTCCCGCCATGGTGAGAAAAGCTGCATAGTTGTTCAAGTAGTCGGGGTTTTGTGGAGCAGTTTGGACCGCATTTCCCAAAACCAAAATGGCATAATCCGGCATGCCAAACATCCAAAGCCCATTGGCCAGATGGGCCTTTTCACCAACATTGGGAGTGTTGGCCATCATTTCATTTGCAGAGGAGGTTCTAGCGGCACCTAGTTTAGCTGCAATTGAGCTATGGACATTTTTAAGGTAAGCCGGTAATTCGGCCTGATTCAGGGAGACCTTTTTTGCCCTTAAGATTCTGGATTCATCCCTGGAGGGGATTTGCCATTTGGCTTCATCGGAATCATCGAAGTCCCCGGACATCATGGACATATCCGGAAACTTGATGCCCATTTTTTTCATCATCTCTATTTCTTCAGGGTCTAATTCCTCCATCATTTTTTCAAGCTCAGTTTTATTGGTGGGTTTTTTCTGGGCTAAAACTTCATAAGGCCTAAGGAATAATACCCAAGACAAAAGCATCGCGGAGACTAATAAAAGGCGCTTCATGGTTTTGAAAATTGGTATGGGTTGAATAGTCATTTCTAGATTTTAAAATTTGACATTTACAAAGTAGGAAATGACATCTTGTGTACCGCTTCATACTGAGACGAAGCCTGCGGAGTCGAATGCCTGCCTCGCAGTATTGCGGGTGATCTCCCATATAATAGGAGACTCTTCGCTTCACTCAGAGTGACGTACATTTCTGTCATTGGCAGGAAAGCTAGCGGATTTCAAAACCATTCGACATCCTGTAAAAAGGGGATTTTATAAATTGGGGGAGAGTTTTTAAGTGAATTTTGTTAAATGGGATTGATTTATAGTTTTCCAGGCAAGAAGTGGCCAATAAGGCACTAGATAAGACCCAAAAACAAGTTACCCTGAGATTTTAAAATTTGGCATTTACAGAAAGGCAATGACATATTTTTACTACGTCATTCTGAGGCGCAGCCTGCGGAGGTGAAAACCTGCCCTGTAGTATTGCGGGTGATCTCCCATATAATAGGAGACTCTTCGCTTCACTCAGAGTGACGTACATTTCTGTCATTGGCAGGAAAGCTAGCGGATTTCATCTCCAGTGGAAATCCTGTAAAAAGGGGATATTTAAAAATGAATTAGGGGGAAAGAAGTTGCTTACTTTTATATCTAGTAATTTTTACGGTACGACTAACAATGTAAATCAAATGGATTATTATCTAAATGTAAACTGCGATTGATCGGCAAGCAGCGCTTTGAATTCATTGATATTTTCTTCAATAGCCTTTGAAATCGTGCTGTAGACATGCTCAAATACCGGGTCGCCATGACTGACAGTGAGGACAATGCTGAACATCTGTGGGGCAGAAAGTGGGAGTTTGGTATTGTAATAAGACAAATCAGGTTTGATTAGAATATCTGAATATTGCTTTCCTATTTCCACAAAATCAGAAAGCGGGAAACCATCACCCCTACTTGTTATAATAGCTGGTTCTGAGAGCTCCTCTTCACTTAGGTTGTTCAGCATATTGTTGATTTCATCTATCGGTTTTTGAAACCAAGCCCTTGTAGAAGCATGACTTTCAGTATAATATCGCATGTCTTCTGCTGGAAAGTTTTTGGTTTTAACTAAAGCATAGTTTTTGTCTGCCTCCTCAATCTTGGTATTAAAAATGTCCAACATGTTCAGCAGGTATTCCTTTTTGGTGACATTCCGATATGGCAACTTGTTGTCATAGGTAAAGAGCCAGGTGTATGTTTTGATATTATCGTTGTAATCCACATCTTCTTTAAAAAAATAGTACCCTTCTTTATTTTCCGGCAGACTTCGAAACCTAAAAAACTTCTCTTCTTCATCATCGGGAATTTCAGCCGCCTTTACCCAATGAAACTCATTAAAATTCACATACAGGGAAGTTGGGGTAGCCACGTCCACATAATGTTGACCCGGTTTTTGTTTATCGCATAAATAACGAAGGAAATAAGCGCCAAGTCCAAAAGGATTTGCCGCCCAGTCTTTAGCTACAGCAGGATTGTAACCATAAACTCCTGACCATGACACTTCACAACCCATGGGCTGGTAATGCTCTTTTATGATATTGAATACTTTTGCTACAATTTCTTTTTCTTTTGCCAAGTCGACTGCTGTGACTCCACTTGTTGAGCCTTGAAGGCCAGACTTCCACACCCCCTGTTTTACTGTGAGTTCTTCCTGGGAACAGGTCTGAGCCTTGGCATCTGAACCTATTAATACTCCTACTATAAGCATAATGAAGATGATCTTTTTTTCCATGATTTTTTGGGAAATTTTTTATTTAAATAGAGTTCATTTAGCCTTAATTACTTTTTTAAAAATATTACATTTCTTGGAGGTTCAGCCTCCTGTAAAAAGGGGATTTTTCTTACAATGTTTCAGATCCTAAGGAAGGGAATGACACAAAATCCCTGTTTTAGGGGATTTCATCCTAAGGGATAATTGGGAATACTTGCTCAAATAAAAATCTAAACACTATGAAAAATCTAATCTTAACCATTCTGTTGATAGGATTTTCAGGAATCCTTGCTGCCCAATCCAAGTTTGGAGCAATCAGCTACCAAATGCCGGATAATTGGGAAGCCATGCCGGTCGGAGACAACCAGTTAATTTTCATTCCATCAGATCCGGATTGTAGATGCGCATTTTTTCCCACTTTACCTTATCCTATTCAGTCAGAGCAGGAATTTATTTCCTTAAGGGAGCAAAAAATCAACGACTTGGGATTTCTGAGGAATTATCACAACCCAACTGAAATCTCTACCATGGAAGGATGGAATTATTTCGGAAGTTTTGCTGAAATAAACAGTCTCCTTGATAAATTTGGAATGATCCATGTTTTTTCAGCTTCCAATTTGAGTACCGGATTTATGTATGAGACAAGCAATACAGTTTGTAAAGATCAAATTTTTCAAATTATGTCCACCATAGGAATTGATACACCTACAACTCAAAGCCCAGAAACTCAGAATTCCAAAAATACAAAACCCAAACCCATCAAGGATCTCAGAGGCATAGCTGACCCCAATAAAGGGAAGGGGAAAGGGAAAAATTAAAGGCAAAAACACGATTAATTCCTGTCCTGGTTTTCAGGACAGGAATTTTTCTTGGCTGTTCAAATTCTAGTTAATATCAACTTTTTTCGTTGGAAGCTTATTATTGAATTTTAACTAACATTATTTAATCTTTACCAGCAGGTATTCTTCCCCTGTCTGATTGTTGAGGTAGAGTAATCTTCCACCTTTAACTGTTTGGAAATGTGCGTTAAAATCATGGGTTTTACCTTCAAAGCGATTAGTCATAGAAATATTCCATTCTTTTATTTTTGTTGCCCCTTTAAATTCTTGTTGAAAAGTATTCATTGCTCCAATAAAACCAGTTGCTCCATTGTGGATCCTAGTGTATGTGTTCCCTGAAAAATTAAATGTGGCAATGGTGGCTGCGACAGTAGCACCTGCATATGCCCCGGTAACTTCATTGTACCACTGGGTCATTTGACTGCCCCCGCTTTGCCAGGTACCGTTTAGGTCATTAGGCCCAATAGCAAATTTGTTGTATCTGCTCATAGCTGCCAGATCGGAAGTCCAGCGGTCGGCTGCTATTGGAAATTGTTGTCTCAAGCCATTTTCATCCAAAGTGCTTGCCATAGTAAGCATTACAGCATTAGGAGAGACGGTCAAATACATTCCAAAAAATCTCCGCTCCCCGGTCTGAGGATCTTGACCCCATCCTTCCACGTATTTTGGTTTGAAAGAACTGATAAATTCTCCTGCATCTTGATAGGATTTAGAAGTTGTTTTGAAAATCGGTGCCACATGGTTGTCCCAATAAAAATCCCTATCCATCACCCCCGTACCATCAAAAATTTCACTTTGGTAGGGCAAAACAAAAAACAAATAAACTTTCGTTTCACCCTTTTGAACTAAGACCCAATCTGGATGGATGGTGGAAACCCAACCGTCATCAAAATTGCTTGTGGTAAATTGAAATCCTGTGAATGGTGCTACCGGAGTCTTTGGAACAGATGAATTAGAGGGAGGATTCTGAGATGGGGAATGGGATTTGGCCGGAGGATTTGGAGCGGGAACTTGCTGACTCATCGGAGGCGAAGTTTTTGACCTTGATGGAGGTAAAGGAGGAATGTAGGCTGGAATCGTGGAATGAGTAACATTAGAGGGAGCCTGACCAGTGGAAGGAGTTTGTGCTGTTTTTGGAATTTTGTTGGACCTACCGATGTAAAAATTGGTTTCATCATTATCCATCGAAATAAAAATCAAGAAAGCATTTTGGCCTTTAACCAGCCAGGCGATCCGATTGTCATTTGTTGGAAGAATTTCAAAACCCGATTTTTCCAGTTCCCCAACTAAAACTTCGGCATCAAATCCCGATTGCGTTGTGGGCGGCAGCGTATACACTTCCACTTCGGAAATGCTGACAGAGGGATCATTTACTTCGGTTTCGAGTAATGAAGCCGCCGCCACAGTGGATAAAAAACGCTTATCCTGCTTACTCCCATTAGGAAGCTTAAGATTCAAAGCAGTAATCTGATTGGCTGGTATGACATTTTTCTGGGCATACGCAATCAGAGGAATAAAAAACGATAAAAGCATCAGTAAACAGGATTTCATAGTGATTGGTATTTGGGATGAATAAACGTAGGGGTAGTTTTCCCTAATCGAAATCCTGTAAAAGAAGGATATTTTATTCCTATTAAAATCCTGTAAAAAGGGGAGGTGTTTGGATACAAATAATTTCTTAATTTGTATTGTTTACCTCCTCATATGCTCCGAAGAATGAAAAAAATTCTGTTCCTCCTAGTCATTTTCTTTCTGAGCCAAAATTTAGCCGCACAAAAATACTTGGCCGATAGCATCATGTTGACCCTACAACAGAACCTTCCTGATAGTTCAAGGGCCTACAATCTGATAATGCTGGCCATGTACACTGAGCCAATTGATTTGGCAAAGGCGCATGAAATCTATAAGCAGGCCGTTGATTTTTCCGTTGAAAAAAACCTGGGATACTATGCTGGGCTTGCATTGTTCTACGAATCAACTCCCTATGAACTCAACGGCAAATACCAAAAACAGAAAGAAAACCTAGATCGTGCAGCGCTATTTTTCCGACAATCCCCCCACCCCAAGGCGAAAAGAGAGGAAGCGAGGGTGTTCGGAGGTTTGTCCAATTATTACCGACACTCCGATATGCTCGATTCTGCTGTGGAAGCATCGCTCATTTCAATCAAGCTGCTCGAAGGTTTGAAAGAGTATCCAAGACTTTCGACCCATTGCGTGAATTTAGCTATGATATTCCAGCAGCTTAGTCTGCCCGAAAAACAGAAAGAGTATGTAGACAAAGGGTTGGATTTTGCGAAAAAGGCCAACCATCCCAGTAACCTGCTGCTTGGTTATTTGCAGCAGGCCAATTACTTCACGGAAATTCGCGATTTTCAGAAAGCAAAACTTTACGCTGATTCTGCATCGCCCTATTACAGCGATAGTTATGATTTTTCTAGAAAACAGAATTATTTTTTGATAAAAGCAGGTACTTTCCAGAATATCAGCAAATTCGACAGTGCCATCCATTATTTCGAGAAAGCGTACGAAAATGGCAAAGCGGTAAGTTCCCGCTGGAACATGACCGAGCCCCTAATGCAAATAGGGTACATTTACTTTAAACAGAAAAATTATCCCGAGGCGGAAAAATATGTAAAAATGGGACTCGAGATTGCTGAAACCGATTCGATTCTCGTCTTTATGAAGGAAGGTTACGGTACCCTTAGTGATATTTATGCAGCAAGTGCGAAATTTAAGGATGCATATAATTTTTTAACTCAGCACAATACCATCAAAGACAGTTTGCAAAATGAAGAAAGAAAAAGGTTTGCACTTGATTTGGAAAAAAAATATGAATCTGAGAAACAGCGCAACCAAATCCTCAAACTGGAAGCACAAAATGCCAAGCAATTTGCAGAAAACCAGAAGAGGCAGCTTACCATTTGGATTTTGCTCATTTTGGCAGTGTCGTTAGGTACAATTGTTCTGCTTGTAATCAGAAAAAATCAACACAAGCAGAAGCTTCAACTTCAAAAAATCAAAGAACTCGAAACTGAAAAACAACTTGCTGCCACTGAAGCAGTTCTCAAAGGAGAAGAAAAAGAGCGAAGCCGCCTAGCCAAAGACCTTCATGATGGCTTGGGAGGATTGCTTTCCGGAATAAAATTCTCATTTCAAACTATGAAAGGAAACTTGATATTAACCCCAGAAAATGCACGGCTTTTTGAAAGAAGTCTGGACATGTTGGACACTTCTATTATGGAGATGAGAAGAGTCGCTCATAACTTGATGCCTGAAAATCTGATCAAATTTGGTTTGGATGTGGCTTTGAGAGATTTCTGCGAAGACATCAATCAGAGTGGGGTCATCGAACTCAGGTACCTTTCCTTTGGTCTGCAGGGAGAGGAAATTGATCAGACCTCTTCAATCTCTATTTACAGAATTGTACAGGAACTCGTCCATAACATCCTCAAACATGCCGAAGCCAGAAATGGCCTGGTGCAGATCACGAAAACAGGAAAACAGGTTTTTCTGGATGTGGAAGATGATGGCAAAGGTTTTGAGCATTCCAAAATGCTGCTCAGTTCAGGTATTGGCTGGTCCAATATCAAAAGCCGTTTGGAATACCTGAATGCTAAATTTACACTGGACTCCGCTCCTGGTAAGGGAAGCAGTATCCATATCGAAATTGAATTGCCATGAAAACCAGGCTTTTTATAGTAGATGACCACTATCTTGTCATAGAGGGAATTCGTTCCTTACTTCAGCAGGAGAAGTCCATTGAGTGGATGGGGCATGCCACCAATGGGGAATCCTGTTTGGCTTTTCTCGAAAAGAATGAACCTGAAGTAATCCTTATGGATATCAGCATGCCGGGAATTTCCGGAATTGAGCTTTGTAAGGTGGTGAAAAGCCGGTATCCCGGTGTCCGGATTTTAGGTCTTAGTACCTTCAACCAGCGAAGTTTTGTGGAAAAAATGATAGAAAGTGGAGCCAATGGATATGTCCTTAAAAATGCCAGTAAGGAAGAATTACTGAAAGCTATTGAGGCAGCCAAAACCTTTAAATCCTATCTGAGTTTTGAAGCCTCACAAGCTTTAAAAAGAAACTCGGAAAAAGAAGCACCTGTTTTAACCCGAAGGGAAAAAGAAGTGTTGGAACAAATTGCCGAAGGTCTCACCAATCAGGAGATTGCTGATAAACTTTTTATAAGCGCTACCACAGTGGACACCCACCGCAAAAACCTGATGGTCAAATTTGAAGCAAAAAATGTGGCTGCTTTGATACATCTTGCAGGCAAAAGCGGATATTTGTAAACTAAAGGCAAGCTTTAGCTGCCAAAGAATAGACCATTAGCGCTTTAAACAATTTTAATTTTTTGGCCAAATTTACCTACTCCACCCTCACCACAGGAAATTCTGTAATCCTTAGCGTTGTGCAGCCATAAGGCGCAAGGGTAATTTCCCGTCTCCTTCCTGCTAGTTCGGCAGCTGAAATGAGCTGGGGGATATCCTCGGAAAGTTCAGGGGCGCTCTTTACAGTCCTCCACTCAGGAAGGTGGACACCTAGTAATTTCAACTCCAGGGGTGCATTTTCCAGGTTCCAGGGATAGTCACCGTTCCACTCCCGTTCTATCAGTTGCACATTTTCGGCCAGATTTGATAGCATGTTTTCCTCCAGAGCAAAGTTCCAATCACTTTTTGGAAACACTTCCCAAAACGCACGGAAGCGGTCTTTCCTATCCTTTTGCCGTTCTTCAGAGTCGACCTTTAAACTGAAAACTAAGGGTCCTCGTTCGATCGAAACCATTCCTTTGTACCAAGTCGAGCTTTTCAATTCCATGGATAAATTCAATATGACTCTGTCCCCGCTTTTCCAGGTTCTATTAAGAATGACTACCTGATTGCTGGTTTCAAAATTTACCTGTTGCCCATTGATGGTAATCTTTGGATTTTTCGCCCAAGCAGGAATCCTTATATGGAAGGGGAATTCAGCATCCTCAGATAGTACCAATTCAAAATCAATGGTCTCCCGAAACGGAAAACCTGTTGTCTCAACAATCTTAAGATCGACGCCATCTGCTACTTTCATATGCACTGTGCTTGGGGCATACAACAAGGCAGCGACACCACCATCAGGTGTGGCATAGAAAAGGTTCTGGACAAATTTGGGCCAGGATTGGTGCATGTTGGTGGTACAGCAGGGATATCCAGAGAGCACGCCAAAGACAAAGTCTGTCCCCTCGTGATTGGTTTTTTCAAAGGAAGTTTCCAGTTGGTCTGTCAATTCCACTTGGTTGGCAGCCTGGAAATATTGTCTGGTTTGGTAATCGTCGGATGCCTGCGTCGGAAGGGCATTGTAGGTAATTTTTTCCAAGAGATCCGCAAATTCCATATCTCCGGTTATTTTGAGAATGGTTTCCAAGGAAAACATTTCTTCAGCGATAGAGCACAATTCAACGCCTTGAATTGGATTGTTGCCGTGCAAGGGTTCATCCCCTCCATACATCCCTGTGGGCTGGCCGTGAAATTTATTGAGGTCATTGAGGGCTTTTTTAACTGCTGGAAGGGCTTCAGAATCTTTACTTTTTTGGAAATAAATCAAAGGCTGTTTCAATCCTTGGGCCACATTGACCGTGTGTAGACCTGGTACTTTTGACAAAGTCAACACAGACATTTCTGCCGAATCAAAAGGATAGCGCTTGAGTTTGTTATAAAACCAAGTGTCGTCAAACTGGAATGGATTTTCTTCATTGATGTATATTTTTTGCCATGGGAAAGTCTGTTCCTGGATCAGATCCCCAAGTTCAAGCAAAAATGCATCTCCTGTGATGTTATACAGCCAATACACCACCATCAGGTTATCGCCCGCCCTTCGGTTGGCCCATAGGGAAAGGTGATCCAAGGGCTTTTGGGGAAGAGTCTTCAGTTGGTATTGGAAATATTTGGTCAGGGCATTTATGATGCGCTCATCTCCAGTAGCTTGATAATATTGTTGCAAGACTTTTAGCATCACCATCTTGGGCCACCAGTCTTCTCTTGGGCCTTTTTGAATGCCCCGTTCTGGTTCAGGTTCGACCTCAAAAGGAATAGGCCCCAAATACCCGGATTCGGCTTGGTTGACTAGTGTCCATTCGATCCAAGGTTGTGCTTTTTGCTTCAAGCGCTCATCGTCGAGGATATACGCCAGCGGAATAAGGCCATCGATCCAATAAGGTCCCCGTTCCCAGACATCACCATCTCCTCCCAACCAGCCGTTTCTCGGGCCCACAACTTCTGGATAGATCTCATCCAAGTGTCCTGTCAATCCATTGGCCATCCGTTGAAGTTGATCTTCAAGCCAGCCTTTGGCTTTGATACTTCCCAAAGGAAGTTCTAAGTAAGCTGTGGGCTCCAAAGGTGTCCTATTGGTCAGGTAATGGGCTTTTATCGGAATTTGTTCTGAGGTGCTGGAAGGGGAACAGGATATTAATAAAACGCATAAGGCCAGTATAGGGGTAAGTTTATTCATAGCAGCTTGGGTTTTCTTTCTGTCAATCCCATAAATTACTTCAAATTGGGTTAATAATAAAAAAACGCCAGTATTTATAAATGCCAATTACAAATCTTTAAAGTCACCCTGAGATTTTAACATTTTGGAAAAAGTACAGGAAGGGTAATGACAATATTTCGGGTTATGCTGATCCCAAGAAATTAGGAAGAAGCATCTCCTCAATTTTAAGAGACCCTTCTCTCGAACTATCGGGATCAGGGTGACGGCAAAGTAATTTGCCTATGGTGGTGATAAGGTATCCTGTTCCAACGATTTCAAGTTATTTCTAAATATTTAGGTATTTCTCCTTTTTGTTATATAAGCACTAAATCTTTCCATGGCAACCTCTAAAGCTTGATGGTCAACACTTGAAATTACAAGCCTGAAAAGACCCTTTTTCTGATGACCAAAGCCAGCTCCTGGAGTGAATAAAATTCCTGAATGTTGGTAAATATCTAACCATAAATCATGTTGGCCTTTATCAGAATTTTCCAACAGAAATTCAGATAGATCAGCCCAAACAAAAAGACTTCCATAGGAGGGGTTGAATGGTATTTCTGATTTTTTTAGACAACGGACTACCATTAAATAGGATGTTGTCAGCGCTTTTTGGTTTGTTTCAATATAGGCATCCAAAAAAATTCTGTCTTTCAAGACCTCAGTCAGGATCCACTGGGTATAATTTGAAACCGAATGGGAAAGACCTGCATTTCGGTAACCTCCGATCAAATCTTCATTGTAAGAATGTAGCAAACCAACCCTGAAGCCTGAAATACCAAAATCTTTGGAAAAGGAATACCAAAAATGCAAATATGGATTTCTTCTTTCAGCCATCAATTGTGCGAAGGAAACAAAATGAATAGGGTTTGGGTAATCTTCCTTAATTTCCGGATTACTGGTATCAATCCTGGATAGTCCATAAATCTCATTGACTATTAAGTGTATTTCATTTTTTATGCACCAGTCAGCTAAATGATTGAGTTGATCTTCGGAATAAATAGAACCAGTAGGATTGTCAGGAGTGGTCAGAATCAACATTCTGAAATTACTTCCTGATGATTCAATCTCTAATTTGGATTTTTCAAGAAGCTCTATTGATAGAGGAATGCCATTCTTGATTTCTTCTATTTCATGATGGGTCTGAAGATTATATCTTTTTATGCCTGGAATTACCCCGATATCGGCTGAGTATACCGGATAACTGGGTGCTGGAATCACAGCGGTATCCCCATGGTCTGCCAATAAAAAAGAAGTGAGTTCTATTACTGAGGTAGCCCCGGATGAAAAGGCCAAGGTCTCTGGAGGGATTGGGACATGGGTTAGATAACCTGATAAAAAATGAGCTGATGCTTCCCTTAAGGATAATACTCCTGCCGGATCTCCATAGCTGGATACCCAATCAGGTATTTCTTGGCTTTTAGTAATGGCCTGGATTTTTTCTTTAAGCGCATCCCAACAGAGTTGGTTTTCTGCTACATTCATTGGGAATTTTCCTTCAGGATTAGTGTAGTGATGGTATCTGTCTTCCATCGCTTGAAAGTAAATATCCATATCCACCCTCAGGGGTTTTTCTGCTGCCTTAAGTCCTCTTTTAGAGAGATGGTGATTGCTTTTCATGATATATGATTATGCATTGCCTAAATTAATGAATGTTAATCTTTTTTTTGACTCTCTCCCATAACCTATTTAAGATAAGCGTAATCAGGTATACCTGTATATAAATCGGCTTGAAAAATGATTCAAACATTAATAGCAAAAATCGGTTACCATTAAAACCCCCAACACGATGAAGCACAAAAGTTTAGAAAGGCTTGTTTATATTGCCTTGATCAGTAGTATTTTATTTTTTTTCCAAAATTGTTCGGAAGCAGAAAATCCTACTGAGTTTGATTGTGAATTTTCAGATCTGAGAATAGAGTTTAATTCAAATAACCCTAACAATTGCAGTTCAAAAGACGGTTCTATTATCCCTGTGGTGACTGGAGGTAAAGGACCCTATCAATTTAGCTTGGATTCAAGCCCTTTTCAGACTGGTGCAAGATTTGAAAATTTAGGTGCAGGAACCTACCAATTGAATGTTAAGGATCAAAATGGTTGTATCAAATCTGTTTCAGTAAACCTTCAGTCACCTGAATCTGACCTTACAGCAAGCATAGAGACAACGGACAGCGGTTGTAATCTAAATAACGGAACAATCATCATTGAGCCTTTAGGAGGTGTAGAACCATATACATATCGGTTAAACAATGGATCTTTGAGTGCAACAAATGCTTTTTTTGAACTTCAATCCGGAAATTATAAGGTTGAAATCATTAATAATACCGGATGTTCTACAACCCAAACCGTCAAAGTGTTAAATGGCGTGAAATTTAATGAAACAATTTGGCCAATATTGGAAACTAACTGTGCCATAACTGGATGTCATTTAGAACAGGGAAACATAACTTTTACAAAATTTGAGAATATCCAGGTTAGGACAACAGATATATTAGCCAGAATCCAAAGTGGAAATATGCCAAAAAACAGACCTAGGTTGAATCAAAATGATATAGATGCAATAATATGTTGGGTGAACGACGGTGCTCTGGAGAATTAGATTTTCAAGTTATATTATGTAAAGGAAACTGTTTGAATGCTATTTTGGACGGTTTGATCATTTAGTTGAATGCTACGGCTTAATTATTAAAATAAAAGGGCTTTATGTAATTTTCTTAAAGGAGAATTACAAAAAGTCCCCATTCCTGTAATTATTCTATATATGGCCGTTTATTTCCATTAATTTTTGCTCCTGAATTATTGCTAATCTACCCATGAACAGAATAACTTATTTATTTATCGTGTTGGCTTTCTTTTTAAGCCAAACTTCCTTTGGAGGTATTGCTTTTTCCCAATTTGGAGATCATTCAAACCCTGCAAATACTCAGGGAGACTACCGATGGGTGGTAGAAGGGTTTGATTGGGGACCTGCAGTCAATAAAGTCATTTTATCCTTAGCAGAAAACACTAAGGAAGCCCAAGCTGCCCATTATCAGGTATACGCCAACCGATTCTTGGATGGAGTTGAAATCCCTGCTGAGAATGCTTCAGGAATGCGTTCTGTGGTCTATGCTTATATATCTGATGAAAAAGGAAATCGACTTGAAGAGGGAAAAAATATTACCCTGGTACTTGGAGTAAGTCCTGCCATGCCATTAGGTTCACCCTTCCAATATACCAGAATCAACAACAGGGGACGGAATTATTGGGTGGATTATAGATTGACTATCATTCACACCAAAACCGGTCAGGTCTGGAACAATCCAGTTGGGAAAATCATGCCTTTAGTGGATGATTTTGACCTAACAGGAAAATTTAGTTACGGCAACAATCAATACATGTCCTATGCAACTTACACTCCAGCTAACATTAAAGGAAAAGTGCCCTTAATTATCTGGCTTCATGGTGGGGGAGAAGGTGGATACGATCCTACGGTGGCCTTGCTTGGTAACAGGGCAGCTAATTATGCTTCTCCAGAAATCCAAATTCTATTTGGAGGTGCCTATGTCTTGGTCCCTCAAGCTCCAACCTTTTGGATGCAAGGTCCAGAAGGGATGACCAGAGGAAAAGATAATGATGTGTACAACGAGGCCCTTTTTGCTTTGGTTCAAGAGTTTGTGTCAAAAAACCCCAATATCGACCCCAAGCGGATTTATGTCGGAGGTTGTTCAAACGGGGGCTATATGTCTCTCAAACTGATATTGGAACATCCAGACTATTTTGCAGCAGGGTACATCAGTGCGCTTGCATATCACAATGAGTTCATTACCGATGCACAAATCCAAAAAATCAAGAGTGTTCCTATGTGGTTTATCCATGCCAAAGAGGATCCAACAACTATCGCTGATCAAACAGTTGTTCCTTTGTACCATAGACTTAAAGCTGCAGGTGCCAAAAATGCACATTTCTCCTTCTACGACCATGTTACCGACATCACAGGGTTTTATGGGGGAGATAATTACAGGTACAATGCCCACTGGTCCTGGATCTATAGTCACTCAAATTTAGCCAGAACCGACTTTGATGGTTCACCGGTCATGCTCAATGGAAGACCGGTAACGATTATGGAATGGTTGGCAGCGCAACGGAAGAAGTAAGGGGAGAAAACTTGGATTTCGAAAGGCAGATTTCGGAGATGGACTCAAAATGTTGAATTTTGGCTCAGAAAAAGAAAATTGATTCCTTGATTTATTGAATTTGAAATTTTACAATCTAAGTATACCCAACTCTGTAGGTAAAAAAATTTAGTTTGGGCCAATATCAATATCCCTTGCTCTTCATTTTCTTCTTTTTTATTCAGAATAGGTAGGAAAACGATTTGTTTTTTTATGATTTTTATCAGGTTTATTTTAAGGGAATTCTATCAATAGCCTAAATTATAGGTTTTTGCTATGTTATTTGTTTAGTTATTGATTTTCTCAATATCTATATCGAGAAAATCAATTTCCCTTAGCCATATTGAAGCTTTAATTTTGTTAAATTAATAGTGTATTTATTGATCATAACTGATAAAAAAATGAAAAAATTTATTGTATTTCTCTGGCTATTTGGAGCTACGGTCTCGATGGCTATGGCCCAGGAAAAAAGCCATGATGCTTCCAAAGTTGATGGCTGGTCCGGTGCCACGAAGAAGAGTAGTACTGCTATGAGGGCAACAGGAAATGCTGAATGGTGGCCTAATCAGTTGAATTTGGGTATACTTCGCCAGAATTCTTCCCTGTCGAACCCTATGGGGGAGGACTTTGATTACATTAAAGAATTTCAAAGTTTGGATTATGAAGCCCTAAAGGGTGACTTGCGAATTCTGATGTCTGAATCCCAGGACTGGTGGCCCGCTGACCATGGATATTACGGTGGTCTGATGATCCGTATGGCCTGGCATAGTGCCGGTACTTACCGTACTGGCGATGGTCGTGGAGGTTCACGTGCAGGACAGCAGCGTTTTGCGCCTTTGAACAGCTGGCCTGATAATGCCAACCTGGACAAAGCCAGAAGATTACTTTGGCCAATCAAGCAGAAGTATGGGAATAAAATATCCTGGGCTGACCTGATGATCCTTGCCGGTAACGTGGCTTTGGAAGCAGCAGGGTTTGAAACATACGGATTTGCAGGGGGTAGAGAGGATGTATGGGAACCTGAGATTGATGTTTATTGGGGTGCTGAAGGCGAGTGGCTGAGTGATGCCAAGCGTTATTCTGGAGATAGAGAACTGGAAAATCCTTTGGCCGCTGTTCAAATGGGCTTAATTTATGTGAATCCAGAAGGGCCAAATGGCAATCCTGATCCTGTATTGGCAGCACATGATATCCGTGAGACTTTTGGAAGAATGGGAATGAATGATGAAGAGACCGTAGCTTTGATCGCTGGTGGTCATACCTTGGGTAAAACCCATGGAGCGGGTCCAGCTAGTCATGTAGGCCCAGAGCCTGAGGCGGCTCCGATTGAAGAGCAGGGTTTTGGATGGAAGAGTTCTTACAAATCAGGTAAGGGAGCCGATGCCATTACTTCAGGTTTGGAAGTAATCTGGACACTGACACCCAATGAGTGGAGTCAAGGTTATTTCAAAAGCTTGTTTGAAAACGAATGGGAATTGACAAAAAGCCCTGCAGGTGCCCACCAATGGGTTGCAAAAGATCCTAAGGTTTTGTATCCTGATGCTTTTGATCCCAATGTGAAACACAAGCCAACGATGTTGACCACAGACCTTTCTATGAGGTTTGATCCTGAATATGAAAAGATTTCAAGGAGGTTTTATGAAAATCCAGAGGAGTTCAACAAAGTCTTTGCGAAAGCATGGTTTAAATTGACCCACAGAGATATGGGTCCAAAGACCACTTACTTAGGTCCTGAAGCGCCTAAAGAAGATCTGATCTGGCAAGATCCTATCCCTGCGGTAAACCATGATTTGGTGAATGCACAGGATATCACAGCTTTGAAAACCCAACTTTTGAATTCCGGTCTTTCTCTTTCAGAAATGGTTTCCACAGCTTGGGCATCTGCTTCTACTTACAGAGGATCTGACAGAAGAGGAGGAGCCAATGGTGCGAGAATCATGTTGGCTCCTCAAAGAAACTGGGAGGTAAACAATCCTGCACAATTGAACAAAGTATTGGCTGCATATGAAAAAATCCAAAAAGATTTCAATGCTAAAAGTGGAAGTAAAAAAGTTTCTATGGCTGACCTGATTGTATTGGGTGGTACTGCAGCAGTAGAAAAAGCTGCAGCCAATGCTGGTTATAAGGTTACGGTTCCTTTTACTCCTGGTAGAATGGATGCCAAGCAAGAACAGACAGATGTGGCTTCATTTGCATTGCTTGAGCCAATGGCTGATGGTTTCCGCAATTACCTGAAGAAGCAATATTCTGTTTCCACAGAGGAACTATTGGTTGACAAGGCACAGTTGCTGACCTTAACCGCTCCTGAAATGACTGTTTTAGTAGGCGGTATGAGGGCTTTAAATGCCAACTATGATGGTTCTAAGCATGGTGTCTTCACTGACAAGAATGACATGCTGACCAATGACTTCTTTGTGAATTTGTTGGATATGGGTACAGAGTGGAAACCTGCTGACGATACCAAAGAGAAATTTGAAGGAAGGGATAGGAAAACCGGGGCCTTAAAATATACAGCTACCAGAGCTGACCTGATATTCGGGTCACATTCTGAATTGAGAGCTTTGGCTGAAGTATATGCCCAGGAAGACAACAAAGAGAAGTTTGTAAAAGACTTCGCAGCAGCCTGGACCAAAGTGATGAACTTGGACAGATTTGATCTGATCTATAAGTAAAGCCTAGATTACAGCTTTCTATTAAAGCACAGTGCCTTTGCATTCTTCTGGCTACATAGCTATAAGGAAGCAAAGGCGCTTTTTATTTTTTACTACCTTAAAAAAATTCTTATTGTTTCTAAATTTGGAAGTATATGGGAGCAGGCAGTCTTTTGATAATTGCAATTTTGGCGCGCATTTTTTCGAATCCCTTGTCCAACGTGATCCAAAAGCAATTGACTATCAGGCAGCATCCATTTTTTGTCAACTTTATTTCCTATTCGGTTCTGGCACTGATTAGCATATTTTTGATTTATGATTTTCCAATGTTGGATTTGCCTTCCGGGTTTTGGTTCTATTCGATATTGGGAGGGATTTGTGGAGCTTTTGGAAATGGATTTTTGGTCAAGGCATTAGAATTGGGACAATTGTCTGTTTTGGGTCCTATCAATGCTTACAAATCGGTGGTGGGAATAATAATTGCATTTTTTCTTCTTGGTGAGATTCCCAATGCTTTTGGCTTTCTGGGAGTTACCCTAATCATTGTAGGTAGTTATATTGTGTTGAACAATGAGGGTGGAGGTTCTTCCTTAAAAATATTTAGAGAGGAGGCAATCCTTTATCGCCTATTGGCTTTGATTCTGACAGGTACCCAGGCCGTTTTTGATAAGCAGGTTATATTGCATTCCAACCTTACCTTGGCTTTTGCCAGTTGGTGTTTTTTCGGAGCTCTGTTTTCCTTGCCTATATTATTCCTGTTTAAGGTCAAATTCAGAAATGAATTCAGAAAAATCGATCTATCATCTTTAATAAAATATTTCTTGCTTTCAGTTTCAGTGGCCATTATGGTCATTTCTACCAATTATACCTTTAGTCAGATGCAGGTAGGCCCTGCCCTTGCCCTTTTTCAGGTTTCCATCTTGATCTCCGTGTTTTTTGGATACCGCTTTTTTCAGGAAACCCACCTGCTCAAAAAGATCATCGGTTCATTGATCATGATTGCAGGCTCGGTTTTGATTATTTTGTTAAATTGACACACCAATCCAAAGGAAGTATTGGGTTGATGAGGATATATTGGTTTAGATATCCAAATTTCGAAAACCAATTACTTCAGACTTTCCATATAGGAAACCAAATCAACCAATTCCTCTTCGCTCAACGGGAATGCCGGCATTAAAGATTCTCTCAGCTGGGAAACAGAGGCAATGTCAGCCAATTTGTAAAGGGTCTGTTCTCCGCTACCTACCAGTTTAACAATCAGGTCATTTTCTGTTTTGGAATTGACTATACAACGGATTTCTCTGCCATCCTTAAATTTCACCAATTGGGTTTCATAGCCAAATCCCATTCCTTCAGAAGGGTAGATAATGGAATTGATCAGGGCTTCCCGGCTGAGTTTGGCCCCAATCTGTGTCAGGCCAGGCCCAAAATCTATCCCTTCATTTCCAATTTTGTGGCAGGCAAGACAATAGGAACTGGCGATGGTTTTTCCTTTTTCAACATTTCCCTTGGAAGACATCATTTTGACTAGGTCATAGCCCTGATTGATGCTTTCCCCGTATTTTTCAACTGCCAATTGGCGTATATTGGAGTTCCAGGACCCCATCAGGATTTTTTGAGCTATGGGTAGAAGATCTGCGGGGATCTGATCTGCTTTGGCAAATTCCCATAAGACAGCCTCTGACTGATAGCCTTTGGCTTCTTCCATGGCTGCGGTTCGGATGGTATTTGAAGCCTTGTCATTCTTCCAGAATTTGCTAAGGAGAAAGGCAATTTCCGGGCTGTCCACTGTACCGAATTTCCGGATGGCCAGTATGGCCTTGGCCTCGTCTGGGTTACCCATAGCCTTTTCGATTTCGGTAACTCCGAAAAGCTCTGTGAAAATTCTTGCGGAAGTATTGGCCAAATTCCTGTTTTCTTCCTGATATATAAGGGTAAGCAGCCTTTCTTTTTGGTCTTTGATTTGGTATTTTTTAATTACCTCCAAAAAATCCCAATCATCATTTATCTCACCAGCTTTTGATTTTGCAAGATTTAGAAGTTGGGCATCCGGTTTCTTTTCATCAATTACTGCCTGACGGAGAATGATCACCTGATCTTCATTTGGACCTTTGGCCAGTAGATTTTTCAGTGTCTGATTTTTTTGGAAAGTATTTTGGAAATCCAGACTACGGTAGTATTTGTGATCTTCTGGACTATTTTCAGCTAAAATCAATTGCTCTAAAAGTTCAGGAGTAGCTTCTGAGCGTGACCTCCAAACAAGATCCCTGGCTTCGGGTAGGGACATCCAGTCTGACCCTTTTATTTCTAAATAGGCAGCCAAGTACTTGTCCCAATGGTATTCACCAGCTATCCCCAATGCTTCGAGGTACCAACGATCACCTGATGTGTAGCCATCGGTTAGCTTCAACCAAATGTCAGGGACATCCAGAAAACGTATGGCCAATGCCACCTCCCTTCGGATTTGCGGTGAAGGATCAGCAGCCATTTGTAGCAAAAAGGCAGTATCATCCATTCCTTTGATCCGATAAGCCCTCACCGATGCCACACGGATATTTTCATCTTTATCCTGGGAAGCCTTTTTTATGTATTCAATTCCATCAGGAAGATGAATCAAAAGCCAAAAGGCACGGGCTTTCATCCGTGAATCGTTTGAGGAGTAAAGTTTTTCCAGTGCTGATCTGGCTTCCTCGTTTCCTTTAAGAGCCATAAATGCATTGAAATGAATGGCTCTATTGGGGTTTTGTAAAAGTTGGATTAAGGATTCAATGCTGGAATAATCAGGTGAGGTAACCTTATACTTGGATTTTTTAGGGGCCAATCGGTAAATCCTGCCTTTTTCCAGGTCTCCAACCGCATGTCCCCCCACACCCGGATCATACCAGTCTGAGACAAAAATTGAGCCATCAGGGGCAACGGTAACATCAGAAGGTCGAAACCAATTGTCTCTTTTGTTCCCATCAAGAATTGTAACAGCCTCACCTGTAAAGCCTGCTCCTGAAGTTTTTACTGGATACATACGGATCACGTTTGGTCCCGCATCTGCATGAATGACCTGATTTTGGTAATCTGATGGGAGGAGTTTTCCCTCGGAGACCAGGATTCCGGTAGGGGATCCTGCATAAGTTTGGACCAAATTTGGAATAACCCCAGGATCATTGAGATGCCAATGTTGTTGCCAGACTGAATCTTCCATATTGATTCTTCTGGTTCTCCAATCTGCTTTGGTCATTTCATCTTTAAAACCATAATTCCCAAAATCCATGACATAGTTTATCCGTGTAGAACGGTTTCCATCATCATCATTGTCACTTTGCCACATCCTTCCATAACTGTCTACGGCAACTTCATAATTATTCCTGAAATTCCAGGCAAGGATTTCAGGGTTGCTTCCATCGGGATCACACCTAAACACCATGCCTTCCTGATAGGGAGCTGTTCCAGAATTCACAGGCCTGCCCATGGGATCCAAAATGGGAGTTCCATCGGCGAAATGAAGTCCTTTTCCTTCGTTACCATAATTGAAATAGAGCTTTCCATCGGGCCCAAAAGTGAAAGCATGCATACCATGATCGTGTTGTACACCACCTATACCTGTAAAAAGAATTTCCTTTTTGTCTGGTGAATCGTCTCCATTTTCATCTGTGAAAACAAAAACGTTGGGACTTACTGACACAAATACCTTATTTCCAAAAACAGCGATCCCCAAAGCTGCATTGATATCTGTCCCCTGGTAAAATACAGTGGATTTATCTGCTTTTCCATCTCCATTGGTGTCTTCTAGAATCAAAATCCTATCTCCTTCTGACTTCACAGGATTTTTGGGGTTTAATTGGTTTCTGTAATTATATGCTTCTGTGATCCAGACCCTTCCACGGTCATCAATGTCCATATTGGTAGGGTTAGTTAGCATGGGTTCTGACGCGAAGAGGGTAAGTTCAAGCCGATTATCTAATACTTCAATTCCATCCAAGGCAAATTCCACCGAGCGTTTTTGTTCATCATTCAGTGATTCGTATTCTTTTTGGGTGAGTTGGGATTTTGGCTTTTCACAGGAAAAAATCATTACTGAAGCAATTGCTAGTCCAAAAGGAAGGTATTTCATTGGTTTATAGGTTATTTGAATTGAAGGTAACTGTAATCATCCTGAAAATAAAATAAAAGAGATTGGAATCAAAATTAGAATTTATTCCCTTGTCCAAGGATATAAAATATGTCAAAACATTTTGAAAATAAGAAGCTGTATTCTTTTTTTAGGCAAATATCAAAAAGATAACTATTAAAGTATGTTCGAAGGACCGGATTACCCACATTCCTTATCAGAATCTCTTTTTGACGCATGGCTGGAACAGGGTCGGTCTTCCAGGATTCCTTATTCTTATTTGTTGATTGTTTGGGATGATCTTGAAGGAAAATATATTCCGATATTTGTAGAAACGCGTGCTGAAATCAAGGACTATCCCAGATATGGAGATTCTCCCGAAAACCAATTGCTGGTAGCAGCTTACGATCTGTATTCAGAAGGTAGGGTGTTGTGAGCTAAAAAATGAAATCAACTGCTTTATTTTATTTTTTCTTTTTAAAGTAAGTTAAGCCTTTTTTCAAAAGTCTATTTTAAGGTTTCTCCATGATAGCCTTCAGAGCCTCTCCGAAAATAGGAGAGACTTTGCCTTTCCAGATTTGGCTGTAGTTGGTGGCCATTGCCAAATCCAATTCGGGTAAGTATATAACCTGAGTACCCCAAAATCCAGCATGGGAATAAGCTTCTAAACCATTGACCTCAAGGAGGTAAATTCCTATCCGATAGTCTAGCATAGGAGGTTCAGGGTAAGTTATTTTTTGAAGCATTTTTTCAAGTGTTGAGGGATTTTTGAATACTTTTCCATTGAACAAAGCAAGAAAAAATATGCACAAATCTTCAGTGGTGGAAAGCAGTCCCCCTCCGCCGAAGTAATCCATACTGGGATGGAAGGAATAGGTGTCCTGCCCATTGAAATACTGATGGATCCGTCCTTGATCCACTTCCTGATTCAGCCCTTCAAAGGCCGTTTTTTCAATCCCTAACTTTTCAAAATCAAGGATTTCTGGAATAGCAAGCCCTAAGGGTTTTCCTTGTAAATTTTCAATTATTTCTCCTAAAATAATGTATCCGGTATCGGAATAACTGAATTTTTCCCCAGGGAGACCGACCGGGCTTCCTGAATCCACACAAAGCTCCAATTGCTCGGTTCTAGTCCATTCATAACCTCCTGGTTGGAATACTTTTTCAAAAAAAGATGGTGCATAGGTATGGTCATAAAATCCAGCATTATGTCTTAATACCTGGATAATGCTTATATTTTCCAAGTCATAATCTTCACCTAATATTTTTGCATGTTGTGCTGATAGGTAAAATGCAATCGGATCTTCAAGCTTGAGCTTACTATCTTCCCACAACCTTAGAATGGAAGCTGCAATAAAAGTTTTGGTCACACTGGCAATCCTAAAAGTCTGGTCGGGAATAAGCTTTGTGCCGCTTTCTATTTCAGCAACTCCTGCCGATCCTCCCCATTTGATTTCCCCATTTCCAGACTGTACATGAAACAGAATGCCAGGGTTTTCCTGATTGACTTGGGCTTCCAGGAGGCTTTGTAGGATCTTTTTTCCGGAATTATCTTGGGCAAAAAGCCCTGAAAATCCAATAAAAATAATAAGGAGGACTGAGGCGATTTTTTTCATGTAGAAAGATAAATGAAAATCTTTCTATAAATCCAAGTAATATGAAATTTCACAGGCTTTTATGAATGCATTTATTCCTCAATTATTCGCCTTAAAAATCCTCCTGATCTCATCATTGAATTTCTCTGGCTCCTCAAACACCGGGCTATGTCCGGATTTTTCGAATAATATAAATTCCTTATGAGGTGCAGTCATATGTTCTACGTATTCTTTTACCAACTCCCATGGTGTGTTATAATCATATGCTCCTGAAATGAAGTACACAGGAACTTCAACTGTCGGAATTTCTTTAAAAAAGTCAATGTCGTTAAATTTTTCATCCAAGATGATATTGCCAGCGGAAAAAGCAGACCCCTTTCCATACTTGATCAAATCCGCAAATGAATATTCCCTGGAAAACCAAATAGAGAGAATCCAATCTGTGTAGTTCGTTTTTTGATACCGTTCACCTCCTAATTTCAATAACCAGTGTTTTTGTCTCACAACACCCCAAAAACCTGTCGCATACATGTCTTTATATTGCCCACTTTGAGGAGGTCCCATTTCTTCTAATTCTTTGAGGGCCTTTTTATGCCCCATTTCTTCAGCCTTTTCTAAGGTGTATTGATAAGATAAAAGCTCTCCTCTGTAAGCATGCAATTCCTGTCCAATGCCAACGAAGGCGGTATAATTTTCAGGATTTCTCTGTATGGCGTACATGCCAAGTCTGGAACCCCAGGAGTGTCCAACCAGAAAGACTTTTTCCTTTTCAAACCGGGTTTTTAAATAGCCTACAAGCCACTCCAAGTCCTGAATGTAATTTTCTACGGTTATTTCTTCTTTGGTAATATGCTTTGAGAAAGACTTGCCCGAACCCCTTTGGTCCCAATAAACCACAGTGAAATCATCTTCCAGTTCATGGTTGAATTTCCGTAATAATGCCGTAGCGGATGCTCCAGGGCCACCGTGCAGAAAAAGTAGTATTGGGTTATTGATGTCTTTCCCTCTAATCAACACATATTGCTTTCTTTCATTTATTTCTAAATAGTTGATTTCTGAAATACCGGAAGAAGTTTTTATTTTTTTAGTAGAGGTACAAGCTGAAAATACCATGCCGATTATTAAAGCTTGTATGAAGGTTTTTAATACTGTCTGTTTCATATAGTTCATGAATGGTTTTATTATTGTTCTATTTGATTTCATGCCTGTCTAGCTTACTTTTTGATTCATTATTTATGCTTTTTAGGGCACAAATATTTAGAGAACACCATTCACAAGCGTTGCAATGGATAGGATGAAACCCATTTTGCACAAAAATTTTATGGATTTGATTTGGTGTTTAGCACTTTGAGGTATTCTGAAGGAGTCTGTCCAGTGTATTTTTTAAAAAACCGATTGAAGGTCGCTTTAGAGTTAAAGCCAGCCTCTAGCGCAATTCCCAAAAGTGTGGTGGTTTTGTGATGACCATTTGCTAGCCTATTTTTGACCGCTTCAATTCTGTAAGAATTGATGTATTCATAAAAATTCTTTTTGTAAAACTGATTGATGACTTGGGAAAGTTGATTTGTGCTAAGGTTAAGTTCAGTTGCCAATTTGGATAGGTTCAATTCCGGGTCTATATATGGTTTTTTTTCAGACATTAATTTCTCCAAGAGGTTTGCATACTGTTTGACCAAGGCATCATCCAAAGATGAATGATGATATTTTTCCATCATAACTTCTTGTTCACTTTCGGCCTGTTTAGCCCATGTGGATATGGACCCCCCCAGAAAAACTGGAGCCTGTCTAAAACCGTAATAACCCATATAAATCACTAAGACACTTACTGCGATGTTAATGAATAAGTCTTCATTAGCTAGATCCAGTTCAAAAAGGTCTGTGATCACTGCGAGCTGGCTTAAGAAGCCAATCAACCATAAAAGGAGCACAGTTTTTAAAGCCATTTTTAACCATGCTAAATGCTGACTCTCGACGTTTGAAAAATTATCCTCTGCAAATTTCAGGGTTTTGTTGATCGTATGGATTGACCAAAGACAGTAAATCAATATACTCCCAAGTTTTGCCCAAGCAAGAATAGTACGTGTAAAATCAGAAAAAGGAGCCAGCGTATTTTGAAGCGCATAGGGAGCAATGATGGCCAAGTTTATAACGAATGGCAAAAAGTGAACTACTTCTTTCCATGAAATTCTTTTTTCGAATAAACTCCTTGTATAAAGCCATAAAACCGGACCATTGAGAAACACGACAGCGCTGCTGAGTTCCAATGAGAAGGAGAAGCGGTTGTTGGCAGATAAGTAAAATACAAAAACATGGAACAGGATGATGGAAAACCAACAAATTAAAAACCAATCATATATGGCTTTATCTCTTTTGCTTAACAAAAGGATAATAAAAAAGGTGGTAATGGAGCCACTGAAAAAGAAGAGGTTTTCCATATCGAAGAATACTATTTTGAAAATACAATTACCCGAAGTTAGCGAAAGCGATTTTAAATAGAATGTAATTTGTTGGTTTAGAAAATTTGGTTTCGACCTGAAAATGTTTTTTTAGCCGATTATCGAAGAACTTCCGTTTTTCTATCCATTTAAAACAGAACATGGAAGCATCAGCAAAAAAGGAAGCGCTTTATTATAATCCAAGGTAGGGTATTCAAAGCCTAAAAGTCTGATGTTTGAGTAGTAGGTTTGATGTTGGTTGTAATACATTTTTTCACTTTGTATAAACCAGGCCTTATAGCCTAATTTTTCTGCTAAAAACCATTTTTCATATAATCTGGCACTTCTGCCGTTTCCATCATTCCAAGGATGTATTTTAACAAAAACCAAATGAATCATTGAGGCATAAAAAAAAGCTTCCTCAATTGACATTTCTGTTTTGAGTAGTAGCGTCAAATCGGTATAAAACTTTTCCATTTCTGCCTCTAATTCAAAAGGTGAAGCCGCTACATATTCAATACGGCCATCAGGGGTGGAGACATACATGTTTTGTAAGCGGTATTTTCCCTGCCTATTTTTAGTAAGGATATTTTTGCTGAGCAACGAATGTGCTTGTGCGATGGTTTCATTATTGAGCTCATTGACCTTTGCAAAGCTGTAGGCATCGTAAAGGTCATCTATTTTTCTGGTGTAATCTGGTGAAAATTCAATTCCGAATTTTTTGTGTTTGATGTAACTATCCAATTCGATGGCTTCCCCTTCTATTTTGCTGCTATATACTGAGGATACAGAGGTGTAAAAACTGAAGCTGTCTGTTGAGATTTCGGCGTCTTTCAATGCTTCAAAAGCATGATTTAAACCTTTCGGTACTTTTTTCAAGTACTCTGAAAGTAAATCGTTGGATATAATATGTAATGTATTGTTCATCATTTATATTGACCCTGTTATTTTTAACTTATCTATTTTATCGTGTAACTCACACTTCGGCCTCTACCTTGTTTTTCTATTAGCTCTTTATTAATTAAATCTGATAATAAGCGCTTTACGGTAGGTAATGGAATAGCCAATTTTTCGGAAATTTCTCCTGATTTGATGTTGGGGCGACTTTGTATAATCAAATAGATTGATTTTTCCTTAGGTGAAAGTTTAGTTTCTACACTTTTCGTATTCAATTTCATTAAAAGTTGAGATTGAATATTGGATAAGCAGCTCAAAAAGAATTGCATCCAAACAGTAACGTTTTCCTTAGGACGCTGAGCCTGACAACTTCTCAGAACCTGATAATACTCATTTTTTCGGTTTTCAATTTCATGTTCAAAACTCACATATTCTATCCATTTATATCCGTTTTTGAGTAATAATAGCGTTGAAATTAATCGACTTAATCTTCCATTTCCATCTTGGAAAGGATGGACACTCAAAAAATCATAGACTAATGCTGCTATTCTGATTAAGGGGTGTATTATTTTTTCTGAATTGTACCAATTGAGCAGCTCTCTTATGGAATCTTCCGTTGCAAACCCTGGATCGGTTGTTTGAAAAATAATTTGCCTAGTTCCGTCTATAAATGAAGCTTCAACTGCATTGCTGTGTTTCTTATAGTTTCCTTTGTGCCATTGGTCTTTAGCACTATATTTCATTAAACTATTGTGTAAACTTTTGATATTGCTTTCGGTAAGATCGATGTTTTCGTATGATTCCGAAATCAAATCCAAGACTTCGAAATAACCGACTACTTCCTGTGAATCTCTGTCAGTTAGTTTTGTTATATCAATTTTTTGAAGTAAAACGTCTACCTCTTCATCGGTCATTTTATTACCTTCAATCCGGTTGGACGCACCAACACTTCGCACCGTAGCAATACTTTTCAATTCTTTGAGGCTTTGTCCTTCTTTTCGTTCAATTGCTGTCCAATTTGCATCAAAACGGTCTATTTCACTGATTAAGTTAATCAATGTCCAATCAATCGTTACTTTAAAATTATATACTTCGTTATTCATTTTGATACGTTTTGATACGTAAATATACGATAGTGATCTGAAATCTCCATCACTTGATGATACGTTTTGATACGATTATATTTGAATGCGATACGAAAACTTAAAAATTTCTAATTGTCTTTCAATCGAGTACCATACACTTTCTGCTAAGGGTTGAATCAGGAGGATTGATAGATTTTCAACAGGTAGACCTGATAACTATAGCACTGTTCTTTTTCGTTATACTCCTGCCAAAAAAGCTGCAGCCGTAAAAAAAACCTTGTTTAAATGAAACTGGAGGGGATAAAAAGAAAAAAGAGGTCGATTTTGACCTCTTTTTTAAATTGGCTCCCCCTCTTGACAAAAGCTGCAGCTGATAAATGATAATTTTGACTTGAAATTCATGGAAAATTTCCATTATCCCCTCAGGTACCACTAACTTCCTTATATTTTGTAAGGAAGTTCACAATGTCACCTATCGTATTATTACGATTTATTCTACCCAGTTATTTCTTTCATCCCCTCAGGTATCACTTACTTTCTAGTGAATTGATGAGAAATTGAAGTCTTATCACTTTTCGGAAATCTACGATTTGACTCCGATCGATTGTAATTCCCTTGAAAGAGTTAAGTTTATAGATGGGAATCATATACTTTAATCTTTTATCTCAATCGGTTCCTGTATTCACTCGGAGTAACACCTAAGACTTTCTTTACATATCGAGTGAAAAATGACCGGCTAGAAAACCCCATATTATCGGCTATTTCAGCTATGTTTAATTGCGTGTTTTGGAGCAGGAGCTCCAGGCGTTCACGGACATACCGTTGGATCCATTCAGAAGCGGTAATGCCGGAAGTAGTCTTGCAAATATAATTCAGATACTTGGGGGTAATGTGCAATTGCTGTGCATAAAACCGTACTTCCCGTTCTTTCTTACAATGCTCCTGGACCAATTGGACAAACCGCTCGTAAAGCGTTCCGCTTTGCACCGTGCGCTTTCTATGTTCAATTTCATTGGCGAATATGTCCCACATTTCCAGAATGAATAAGCGCATTTGAAATTTCAGCACTTCATTATAAAAGAGGTGCTTTTTCTGTTGCGATTTATCGTACAGAAGTTGAAAGTTTGACAGGATCCGATGCTTGTCCTTTTTATCATTCAAATGCAATACAGGGTATTCCTTAGAATGTAAAGTGGCATCAATACCTCTGCTCTGGTCGGGAATATTTTCAAACAGAAACTCCTTTTCCACTAATAATACGGTTGATTTAAAATTTTTTGAATATGTTAAATCTGCCAGCTTGCTATCTGCAAACCAAAAGACAAATTCTCCTGCTTTGCATACATAAGGTTTATTATTAAAAACAAATGCCATACTTCCGCTGTGACAGTAGAGGTGTGTATGATATCGACCCAAAAAAACTTCAGGAAACCGTACTTTTCCCTTTGATTCAATCAAGATCACACTTTCCTTCTCTCTATCCATTTTTGCCCTATTACTTTTTCGCAAATATACGTAATATATGACATTATTGACGAAATGCGTGTAAAAAAAGGAATATAAAGAACACTTACCTTTGCTATATAAAACTTTCTAAAGATGGAATCAACTGATATTTTCAATAGGTTAAGAAATGGCGAAACGATCTCGCCAAACGATCCACAGGCTTATAAAATGCGTGAGGCTTCCTATGCTACCAAAGAGTTGCTGGTACAGATGAACAATTCATCCGATCCCACAGAAATAAGGGATTTGTTGAGTCGGATTACAGCTTCGGAAATTGACGAAAGCGTAGCTGTGTTTACTCCCTTGTATATCAATTATGGAAAACATACCCGGATCGGGAAGAACGTATTTATAAATTACGATTGTGTATTCCTCGATTTAGGTGGGATCACCATCGAAGACAATGTCCTGTTAGCACCGAAAGTCAGCTTGCTCTCTGAAGCACATCCCATTTCACCCGAAGAACGGCATTCTCTTGTACCCAAACCGATTCATATCAAAAGGAACGCCTGGATTGGCGCCAATGCCACCATTTTACAGGGGGTCACAATTGGCGAAAACTCAGTGGTCGCAGCAGGGTCGGTCGTTTCCAAAGATGTTCCTGATAACACCATTGTTGGAGGTACACCAGCAAAAATTATCAAAACAATTTAAAATAAATAAACTATGAAATTTAATTTAATAATCCTTGTTGCAGCTTATGTATTTCTTACAGGTTGCGATGAAAAAAAGTCAACTATGGAAAATAAAAATGACGCTGAGCGAGAAGTATTAGCTGCTCATGAGAAACGGAGGATTGCCACACTAAGTGGCGACGCTAATGCAGTTGCCTCTATGATGACCGAAGACCTTACGTTCACTCACGCTAATGCGGTTGTAGAGAGTAAAGCACAATTCATTGAAGCATTGGAAACACGCAGGCTACAATATCAAGCCATTACTGACGAAGAAGATATTACAGTTAGGGTTCATGGCGGTACTGGTGTTGTTTCAGGTATATGTCGCATTTTGGTGGATGCTTCAGGGACGATGATTGACATACGCGTAGAATTTACTGAATTGTGGGTTAGAGAGCAGGATACCTGGAAAATGATGCTCTGGCATGCCACCGAAGTAAAGTAGTTCGGCTTGCTGTAGTGCATCTTCTCATCACAGAAGACGGCTAATATTTGCCCCTTAAAAGAATATCCGAAGGAAATAATTCAGAAAAACAACATTGTAGGTAGTCGCGACGGGATCGGTCGTTTCCAAAGATGTTCCTGACAATACTATCGAAGGAGGAATTCCAGCCAAGAAATTAAGAAGTTGAATTAGAGATAAGCACTAAAAAATGAAAATAAAAAGCAAACTTAAAATAGTTGTTAGCCTTGCAATTGTTCTGCTCTCTTTAACTGCAAATGCAGGCGATACTGTAAAAATTAAACAGGGTACTTTAAGGGGGCAAACAACAAAAGGTATTACCTCTTTTCTAGGTATTCCATATGCGAAACCGCCAGTGGGAGACTTACGTTGGCGTACCCCGCAGGAACCTGAATCCTGGACAGGAATCAGGCTGGCAAATTCATTTTGTTCTGACTGCATGCAGGGGATCAGACCCGGTCTATTTGAAGGAAGAAAGGAACCTTCAGAAGACTGTTTGTACCTGAATGTTTGGCGCCCTGAAAAGAAGTCTGATGAACCGCTACCAGTAATGGTATGGATATACGGCGGTGCTTGGTTGGGTGGTGGAAGTTCGTTTCCAGAATACAATGGACGTGCAATTGCCGGCAAGGATATTGTTTTTGTAAGTTTTAATTACAGAGTTGGACGACTTGGATTTTTTGCACACCCGGCACTTTCCGAAGAATTTCCTGATGAGCCAAAAGGAAACTATGGCCTGATGGATCAAATTGCTGCTTTAAAATGGGTTCAGGAAAACATTTCAGCATTTGGTGGTGACCCTGAAAATGTGACCATTTTCGGGGAATCAGCTGGTGGGGGTTCGGTTGAAGCACTGCTTCAATCTCCAATGGCTTCTGGACTTTTTCACAAGGCAATTTCCCAGTCGAGCGGACCAACCGGAGTTCAAACTGCACGTTTGATCGATGAAGATCAACCCGGACGACCTTCTGCCGAATCATTTGGATTGGCCTTTGCCAAAGTAAAAGGGATTGAAGGAAATAATGCTAACGCATTAAAAAAACTCAGGGCTTTACCAGCAGACCAGCTAATTGATTACACAGAAGGATTGCCGGAAAAGACAGATATTACCAATGTGAGATGGGGAGGCCCAATGATTGACGGCAAGGTGTTAACTCGACAGGAATATAAATCTTATACGGAAGGAAGTTTCAATAAAGTGCCATTAATGACTGGAGCGACACGTGGAGATTTGCCGGGGCCAATTGTGGCAGGCCGGGTGGCTGGCGTTGGTACAACCATGGAATCAGCTTTGGCTCGATTTGCTCCATATCAACAAGACGTTTTGCGTGCTTTTAATCCTGACAATAAAATGAGTGTTGACGAACTCGCCTACAAAACAGGTTCTGCGTGGTTTATGATTGAACCTGCCCGTTTTGTGGCTTCTATGTTTGCTGCGCAGGATTTACCGGTTTATCATTACCGTTTTTCCTATATCAAAGAATCGATGAAAGACCGCTGGCAGTACGGAACCCCTCATTTTGCAGAGGTACATTTTTTATTTAACACGCTTGAATCCCGATATGGAACGGATGTCACCGCTGAAGATCAGAACGTAGCCGATATGATGCTGTCGTATTGGACGAATTTTGCAAAAACCGGCAATCCCAATGGTGATGGATTGGCTACCTGGCCAAGGTATTCAAAAACGACCGATTTAATTCTAGATTTTCTTCCTGACGGTAGTATTTATTCCGGTCCCGACCCAATGAAAGAAAAATTGGATGCTGTAGGTAAAGCTGCAGAAGGAAGGAAATAAGCAGATGTAGGTGGCGTTCCAGATAAAATTAAACCATTGAGTTGGAATAATAAATTAACAGATATGTACAAGGGCATCAAAATGATTGCAATACTTACAGGAAGTCTGTTCCTGATAACAGCTTGCAACTCAAACACAGAAAAAAAACAAGAAATTATGAAAACAGACAAAAATGAATTGGAAGCTATTTTTCCGAAAGGAGAAAAAGGTTCAGCAGATTATTTTACAGGAAACGCCTACAATATTGGATTGGTTGATGTTGATTCCGTTTTTACCACAGCAGTGGGCAATGTATATTTTGAACCCGGCGCAAGGAGTAATTGGCACTCTCACCCTGCCGGTCAGATATTGATTATCACAGACGGAGTGGGTTATCATCAAATTGAAGGACAACCTATCGAAACGATCAAAAGAGGAGATGTAGTTAAGTGCCCACCCAATGTAAGGCACTGGCACGGCGCAAGTCCAGAGGTAGGTTTACAACAACTTTATATTGTTCCCAATACAGAAAAAGGGATTGTTGATTGGCAGGAAGCCGTGACCGATGAACAATATTTTAAAAATAAAAAGTGATGAGAAAGTTAAGCATTATTATGATGGCCCTGTTCATTGGTGGACAGGCATTAAGTCAAAATGACCAAAATAATTTAGAAATGAGAAAGAAAGATGAATACACTTTTCAGTTGAGTGATAAAGTTACTCGTCAAAAAGTAACCTTCAAAAACCGGTACGGAATTGAACTAACCGGCGATTTATATCTTCCTAAAAACGGCGGAAGTAATTTACCTGCATTGGCTATCAGCGGTCCTTTTGGTGCGGTAAAAGAACAGTCTTCGGGTTTGTACGCAAATCAAATGGCAGAACGTGGCTTTGTGACCTTGGCATTTGACCCGTCCTACACAGGCGAAAGCGGTGGCAAACCCCGCAACGTGGCATCACCCGACATCAACACCGAAGATTTCAGTGCTGCAATTGACTTTCTTGGCTTGCAGGACAATATTGACAGAAACAAATTGGGCATTATCGGGATTTGTGGTTTTGGCGGTTTTGCCTTAAACGCTACCGCGGTTGATAAACGTGTGAAAGCGGTGGCCACTACCAGCATGTATGATATGTCACGAGTTAACGCTGAGGGATATTTCGGCTCTACGACACCAGAGCAGCGCACTAAAATGTTAGAAGAAATGAGCTTGCAACGTTGGGAAGATGCACAAAACGGAACACCCAAATATCCTGAAAATGGATTGGGACAAACCAGCAATGAATCACCCCAATTTGTTAAAGAATATTATGATTACTACAAGACTAAAAGAGGTTTTCACGAACGTTCATTAAATTCCAATGGTGCCTGGACAGCAACAAACTCTTTGTCTTTCATGAATATGCCAATCCTCACCTACATCCGGGAAATATCACCAAGACCGATGCTTTTAATCGCAGGGGAAAATGCACACTCCAAATACTTTAGTGAAGATGCATTCAACGTAGCAGCCGAACCTAAAGAATTGATGATTATTCCAGAAGGAGTTCATACCGATTTATATGACCAAATGGATAAAATTCCTTTCGACAAACTGGAAAGATTCTTTAAAGAAAGTCTGAGGTCAAGCATTGTGCAATCGAAATAAATATTTACGATGATCATCATCGCAGTGTCTGTATAATTCAATGGATTGAATCCGGAAATTATGTTTCCTTCATGAAAAATACTGTTCTCCTAATCTGTATTCTTTTATATGCTTTAAATGTTTTTTCGCAAACGGAGCAAAGCAATAAAACACAAATCGCTGGTAAAGCCGGTATTACCAATAACGGTATTTCATTCATTCCAAACTTTTCGCTGGAACAGCCCGCGGCTATCTTTAATCTGTCATTGGAAAAAGGGCGATTTAGCTTTGAGCCGGAATTAACTTTTTCCTTGGAAGAAGGCCGGCCCTGGTACCAGGTATACTGGTTGCGATATAAAATTATCGAAGGGGAAAAGTTTAAGCTGCGTGCTGGTGGGCATCTTGGTCTGAACTTTGCCAATATACTGGATTCCGCTCATAATGAAATAATCAAAACAGAACGTTATTTAGTTGGGGAACTGGTCCCTTCGTATCAAATTTCTGATAAGATCATGGTCGGAATGCAATATATGATTGCGAAAGGCTACGACATTGGTACGAATGAGCTTCAGCACTTTTTAGCGCTTACCGCTAATTTCCGTCAAATCAAATTATCCAAATCGATGGAACTTGAGGTATCACCACAGGCTTTTTATCTCTCCTCCTTTGATTTTGGAGAAGGGTACTATGTTGCATCAGCATTTAAGCTTTCCAGAAGTAATTTCCCCTTGTCACTTTCTTCCGTTATGAACAAGAAGGTCTCAAGCAGTATTGCTGGAAAAGACTTTTTATGGAACGTGATCCTTACCTATTCCTTTGGTAATGGTATCATTTCTAAACCCTAATGATTGATAAAATTCAGTAAATCATCGGATAAGTAGCCTATTTTAACTTCAGCTTTATGAAAGTATCAATTATGTCATGACAGCTCTGGTTAATGAAGCATTTGGGTATAAATAATCTTACAAGTGTTGCCCCGATAGAGTGCGCATCTCATACCAGCTTGTGTACGGGTCTAGTATATTGTGGTTCACAGGATCGTGGGTTGCCACAAATAGCGGAGATTTCAACCTATCAACTACCTTTCCAAACTCAGAGTCTAAAACTTTTATTGATTTTCATTAAGTTAGAATTATCAGCTATAACTTAATACTTTTTCTCAATATGAACTCATAAAAAAGCTGCAGCCGTCCAAAAACCTTGTTTAAATTAAACTGGAAGGGTTAAAAACAAAAAAAAAGGTCAAAATGACCTCTTTTTTAAATTAGCTCCCCCTATCAACGATAGTTGCAACCGAATCAGCTTATTTAGGTCATTGGAAGAAATCCATGGACAAGCTTTTAAAGTTGAAAACAGAATTAAGCTTCTTTAAAATGAACTGAAAATTCAACTTTTATTTCGTTTGTTTCGTTTATTTCGATTATATTTGAAGAGTATTTAAATCAAACCCATGGAAACCCTAAGTCTTAGTAAAAGACCGAGTAAATCGGAGCAACGGATTGCTGAAAAATCTCATGAAGCCCTATCACAGATACTTGAGCGTGTTCACTCCACAATGACTGAAATTGAGATCGAGGAGACAAAGGAAAAACTTCAAATCCCATCAAGAGCATTGGAGTTACTCAATGAGATCTTAAGGGCGATGAGTCAGGGCAAACCAATTTCGATTGTACCTGTCGCTACAGAAGTAACTACTCAAAAGGCTGCCGAAATCTTGGGTTGTTCACGTCCACATTTGGTCAAACTTCTTGAAAATGGAGAATTGGATTTCATCAAAGTTGGAAGGCATCGCAGGATCAAATTTGAAGACGTAGTCAGCTACAAACAGAAAATGAAGGCAAAACAGAAAAGTCTACTGATTGAAATGATGAATAGCGATGAAGAGTTAGGAGGATATGATTCATAGTGTTCGTTTTAAAGCTGTTTTAGATACCAATGTTATCTATCCATTGATCTCAAGGGATTTACTTTTTTGGTTTGCATACTATGATTTATATACTCCAAAGTGGAGCAAGCATATTTTTGATGAATGGAAAGAAGTGATGATGCGAAAAGGATTGAATCAAGATGATGCAGAGAAAAGAATTGCCATGGCCAATTCTGCATTTCCTGACGCCTTGGTTAAGAACTATGAAAATTTGATACCTACATTAAACTTGCCGGATCAAAAGGACAGACATGTTGTTGCCGCTGCGATTAAATCTAATTCCAACTGCATAGTAACCAACAACCTGAAAGACTTTCCAAAAAATATCTTAGACAATTTTGAAATAGCAGTGATTTCAGCTGATGATTTCTTGGTCGATATTATTGACTTAAATCATGAACAAGCAACTTCTGCTTTCAAGGAGATGGTTTTGAATAGAAAAAATCCCAAAATGGATGAGTTCGAAATTTTAAACCAATTCAGAAAATGTGGATTAACAAAAACAGCAGATTTTTTACACAGTCTGATTTGATAAGTACTTGGAAGGGATGTACTTTGATATATTGGAAATTAATAAGTTGCAACCTCAAAAACCTTGTTTAAATGGAATTGCAAAAGGAATCTCTCCTTTCCAACTAGAGAAAGCTGGTATTGAAGCGGGAAGATACATGCTGAAAAGAATATTATGGAGACTAAAGACCAATTAAAAGAGGAAAGAGACAAAATAGTCAAGGGACTAGAGGAAGCTTATCGCAAGCTAGTCGAATTTAAAAAGGCCAAGAATAGTCCATTGGTTGTCGTGAGGAATGGAAAAATCGTAGAGATTGACCCATATGATGTACCACCAACTATTTTATACAAACGTGGCCAAGGCTAATTCCTTAAATTATATTTCACGTTTTTAAAAAAATTGCAACCGAAAAAAACTTCCTCAAATTAAAAGAAAGGGGTATAAAAAGAAAAAAGAGGTCGATTTGACCTCTTTTTTCATTTCGCTCCCCCTCTAGGGCTTGAACCTAGGACCCCATGATTAACAGTCATGTGCTCTAACCAACTGAGCTAAGGAGGAATTTAATTTATTAATAATTTTAAACCCTTTGGTCTAAGGTGATGCAAACTTAGTGGGTTGATCCTTTTTTTCCAAATACACCAAATAAAAAAAAATGTTTTTTGTAGGTGTATTCAAACTTTCTTCTAAAAATCAGGGACTTATTTTTATTCCAGTAGCCACAATTAATCAAAACGCCCGAAGCAATAAATCCGTTCCATACCCTCCAACCATATCTTTAATATCCACTAATATCCATCAATATCTTTAGCCCCTTAATTTTCCAATCTGATATCAATTCTACGTTTCCACTTTCAAAACCTCACTTTGCTTTAAAAGTAACTTATTGTAAATATAGGTAACTCCTAACACCATCAAACCTGCTATCACAGCCAATAAAACATTGTAATATGCAGGGGCAGATAAGGTCAACCTCAAAAAAATAGTTGCCAGGGCAAAGGAGGAATACCTGAACAGGTTGTAATATTTTGTTGTGTAACGAAGGGAAAATAAGAGAATAAATACATCTGTGAAAATCAAAAGTGTATAAAATAATTTGATGCTGTAAATAAAGGCATGGTTTTGATAAGCAGAGACGATATCATAAATGCCCAAACCAATAAAGGATAAGGTGAGATAGATGGAGATCAACTTCTTGATATCGATAAAACCCCGCTGTTCTTCATGACTTCCTGTTATTCGGATGTGTTTCTGTGCCCTGTAGAATAAACCTGTAATCAGGAAAATCAAGATGGCCCCAAATGCATCGGACACTATGGGCAAAAGCTCCATTAAAAAACTGATTTCCCAATTGACTTCGCCCAGATAATGACCGAATTCCTTGAATGCATCCCTCAACAAAACAAGAGAAATGATTTCAAATTGCTTTCCTACAGAATCAGCTACTGATTTTGGAATCAGGAAAATCAATCCCAATACCTCAAATATCAAAAGAACGTTAAATGCCAGTTCGATCGCAAAGAAGGCAGTAAAATTGCTTCCCAAATCCAGAATGCTAAGATAGGAAAGTAAACCGATCACCAAACCGGCCATAAAAAAGGTCACTACAATATTGCTGATCCATTTGGAAACCCTGGCCCCTTCCCAACGCTCATCGAGATAATCAAAAACCCTTATTTGCAATTGAAAAAACTTCCTGACCATAAATACACATCTGTTTTTGATTTGATGAATTCAAATTTGGGATAAAACACTAAAATAAAAAGTCTATATTGTTTTTTAAGGGACAAAAATCACATTAAATTAAACATTCGAAAATCACCTTACCTGTACAGCAAAACTTTATTATTGGAACCTAATTGGTGCATAAGAAAAAATATTGATTAATTTTAATTCACAAGATCTTTGAAAAACCAATCTCCTTATGGAAAAATACACCCTTGTAGTAAACGGAAAAAAACATCAGGTTGAAGCCGAAAGTGATATGCCATTGCTTTGGGTTTTAAGAGATATACTATCCATGAAAGGAACCAAATTCGGATGCGGGCAAGCACTTTGCGGTGCCTGTACTGTTCTGTTGGATGATGAAGCCATCAGGTCATGTTCCTTTCCCATTTCAGAAGTTGGTGACCAAAAGGTTACAACCATTGAGGGCTTATCCAAAGATGGAAACCATCCTCTACAATTAGCCTGGGTGGACCATGTGGTGCCCCAGTGCGGTTATTGCCAGACCGGACAGATTATGAATGCAGCTGCCTTACTCAAAAGGAATTCCAGTCCTTCAGAATCTGAAATAGAATCGGCCATGGCGGGTAATATCTGTCGTTGTGGAACGTACAACCGAATTAAAGAGGCTATTATCACCGCTTCCAAATCCTATTAATTTCTTACCTTAAATACTTTCAGCCATGATGCCGAAATTTCCTTTCTTAAAAACAAAAGACCCCGAAAATAAAAGTAAAGTATTTATACCCTCCAGGAGGGATTTCCTAAAAATAAGTTCTCTGGCTACAGGAGGCTTTATTCTTGGTGTTAATTTTCAATGTAGTGGGCCTAAGGGTGAACTCATTACCTTTGCTCCAAACGTGTTTATTACTTTAGACTCAGAAAACTTGGTCACCATTATTGCCCATCGGTCTGAAATGGGAACAGGCATCCGGACTTCACTGCCTATGATTGTTGCGGATGAACTGGGTGCAGAATGGAGCAAAGTTAAAATTGTACAGGCAGAGGGGGATGAGGAGAAATACGGGGACCAGAATACTGATGGATCTTACTCTGTAAGAATGTTTTATGAGCCCATGAGAAAAGCTGGCGCTACTGCCAGACATATGTTGATTGCTGCCGCTGCCGCTAAGTGGGGAGTGGATGCTTCAGAGTGCAATACAGAGGATGGGCAGGTTGTTTCAACAGGCGGAAAGAAAATCAAGTTTGGAGATTTGGTAGAGCAGCTCAAAACCATGGAGATGCCTGATCCTGAAACAGTGACTTTGAAAGAATTTTCCAATTATAAATTAATCGGAAAAGATGTTGCCATCTATGATGCAAAAGACATTGCAACTGGTGAAGCGAAGTTTGGGGCAGATATTGATTTACCGGGAATGCAAATTGCTGTCATCAGAAGATGTCCTGTAGTTGGCGGGAAGGTCAAATCATATAATGATCAAAAGGCACTGGCAGTTCCTGGTGTAAACCGAGTAGTTAAAATTGAAGGTGCTGGAATACCTCCCGGACTGGATAAGCCACTTGAAGGTGTTGCAGTGATTGCTGATAATACCTGGGCTGCTATAAAAGGTAGGGATGCCTTGGAGATAGAGTGGGATTTGGGGGAAAACCAAAATTATTCTTCAGCCAAACAACTGGAAGAAATGTTGAAGAGCACATCAGGAAACGGTATGGTTAGAAGAGAAAGAGGGAATTTTAATGCTGCAAGACAGGCTTCCGGACAAATAATAGAAAGAACTTACCTGGCACCGTTTTATGCCCATGCCACAATGGAGCCACCCGCTGCCATTGCCAATGTTCAGGGTGATGGAACCTGCGAAATCTGGGCACCAACCCAACACCCTCAATGGGCAAGGCAGGCAGTAGCCCAGGCTCTGGGGACTGAATATCAAGGAGTTAAAATGAATATCACCCTGCTGGGTGGAGGATTTGGAAGAAAATCCAAGCCTGATTTTGTAGTGGAAGCTGCCCTACTTTCCAAAGCAGCCAAAGCACCGGTCCGTGTGCAATGGACCAGAGAGGATGATATTCACCACGATTTTTATCATGCTCAAAGCGCCCAGCGTATAAGGGCGGTGTTGGATAAAAATGGAAACTTAAGTGGTTGGAACCATCATACTGTTTTCCCGGCTATCGGGGCAACAGGAAATGCAGATGAATTGCATCCTTCTGATGGAGAACTGGGATTGGGTTGTATTGATTTTCCATTCGAAGTCCCTAATATCAGAATAGAAACCCATGAATCTAAAGCACACACCCGTATTGGTTGGTTACGGTCTGTGAGTAACATACACCATTCCTTTGCCATCAATTGTATGTTGGATGAAATAGCAGAAGCCAAAGGAGTGGATCCTGTGGATTTTGTTCACGGTTTATTGGCGGAGGACAAGGATCTTGATTTTGCTGGGGAACTCAAAGGGGATTTTGGGAACTATGGAGAACCTTTGGAGAAATTTCCATGGAATACCAGAAGATTACGTGGAGTTATTGAAAGGGTAGCTAAAGAAGCCAATTGGAAAAATGCTCTAGCAGAAGGAAAAGCAGTTGGTTTTGCAGCCCATAAGAGTTTCCTAACCTATGTGGCCTGTATAGTACAGGTTGAAAAAGGGAATAATGGACAGATTATTATCCCGGAAGTCCACTATGCTGTGGATTGCGGGATAGGGGTTAACACAGACCGTATCCGCTCACAATTTGAAGGAGGTGCCCAATTTGCTACCAGTTTGGTTATGACCTCTGCCATTACCTTTGAAAATGGAAGGGTTCAACAAAATAATTATGATGGGTATGAGGTAATCCGTATGCCACAGTCACCAAAGAAAATTCATGTACATATGGTGGAAAGTATGGAAAAACCCACCGGAGTTGGGGAACCGCCAGTTCCACCATTCATTCCTGCTTTGTGTAATGCCATTTATAAACTGACCGGGGAAAGGATTTACCAATTGCCATATAAAAGTTAAAGATTTAATTTAAGGTGAATTGATCCCACAAAGACCACGGAGGATCACAAAGGATTAAAATCTTAAATACTTTGTGATTTTTGGAGGACTTGGTGGGATTTTATTGTAAACCTTCTAGTATGCCGCGGCGCACTCAAAGGTTACTTTAGACCTTTGTGGTTTCCAAATAACCCGAAGGTCTTTCTTAGAATAAAATATTAGAGTTGTAAAACCTTCGAGGTCAGAAAGACCTCAAAGGTTTGTCGTTACAATCCACATCCCCTACCACATATTGTAATCCATTGAGGTAAAATTTCAATAAATCCGGATTTTCAAAACTTTGGGCATTATGGGAAGGGGAACAGTACATCACTTTGCCTTTACCTTCTGACCTGATCCAGGCTAAATAGGTTTTTCCTGTTTTGGCAGGCTGCCTTTGATCGGTGATTTCTTCATTATTGAAGTATAATAAAGGTCTAAAATCCAGATCCTGATAGGCATTGCTGTAGAAATAGGGCTCGTCAACATGGTTAAAACCATCTTTGGGAAAAACCTGAACTAAGGGATGTTTTGGGTCTTCCAATCTGACCTGAATGGGTTGTTGAGGGGGGTGATAATCAAAACTTGCTCCAACCAGTTTACTGAAAGCCCTGGATTTATTTTGTGTGGTGATACCGCCATGGACTACCATCAGACCTCCTCCATTTTTCACATAATCCAAAAGATTGTTTTCCAATTCCATAGCCTTTACCATCAAAAGAACACTGTCAGCATCAAATTCTGCCCTCAATTTATCCCAAAATAAGTTCCTGTGATCAGGTTTGGAACAGGTGTTGTTTAAAACAATAGCGTCATAATTTTTTAGGTTTGCCGGTTCAAAAATGCCGATATCCTTACTTCCTGTCACTTCGAATGCGCCAGATTTGAGTGAAATGATCTTGATCATTTCTTCTGTATGGGGGATCACCCAATGATCAAACCCGGTGTGAAGGGAGAAAACCAAAATCTTTTTCTTTTCCGTAAAAGGAAAGTTAGCTTTTTCAGGTGCGAGGGAGTGAATTTTACTTTTCCAGGCATCATCGAATTTCACGATAGGAAGATCTTGTCCGAAGGAGAACGATGCATAACAAAAAAGCCAAAGCATCAATCCAAATTTTCTTCCGGATATCTTAAAAAGGCAAGTCTGCATGGGATGTTATATTATTTTTAATAAATTGTCTTTATCAAACCAAATAACCTAAAAACCCATGATTATCAAAAGACTTTTATGTTTAAGTATGATCTTTTTGTGCCTTCAGGGAATAGTTTTTTGTCAACAAATAACCATAGAGCAGACAGCACAAGCAATTGATTTCAAATCAGAGGAAAAGGTTTTACTGAGTTATAGGACTGCTATGACCGAAGTGCCGGAGGGAGTAAGCCCAGCTTTTAAAAAATCCGGATTTATCCATCCCCTCAATTCTCCATCAGGACAAGAACTGACCAGGATACAGCCCCCGGATCACTACCATCATTACGGCATTTGGGGACCCTGGACCAGGACATTGGTGGAAGGAAGGGGAGTAGATTTCTGGAATTTGGGGGATGGACAGGGTAGGGTGGATTTTGATCATTTGATTTCCCAGAAAGAACATACCGAATATGCAGAAATTATCGCTCGGCAAAATCATATCGATTTATTAGCTCCCAAGGGTGCACAGGTAGCCATTGAAGAGGATTTGGCAATAAGGGTTTGGAATAAAGAGAATGACAGGTATATGGTGGATTATAACACTTCCATATCAACGCCATTGAAATCCGTGGTCGTTTTGGATGCCTATCGTTATGGAGGAGGAATTGGTTTTAGGGCAACAGCCAAATGGGGGACGGATAATAGTTATATAATTACCTCGGAAGGCAATGACAGAAAAACAGCGGATGGAAGTTTCGCTAAATGGGTGATGGTATTTGGAGAATCTGATGATCCTTCTGGACAAAGTGGAATTCTTTTTCTTAGCCATTCAAGCAATAGAGCACATCCTGAGCCATTGAGGGTATGGCCAGAAGAGGATTATGATGGTATAGGAAATGTATTTGTAGAATTCTGCCCTATTCGGCACGAGGCTTGGGAAATTTTGCCCAATAAGAAAAATGTGCTGAAATACAGGATGGTTGTTTTTGACGGGAAAATGACCGTTCAGGAGGCTGAAGAATATTGGAAACAATTCGCAGAATTATAGAATTATTAACCCTACTTGATCTATGAAAAGAAGAAACTTTATCAAAAATACAGCAATCGCAGGATCGGTCCTTGGTTTCCCAACTATTGTGCCGTCTTCAGTTTTTGGGAAGAATGCTCCCAGTAATAAAATCAATATCGGACAGATAGGATGCGGTAGAATTGCCCGCTATCATGACCTTCCCGGTACATGGGAACATGATGTGGCGCGTATAGTGGCTGTTTCGGATGTAGACAGTAAGCGCATGAAAGAAGGTAAGGAACTGGTCGAAGCATATTATACCCAGAAAATGGGAACACCCTACATTGATGTCAAGCAATATGGTGACTACAGAGAGATGTTATTGGATAAAGACATCGATGCAGTAATTATCAGTACCCCTGACCATTGGCATTCCCAGCCTGCAATGGAGGCGGCTTTGGCCGGGAAACATGTTTATTTACAAAAACCAACCTCCCTGACCATCAAAGAAGGACGCCAATTGGTAGAAGTGGTGAAGAAAACAGGCGTTGTGCTACAGTTGGGAACACAACAACGGTCCAGCGAGCAGTTCAGAATTGCAGCAGAATTGGTCAGGAACGGGAGAATTGGGAAGCTACATACCGTGCGAATAGGTTTGCCGGGAGATCCATCAGGGCCTGAGGCCCCTGAAATGCCAATTCCCAAAAACCTCAATTTTGATATGTGGTTAGGATCCACACCCACCATACCTTACACGGAAATAGGAGTGCATCCACAGGAAGGGTATGACAGGCCAGGTTGGTTGAGGCATGAAAACTATGGGGCAGGAATGATTACAGGCTGGGGCCAACATCACTTTGATTCGGCAGCCTGGGGCATGGATACCGAACTGACAGGGCCAAGATATGTTGAGGCAGTAGCTGAATTTCCAAGATCTGGATTTTGGAATGTACATGGGGATTTTATGGTCAAGGCAGAATATGATAATGGCATCGTCATGTTTACCAGTGGAGGATACCCCAATGGGATCCGTTATGAAGGCACAGAGGGTTGGATCTGGGTTTCCAGGGGAGATTATGTGGCATCCGCCAGTGACCCGGTTACCCAAGGAGAAAGTGCCAAAGCGCTGGATGCTTCTGACCCGAAAATCCTTCAATCACTTATAGGGCCGGATGAAATCCAATTGCAGCGAAGCAGTAGCCATCACGGAAATTGGTTGGAAGGAATCCAAAACGGTTCACAAATATTGTCTCCGGTTGAAATAGGGCACCGGGCATGTTCCGTTTGTTTGATCAGTCATGTTGCCATGAAGATCGGTAGGAAATTAGAATGGGACCCGAAAACAGAAAGATTTGTAAAAGATGAGGAGGCCAACTCCTATTTGAGCAGACCTCAAAGAGCACCCTATGGAACGGATTATGTTAAAATTTAAAATGCAAAACAGACTTGAAGTAATTTTATTGGCTACGATCTTGGTCATTGTTGCCCAATCCTGTACTAATCCCCAAAAGACAGAAATGGAAGAAAAGGAAAGAGGAAAAGTTGTTTTGATGAGTCTTGATCCTGGGCACTTCCATGCTGGATTGATCCATAAATCAATGTATCCCAATGTAGATTCTACTGTTTATGTATTTGCTCCTGAGGGAGAGGAACTCAATGATTATCTGCGTAGACTGGAGGGGTATAATACTAGAAATGACCAACCAACTTCTTGGAAAGTGGAAGTTTACAAAGGAACGGATTATCTGGATGAGATGATCAACAGGAAGTCGGGTAATGTCATGGTAGTGGCGGGGAAAAATGACCAAAAAATCGATTATATCTCAGCAGCGATTCAGAACGGGATCCATGTATATGCAGATAAACCATTGGTAATCGATAAAGTGGGATTTGAAAAATTGCAGCAAGCATTCGATTTGGCAAAACAAAAGGATCTTTTGCTCTACGATATCATGACGGAGCGATTTGAAATTACTTCCATTTTGCAGAAAGAATTATCCATGATTCCCGAGGTTTTTGGGAAATTGGAAAATGGTACATTGGAAGAACCGGCAATAACCAAAGAAAGTGTACATCATTTTTTCAAATATGTTTCCGGCCAGGCTTTGATCAGACCGGATTGGTTTTTTGACGTTGAAAAACAGGGTGAAGGTTTGGTGGATGTGACTACCCATCTGGTGGATTTGATCCAATGGGCGGCATTTCCTGAACAGGTACTGACACTGGATGATGTGGACATGCTGACTTCCACAAGGTGGTCTACTCCACTTAATTTGGAAGAATTTAGAAAAGTGACGGGTAAGCAGGAGTTTCCTGATTTTTTGGATAAGGATATCCAAGAAGGAAAGCTGCAGGTATTTTGTAATGGAGAGATGAATTATACCCTAAAAGGAGTTCATGCCAAAGTCAGTGTTATCTGGAATTTTCAGGCGCCTGAAGGTGCAGGCGACACTCATTATAGCGTTATGCGGGGAACCGGGGCAAACTTGATCATCCGTCAGGGTGAGGAAGAGGGATATAAACCAACCCTTTATATTGCCTTATTGAAAGGTCAGGATGTAGCACTTCAACAAGCCATCCGTTCAACCCTTCAGGGCAAATATCCCGGAATTGACCTGGAACAACTCCCAAACGGGGAATATCGTGTCCATATTCCTGAAAGCTACCATGTGGGCCATGAGGCTCATTTTGCACAGGTAACCGAAAAATTTTTAGAGTACTACCATAAAGGGAAAATGCCGGAATGGGAAGTGCCCAATATGCTGGTGAAGTATTTTACCACCACTAAGGCTTTGGAAATGGCGAGGGAAAATCCATGAAAGGGCCGGTACTGTAACCGTGAAGGATTTTTTCGAACCACAATAGATACAAAAGGAACACAAAAGTTGGAGCTAAATACGCCTTACTGTAAACAACAAATCCTTTTAACTCCCTCTTTTGTTGACTTTGTGCACTATTGTGGTTCGTAACCAGCCTTGTTGGTTTTTGGTAAGCTGATAATGAAATCTTAGCTTTTTATTATCTTAGTTGTATTGGATTTGCAGGATGTGTTTGGGGAGGCTTAAAGGTTGTCGATACGATTCTGCGAAATGATGAGAAAATTTCACGCAGCGATTGCTGCGTATTCGCTGCGTCTACTGCGGGAAACCAAGAGTTATTTCCCTTCTGTTAATCAAAGATTTCATAACCCATATCCTTTCACAGCGCCATCCCATTAAACGGGTTAAACCTCCTTCTTCCCACCCGCAGGCCGATGGCACGGCACACAGTTTTGTCTCCATATTTGGTATTGAGCCTGTCCAATGCCTGATAGAGACGGATCTGCTCCTCTGTATCCTCGAAAAGGTTGATCTGGTAATTGCCGTAGACCAAATGGCTGAAGCGAATACCTATAAGCCGTATAAGAAGCCGGCGGTTGTAGAGCTTTCTGAACAGTTCTTTGACCACTCCGATCAGTATATGGTCTGCAGAAGTGTAGGGGATACGTTGCTGGACGGTATGTGTGTCAAAGTCCGAATAGCGGATTTTGACACTCACACAGGCTGTCAGCTGTTGTTTTTGGCGTAGCTTGGTTCCCAGTTGCTCCGTCATAGCGATCAGGTTGGCTTCCAGCATCTTTACATCAATTGTATCCTGTTCGAAGGTGTTTTCGGAAGATATTGATTTGGCTTCCGAGTAGGGAGTGACCATGGACCGGTCTATGCCATTGGCTTTTTCCCAGATCATACGGCCGTTTTTTCCGAAGGTGGCTTCCAACAATTCCGCAGGCATGACCTGAAGGGTATGTACTTTTTTTACCCCCATGCTGTACAGTGTCAGGGAGGTCTTTTCTCCGATCATGGGGATTTTGCGAACGGAAAGAGGTGCCAGAAAAGGCTTTTCAAGCCCCCTAGGAATCTCTTTGGCATTATTGGGTTTGGCTTCTCCTGTAGCTACTTTGGAGACGGTCTTGTTTTCCGAAAGGCCCAGAGAAATGGGGAGGCCACTTTCTTTGATGATCCTTTGCCGCAATTCCTGAGCCATCTTGAAGCAACCGAAAAATCTGTCCATACCGGTATAGTCTATATAGAATTCATCAATGGAAGACTTTTCAAACAATGGCACTTCTTCACGGATGATTTCTGTGATCTCATGGGATTTCTGGCTGTATTTTTCAAAATCCCCCCGGATAATCAGCGCCTCCGGACAGAGTTGCCTGGCTGTACGCATGGGCATGGCCGAATGTATCCCGAACTTTCTTGCTTCATAACTGCAGGAAGCCACCACCCCCCGGTCTCCTGAGCCACCGATCAGGATAGGTTTGCCGTTCAGTCTGCTATCGTACAGCCGTTCCACCGACACAAAAAACGAATCCAAATCCATGTGCGCTATGCTTCTCCCTTTTTCCATAATGTCAACAATTTTAACATTTTATTGTCTATAAATTAAACAATTTTTATATATTTGAAAATAAAAATCAGAAGCAGGACAAAAGTTGACGCAGTTTGTATATGTATATTCACTCCAACATCAAATTTTTACGCAAACAAAAATCCCTGACCCAGGAAACCATGGCCAATGCTATAGGGATAAGCCGTTCCAAGTTGGCAGGGTATGAACTCAACATCAATCCTCCCCTTGAAGCTTTATTGGTAATTTCGGATTATTTGGGTGTGTCCATAGATGTCCTTTTGAAAAAGGACCTGGCCTCACTCTCTGAATATAAGTTGCGGCAGTTGCTGGAAACAGATCAGTTTCTTCGGGGGCGGAACCTGCGTATTTTGACCACCACCGTGGATGCAGAAGGAAGGGAACTGATCGAAGTGGTTTCCCAAAAAGCCAAGGCTTCTTATCTGGCGGGATTTTCTGATCCGGATTTTATAGAAGAGCTGCCGCGCTTTTCATTACCATTTTTACCTCAGGATAAAAAACACAGGGTATTTCAAGTGGACGGAGATTCCATGTTGCCCATTCCTGAGGGAGCCTGGATTGTCTGCGAGTATGTGGATGATTGGTTTTCCATCCGGGATGGGGAAAAGTACGTGGTAGTGACTGAACAGGATGGGGTGACTTTTAAGATTGCCTATAATCAGATCAAAGATCAGGAAAGGCTGCTCTTGTGTTCCGGTAATCCCATTTATAAACCTTTCTATGTTATGATCGCGGATGTTAGGGAAGTATGGAGGTATAGGTTGATGATGGTGTGAGAGTGAGGTGCTAATTTCGGAAGTGGGAAGGCGGATTTAGGAAGTGATTCGTAAAGAGTTGAGAAGCTAGAAGCGAGAGTTTAGACTCAAAAAACAAGATCCAAGTATTAAAGAAATCCGCAAGTAACAAATGTACTCAGCGTAAATCAGGAAGCATTTTGTCCTGAAAAGAAATAAAAGTCAATTTAAAAGACAAAATCCATTTAAATCCGTTATACCTTGTGACACGCTTGCGTTTTAACCATAATTATGTATTAGGGTTCGTAATAGAAATTCTTATGCATATTTCGGGTTTAATTGACATATTAAATTATCCTCACCCTAAAAGAGTATTAGCATGAAAGAATTTGCAGTGATGGAAACTCCCTTGGGTAATATCCGGGCAGAGGCCTGGGATGGATACCTGGTAAGCTTAAAGTTTACAGATGAGCCGGAAACAGAAACCTTTTTGGATGGTGTCCTGATGGATGTCAGGATTCAATTAGGGCTGTATTTTCAGGGAAAGCAAAAAACATTTGATATACCGGTTGCCTTTGGTGGAACAGATTTTCAGCATAAAGTTTGGATGGAAGTCAATAAGATCCCTTTTGGAGAAACCAGTACTTATGAAAAAATTGCCTCCAATTTAGGAAATCCCAATGCGGTAAGGGCAGTTGGTACTGCAATTGGGGCTAATCCCATTTTAATCATGTTACCTTGCCATCGTATCGTCGGAAAATATGGACAGTTGACAGGTTATGCAGGAGGCCTGTGGCGTAAATCCAAACTATTGGAATTGGAGCAAAAAGAAAAAGTTGGCAAACAGGTGAAATTTGAGTTTTGACCTCTTTTGTTCTTTTTTATTCAGGGAAAGTAAAGTCATTTAACATCCTGTTTTCATTTTTTTCTCTGCCCAAAAGCCTTATTTTTGCGTAGCTTATTTGAAAATTAAACTTTAAAAATATGTCTTCAACAAAATATGATGTGATTGTTGTAGGGTCAGGACCTGGTGGATATGTAGCGGCCATCCGTGCCTCTCAACTGGGTCTTAAAGCTGCAGTAGTAGAGGCTGCTGAATTAGGCGGTATCTGTTTAAACTGGGGTTGTATCCCTACCAAAGCATTGATTAAGAGTGCACAGGTTTTTGAATATATCAACCATTCGGAAGACTATGGCATCAAAGTAAAAGGTGCCGAAGTCGATTTCAGTGGCATGATCAAAAGGAGCCGGGATGTGGCCGCAGGTATGTCCAAAGGTGTTCAGTTCCTTTTTAAGAAAAATAAAATCGATCAATTATTGGGCTGGGGCAAAGTTCAGCCAGGTAAAAAAGTAGAAGTTGAAGATAAAGAGGGGAAAAAGACAGTTTACTCTGCAGACCATATCATCATCGCCACTGGTGGCAGAGCCAGAGAACTTCCTGCGCTGAAAATCGACAATGAGAAAATCATCGGCTACCGTAAGGCGATGGTTCTGGAGAAAAAACCTTCTAAAATGGTAGTGGTAGGTTCGGGCGCCATAGGAGTCGAATTTGCTTACGTGTATAGCTCCATTGGCACAGAAGTTACCATCGTGGAATTTATGGACAGAATTGTACCGAATGAAGATGAGGAAGTATCCAAAGCCCTTGAAAGAATCTATAAGAAAAACGGAATCAATATCATGACAAGTACTGAGGTCACTGCAGTGGATACCAAAGGAAAAGGATGCAAAGTGACCGTAAAGGATAAGAAAGGAAATGAATCCGTTATCGAATGTGATGTAGTGCTTTCTGCCGTAGGGGTGGTTTCCAATGTGGAAAACATCGGTTTGGAAGATGTAGGTATTCTGGTTGAAAAAGGAAAAATCAAAGTGGATGAGTTCTACAAAACCAATATGCCAGGTTACTATGCCATCGGCGATGTGACCACAGGACCGGCTTTAGCACACGTAGCTTCTGCAGAAGGCATCATTTGCGTGGAAAAAATCGCTGGACATCATCCTGAAATCTTGGATTACAACAATATTCCAGGCTGTACTTACTGCGTGCCGGAAATTGCTTCTGTAGGTTATACCGAGGCTAAGGCCAAGGAAGCCGGATATGAAGTAAAAGTGGGCAAGTTCCCTTTCTCTGCTTCCGGGAAAGCCTCTGCTGCCGGTGCAAAAGACGGTTTTGTGAAATTGATATTTGACGCCAAATATGGGGAGCTTTTAGGTGCCCATATGATCGGTGCCAATGTGACTGAGATGATCGCCGAAATTGTAGCCATCCGTAAATTGGAGACTACAGGACATGAGTTGATCAAGACCGTTCACCCTCACCCTACCATGTCTGAAGCAGTAATGGAAGCTGCTGCAGCTGCCTATGGTGAAGTGATTCATATTTAAAAATAGTTCTTCTCTCAAATCTTTAACACAAGATCAAGTAATTGGTCTTGTGTTTTTTATTTATCCCTTTTATTCCCCAAATTGAAGCCCAATCCTTTTGCATTGATGGAACTCCAACTTTCTACTCCGGCTCTCCTTTTTTCTGCCATTACATTGATGATGCTGGCCTATACCAACAGATTTTTGGCCACGGCAAGCTTAATCCGGGGACTGCATAAGAATTTTCTCAAAAATCCGGATGAGGGCATGATTGTAGGGCAGATATCCAACCTCAAACTTCGCCTTAGCATGATCAAATACATGCAATTATGCGGAGTGTTAAGTTTTTTGCTCTGTGTTATTTGCATGTATCTTATTTTTATGGAAATTCAACCCGCTGCAAATTATGTCTTTGTCAGCAGTATGCTGGCCTTGTTAATTTCATTGGGGATCTCTCTGATTGAAATTCTAATTTCCACCAAAGCATTAAATCTTGAAATCAAAGACATGGAAGGACACCTTGAAAAAAGGTCTTTGGGTCTGGATTTCTGGTTCAAAAAAGATAAAAAAGATGAATAAGTACTTATTGGCCCTCATGGGCTTTCTCCTTTTTTCATGTAATCAGCAAACTTCTAAAACTGTAGGGGCAAATGCAGACTCTGATGGACTTCTTAAAATTGTCATCCATTCCCTTGAAGATACCAGGCATTTTTTTACTTGGTCCGACGACAGGACGCCCATGGTTTCTGCTCATAGAGGTGGGCCTTATCCCGGATATCCCGAAAATTCTCTGGAAGCCTTTGAAAACACCCTCAAATACACCCATTCCATTATTGAATTTGACGTGGCTTTGACCAAAGACTCAGTGCTTGTCTTGATGCATGACAATACTTTGGACAGGACTACAACAGCTAAGGGAAACGTCATCGATTGGACTTTTGATGAGTTGAAAGATGTATTCCTCGTTGATGCAAATGGTAATACCACGGATTACAGAATTCCAACTTTGGATGAAGCATTGGCCTGGGGGAAAGGGAAAACCTTATTTACAGTGGATATTAAAAGGGAAGTTCCTTTTGAGATGGTGGTCGAGGCGATCAAAAAGCATCAGGCAGAACCCTATGCGGCAGTAATTACCTATAGTGTGGAGGCTGCAAAAAAGCTGCATAGGTTACACCCGGATCTGATGTTGTCCGTGACAATCAGAAATGAGGAAGAACTCCAGCGTTTTGAAGGATCTGGGATTCCTGTTAACCGGTGGATTGCATTTATCGGAACGGCTGAGCGCCCTAAAGAATTCAATGAAATGCTTCATGAAAAGGGTGTTTTCACTATTTTGGGAGTATTGGGCAACCTGGACAGAAGTGCTGTTGCCAGAGGAGACCAAATCTATGCGGAGTTTGTTGAAAATGGAGCGGATATTCTTGCTACAGATAGACCCATTGAAACTGCAGAAGCAATTAAAGGCCTGGTTCCTGAAGGGAGTAGTAAGGGGAAGTATTTTAAGAATTAGGTCAAGAGTTTTGATTTCTTTTGTACCATGTACCAAGTACGAAGTACCAAGATTTGAAATTGAGATTCTATAGGTAATTGTTTTCGGATGAATGAAGGTTTGGAATGCCTTTATTGTTGTCTAACTTTAAAGAAAAGTCTTTGAAAAATCCTATACAATAACATACTTTTGGGTTATTGCGGACACTTTAGCTTCTGATTCTCTTCCTTGCTTGAAGTTGGCAAGTCTAAATTCTCGCTCCTGTCTGCAGCCAGGCAGGTCTCGTCTCTCAATGAAAATCTCTTGTTTCTTGCATCTTGACTCTTGTTTCTAAAAATATGATAATCGATTTACGTTCTGATACCGTGACCAAGCCTACCAAAGGTATGTTAGAGGCCATGTGGTCGGCCCAAGTGGGAGATGATGTTTTTGGTGAAGATCCTACCGTCAATGCCCTCGAAAAAAAACTGGCAGATATGTTTGGGATGGAAGCCGGGCTTTTCTGCCCATCCGGTACCATGACCAATCAGATAGCTGTCAAGCTGCATACCGGACCACAAATGGAAGTGATCTGCCATAAGTATTCCCATATTTATCTTTATGAAGCGGGTGGCATCATGGCCAATGCCCATGCTTCTGTCAAACTTTTGGAAGGGACTTACGGAAAAATCACTTCCAAAGATATTGCCGAGAACATCAGTGTGGATGATGTTCATGCCTGTGAGACTACGCTTGTCTCTCTGGAAAATACCATGAACAAAGGAGGTGGTAGCATTTACACTTTGGATGAAGTGAAGCCCATCAAAACCCTCTGTGTTAAACATGGGATCAAACTCCACCTGGATGGTGCCCGACTGTTCAATGCCTTAGTGACAAGCGGTGAAAGCCCCAAAGACTGGGGTGCCCAATTTGAAACCATCTCCATCTGTCTGAGCAAAGGTTTGGGTTGCCCGATAGGATCAGTGCTATTAGGATCCAAAGCCGATATCAAGAGGGCGAGGAAAATCAGGAAGTCCTTTGGTGGAGGAATGAGGCAAGCAGGTTATTTAGCTGCAGCAGCCATCTATGCCCTTGATCATCATGTTGATCGATTGGCTAAAGACCATGCTAGAGCGAAGACCATTGGTCAAATCTTGGAAAAACATCCCCTCGTGTCAGAGGTTTTTCCTGTCGTGACCAATATCGTGATCGCGAGATTGCAGGGCATCAGTCCTGAGGACTTCCTATCTAAACTATTTGAAAATGGAATCAAAGCCGTGAAGTTCGGCAAAGACCAGGTCCGTTTTGTGACGCATCTGGATTTTAATGACATGATGCTAGAGGCTTTTGAAGATAGAATTAAGGAGATTAGGTAGAGATAAGCTTCGCGAAATAAATTAAAATATGTTCTATGAAATAATGAGGAAATACGCTTCGCGAAATATAATTGAAATCGACCTTTGGCGATATATAGTTGATATCCGTAGATATTAATTTCATGATATTGGATACTTGGCCCAAACTCAATTTCTATTCATATCCAATATATAGCAATATCTTTCCGAATTGGTTGATTGCATTTAGTCTAAATTATTTCATCTTTCTATTTAAAATCGTCAAGAAAAATGATCGACAGCACCCCCTTGGCAGAACGCATGCGGCCTTCCCGCTTGGAAGAGCTAATTGGACAAGAGCATTTGACAGCCCCAACCGCATTTTTGTACAAAGCCATCAAATCAGGCAATGTGCCTTCTTTGATTCTTTGGGGGCCTCCTGGGGTAGGAAAGACCACCATTGCCAATATTATTGCCAATGAGATCAAGGCTCCATTTTATACCCTAAGTGCGATCAGTTCAGGAGTAAAGGATATCCGTGAGGTAATCGATAAATCCAAATTTCAAAGGGGAGCTGTACTTTTTATCGATGAAATCCATCGATTCAATAAATCCCAGCAGGATGCCCTTCTTGGGGCTGTGGAAAAAGGGATTATCCGACTTATCGGTGCCACCACCGAAAACCCGTCCTTTGAAGTCAATGCTGCGTTGCTGTCCAGGTGCCAGGTTTTTACACTCAATTCCCTCGGGAAGCATGAGTTGGAAGCCATGCTGAAACAGGCTATTGACAATGACGTTGACCTAAAAAAGAAAAACATTGAATTAAAAGAAACCGAGGCTTTGCTACGCTTATCGGGAGGGGATGGGAGAAAATTGTTGAACTTACTCGAGATTGTTGTTGATGGGATTAACGAAGACCCTTGTCTGGTGACCAATGAGAAGGTGACTGAAATAGCCCAGCAAAAAATCGCACTTTATGATAAATCAGGGGAACAGCATTATGACATCATTTCTGCTTTTATCAAATCTATCAGAGGATCTGATCCGAATGCTGCTGTATATTGGTTGGCCAGGATGATAGAAGGAGGGGAGGATGTGAAATTCATCGCCAGGAGATTGGTGATTTTGGCATCGGAAGACATTGGCAATGCCAATCCCAATGCCCTTTTGTTGGCTACCAACTGTTTTGAAGCAGTGAAAATGATAGGTTATCCGGAGTCAAGGATTATCCTTTCCCAGTGTGTGACCTATCTGGCTTCTTCCCCAAAGAGCAATGCAGCTTATATGGCCATCAATAGGGCACAGGCTCTGGTAAGGGAAAAAGGAGATCTTCCTGTGCCCCTGCACCTTAGGAATGCACCAACCAAATTAATGAAAGACCTGAATTATGGCAAAGAATACAAATACGCCCATGATTATGAGGGGAATTTTGTTGCTTTGGAATTCCTTCCTGACGAAATCAAAAATACAAAGCTCTATGAACCCGGTAATAATGCCAGGGAAAATGAGTTGAGGAAGTTTTTGAAGGACAGGTGGAAGGGGAAGTATAATTATTAAAAGTTGGATTTAGGAAGTCAGATTTCGAAATACAAAAAATGAGGTCTACAATTTGTTACTTTTTGGATTTTGCTGTTTTTCCCATGGAAGTAAAAATTGCTGTTAACTGATTGGCTTCATCTAATAATGGATGAATTACTTCTTGTTCGATAATCTTACTTTCTTCTAGTAACTCAAGCCAATAAACAGTTTCATCTGCTTCCTCTTCCACTATTCCAATTTTTGAAATAAATTCAGCTTTAGAACGGCCCCTTAGTGCAGATCGATAATTGGCACCAATTGAGGTTGATGACTTGATAATCTGTCCTTGTATTACGCGGCCAGCGGTATGGTTTGGAATCAAAGCCGTCATTTCTATTATAGCAAGTGCAAAACTTTTGGTTCTCTGTTTTAAATTCTCCTTCATAAAAATTCTAAAAAAATCACGACATGTAAAATTAGAAAATCATGAAGAAATAAGTTTAGTCACTTTTTAACTTATCCGGATAAATTATAATAAACAAAGGATTAACTTTTCATTAATTCCAAAATCCGCTTTTCGAAATCCCACTTTCATTATTTTTTAAATATAACCTGTTCACTCGGAACCCTAAATCTTCTCCCATAAACCCCTTCCGGAAGACCTTTACCGCAACCAATAATCATATTAATTTCGGCGTCTTTGGGTAGGTTCAGGAGTTTTTTGACCTTTTTGGAATCGAATCCTTCCATAGGACAGGTATCATATCCTTCTGCTTTCATCCCATACATGAAAGTCATGGCAGCCAAAGCTGCACTTTTGTGTAAGGATATCCTGACATCACAGCTTGAAACCTGCCTTACCATTGGTCTTTTTAGACCCACAAACCAGGCAATAATTTGTTTGATTATGGACCAAAAGGGATATTTGGAATAAAACTTTGGTACCAGGTTTTTATAATAAGCCATAGCCCGTTTGAGTTTTTTAGGATCTGCATCTCTGTAGCATTCCCTGATGTATTCTAAATTGGCCTTTGCCCGGGATTTCCAAAGCTTTCTTCTTACCACAATCACCACAAGCTCCCTCGCGGTGGTACCCGCTTTTTGTCCCATACATAGCTTAGATAAAGGTATTTTTAATAAGGAAGTTTCGGGAACCCGGTAAAATTCCCAAAGCTGCATATTGCTGCTGTTTGGAGCCAACATCGCAGTTTCGAGACATTTTTGGACCACTTGATGATCAAAAGGGGATTCCTGGTCAAATATCCGAACTGACCTTCTTTCATTAACAATCTCGAAAAATCCTATTTCATCAGTAATTTCCTTCATTTGGTCAATTTTTGTTTTTTTTGGATAATTAGCTTATTAGTTTTACCTATATTCAAATCCAAAATTACATTTTAATTCCATCAACCTATATTCTTTGCCTATGGTTTTACAGTTGATCAAATTGGAACTGCTCAAAACAATGAGATCTACCTCATTTGCCAAATCGGCTCTGGTAGCTATATTTCTTGGATTCTTGGCCGTTGTGCTTCTTTCCTATGTACTTCTTTTGGGTATTTTTTTAAAAGAAATTATTGAAAAGGGATTTGACAGCACGGATGCTTATGCAACACTTAGTGGGGTATTAATTTATTTTTACCTGTTCGAGTTTATGTACAGGTATTTCGTTCAGAAACTTCCTGTCATGGAACTGGAGCGGTTTTTACATTTGCCCATCAAGAAAAGCCACATCATTCATTTCCTTTTAGGCCGATCTTTTATTTCCCCTTTAACATTGCTTTTCCCCCTATTGTTTCTGCCCTTTGCATTTAAGGAAATTGGGCCGAGGTTTGGGGATTTAGCAGCCTGGTCCTGGTTGGGCTGTGTGGTCTTGAGCAGTTGGTCCCTGCATTGGCTGATGTTATGGTTCAAGCAAAAATTTGAGGACAGTTTCATTGGATTAGGAGTAGTTTTTGCTGTCCTTCTATTGGGTGCAGGTTCCAGTTATTATGGTTGGTTTAATTTAGGGGATTTGGTCAAGCCAATTTTCGATTGGTCTCTAGTGTCAGTTATTCCAGTAATTTTATTATTCCTGCTTTTTATTGCCCTGCATAGATTGGCATTCAGTTTTTATTATAAAAATGCCTACTTGGAAGATTTGGCCGAAGAGGAAAATCTTCGCTTTGTCAATCAGGACTTAGGGATTTTCAACCGCTTTGGTCTGGCGGGACAGTTGGCCAATTTGGAGTGGAAATTAATTATTCGCCATAAAAAGAGCAGAACCTACTTAATGCTTGCCGGATTTTTCCTATTATATGGTTTAATATTTTACACAAACCCCCAATATGAAACAGAAGAAGGTTTTAACCATATGTTTATTTTTGTGGGAACCTTTATCACAAGCATTTTTATGTTGCAGTACGGGCAATTGTTCTTAAGTTGGAATTCCTCCAATTTTGATTTTTATCTCAACCAAAAAAATGGGATTGAATCATTGGTGAAAGGCAAATACCTACTTTTTGTTGTCACCTCTGTTTTTTGCTTGTTGGTCTCCGTTCCATATGTGTATTTCGGTTGGGATATCCTTTTAATTCATATAGCTACATTTATTTTCAATATGGGGGTAATTATCCATTTGGTCATTTACATGTCATTGTGGAAACCCAAACCCATGGATTTAAACAAGGGTGCCATGTTTAATTATGAAGGGGTGGGAATTGCCCAGTTTTTGATGATGATCCCCATATTTATCGGTCCCTACATTATTTATTTCCCATTTGCCCTTTTAATCAATCAATACGCCGGGTTGGTGGCCCTTGGAATTGTGGGAATGCTTGGGATTATAGCTTTTCCATACCTTTCCAATATTGCCGTAGAAAAAGTGATAAAAAATAGATACGAAATTTCATCTTCATTTAGACAAGAATTATGATAACCATAGATCAGCTCAAAAAACAATACAAAGAGGCAGTAGTATTAGATGTCGAATCCCTTTATATTCCTAAATCTGAGTGCTTCGGTCTGGTTGGGAACAATGGGGCAGGTAAAACCACTTTATTCAGGATCATTCTAGACCTGGTGCGTGCTACTACAGGTCATGTTCTTTTGGATGGAATTGATGTAAGCAAAAATGAAAATTGGAAAGGGAGGGTAGGAGCCTATTTGGATGAACATATGTTGTTGTCTTATTTGACTCCGGATGAATATTTTGAAGCACTTAGGAAAATCCATCAGTTGTCTGAGGAAGATCTAAAATTGCATCTGCAAAAATTTGAGGAATTGTTCAATGATGAAATCATAGGCAAAAAGAAGTATATCAGAGACCTGTCAAAAGGAAACCTCAAAAAGGTGGGAATTGCGGCAGCTATGATTGGTAATCCGGAAGTGGTGATGTTGGATGAGCCTTTTGAAAACCTGGATCCAAGTTCCCAGGTGAGATTGAAAAAACTTATCCTCCAGGAAAAAGAACGTTCACAGGTTACTTTCCTCATTTCAAGCCATGACCTTAACCATGTTACCGAAATATGTGATAGAATAGTCCTTTTGGAAAAGGGGAAAATCATCAAAGACCTGAATGAGAAATCCAAAATGGTTGAAGAATTGAATACTTATTTTGGAACATAACCTATAATTTCCGGTTTGATTTAAACGGTAAACTTCACTTTCCTTTACTTTTAAATCAGGCCTTATATAGCTTTTTCCGGCGTTTTATCTGGTTTTTTAAAAAATTATGGTAATTTTTTGTTAAAAATTTGTTTTTTAAATATAAAAAAATGTAATTTGCATAAACAAAATTGTTGAATATGTTTTGATGTATGGTGCAGCCCTAGGCTGGTTTGATCAGTTCAATTCATTTTAAGTGTCATTCTTTTAAATTCATTGGTATGGCAAATTATTTTATCACAATTGAAATCAACGGTATAGAATTTAAAATTCAAACCGACGCAGTTTCTGAAAGGGATGCCAGAGATATGGCCTGGGGAATTATCCGGGATAGGACTTCCATTATTTCCATCGTCAAAGAGGACAGGAAAAATCCTGGAGATACATTTTATAAAAAACTGGCAACAGGCATTAAAAGTGTCTTGTTGCTATAATTCCATCATTTTTAGGATGTGAATTTTCAGTCCAAAACCACCAGTTTTGAGGTGAATTTACGGTCCAGTTCAAATCTGTTGCTCACAATGTTTAAGACAACGGTATAAGTTCCCGGGGGAATCCGCCTGCCCTTAGAGGTACCATCCCAATGGCAAAAAGCCACACGGGATTGGATATTTTGTCCTTCACAGAAATGAATCAGTTCACCTTGGCGGTTATAAATCCAAAGTTTTGCTTCTTCTACAGCATCATTCACATATAGTTCAAATAGCTTTTCATTGGATTTTAATTCCATGCCCGTTGGAAAGATATATTGAAATGTACAGTCCTCAAAAGTGGAAAAAGTGGATTCGAAAGAACACCCATCTTCGTTGGTAACAACCAATCTATAATTTCCTGCCCTCTTCAAAGCCAACTTTGAATCATTGCCTATAAATTCCCCTTGGAAATACCATTCATAAGAGGCAAATATTCCAGGATCTACCACTTCACCATAATTTGAAGTTTCACAAACTGAATAAAAAGGATTTATGTTCGGTCTTTCATTGTTTGGGCTTTCAAAAACCATTATCATATTCCTGCCAATCTCACAATTGGCTTCATTGAAAACCACTGCTTCATAGGTTCCGGGAGAATCCGCCATAATCTCCCTTTCATTTTCAAGTTGGCTTAGTATGTTTTGTGTCCCATCGTCTGCGATATAGATCCATTCGATTCTGAAAACTTCCTCAAAATCCGTGATAAGATTGATGGACCCAGGCTGTTCGGGACATATCAAACTTCCTTCTAAAGTTACGTCAACTTCAAATACAGGTTCCCTGACTACTAGTGGTTTTGGGTTAAAGGCACAAGGGCTGGAACCTCTGGGCTGTACATCTAAATAAAATGTCCCATATCCTGTAGGATACCAGATTTCATTTCTGCCTACAATATTAAAATCAGCATCATACCAACGGATCACATATTGAAATGACTGTTCTCCATACAATTCAGCCCTATATAATCTGTTTCCAAAACAATCAGCACTGGCCAATACTGGATCAAATTCAGGGGCATCTACCCGAATTACCCTAAATTCCCTTGTAAAATCACAACCTACAGAAGGATTACTGTTACTTCTTCCGGTAATGGTATAATTTCCTTCCAAAGTAAGATTAAAAGGGTCTCCGGAATTTCGTATATGAGTTTGACCGGAAGGATCAATTAAAGTGAAATTAAGATTTTGATTGGTTTCAGGGATAAAGTCAAAGGAATCGCAGATGATCATTTCAAAAGGTACTGAAAAGGAAACCGGGCTTTCTTCATAAATTTCAACCATTCTGTTTTCGGGAAGTACACAGGAGTCAGAAGAAACAATCTCCAGGGCATAAAATCCTCCGGGAAGAGAAATTTCGAAGTTATTTTCATTGGAGATTGTCCCTGAAGCGAAATTTTCACCTAAAGAATTAACCACCCTATAGGTACCTGAAAAGGATCCGTTCAAGAAATTTATCAAAACTGATCCATTTTCTCTCCCTGATGCAGTACAGGTTTCTCCTGTTTCTATCAATTCAAATTGAATAGGAGCGGGAGGATTTGCATTGGGAACAATGATCACCCGATTTTGGTCGCAGGAATTGGCCCTGATTTCTACATTATAGATGCCTGGCAATAAATTTTCAAAAACCAGTATTTCTCCTATTCCAATATTTGAATATTGAAGTGAAAGCTCACGTACACTTAAAAAATCAATTGGTGAATTCGATTGAAAAATAAACTGTCCATTGGGCGTTGTACAATCCGAAGCAGCGACTATATCCCTGATTTCGAAATCCGGCCCGGGATTAACTTCAAAGGCGATTTCCCTTATTGAAACGCAATTTGGATAGCGATCAGAATTAACCTTGAATACAGCAGTATATTGTCCAGGGCCCATAAGTTCTTCCCCGGTATTAATAGACAAAGAATAGGCTTTTCCAAAATTAATCCAATCAGACTCTCCCTCCTTTTGAATTTCCCACTCTCCAATTAAAGGAGTGTCGACTGTAATTTCAATTATTTCACTTTCACAAGAGGTTGTATTTGAAATATTCAACTGAAAGTCTATTGGTTGCCCGACATAGGTGGTACCATTGACGAGGCAGGATTGGGCCCCGGTTTGATTAGCCAAAGAAATCGTCACAAAATAAAATCCCTCATCCAAAACTGAAATTTCATTGCTTGAAGCTATTACCTCATTGGCCATATTTCTCCATTCGAAAGCATAGTTCGAAAGATTTGGATTATCCGGGTTTACAGCCGTAAGTGTGGCAGGGGTAAAATCACAAAGCAAATAATCAGGCTGTAGAGCCAATTCAGGGCCTTGGATAACTTGGAGCGTTTTTGAACCAGAGTAAATGATATCATTCCCTCTTCTGACACTAAGATTAACTGTATATACTCCAACTTCAGAAAACTGAACTGAAATTGTCTGGAAAGTTGCTCCACCGCTTCTTGAAAAATGCTCAGATCCGTTTGGATTCAAGATGGTCCAATTGTAGACGTCCGTAGCTGGATTACCTCCACCCGAAAAATCAGCTAAAACACTTCCGAAAATCACACAAACCTGGTCTGGTCCGGTCAGTTCTGGTTGAAACAACAATTGATCCGCAAAACTTCCATTGCTGTTGGTTTCTGCCAAAGAAATAACCGCTGAAAACAAACCTACAAGCAATATTATTATGCTTTTTGATCCTGAACAAAAATACGTACTAGGGCTATACATCTAACAAAATAAAATGGGTAATTCAAATCAGAATCTTCTTATCAAAAAAAGTACCAATAAAATCAATTAATTTATTAGTTTTTTAAATAAGAAAGCCAGTCCTAGCTCTAAAATCAGGCTTATTGAAGGATTATGTTTTAAAATGCGGTTTTTCAAATTTCAAGTCCAAAATTATGCTTGAAATTGAAAAAACCCATAAAGCACATTTGAAAAAAAATACAAAAAAAATCCCTGATTTTTTTAGAGCAGGGATTTTTTGTGGTGGAGCTGGCGGGATTCGAACCCGCGTCCAGATAGGGAAACACCGTACCGTCTACATGCTTAGTCACCTGTTGGGTTTTCGACTGTTGTTTGCTGGGTGACACACCGGACAACAGCTTAGCCACTTGTCTTAGCCCTGCTTAGTAGCCTCACAGGGAGCATCACTGTCAAGTCGACACCCCAATTCCATCCGGACAGCGCAACAGATGGCGGGATGTGGCCGGGGAGTCACTCTTGTAACTCAACCCTTTAAGCGATATCTATCCCCTTAGGGTTAGATTAGGCAGCCATGGCGTAACGAGTTTCGCCAATTATGTTCGTATGAATCATTTAAGGCCGTACATACTCCAGCCTGCATGCGAGCCCGATCTTCACACCTACTGTCAAAACCGGTCAGCCCCTTCTCATTTGGATGACAAATATAAACTAAATTTGGTTCAATGGCTGGAGATTTTTTAAGGATATGAGCTTTGAGAAGTTAGAAGAAAGAGACAAGAATCAAGAATCAAGAAATAAGATTCAATACGCAAAATTTGAGAGCAAGTGGATTTTATTTGAAAAAAACTTCAGAGCGCATTGTTGAATCTATATTTGCTTTCCGGACTGGAAATTCTTTCGATTTTTAATCTCTCTAAAAATGAATTACTTAACAAAAAAACTTTATGCCTTTGACAAATCTTCAAAGTCAGTTTTACAATAATTTTATATCTTGCGGTGATGGAGAATTTTGTTGTTTCAGCGAGAAAATATAGACCTTCCAATTTTAAAAGTGTAGTGGGCCAAGGTCACATCACTACTACTTTAAAAAATGCCATTAAAAATAACCACCTGGCTCAGGCTTTTCTTTTTTGCGGACCTAGGGGTGTGGGTAAAACTACTTGCGCAAGAATTCTTGCCAAAACCATTAACTGTGAAAAACTTACAGCAGATTTCGAAGCCTGTAACCAATGCGATTCCTGTAAAGCTTTTAACAATAATGCATCTTTCAATGTCCATGAATTGGATGCAGCTTCCAACAATTCAGTGGATGATATCAGAAACCTTGTTGACCAGGTCAGGTATGCCCCACAACAGGGACAATATAAAGTGTACATCATTGATGAAGTCCACATGCTTTCCAATCAGGCTTTTAATGCCTTTTTGAAAACGTTGGAAGAACCCCCCAAGTATGCAATTTTTATCCTTGCAACTACTGAAAAGCATAAAATTATTCCGACTATCCTATCAAGGTGCCAGATTTTTGATTTTAACAGGATTCAGATCAATGACATTGCAGATCATTTAAAATACATTGCAAAGGAAGAAAAAATTGATGCAGAGGAAGAAGCATTAAGACTTATAGCGACCAAAGCAGACGGGGCTTTAAGAGATGCTTTATCTATTTTTGACCTGATAGTCACCTATTCCGCTGGTAATAAACTTACCTATCAGGAGACCATCAGCAATCTCCATATTTTGGATTACGATTATTATTTCAAGGTGGTGGATGCGTTGTTGGCAGGAAATATTTCCAGTGTCCTTTTAATCTTCAATGAAATCCTTAAAAATGGGTTCGACGGTTATAATTTCATCAGTGGTTTATCTGAACACCTTCGGGATTTGATGGTTTGTAAAGATGCAGCTACTATAGATCTGATACAGGTTTCTGATTCGATCAAAGAAAGATATTTGGACCAATCAAAAGAATGCAGCCTTTCATTTTTACTATCTGCCCTCAACCTTTGCAATCAATGTGAGATTTATTATAAAGCCAGCAAAAATCAAAGGTTGCATGTGGAACTCGCTTTGATGAAAATGGCCAAACTTCCCCAGGCAATAAGTCTGGCGGCCCTGGCACAGGAGGAATCAAAAAAAAAAGTCTGATTGATACCACGACTTATTCAACTTCAAATAATTCCTCAGCGCCCTCACTTTTCAAAGAAGTTAATCCATTTGCTGCAAAGAAAACACCTGTTCAGAAAACCGTTGCCATTCCCAATAGCCTGTTAGCAGCAAAAAAAATAATACAGGAAAATCCGAAACAACTTGTGGAAACAAGGGTAAGTAACCACCATGAATCTGTTTCACCACCTGTTCCTCAATTGGCTGAAGTGTTTGATTTAGAGAAACTACAATCTGTTATTGCTGAGGTCATAGAGGATTATAGGTCTCATCACAAAAATCTGGAAGTTACTGTCCTCAAACAACCTGTTACTTTAGAAAATGAAACCATAACATTTCATCTCAATGGGGAAATCCAGCAGGAAATATTCAATAAAATCAAACCTGATGTGCTCAGTATTTTGAGGAGAAAACTCAACAATTACAGTATACATGTAGACCAGGAAATCAAAGAAGAGGATTTTAGTGAAAAAAGAAAATTGTATACCAGTACTGATAAACTTAAATATTTAATTGAGAAATCTCCGGCATTGGTCGAATTGCAAAAAAGGTTTGGCCTGGAAACAGACTTTTAAAAGTCCAGACCCAAGCCAAAGTTGATCATATTTTGAAACTGAACCGCTTGTTTTGGAGGTCCTTCAGCCTGCTGGATAAATACCCTTTCATCATAAATTAAGATGGTCTCAATACGGGTGGTGATGTATTTATTTACACGCATGGAAATAACGGAGTTGAAGTTTACTACGAAATTCCCTAGTTTTTCAAAATTGGTAAAGAGGTTGAGATCCGCTCTCCAACGGACATTTTCAATTAATTGGATATCTGTAGACGAACCAAATGACAATCCGGCCTCAGCCCTGACTACCTCACCTGGAATTACCCCAAAAGCGCCTGCATTGCTCAGTGAGTCATCCAGTACAATGGTAAAACGACCGGTAAAAGGAGAAGCAATTAAGGAAATCCTGTCTTTATTTTCATACTGAACTCTATAATTCAGACCAGTGGAAGACTGTAAATATGCAGGGGCCAATAGATCTGAAATTTTATTTCTTGCATCCTGTTCTGCTCCGGCCGGTCGGAAATATCTATAACCTGCCAATAACTGCGTCCTTGCATCAATCTGAGTTGACAAATACCACTTTTCTGTCAGTTCCCGTCCATATTTACTGATAAAGATAAAATTATCATTGGTTTTTCTTGTTTTGTAATTACGGTCGGCCTGACGGTTAAATCCCAAGTTGATATTCAGTTTGCTGTCCCATATGATCTTGTCTTTTTTGTAATTTCCATAATACATCAGACCGGTATTGAGGGCCATATTACTTACCCCACCTGCATTCCAGTTGACAAGGTTTACATGTTGTATACTTAAATTGAAATTACCTCCTTTTTCCCAGTAGACAGGCTTGACTTTTTCCTTGATAATGATGGAGTCACCCAACATAATAATAGTGTCACCTGCAATCAAAAGTGTATCAGCCAAAAGCAGCTTGTCCTGGGCTTTGCTGACACCGAGAAGACCTATAACAATAAAAAAAGAAAGCAGTAATTTTTTGAACATGATTAACCCGCAAAAATTGAAGATTAAGGTTTAAATATTGTTATTATTTGACCGATCTTGATGTTGTTATCCGGCAAATTATTCCATTTTTTTATGTCATCTACACTTACTCCGTAGGTTTGACTTAGTCGATAGAGGGTTTCTCCCTGGATTACCGTATGGGTTAACCTGGATGGGTTAACCTTTTGGGCAGGGGGCTGTGGTGAGGATTGTGAAGACGGGGCTGGCTCGTATCTTACTTGTTCCCTTTCCTGTTGCGTATTTTGGGAAGCTGTTGTTTGAACAGCCGGAGAATTACTGGCTTCAACAATTTTTCTATATTCAGAACCTGGAACCATCGGTATACTTTCACCTCTTTTTCGATGTTCCTGAAGATTAAGTACCATTCCTGTTTTCAAATCTCTATCTGACCTTATTCTATTCTTAGCTTTCAGTGATGAAAGGGTGATCCCATACTTTTGGGAAATTGACCAAAGGGTTTCTCCCGGTAAGACTACGTGTTTTTCAACATCAGCATGAGACTTTTTTTTCTCTACGTAGTAATACTTTCCTGATTCTACCCTTGCCCCTTTTTCAAGGTCATTGATCTTTCGGAATTTTTTCTCCTTGATACCGATTTTTTGTGAAAAATTACTTTGGGTTGTAGTACTCGCAGCCATTACCCCATTTATATTATTTACCTTGATTTGGTTCGGACGGGTGGCATTCTGTTGGTTCCCTGTTATTTTGGGATAGCTGGAATTATTGGAATAGGAGGTGTTTTCAACACCGCTTGGCCTTGAATTGACCTGAGCAGTAATTGGGGTCGTTGGGGGCATTCCCTGGTTCACATAGATTACAGAATACACCTTATCTCCAGGAATATTTCCATTTGAAGCCCATTTATTATATTCTTTCAGATGGTTTTCTGAAACCCCTAATCTGGGAGCTAAAGCTTTTAAAGAAGTAGGTCCTTGGATCCGGACTTCTTCCAAATACCCTGAGTTGCTGACCAGCATCTTGTTTTGACCTTCGAAAGCCACCTTATGGGCAAGGAATTTTTTAAAATACCAATGGGAATTTCTGTCCAGGTCAATGACTTTTTTACCGCTATATTGGTTGCCAAAATAGGATTTTGCTCCTCCCAGTCCCATTTGGTAAGAAACCAAAGCGCACATCCAATTGTCCAACTGTGAATTATGTTTTCTTAAATATAAAGCAGCCCCCCTGGTGGAAGACACAATGTTTTTTCTTTCGTCCACCTGATTGTCTACTCTTAGAAAAACCTCTTCGGCAGTCCCTTGTTTGAATTGCCAGAAACCCACCGCATTGGACGTTGAAACGGCATCAGCAATCAACCCTGACTCTTGTATGACCAAATATTTTATGTCTTCAGGCACCCCGATTTCCCTTAATTCCCTTTCTATCAAAGGCATATATAAATTGGCCCTGTCAACCTTAACCTTGAAATAATTTTGGTTCCTGTGTAGAGCGTCCACATCTAATTGAATTTCCCTTCTCGCCTGTTCATTGATCCTAATGGTCAGGTCTGCGAAATACATTTCTCTGGGAACCTGGGGAATTTGTGCCAAAGTCCCGATGGGATCAAGAAATAGTAGGCTCAAAAAAATTACTCCTTTAAATAAATTGTTGGTTAAATTTTTCATAGTTTTCTAGCGAGCATTAATCCATCTCTAATGGGCAGCAATATATTTTCTACTCTTGGGTCTTCTTGGATCATTTGGTTGAAATCCAAGATTATCTGGGTGTCTTTGTCAATTTTCTTCCCTTCTTCTGCCAAAACTTTTCCGGACCATAATACATTATCTGCCAAGATCACACCACCCTGATTGACCCTGTCAACGATCAAGTTATAGTAATTGATATAGTTAGCTTTATCAGCATCAATAAAGACTAAATCAAAGTTGTCCGGTAAAGTAGGTATGATATCCAACGCATTCCCGATCTGATACTCAATTTTATGCATCAGACCTGATTTTTCAAAAAATCCCCTTACCATGGTTTCAAGCTCATCATTGATGTCCAAAGTTATCAATTTACCTTGGTCTCCCAAACCTCTGGCCATACAGATTCCTGAATACCCAGTATAAGTTCCGATTTCCAGAATGGTCTTGGGATTTAACAACTTCACCAACATTTCCAAGGTCTTTCCCTGAAGGTGTCCGGAAAGCATTCTTGGCATAAGCACTTTGGAATAGGTCTCTCTTTGTATATACTTTAAAAGAGGGTCTTCTTCTGTTGTATGATTTTCACAGTAATCCAGAAGTTCCTTGGCAATGAATTCCATTTTATTATGCAGGTAAATAGGTAAGATAACTCAATTGGTCCGGATCAAATACCTCATTGGCAATTTCCATGAGTTCCTCTGCCGTGGTTTCTCTAATAATATCAAATATAGTATCGAGTGAGTCAATTTTCCCTTTATCCAAAAGATTTTTGCCAAAAACCAGCATCAAGGCGGCATAATTCTCCTCCGCCATGGCCATTTGGCCAATGGCCTGTTCTTTTGCCATATGCAATTGTAAAGTCCCCAATTTTCTGTTTCTTAATTTTTCAATCTCCCTGAGAACAATTTTTTTTGCTTTGTTGGCTGTCTTTTGTTCTGTGGCAAAATAAATACCCACAAATCCAGTGTCCGAATAGGTGGAATAATTTGATTCTATACTGTACACATAGCCATATTTTTCCCTCAGAGAAAGGTTCAATCTGGAATTCATACTTGGTCCTCCAAGGATGTTGTTCAACAGATACAGTTTAAATCTCCTGGGATCATACATAGAATAGGCGGGTTTACCAATGGCGCAGTGGGATTGGGTGATTTCTTTTTCCAAGACCTTAACTTTTGGACGGTAAGTGGAAAATCCACTTCGTACATAAAGACTCCTTTTCAGTGGTATTTCAGACAAGGGCCCTTCAATTTTTTGCAGGACTTTCTGAAAAGAAATATTCCCAATTACAGAAAAAACGATCTGGGTTGTATCAAAACGGGTAGAAATGAAATCAAAAAAATCCTCCTGACTAAAATTGCCCACAGTCTCTTCATTACCTAGAATATTTCTTCCCAGTGCATGACCTTCAAATACCAGTTCATCAAAATCATCCTGAATAGAGTCATCCGGAGAATCCCGGTACATGGCCATTTCCTCCAAAATGACCTGCCTTTCTTTTTCTATTTGCTTTTTAGGGAAGGTGGAGTTGAAGGTGATATCACATAGTAGTTCTGCGGCTTTTCCAAAATGTTCTTTGAGGATGCTGGAGTAAAAGCAGATTTTCTCCTTAGTAGTGTATGCATTCAATTCCCCTCCAAGGGATTCCAGCCGGTTAATAATGTGGAAAGCCTTTCTCTTTTTGGTTCCCTTAAAAGCCATATGTTCCCAAAAATGGGCTAAACCCTCTTCTTCCTTCGATTCATCTCTACTACCAATATTGAGTACAAAGCCACAATGGACCATTCTGGTGTGGGTTATTTCCTGATGGACAATTCTGATGCCATTGCCCAACTGCTTGAGGTTATATTGCATGTATAATTAATTCCTTGCCTTAATGTACAAAAATAAAAGACTTTAAAGACAGTTTTTTTACCCAATGGATAAATGGTATTTTTGGTTCAATTTTGTTTTACCATTTAAATTAAGAATCTGTTCCATGAAATACAATCCGCTACCCAAAAGCCTTTATATTAAAAACAGACAAAAATTAAAAGACCGGCTTCCTGCCAAATCGCTAGCCGTATTCCATTCCAATGATATCATGCCTACCAATGCAGATGGGACCATGCGTTTTAGGCAAAACAATGATCTGTTTTACCTGACAGGAATTGACCAGGAAGAGACAATTTTGGTTCTCTGTCCGGATTTTCCTGATCCAAATATGAGAGAAATCCTCTTTTTAAGGGAAACCAATGAGCATATTGCAGTATGGGAAGGACATAAATACACCAAAGATGAAGCATTCGAAACTTCCGGGATAAACAATATCCAATCGGTTTCGGGTTTTGACCAGGTGCTCAATACCCTTATGGCCCTGAGCCAGCATGTACTTCTGAATACCAATGAGCATTTAAGGGCAGACGTACAGGTAGAATCCCGGGATGCCAGGTTCATTAAGAAATGTAAGGAAAAATATCCCCTGCATCATTATCACAGGGTAGCTCCGATGATGCACCAATTAAGAGCAGTAAAAGAAAGGGAAGAGATTGATCAGATGCAGATTGCCTGTGATATTACTGAAAAGGCTTTTCGCAGGATTCTCTCCTTTGTGAAACCCGGGGTGATGGAATTTGAAATTGAGGCGGAATACATCCATGAATTTATTCGTAGCAGGAGCAAAGGCTTTGCTTATGAGCCAATTATTGCGGCAGGGGGAAATGCCTGTGTTCTGCATTATATTGAAAACAAAGCCACCTGTAAGGACGGAGACTTGATACTCATGGATGTAGGTGCGGAATATGGGAATTACAATGCTGATATGACCCGAACCATCCCTGTCAATGGCAGGTTTACCAAAAGGCAAAGGGATGTTTATGATGCGGTTTTACGCGTGAAAAACCAAGCTTCAAACATGTTAAGACCAGGGATAACTATACAGGATTACCATAAAGAGGTAGGACTGATTATGCAGTCAGAGTTGCTTGGATTGGGTTTGATAGACCAAACGGACATCAAAAACCAGGATCCCAAATGGCCGGCCTATAAAAAATACTTTATGCATGGCACCTCCCACCACCTTGGTTTGGATGTACATGACGTTGGAACCATGCATGAGCCCATTACTCCTGGAATGGTATTTACAGTTGAACCAGGGATTTATATTCCCGCTGAAGGAATTGGGGTACGATTGGAGAATAATATTGTCATTCAGGAAGAAGGGTTTTTTGACCTGATGCGCAACATCCCCATAGAAGCAGAAGAAATCGAAGATTTAATGAATCAAAAATAGGGAAAAGGCATAAGGTTAAAGGTAAAAGGTTAGTCTTCACACCTTACCTTTAACCTTTAACCTTTCTCCTTTTACCTTATTTCTTATAGCTGATTTTATAGATACAATTAGCCATATCATCAGAAACCAAAAGACTTCCGTTAGGCAGCTGAAGCACATCAACCGGTCTGCCCCATACATCTTGGGTATCATGATTGAGCCAACCTTCGGCAAATATTTCCTCTTTGACTACTTTTTGATTGGAATCTAAGACTACATTGGTGAGTTGGTATCCGATTTTTTTACTACGGTTCCAAGATCCATGCTTTGCAATGAAAATATTGTTTTTATACTTGGCAGGAAATTGATTTCCAGTATAGAATCTCATGCCCAAAGGTGCTGTATGGGGTCCAAGTTTCAAGGCAGGAGGGGCATAGGCACTTTTTTCTTTGCCTTTATTTCCAAATTCAGGGTCTTTTACATCTCCTGCATGCCAATAGGGATATCCAAAGTGCATGCCTTTGTTTGGGGCATGATTCAGTTCACAATCTGGTATGTCATCTCCCATCATATCTCTGCCATTATCGGTAAACCATAAGTTTTTGGTTTCGGGATGCCAAGCAAATCCCACAGTGTTTCTGACACCTTTGGCGAAAATTTCAGGTTTGATATTTGGGGAATTTATATCAATTCGGGTAATAGAGGCAAAAATCTCTTCTGGATCACAGATGTTACAAGGGGCACCAACAGGGACATAAAGCAAACCATCAGGGCCAAATGCTATGAATTTCCATCCATGATGGGCCTTGTCAGGATATTGGTCATAGACTACTTCATAACTTGGTTTTTCCAGGTTTTTCTCTATGTTTCTAAAACGGAGTATTCTGCTTACCTCAGCCACATAAAGGTCTCCGTTTTTGAATGCTACCCCGTTTGGCATTCTAAGACCCTGGGCTAAAGTATACTTTTTATCTGCTTTTCCATCACCATTGGTATCCTTCAGGGCATAGACATTTTTTCCTTGTCTATTTCCCACAAAAATAAGGCTTCCGTCTTCATTCATGGCCAAGGAACGGGCATCCGGTACATCCTCAGCCCAAACAGAAATACTGAATCCTTCAGGAAGTTTGAGGCTTTCCAATTGTATATAATTATTGCTTTTACCCTGACCATTGCAGGAAACTGTGATAAAGAAAAGTAGGAAAATACCAAAGGACCTAAGCATGTGAATTTGATTATGATTGTTTCAAGCGATTTTAATGAAGGCTTAAGTTAGGGCAATTTTTTTTCTGTTTCAAAGTAATATTCCATTTAGGCCCCATATTAAAATATAGTTTACTTATTTTTGCGCCATGATATCCATCAATAATCTTTCCTATTACATAGGAGGTAGAGCTTTGTATGAAAACGCCTCCCTGCACATCAAACCAAAGGATAAAATCGGACTGGTAGGTCTTAACGGTACCGGTAAGTCAACTTTATTGAAAATTATCCACGGGGATTATCAACCAAGTTCCGGAGAACTTCAGAAGGCAAAAGATTGTAGTATTGGATTTTTGAATCAGGATTTGCTTTCCTACCAATCCGAGGAAAGTATCCTGGATGTTGCCCTGGAGGCATTTAAGGAAACTTTGAAACTTCAGGAGGAAATTGATGCTGTGCTTAAACAGATGGAAACTGATCATTCAGATGAGATCATCCATAAATTGGCCAAACTCCAGGACCAGTTTGAAGCTAATGAAGGATATACAATTAAGGCCAAAGCGGAAGAGGTTTTGGAAGGGATAGGTTTTTCTACTTCTGATCTTTCAAGACCGCTAAAGACATTTTCAGGCGGATGGAGGATGCGGGTAATGTTGGCCAAATTGCTTTTGGAAAAGCCCTCCCTGTTGATGTTGGATGAGCCTACCAACCACTTGGACCTTCCTTCTATCCAATGGGTGGAAAACTACCTCAAAACCTATGAAGGGGCAGTGATCGTAGTTTCTCACGATCAGGAATTTTTAGACAACTGTGTAAACAGCATTGTAGAGGTATCCAACGGGAACTTGACCCTTTATTCAGGCAATTATTCTTTCTACCAAAAAGAAAAGAAAGAAAGGATGGAAATCCAACAGAATGCCTATGAAAACCAACAGCAAATGATCAAACAGACGGAGCGTTTTATTGAACGCTTCAGGGCCAAAGCTACCAAATCCAATCAAGTCCAGTCCCGTATAAAAGCATTGGACAGAATGGAAAGGGTGGCTGAGGTAGTGGATGATAATATTGCTGTTAATTTCAAATTTCGGTTTACCCAAAAGTCTGGGAGAGATGTGGTGGTTCTGGACCACGTGTCCAAGGCTTATGGGGATCTGACCATCTTAAAAGATACTTCAGCAAGAATTGAAAGAGGGGATAAAATAGCACTGATCGGAGCTAATGGTAAAGGTAAATCCACATTGCTCCGCATCATTGACGGTACGGAAAAAATAAATGGAAAGAGACATCAGGGCCATAATGTTATCAAATCTTTTTATGCACAACATCAATTGGAAGCCCTTAATGTGGACAATGAAATTCTCCAGGAATTGCAGCAGGCAGGATCCGGAAAAACGGATACCGAATTGAGAAATGTTCTGGGGTGCTTTCTCTTTACCAATGATGATGTCTTTAAGAAAATCAAGGTATTGTCAGGGGGTGAAAAATCAAGGGTAGCCTTGGCCAAAACCCTGATATCGGAAGCAAATTTTCTTTTGTTGGACGAACCGACCAACCATCTTGATATGCAATCTGTCAACATCTTGATTCAGGCTTTACAACAGTATGAAGGAACATTCATTACGGTTTCCCATGATAGACATTTCATTAGGGGAGTGGCAAATAAAATTTGGTACATAGAAAACCATCAGATTAAAGAATATCCCGGAACGTACGAGGAATATGTGTTTTGGAAGGAACAACAGACTGTCAATACGCAGCAATCGGATAATCAAAGTAAATCAAAATCTGAAAATAAGAAAAAAGTATTCAGTGAATCTGAAATCAATCTGGCAAGGAAAGAACTGAAAAAGAAAGAGCAGGAATTGAGTCAGATTGAGGAGAAAATAATGATTTTGGAAACAAAAAAAGCTGATTTGGAAAAGGACATGGCAAATCCAGAGGTTTTTTCCGACAATTCTAAAATTGAAATCCTTAATAAGGATTATCAAAATCTTAAATTTCAGGAGGAGGAATTGAATGCGAAATGGGAAAGACTGGTAGAGGAAATCGGGGAATTACAGGAAAGCGCAGGATAAGAATGAGAATTTGGTATTATTTTTTGTATAATGCTTAAAAAAATGCTTATGCGATTGCTGATTTTATTTCTAATATTTTTTTCCTTCTCCAATTTCAGGCTTTTGGCCCAACAGGTTTATCATGATAGGATATATGAGGAAAATATCCAGTCTGTTCGCTTGTTTCTAAATACGGGTGAATTTGAGGCCCAAATGAATTCTCCGGTCATGGAACTGAATGGAAACAGGCCAATTATGCTTACATTTGATGATTTGGCCTATGATCCGGATATGTATTCGGCAAAGATTATCCATTGCAATGTGGATTGGACTCCCTCGGATCTGAAAGACGCAGAATATTTGAATGAATACAATGAATTCAATATTCTGGATTACGAGAGATCAATAGATACCAGAATTCCCTATATCCATTATAACTTTGTCATTCCGAGAGTTACCAAAACAGGGAATTATATTATCAAAGTATACCGGGGAAGGGATCAAAACCAGATTATCCTGACCAAAAGGTTTATGGTTTTCCAAAACAGCATCAACCTTGCCGCAAAGATTGTTCCTCCAAGCCAAACAGAAATCAGAAGGAAGGTGCAACAGATAAATGTCAACCTGAATTACAAATCCAGAGAACTTTTTGACCCGAGGTCCAATTTAAAAGTGATTATCCGACAGAACCAAAGATGGGATAATATGAAAGTGCTGACTAAGCCTACCATGATCAGGGAGGATATTAAGATGATAGAATACAATCTTTTTGACGGCAGTAATACTTTTTGGGCAGGAAATGAATTCCGTTTTGTAGATCTAAGATTTGTCAGGGCGAAGGGAGTCAATGTAAGTTCCGTTAGAATGGAAAAGGATGTAGTTTATGCTGAAGCAGGAGTGGACAAGGTCAGGCCCCCTTATGGAGTATATTCACAATATCTGGATCTCAATGGCCAATATGCGGTAATGAATCTGGAGAGGAGCAATTATGAAATTGAAAGTGAATATATGGTTATGACTTTTTATCTGGATCCTGAAGAGGTGACAGAGCAGCCTTATATCATAGGATCATTGACCCAATGGGGTTTAAGTCCGGATGCGAAGATGACCTTGAATAAAAATACCAGAAGGTATGAAAGTACCTTGATTTTAAAGCAGGGATGGTATGATTACCAATATGCCTACAAAAGTGATGAAGGCTGGAACACGGTTCCCATTGAGGGTAGTTTCTTTGAGACCGAAAATGAATATGAAGTTTTTATCTATTACAGGGAAATGGGTTCAAGATATGATGAACTTATCAGTTATTTCAATTTGAATCCAAATAAGAGGAGACTTTAAATTTAATCCAAAACTTAAAATGGAGAATTAAAAAAGCCGGTCAAACGACCGGCTTTTTTTATAATTCTTCTTGTCCTTCACCCGAATCCGAAGATTTTTCTTTCTCTTGTTGGGCTTTGTAAGGGATGAAACCCTCTCTCTTGAATTTATATGGTTCTGTCCTTTGACTAGGTAAGTGGTTTGCCAGGTCAAGCATCCCAAAACCTTTATGTGTAAAGGCTCCCAAACCACATTTAAAGACAAAATCCTGTACTTCGGTGGCAGCATATAAAGTGAAAGGAAGTGTATATCCCCTGACTTCATATTTGACATCCATGTCGTAGACAGAATAAATTCTTGCAAATTTCTTTTGCTGTTCTCTAAGCTTGTTTACGTAATTCATATCCGGTACAACCTGGAATTTGTAGAACGATTCCATTTGTTCCTGGGAATACCATCCTGATCTCTCCATCCTTGTCAGGGTTGATTCATACAATAGATCAGAAAATTCATCTGTATCCGGGTTGATGAAACGTTTGCCTGACTCATCATTGAAAGTAGGGGTGATAAGAACCAATGGTGATATACAAACAAACTTGTTTGATGCTTCCAAAGTCGGTTCAAATTCCTGTTCGGTGTACTCAGGGGAAAGAATGAGGTTTCCTAACTCAATTTTCGGAGTTTCAAATACCTGCTCCAGCAAATAGTCCATAAAATCTTCATTGGGTGATGAAAGCACTAGTGTGACTAAACTGGAATAGTAGTGTAATCCGCTTCTACTTACCTTGGTCTGACCTTTTAGACCGGAAAAGTTGAAGTAATTGTAGTTAAAAAACTCTTCACGCCCACCTTTTACGATGAGGCCCTTGAGGAACTGTGCCAGAATATACTGGTGGTGAAAGGGTAAATAAGCTCCTTTGTTTTTTAGGGAAAATATTAGTCTTATTCTCACGGTTTTAAAAATAAAATTTAAACAATTATTAAATTCAAGTCATTAAGGGATGTAATTTGTTTTGTTTCTTGCAAAAGTACAAATTTTTTTCAAAGAATCGTCAAACATTGAACCTAAAATGCATAATATCTCCGTCCTGAACCTCGTATTGTTTGCCTTCAATGGCTATTTTACCATTTTCCCTGCATGCAGCCTCTGTTTTATACTTTTCATAGTCTGAAAGTTTGATTACTTCCGCTTTGATAAAGCCTCTTTCAAAGTCAGTATGGATTACTCCGGCTGCCTGTGGGGCTTTCCAGCCTCTTTTGATGGTCCATGCACGGACCTCCTGTACACCAGCCGTGAAGTAGGTAATCAGGTCCAGTAACTTATAGGCAGCATTGATCAGACGGTTTAATCCGCTTTCATCCAGGCCATATTCACTCAAAAAAACAGATTTTTCTTCCGGATCTTCAAATTCTGCAATCTGGGATTCAATGGCAGCACATAATACAATGACTTCAGCGTTTTCATCCTTCACATTTTCCTTTAATTGTTCTACAAATTGATTTCCTGAAATGATACTTGCTTCGTCCACATTGGCAACATATAGGACAGGTTTAATAGTCAGTAGGTGAAGGTCTCTTACTGCTTCCAAATCTTCCTTTTCCACCTGTACAGCCCGGGCATTTTTACCTTCCTCCAAACCTTTTTTGAATGCCTGTAATATTTCAAGGTCTTTTTTTGCTTTTGCATCTCCCGATTTGGCAATTTTCTCAATTCTGGCAATCTTTTTTTCTACCGATTCCAGGTCTTTTAACTGGAGTTCGGTATCGATGACCTCTTTGTCAAAAACCGGATCAACACTTCCGGCAACATGGACGATATTATCATCCTGGAAGCAACGGATGACATGGATAATGGCATCAACTTCCCTGATGTTTGCCAGGAATTTATTGCCTAAACCTTCACCTTTACTTGCACCTTTTACCAGACCTGCTATATCCACAAATTCTATCACTGTTGGGACAACCCTGTTGGGGTTGACCAAGGATTCCAAAATCTGAAGCCTTTTGTCCGGAACGGTAACCACGCCCACATTTGGTTCGATAGTGCAAAAAGGGAAATTTGCAGCCTCAGCTTTTGCACTTGATAAAGCATTGAATAAAGTAGATTTTCCAACGTTGGGAAGCCCAACGATACCACATTGTAAAGCCATTGATGATTTTTTTCTATTTACAGTTTAAATATTCTGTACTCCCTGTAACCTTTGAAGAACTCCAAAAAGGATACCCTAAAGATGGTGTAAACAGGAATCGCAAAGATCATCCCAAGGATGCCTGCGATTTTTGCACCGGCAAAGATAACAACAAAAATTTCAAGAGGATGCGCTTTTACAGATTTGGAGAAAATTAATGGCTGAAGAAGTACATTATCTGTCAACTGGACCACTGAAAAAACAGACAATATTTTAATTACCATAAAAACAATTTCATTGGAAGATTCAAATGTTCCGGTAGACAATCCTACGATGGTTCCAAAAGCGGCTCCTAAAATGGGGCCTGCATATGGAATTAAATTGGCTACAGCCGCAAACATCGCAATGGTAAGGGCATACTCAATACCCATTAAGGTAAGACCAATGGCTGCCAATGAAAAAATACAGGTCAATTGAATCAAAAGGCCTACTAGGTAATTGGAAAGCAATCTTTCAACTTTGTTGAAAGTGGAAACCGCTAATTCAAAATAAGCATTGGGTACAAGGCTCATGATGTTTCGCCGAAGTAAACCATTTTCAAGAAGGAGGAAAAAGGTTATAAAACCAATCGCCATAATTCCTAACAGTATCGAACTGGTCGTATTTAAAACGGTGTTGATGACCCCCTGAAAATCAATACCGCTGAAACTGGTTACCAGATTCTCTCTGACCTGTTTAATCAAAAAACCAGGTTCACTTTTCACAATCTCATATTGGATCAATATATCCTCTACTTTTCCGACCGGATTTTGGATCTGCTCATAAATATAATCCAGGTCATAGGTAGAGATAATTTGGATTTGGGCACTGATAAGCGGAACAAACAGGGCGCCGATTAGAAAAACTATAATCCCTACTACGGTATAGGAGAAAAAAATTGCCAACCATCTTGGTAAATGTGCCCCTAAAACATGAAAAGAATTGATCCTGTTGGTTAAAGGACGGAGAATTGCAGCAAATACCAGGGAAAAGACAAAGTAAAGTGTAATGTTTGAAAAATACCATCCTGCTATAAAAAGCAGCATTAAAATTAAAATAAGGTATAGTACCGGCTTTTTCATTATTGAATAAAAAAAGAAAAGAAAGAAGCTCTTATCACAACTTAAATTATCTTATAAGTTGCATAAAGACAAATAAGATTTGTCTTAAAAGCTCCTTTCTTTGAATTAAATTAAAGGGGGTATATTAATCCCACCTTAATTCATCATCCATTTCGTTTTCTGACTCTTCTCTTTCAAACTGAGAAAAATCGTAATCGGCCATTAAATCATTTTTAACATGATCTACGGTATCCTGAAGAGCCTCTAGAAACTTTGCAAAATCTTCTTTGTATAGGAAAATCTTGTGCTTCTCAAAAGTGAAGGAATCATCCCTCATCTTCCTTTTACTTTCAGTAATTGTTAAGTAATAATCATTTGATTTTGTAGCCTTAACGTCAAAAAAATATGTTCTTTTTCCTGCTTTTACTCTCTTGGAGAAGATCTCTTCTCTGTCATTTCCTCTGTTATCTTCCACTTTTAAAAGAATTAAGTTGTTTGTGTTTGGAATAATTTGGCACCAAGATAAACGAATTCATAAAATATATTCAAGGGATTTATCAGTTTTTTTTATTTCAAGGCCCAGAACAAGAAGTAAAAGGTTAAAAACCAATATTTTTTATAAGAATTGTATGGATTGAAAAAATAAAAGGGCTAAAACGCCCTTTCATTCTCCGTGCATGAATATCTTTTTCGCCATGAGTTCTTCCTCGGATTCTCTGTGGTCAGGATCATCGACACAGCAATCCACCGGACAAACTGCAGCACATTGTGGCTCTTCGTGAAATCCCGTGCATTCCGTACACTTTTCTGTTACGATGTAATAAAATTCGTCAGAAACCGGCGTTTGTTTTTCATTTGCATCTATAACTGTACCGTCAGGCAAGGTTACTTCCTTCAATTTGGTTCCTCCTGCCCAGGTCCACTCAATCCCTCCTTCATATATTGCAGTATTCGGGCACTCTGGTTCGCATGCACCACAATTGATGCATTCGTCTGTTATCATTATTGCCATAATATGTTCGGTTTAAATAGAATCCAAAATTAATAAGTAATTAACATTTTATGCAAAAAAAAGTTGTCATACTAACTAATTTATATTCATTCTGTCAAAAAAATATTTTTACTGAAATCAATATCTTTGCATCAGAATTCAGAAAAAATGACCTTAGAAGAAAGAATACAGGCTTTTAGTTTGCTGGGAAAAGTAATCAAAGAATTAACAGAGGAAGAGTTTGAAAGTCTGGCCTTAAAAATTGAAAATAACAATAACTGGTTTACCCAAGATCAAACCCGTGCTGCATTTCTGGCAATAGCTGATTTTTTGGAAAAAGATAAATTGAAGGAGTGGTTGGCTCCGTATCATTTGGAAAATCCTATTAAGCCCAAAACAATTGGGATTATGATGGCAGGCAACATCCCTGCTGTTGGGTTCCATGACTTACTTTCTGTTTTAATTTCAGGAAACAGGGCTGCGATAAAATTGAGTTCCGGAGACGCTGTGTCGATACGGTGGCTGGTAGAAAAACTGATTGCGATTGAACCTAGATTTGAAGGTAGCGTAACCTTTGAAGAAATGTTGAAGGGTAAAGATGCCTACATAGCCACCGGAAGTGATAATTCTGCCCGTTATTTTGATTATTATTTTGGAAAATATGACCATATAATCAGGAAAAACCGAACTTCTATTGCGGTGCTCAGAGGTGATGAATCACAGGAAGAACTCAGGGAACTTGGCAAGGATATTTTTCAATATTTTGGTCTGGGCTGTAGAAATGTTTCCAAGATTTACATCAAGGAAGAAAAAAGCCTGCTGGATTTATTGGAAAGTATAAGCGGGTTTCATTTTTTGACCAGTCACCATAAGTACCTCAATAATTACGATTACAATAAATCTATTTATTTGGTCAATAAGGATGCCCATCTGGATAATGGTTTTCTTTTGTTGAAAGAAAGCCAGGAGTTAGTTTCACCAATTGCGGTGCTTTATTATGAATATTATAAAGACCTACCGGATTTGGAAAGTAAAATCGGGGGGATTCAGGACAAAATCCAATGTGTGGTAAGCAAAGACGCCTGGTTCCCTAAAAGTCTGAAATTCGGGGAAGCCCAATGCCCTAAATTGGATGATTATGCTGACGGGGTAGACACCATTGCCTTCCTTCATCAGTTAAAATAATGATTATTGGAATATCCTCAACCAGGGTACAACTTTCCCTTGATATTGGATATGCTTTAAATACTTATATCTGTCAGAATTGGAATCAAGACTGAAAGTTTCATCCATGGACTAAGTTTCATAACTTGGTCTTTCACTATTTAGGCGGTGCCCAGAAAAGTTAAAGCAGTTATGGAAAAACGTTTTCGGTTCCCTACGACTTTTGAAATAGCCTTACTTTTAAGTCTGTTTGTTTTTCTTTTAGCCTTAGCCTTCACCAGGCCTGAAGGACATGCATTTTTTCAATACGGATTTGAGGTTCTTCAATTTTGGAAAACAGGATTTTGGGAATTGTTGGAGTTTACCATGCAAATGGTCTTGATTTTGGTGTTGGGCCATACTTTGGCACTTTCATATCCAGTGGAAAAGGCCTTGAATTTCATGTCTGGATTGGTCAAAAATAATACCCATGCAGTGCTACTTACCGGTTCCCTGGCCATGTTTGCCGGTTATTTGAATTGGGGGTTTGGCTTGGTGCTTGGTGCTATTATGGCCAGAAAAATAGGTGAGGTTGCCCAAAGGAAATCTTTAAAGATTAATTATCCCTTGGTCGGGGCATCCGGTTATCTGGGCATGATGGTCTGGCATGGTGGTTTATCAGGTTCCGCAACGCTCAAAGTTGCAGAACCTGATCATTTTTTGGCGGATGTAACTGGTGTCATTTCCATCCAGGAAACAGTTTTTTCTGATTTCAACCTTTGGATTAATTTTTTTTTGGTACTAGGCCTGATGCTTACCTTATTTTTTCTATCGAAAAAAAGATTTGATACCGGTCATTTAGAAATATTGGATTTTCCTAAAATGCAGCATAATGAAAGCAGAGACAGGGTAGGTTCGGTACTAGGTAGCCTTATTTTGTTTTTGGTTATGGTTGATTTTTTTACAGCTGGTGGAGATTGGTCTTTTATAGACCTGAATTTTGTTAATTTTGCCTTGATTGGGACAGGATTATTGTTTTTCAGGAGTTTAGGCTCCTATGTAAACGGGCTATCCTCCGCGGTGAAAGGAGCAACGGACATTATTATTCAATTCCCTTTTTATGCCGGTATTTTGGGTATGATGAAGTATTCAGGCCTTTTGGTTCTTTTGGCGGAGGATATGGTTTCCCGGTCTGACCCTGGATTTTTTCCACTACTTTCCTTTTTAAGTGCAGCATTTGTCAATTTTTTTATCCCTTCCGGTGGAGGCCAATGGGCAATTCAGGGCCCAGTCATGATGGAAGCAGCTTTGAAAATGGGATTGGATATCCCCAAGATGATCATGGCATTTGCTTTCGGGGATCAGCTGACCAATATGCTCCAGCCCTTTTGGGCATTACCCCTGCTTTCTATTACAGGGATTCCTGCAAAGGAAATTTTTAAATACACCGTATATTTCTTCCTTATTGGCTTGTTGGTATTCGGATTAGGGGTCTGGATTTTTATTGCTTAGAAAAAATGCTGCAATTCTTATTAATTAACTTCTTATGATGTGATTTTACTTCCAAATTTGCCCCGAATTTTTATCTTTGCGGACGATTAAAAAAATCTATTCAACATCTTTAAATATATTTTGCAATGGCATTTGACATAGAAATGATCAAGTCGGTCTACGAAAAATATCCAAGTAGGATAGCGGCTGCCCGTAAAGCAGTAGGAAGGCCTCTCACCTTGACTGAAAAAATTTTATATGCGCATCTTACGCAAGGAGAACCTACGCAAGCTTTTGAAAGAGGGGTTTCCTATGTTGATTTTAATCCTGATAGGGTTGCCATGCAGGATGCAACAGCACAAATGGCATTATTGCAGTTTATGCAGGCAGGAAGAAGCAAAGTGGCTGTTCCTTCGACAGTTCATTGTGATCACCTGATCCAGGCAGAGGTAGGTGCCACTGCGGATTTGAATAAGGCAAAAGATAAAAACAGAGAGGTATATGATTTCCTTTCTTCTGTTTCCAATAAATATGGAATAGGTTTCTGGAAACCGGGAGCAGGTATAATTCACCAGGTGGTTTTGGAAAACTATGCTTTTCCTGGTGGGATGATGATCGGGACGGATTCCCATACCCCTAATGCAGGAGGCCTGGGAATGATTGCCATAGGAGTCGGAGGAGCTGATGCCTGTGATGTGATGGCTGGCTTGCCATGGGAATTGAAGTTTCCTAAACTGATAGGGGTGAAATTGACAGGAAAGCTTTCCGGATGGACATCAGCAAAAGATGTGATCCTGAAGGTAGCTGGAATTCTTACCGTTAAAGGAGGAACCGGGGCAGTAGTTGAGTACTTTGGTGAAGGGGCCAGATCTTTATCCGCTACAGGAAAAGGAACCATCTGTAATATGGGTGCCGAGATCGGCGCCACTACTTCCATTTTTGGCTATGACGAAAAATCTGAAGCCTACCTGAGAGGTACAGAAAGAGGGGATATTGCAGATATGGCCAATGGTATCAAAGAGCATTTGACCGGGGATGAAGAAGTCTACAATAATCCTGAAAAATACTTTGATCAAGTAATTGAAATCGATCTGTCCCAACTGGAACCACATATCAATGGTCCATTCACACCTGATTTGGCATGGCCACTTTCTAAATTTGCCGCAGCTGTGAAGGAAAACGGATGGCCTGCAAAATTAGAGGTAGGTCTTATTGGTTCTTGTACCAATTCTTCTTATGAAGATATATCAAGGGCTGCATCATTGGCCAAACAGGCAGTCGATAAAAAACTTATCGCAAAATCTGAATATACCATTACCCCAGGTTCGGAACAGGTAAGGTATACTGTAGATCGTGATGGTTTCCTGGATATCTTTGGTCAGATGGGGGGCGTAGTTCTTGCCAATGCCTGCGGACCTTGCATTGGGCAATGGGCACGCCACGGAGCAGAAAAGCAGGAGAAAAACTCCATCATCACATCTTTCAACAGAAACTTTGCAAAAAGAGCTGACGGAAACCCAAATACCCATGCTTTTGTTGCCTCACCAGAGATTGTGACCGCTTTAGCCATTGCCGGTGACCTTACCTTCAACCCAATCAAGGATACTCTGACCAATGAGGAAGGTCAACAGGTGAAATTAGACGAGCCTGCAGGTCTTGAACTTCCGACCAAAGGTTTTGCAGTAGAAGATGCCGGCTACCAGGCTCCCGCAAAAGACGGCTCAAAGGTAGAAGTGATTGTTGACCCCAAATCTGAGCGATTGCAATTATTAGATCCTTTCAAATCTTGGGAAGGAACGGATTTGAAGGGTTTGAAATTGCTGATCAAGGCCAAAGGCAAATGTACCACCGATCATATTTCAATGGCTGGACCTTGGTTAAGGTTTAGAGGTCACTTGGATAATATTTCCAATAATATGCTGATTGGAGCAGTCAATGCTTATAACGGCGAGACCAACAAAGTTAAAAACCAACTAACCGGTGAATATGGAGAGGTTCCAGCTGTACAACGACAATATAAATTGCAGGGAATAGGTTCCATTGTAGTTGGCGATGAAAATTATGGTGAAGGTTCTTCAAGAGAACATGCTGCCATGGAGCCTAGGTTCTTAGGTGTAAGGGCAATTTTGGTAAAATCTTTCGCCAGAATCCATGAGACCAACCTGAAGAAACAAGGTATGTTGGCTTTGACATTTGCCAATCCTTCAGATTACGATTTAATTCAAGAGGATGATTCCATCGATATTCTAGGCCTGACTTCATTCAAGCCGGGACAGGCACTGACAGTTGTTTTAAACCATAAGGATGGAACCAAGCATGAGATTCAGGTTAACCATACTTACAATGAAGGTCAGATAGAATGGTTTAAAGCTGGATCAGCTTTGAATTTGATAAAGGCCGGAGTTTAAACTTTATTCCTTAAATTTTAAAGCCAGGCGCAACAACGTCTGGCTTTTTAATTTTAACCCGATTTAAAGTGAAAATTTAAGGTCTAATTTTTTAAAGCCAAAAAAATGTAATACGACTCCTTTAATTTCCTTTGTTTTTTAATTATATCAATATTTTGCAAAATAGGTTTATATTTAATCAGAATTGATTGTTAAAATGAGAGTTTTGGATGGATTCAAATTGAGAATTGTTTTATGCAAAATGTCCATAATATTGAGCTTTATGTTTTTGGCTGAAAGTGGCTTGGCTCAAGTTGTAGAATCTGATGAAAGAGCTCAGTTAAATGTAGATGAGGGAATCAGCTTCTCTAAGGATTCTCTGTTTTTGTTAAATTTTAGATTTAGAATGCAAAATCGTGCAGGTTTTAATACGCTTGGTGGCGATGACCTTGAAATCAAGGATTTTGAAATGCGGGTACGAAGGCTCAGGCTGAGGTTTGATGGTTTTGTGGGCCATCCAAAACTACAGTATTATATTCAACTTGCCTTTTCAAAAGCAGATCTTGACCTCGAGGCCACTGCTGTTGCCCAACCCATCAGGGACGCCATTCTATATTATTTTGTCAGTGATAATTTTTATATAGGTTTTGGACAATCTAAATTACCAGGTAACCGCCAAAGGGTAATAAGTTCAGGTAATTTGCAGTTTGCTGACCGATCAATAGCTAATTCCTATTTCACCATTGACAGGGATTTTGGATTGTTTCTATATAATACTATTCCTCTTAACGGACCTTCATTAATTCAATTAAAAGGAGTAGTTTCAACAGGGGATGGAAGAAATGCCTCTGCAATCAATAACGGATTGGCTTATACAGGAAGAGTGGAATATCTTCCTTTTGGGGCATTTTCAAATGTCGGTGATTATTCAGAAGGTGATCTTGAATTTGAATATACTCCCAAATTATCAATAGGGACAACTTTATCAACCAATATTAAAGCCACTAGGACAGGTGGGCAGTTAGGGCCGGAACTTTATGAAAACAGAAATATGACAAGCTTTATTGTTGATGCCATGTTTAAATATGTAGGATGGTCTTTTTTGGGAGAGTATATGCAACGTACTTCACCTAATCCTATCACCACCAATGATGAGGGTGATATTAGGTTTGTACAGGTAGGGAAAGGTATCAATACCCAGTTGGGCAGAATGATTACCAGGAAAATGGAGTTGTCTATGCGCTATTCCAAAATAGTTCCTGACAAAAGTATTGAGGATCTGCAGGATAGGGTGGATGAATTACTCATAGGATATTCTTGGTATATCAATGGACATAGAATTAAACTACAGGCAAATTTTGGGTATAAATGGTTAGAGGGCTTGTACCAAATTGATAATACAGGTAACTCTTTTACCGGTATGTTTCAGGTAGAATTCGGAATTTAGCCTATTAAAAACATTTTATTAGATTTTAAAAGCAAAAAATTTGGTACAAAAAACAAATTAATGTATGTTTACATCGTTAATTGTCTGTAATTACAATTTTCACCCTATTTTGTGCTTTCATGACCATAACATATTGAACTTTCGATGAAAGAAAGAGGTATTAATAATACTTTTAAGAAAATAATTTTTGAATCCAGCGAAATGGTTTTTTTGGCGGATGATTCATACCCCTATAATATTTTTTATAGCAATCAGGCCTTTGAAAATCAGATTGGACAATTCTTGGATGAAAGGAGCTTAGTAGGACTTGGCCTCGATATTAACTCTTATATTTTCAATGAGGAATTGATTTTGCCTTTTATGGGAGTAGAATATACTTTCTTTTTGGAATTGCCTCAGGAAAACGCCTCAAATTATTTCCTCTTTTATAAAGGAAAAGAAATGAGAGGGCAGGGTTTGCCAACCAAAGCTGATTCCCAATACTTTTTCAGAAATACAATTGACCTGGTCGGGATTGGACAAGAATCGTTTTTGACTTGGATTAGTAATTCTGTAAAACAATTATTGGGTTACAATCCGGAAGAAATTGTAAATATTGAACTTTGTAGCTTTTTTCACCCCGATGATTATGAAAAAATAAAATCTTTACTTTTTGATGTCAGGCAGGAGAGGAAAAACAGCAATTTCATTTCCAGAGTAATTTCTAAGAATGGGGATTACAGGTGGTTTGAGTTCAATGTCCATTTTATAGTGGGTAAATTTTATGCGGTTGGTAGGGATATTTCCGAATTCAAAAACCAAATCATAGAATTACAAAATAAAAATGATTTACATGCTTTAGTGGAAAGTGTGTCCCATATTGGATTTTGGGAATTGGATACCGATGAAAACACTATCCGGTTTTCAGAAGAATCATTGTCTATTTTTGGGTTAAAAAAGAACGCTGAGCTTACCCTGGAAGAGGTCATTGATTTATTTTCACCTGCAGACAGGTCCTTGATAAAAACCTCCATATCTTCTCTTTTGACATCCGGGAAAGAGTTTAATCTTTCACTTGAGATTAAACAAGAAGGAAATGGATTGAAATGGGTGAAATTCTCAGGAAAGACAGCTGTACTTGCGAACAAGGAATCCAAAATCTTTGGTACATTCCAGGATATAACCGAAGAACAAATAGATATCAATCAATTGGGGGTATTTAAGGAGATATTCAATTTGTCCCCTGATGCTGTTCTTATTTGTGATATGACCGGTAAAATTTTATTTCATAACCAAATGGCCACTGTTACATACGGTGGATCTCCCGCTCTTGGATTTCCGGAAAGAATAGATGAAATTGAACCTTTGTTTTCTGAAAAAGAAATCTGGGATAATCATGTCGAACAGCTGACATCCAGCAGAAATAAAATTTACCAAAGTAGCATCAAAAATGCTCAAGGAAAAGAAATTAGGGTTGAAATTTCTACCCAATTAGCGCAAATACAGGACGATAACTTTTTGATTTCAAATATCCGTGAGGTTCATGATAGACCTGGGACAGTAAGTGTTTCAAGTGGTTCGACAGATTTCTTACACCATTTGACAGCGCATATCCCCGGTGCGCTCTACCAATTTGTGGTCGACAAAGAAGGAGAGATGAAGTTTACATATTTAAGTCCCGGGATCAAGCAATTGTTGGACCTTAGTGAACAGGAATTGGCAGGCTTTAATGACGTTGGCAAAGCCATCTCAAAAGTACATCCTGAGGATATAGCCCAAGTCTTAACTTCCACCGTTTCTTCTGCCAGAAAACTAAGTTCCTGGAGCTGCAAGTTTAGGATTGTTGAACCCGGAACAAAAAATTATAAATGGGTCATGGGTGCAGCCAAACCTGAGTTGCTGGAAAACGGAGATGTAGTTTGGTACGGTTACCTGACGGACATCACGGACCAGAAAGTCTTTGAAGATAAACTCAGGAATGCCAAGGAAGAGGCATTGAAGGCAAGCCAGATTAAATCAGAATTTTTATCCATTATCAGCCACGAATTAAGGACTCCGTTGAATGCAATCTCCGGTTCGGTCTATTCACTTCTTCAGGATGAACATACCCAAGTCCAGGCCTCTGCTTTCAATACCATCAATTTTGCAGTGGAAAATCTGATCACCATGATCAATGATTTGCTGGATTTCCAAAAAATCGAAGCAGGCAAACTTACCTTGGAAATGGCTCCAATGAATATTGAAGAGGTAGTGAAAAATGTCGTCAGCGGACTGGAATACCATGCTAAAGACAGTGGAAATAAACTGATTTTGAAAATCAAGAATGATTTCAATTTTGAGGTAAAGGGAGATAAGGTAAGGATATCCCAAGTTTTGAATAACCTGGCCACCAATGCACTTAAATTCACCCATAAAGGGGTAGTGGAGGTGATTGTGGAATTAAAAGGAACTACCGAAGATAAGGTAAAAGTGTATTTTGAAGTGAAGGATAACGGTATTGGAATTGCTGAGGAACACAAAAACAGGATTTTCAATGAGTTTGACCAGATCCAGCATTCTTTCAGTAAGAAATACGGAGGAACTGGCCTGGGATTGTCCATTACAAAAAAACTATTAAGATTAATGGGCAGCGATATTGATCTGCGCTCAGAACTTGGATTAGGTTCTTCTTTCTTTTTTGAAATTGAATTTGAAAAAGTTAATCCAAAAGCAGCTATCAGTCCGTCCGTTGAACAGGCAAGCAATTTGAAAGAGGAAGTAGTCCAGCCGCAATCTGGAATCGAAAGTCCTGTAATAATTGAACCTGCAAAAGAAGAACCGGTTTATTCCAAACCTGAGCCGCCTGTAGTTTTTTCCAAGCCTAAATCCTTATCTGAAATTAAGCTATTGATGGCGGAGGATAATGATGTAAATGCATTGGTACTAGGTAAAATCATCAAGAAATGGGGTATCCATTACCATAGGGTAAACAATGGGAAATTGGCGGTGGAAGCTATTGAGGACGGTGATTATGACTGTATCTTAATGGACATTCAGATGCCGGTGATGAACGGCTTTGAAGCAACTGAGAAAATTAAGGAAATCTCCAATGTTCCGATTTTGGCTCTTTCGGCAGCCGATAAGATCGAAGTTATGGACAGAATTGACAAAACCGGTTTCGATGGTTATGTTGCCAAACCGATTGATGCTTCCGAATTATTAAGAAAAATCAAAGAAGTATTGAAAATTGAAAATCAGAGCGTCTGAGCCAAATCCAGGTATTCCTTGACAAGGTCCATATTTGGATCTTTTGCATAAATATCCTGTAAGTAACTTAAGGCCAATTCTTTTTGGCCTTTTTTGGTATAATAAATCCCCTTGTTTCTTAAGGCATACAGATTTTTTGAATCCTGTTTCAGGCTATAATTGATATCTTCGATTCCACCTTCCAGATCATCTAAAAACAACTTGTATAATCCCCGGTTGTTGTAATAAAATGGTTCCCTAGGATTGATTTCAATAGCATTTTCAACCCATCTTAAAGCTTCGGGGTATTTCTTTTCTTCAAAGGCTATCATAGATCTCAAATTGGAGATGTTGGCCTCTTTAGGATTAAGTTTTTCAGCTTTTCCCAGAATGCTCTTGGCTTCTTCAAATTGTTTTAGATAATATAAAATTGTCGCTTTATTGACTAAAAGATCTGTGTTTTCGGGTTGAAGTTGTAAACCCTTATCAAATGAAGTTAAAGCTTTCTCATAGTTTTCCATTTGATTATAAACCAAACCTAAAAGAAAATAGCTTTGCCAGTTGTTTGGTTTTATTTGCACCAATTCACTTGCATCTGCTAATGCTTTATAGTATTCTCCATTATCCATGAATGCCAAGCCTCTTTGAAACAAGGCGTCACTGTTCTGGGGATTGAGGGCCAAAACTTTACCATAGTCAGTTATGGCATCATCAAGCCTAAAAAGCCTTTGATAAACCAAACCCCGATTATACAGGGCGTCGGCAAAATCAGGGTCAATGTTAATGGCTTCTGTATAGAAATCAATCGCTGATTTGGTGTCATTTTCTTTTAATTTTTCATTTCCCTTTAGAAGAAAACGACCCTTTTTGTCTTCCGGACTATCACATCCTAATAAAAATAGAAGCAGAAAAAGGGGAACTAGTAGGTTATTAATTTTCATTATCCTCAATTGCCTGAAGTGGTTTCTCTTCTCCTAACAGCAAAGCAAATGGCTTGGTTTCTTCGCTGAGTTCAAATATTTGTCTTAATACCGCTAAGGCAGGGATTATGATAATCATGCCGGCTATACCCCAAATTGATCCCCCCACCATTAAACCCAAAAAAGTGACAAAAGCATTTAGATTCACATTGTTGCCTACAATTTTGGGGGTTAGGAAATTACTTTCAATAAGTTGGATGATCTGAAAAGCAACTACGACTCCTAAAGGATACCAAAGGCTGTCTTTGGTAAGAAAAGCGAAAATAGTGGGAAGGATGGCGCCCAAGAAAGGCCCTAAAAATGGAATAATATTTAAAATCCCGGCAAATACTCCGAAGAAAATGGCATGTTTGATGCCCAAGCCCAGAAGTACAGCGGAATTGAGAATTGCCAGAATAGCCATTACCTTAAAAACTCCAATGATATATCTTTGAATTACCCTTCTTAAATCCCTGATTTGGTTTTTTACTTTTTCTGATTCGTGGTTATTGAAAAGTTGCGAAATAAAATAGGTTAAATGGTCCCGGTATAAAAGAAAGAAGAAAATGAAAACTATCAATAAGGCAAAGGTGGTAACTGAACCTAGAGTTCCTAAAATGAAATCGGCTATACTCCTGCTGTTGTTTTGCAGAAGGTCAATTAAATAGTCCTGGTTAATGCCTTTTCCGATTCCTGTTTCAATTTGAACCTTATCTGAAAGGAAGATATCAATTTCCAAAAGGTATTTATTCAGTTTTTCCCCTACATTACTCAGGTCCTTGCTGAAACTTGCTACTTGCAAGGCAATGAAGGTCAATAAACCCAAAATGCCCAATAATCCGGAGAGTAGGGCAATCACCGAACTCAATGTCCTTGAAAAATTTTTCTTTTCCAGCCAATTTCCAAAGGGTACAAGAAGTGCTGAAATAAATCCTGCCAAAAAAAGCGGAATTAAGATACTTTTTGCCAGGACCAGAATAAATATGATGACGATTATCAGCAATATTACCGCCAATGCTTTCAGATAAGCTGGTAAAATGATTTTTTTTCCCTCCATAATTAATTAGGTAAAAATGAACCGATATTCGGGAGACTTTTGTTTCAAAGAATCGAAACGAATTGTCAGAAATAAGTTGATTTTTAACGTGCTGTTCAGTTTTACTTAAAATTAGTTCTTATTTTGGCCTTATAAAAATAAATAAGTGGAAAGAGAGAAATGGCTATGGATTAAAATTTCATTTGGAGTGAGTTTTATCTTACTCATTGTTAAATTTTACTCATTTTATATTACACACTCGACCGCAATACTAACTGATGCCCTGGAGAGTATTGTGAATGTGGTAGCCGCGGGATTCGCCACTTACAGCATTTATTTGAGTTCAAGACCAAGAGATGATAACCATCCTTACGGACATGGAAAAATCGAATTTTTCAGTGCAGGAGTAGAGGGGACACTTATTATGCTCGCCGGTCTGTTTATCACCTATCAATCCATTTATAATTTCTTTTTCCCCAACGACCTTGAGAGATTGAAGGAGGGTATTCTTCTGATTTCTTTTACAGGTTTAGTAAATGGAATTTTGGGTTTGACATTACAAAAAAAAGGTAAGAAACTGAATAGCCTTACCTTGGAGGCAAGTGGCAAACATTTGCTTACTGATACCATATCAAGTTTTGTGCTGATAGTGGGTGTATTCATCATTTATTTCACTGGATTGGCTTTTCTGGATTCTGTATTTGCCCTTCTTTTTTCGATATACATCATTTATTCCGGTTATGGACTTGTAAGGAGATCTGTGGCAGGTTTGATGGATGAAGCAGATCCGGTGGCGGTGGAATCAACTGTTAACACCATCAATCAACATAGAAAAACAAATTGGATAGATATCCATAATATGCGTGTTCAGCAATATGGAAGCGATCGGCATATAGACCTTCATTTGACACTACCTTATTACCTGGATTTGGGGCAGGTACACGATGAAGTGGAAGAACTGGAAAATGTACTTGAAAACAATTGGCCCGGAGTAATGGAGGTTTTCGTTCACGCAGACCCTTGTTTGCCTGACAAATGTTGCCATTACTGTCAGATTAAAGATTGTGAGGTTCGGAAATTTCCAATTGATACCAAAATTGAATGGACGGCTTTGAATATGTCCAAAAACCAAAAACACTATCACGAACTCATTTAAATCAGAATAATCAGGGCAGAAATTTATTTAAACAGAATTTTTCAGTATTAATTCTGAAAGTTTATCATTGTTTTTGTAATAAATTTGGCTTTTAAATTATTGGGCCAAATATAAATTGGGATAAAAAAGAATGTCTTGCTTAACATTTTTTTATTTCTTCTAAAAATAATCACTCCTTAAGAAGAAAATTTTTCGTTGATTTGATTTCCTACAGAATTATTTGTATATTTTGCAAAAAAACAGCTATGAACGAGGAAAAACAATTCAGGATACTTTTGGCCATTTCGTCAATCGTATGGCTGGTCCTTGTTGGGTTACTCATTGTGGTCTAACAGGATCCAAAGAGTGCAAAGTATGTTTCAAAACAGCTAATGCTTTTCAAATGGATTAAGGAGTTAAAAAGGGATGTGTGTTACACATCCTTTTTTCTTTTTTAGAATAACGGTTGAACTTGTGGATTATTCTGTTTTGATTTCAAAAACCTTCACTTATTTTTATTACATAAAATCACGCAATCATTTATTAAATCCGAACAATATGAAAAAATCGTTACTCAGTCTATTTGGGCTAATTTGTTGGCTTCCTCTTTTTGCACAGGAGCCATCCCATGAGTCTTTTATTATTAAAAACCTTGATGCCAATACAGAAAGGTTTTCCAAAGCAGCCAGGGAAATTTGGGAAAATCCAGAATTGGGATACCTTGAATATACCAGTTCTAAAGTTCTAATCGAGGAATTAAAAACTGCGGGTTTCAATGTGGAGACGGGATTGGCCGGAATGCCTACTTCATTTATAGCGACCTATGATAAAGGAGGACCGGTCATTGGATTTCTAGCTGAGTATGATGCTCTTCCCGGTTTGTCTCAGGATGCCGTACCTTACAGATCCATTTTGGTGGAAGGTGGAAATGGGCATGGATGCGGGCACAACCTTTTTGGCACTGCGGTCGTGGCCTCAGGGGTTGCTTTAAAAGAATGGATAGATGCCAACAATATACAGGCTACCATCAAAATATTTGGGACCCCAGCCGAAGAGGGGGGAGCCGGTAAAGTGTATATGGTCAGGGAAGGTCTATTTGAAGGGGTAGATGCCGTAATCAATTGGCATCCCAGTGACCGAAATGCTGCCAATGCTTCTACCTGTACGGCTGTGATGCAGGGCTATTTCAAATTTTATGGACAAACATCCCATGCTGCAGGTTCTCCTGAGCGCGGACGGTCTGCCTTGGACGCGGTCGAAGCCATGAATATGATGGTAAACATGATGCGTGAACACGTAGATCAAGGTAGTAGGATTCATTATGTAATAACCAATGGTGGATTGGCTGCCAATGTTGTTCCTGACTATGCCGTAGTAGAATATATGGTCAGACATCCTGATGTAACTGAAGTAAAAGATATGTGGCAAAGGGTGATCAAAGCGGCGGAAGGCGCTGCAATTGGAACAGATACCAAGGTTGAAGTAGAGGTTGTAGCCGGAATTTATGGACTTCTTCCTAATGAAACCCTCGCTAAAACCATGCATAAAAACCTGAGCACTGTAGGCGGTGTGGAGTATGATCAGGAGGAAACAGAATTTGCCAAGCAAATCCAAACAACCTTTAATTCTCCAAGAGTTCCTCCTTTGTCAATGGCCAAAGAGATCCAACCTTATCAATTGAACCACTTTCCGGCATCTACTGATGTAGGGGATGTCAGCTATGTGGTGCCAACCGTTGGTTTGGGTACCGCAACCTGGGTGCCGGGGACTGCTGCACATACATGGCAGGCCGTAGCTGCGGATGGGATGACAATAGGCTATAAGGGAATGATGGTAGCAGCAAAGACCATGGCTCTGACCGGCAAAGATCTGATTTTGAATCCTTTATTGATCAAAGAAGCAAAAAAAGAATTTGATGAAAGATTGGGAGGTTTGAAATATGAGCCTTTGATCGGAGATATGGCTCCACCTTTGCATTTCAGAAAGGATCAGAATAAAGTGAAATAACCAGGGTAAAATCGGTCTTATATTTACAATTGAATTTTCCCACAAAGGGCACCAAGCTACAAAGAGGTTATAGATAACCTGGTTTTTGTAGATATTGGTGTTCTTTGTGGGATTTTTATTTTTTCAGGTTTGTAACCCTGATATTGGATTAAAGTTAATCACTAAAGCAATCCGGCTCTTTTTAATAATGCATCCGGTTTTGGGTCCCTTCCCCTAAATCTTTTGTATAAAATTGAAGGGTCCTCACTTCCACCGGCAGACAAAATATTTTTCTTAAAGGATATTGCAGTTTCATGATCGAATATGCCCTTTTCCAAAAAGAGTTCAAAAGCATCCGCATCCAATACTTCAGCCCATTTATAGCTATAATAACCTGCAGCATATCCACCTTGGAAAATATGGGAAAATGAAGTGCTCATGAGCGTTCCTTCTACTTCAGGGAGTAGATTTGTTACTTTCATGTTTGCTTTTTCAAATTCTGGAATATTGGTAATGGAATTAGGGTCCGAACCATAGTAAGCCATATCCAACAAACCAAAACTGATCTGCCTCACCGTTTGATATCCTTGATGGAAGTTTGCCGCATTTTTGATTTTTTGGATCAAATCCTCAGAAATGGGTTCTCCGGTCTCAAAATGCCTGGCAAAAAGATCCAGACATTCTTTTTCATAACACCAGTTTTCAAAGATCTGGGAAGGTAATTCCACAAAGTCCCAAAAGACACTTGTACCGGATAGGGATTCATAATTTCCCTTTGCCAGCATTCCGTGAAGAGCATGTCCGAATTCATGGAAAAGCGTCGTGACCTCGTTAAAAGTCAATAGTGAAGGTTTGGTTTTAGTGGGTTTTGTAAAATTACACACTATGGAGACATGAGGTCTTTGGTCAACGCCATTCAAAACTTTCTGTCCTCTATAGCTTGTCATCCATGCGCCGTTCCTTTTTCCAGGTCTGGGAAAAAAGTCCGCATAAAACACAGCAACATGTTTGCCTTCCAAATCCTGGACTTCATAGGTGATCACTTCAGGATGGTATTTTGGAATATCAGGGTTTTCAATGAATTTAATATCATATAGTTTTTCAGCGGTGGTGAAAACACCTTGAATAACATTTTCAAGTTTGAAATAAGGACGGAGTAATTCATCGTCCACCTCATATTTCTGTTTTTTCAACTTTTCTGCATAATAAGAAAAATCCCACTTTTCCAATTTGTCCAAGCCATCAAGCTTAAAGGCAAATTCAGTAAGTTCTTCGATTTCCTGTTCTGCTTTAGGTTTGGCTTTCTCCAATAAATTGTGAAGAAAATCCATCACTTTGGGGGCACTTTTGGCCATTCGCTCTTCCAAGACAAAGTCAGCGAAACGGGGATAACCCAATAAATTCGCCCTTTCATTTTTTAACCTCAACATATCTTTGATATGCTGTTGGTTGTCCAAATTGTCCCCTTTACAGGATTTGGTATTGTAGGCAATAAAGAGCTGTTTTCTCAAATCCCGGTTTTTTGCGTAAGTCATAAAGGGGATATAACTAGGAAATGCCAAAGTGAAAACCCATTTGCCGGGTTTATTTTTTTCTTCAGCAGTCTGGGCAGCAGACTCTTTGATTGCATCGGGAAGACCTTCTAAATCTTCTTCATTTTCAACAACCAATTCATATTTGTTGGTCTCCGCAAGTACATTCTCACCAAATTTCAAACCCAATTGGGAAAGTTCCCTGTCAATCTCCCTTAATCTTGCTTTTTGATCATCATCAAGTTTGGCTCCATTTCTAACAAATGCCTTATATGTTTTATCCAATAAAGTCTTTTGTTCTTCAGAAAGGTATAGGTTTCCCTTTTGTTCATATACCTGTTGAATCCTGTTGAACAGGTCTTCATCCAGTAGAATATCATTGCTATGGGCAGTCAATAACGGGGAGATTTCCCTTGCCAAAGCCTGAATGGTATCATTGGTTTCTGCACTGTTGATATTGAAAAATATGGATGAAACAATATTGAGTCTTTCTCCCGCCCGATCCAATGCTTCAACCGTGTTCTCAAAATCAGGAAGTGACTGATTTTTAATGTTTTCTATTTCGCTTTTTGCCAATTGAATGGCTTCCTTTATGGCCGGAAGATAATGCTCATTTTTTATCAGGTGAAAAGGTGCTGTTTCAAATGGTGTATCAAAGTTTTCCAATAATGGATTCATAATTTCTTTTGTTTTTACTTTGTCTATAAACAGCAGCTAAGTTAAAGAAGTTTGTTGGAAAGAAGGAGAAATAGAGACTAGATACAAGATACAAGATGTACTAAGTACTATGTACAATGTGCCAAGAGGAATGAGGTTTAAGGAGGAAATAGAAGTTAAGAAAAGGGGACTTTTTGATCTTTCCCCTTTCCCCTTTACAATTTTGCCTTTTCCCTTTTGCCTTTTCCCTTTCTCCTTTTACCTATTAATTATTTCAATACCTGAACATGAATTGCAGTAGGCATTTCGGCATCATGGTACACGGAATGTGTTGCTTTGATAAAATCGGCATCATCTGCTTTGAAGATGTTTTCTACATATTTCTGAGGATTTCGGTCAATTAATGGGAACCAGGTACTTTGTATCTGTATCTGAATTTTGTGGCCTTTTTTGAAGGTATGCATCACATCTTGCAATTGTAAAGGAACCTCTGTTTTTTGATTGGGAACAAAAGGTTTCGGCTCAGAAAAACTATCCCTATATCTTCCTCTGATAACCTCAGATCTTACCATCATATGGTAATGGCTCATATGGGTACCTTCTTGTACATAATCGTGGTCGGGGGTATCTCCAGGGAATACATCCACTAATTTCACTATCCAATCTGCATCTGTTTCAGAAGTGGAGACCATTAATTTTGCCATGATTTCACCCGCCAAAGTCACATCTTCCTCTAAAACATCAGTTTCAAAAACCAAGACATCTGGCCTTCTTGCTGCAAAACGCTGATCGTCAGCCATGTATTTTCTTGGGGTAAAATTGAATTTGATGTCAGGGCTATGAGGTACAGGTTTAGCAGGATCAGAAATAAATGTTGAAACATTATTTCCTTTTGGTGATTCCATATTCAGATCGCCATTTGCATGGGGATAGAGTATTTTATTCTCCACTTCTTTTGGTGGCCAGGCATCAAATTTCTGCCATTCATTTTTTCCGGTATCAAAAATATAAGCTTCAGGTAGGCCTGTTTTGCCATCTGCAGATCCTTTTAGGAAATGATGGAAAAATTCGGCTTCCACATTGTTCTGATACCAGGTAGAGATGGAATCCCCGAAATAAATATTCGAAACCTTTTGGATTCCCAATTCTCTCGACCAATCTCCATGGGACCAAGGCCCTATCACCAAAGTATTATAGGTATTGGGATTGTTTTTTTCAATGGTCTTATAAATGGTCAAGGGTCCATACAAATCCTCTGCATCAAACCATCCTCCTACGGTCATGACGGCAGGTTTCACATCCTGTAGGTGAGGGATGATGCTTCTCTTTTGCCAAAATTCATTGTAGTCCGGATTTTCTTTCAGTTCGGTCCAGAAGAAATTGTCCTCTCCATAATATTTATCCGCATTTTTGAGTGAACCCATGTCCATATAAAACTGGTAAGCATCTTTGGTACCCGGATTGACCATTGCGTACCAAGGTTTGTCTGTAGGCCCATCATGCTGATAACCAAATACCACTGTAGCAGCCCAATAACTTAGGAAATATGCCCCATTATGATGAAAATCATCAAAATAAAAGTCACCTATAGGCGCTTGTGGTGATACAGCCTTCAATGCCGGATGCGAAAAAGGAAGTGCTGCTGCAGCATAAAAACCGGGGTAAGAGATGCCCCATTGTCCGAATTTACCGTTATGATTGGTGACATTTTTCAATAACCATTCAATCGTATCATAAGTATCGGTACTTTCATCAATTTCTTGGCTACCTTTTTTTCTATGAGGCACTGTTGGCCTCATATTGTCATATTTTCCTTCTGACATCCATCTTCCCCTTACATCCTGATAGACGAAAATATAACCTTCTTTCATCATTTTTGGAGAGGGACCCAACCCTGTTTTCAACTTTCCTTCCCCATAAGGACCGGAACTATAGGGGGTTCTCTGCATCATAAAGGGGTATTTTTGGCTTTTATCCTTTGGGGTATATACTACCGTGTGCAATTTGATGCCATCCCTCATGGGGATTTGATATTCAGCTTTATCATAATTGGCTTCTACATAGGCTGCATCTTGGGCATGAGATTGGTAATGAAGGACCAAGCCCGTAAATAACAAGATAAATAATTTGATATTTTTCATAGGATATACCTTTTTACTTTTCCATAAATATAGGAGCTACTTTGCAAAGAAGCGGTGGATTTTTTTGGAATGGATTTATTTATATACCAGGATGTAAAAAAGTAACCATAATAGGAAAAACAGGACGTAGCTGAATAAAATTACAATAACTGATTCTGATAAACTTCTTTTACTGATGCTGTGGTACCCCAATACCAGCAAAACGATGTAGACTATTTCGAAAAGATTGATCGCCCTTAGAGGATAATGGTATTTTTGGGACACTTGCTCGGCATCAACCAAAGAAAATAATGATAATGGATAAAAATCCCTGATTTCCATAAAAGTGACATCATCAGAAGGTTGGATGAAATAAATCATTTTAATCAATTCCGGAAGGATAAAAACGATTTCTGCAAAAAGGACATATTGCCAAAGTTTCACAAAAGGGGCTTTATAACCAAAAGCAAAGGAACCTGTCCAAATGATAAAAGCAGTGAGCGTAAATTTCCAAAGTAAAGCAAATGGCGTCCATATGTAATTGAGGGTATTGAAAATATGAAAGAGCATAAATGAACCATCATCTTCCAACTTCTCATATCCAGGAATGGACTGAAGGATCAAATCATTGGTGATATATCGGATAATAAGGTAAAATAAGACAACAATTAAAAAAAATAACCTTTTGTCGAAATCTAAAATTGATTCTATACGTTCAGATAATGTGGTTTCTGAATTATCCATGGTTTGAAATAAATATGAACAAATCTAAACGATTGTTTGGAATACCCTGTAATTTTGGGGAAAATTTAGAATAAGAATGCAAGTTAAGCGTAATTTAGTGATATTATTTTGCAACCTCCTCTTAGTGATGCTTTCTGTAGCTTCTTTTGGAATCGCTCAGGGAATGCAGGTGACTCTGGAGGATAACTCCGCTCCACTCGATAAAATAGGTAAAGAGGAGTCTCCGTATTTACTGTTGGACAAAGGGCTGCAGTTTAGGATTACTGAAACAGTCAATGCCCTGTATAATTTTGAATTCGACAAAGCTGAACGAGGTTTTTTGGTGATGCAATACCAATATCCGGAACATCCCCTTCCATATTTTTTGATGGGATTGAGTACATGGTGGAGGATTGCGCCGGACATAGAAAATAAAAAATTTGATGATCTTTTTCTCAAACAAATGGATGTAGTCATAGACAAGGCTGAGAAGATGTTTGACGAGGATCCTGAAAATAAAGAGGCGGCTTTTTTTCTGGCCGGAGCTTATGGCTTTCAGGGAAGATTGCTCAGCGAAAGGAAAAGTTGGACAAAAGCCACTTTTGCCGGGAAAAATGCGCTGAAATATTTAAACCTCAGTAGGGGAGAGGAAGAACTGAACCCTGAATTATTGCTTGGGGATGCTTTATTCAATTACTTTTCTGTTTGGATTCCGGAAAATTACCCAATTTTGAAACCGGTTTTGGCTTTTTTTCCAAAAGGAGATAAGGCGTTGGGTTTAAAACAATTGGAAGATGTGGCTCAAAACTCGTTTTATGCAAGGGTTGAAGCACAGTATTTTCTTTTCAGGTTATATGCCTCTGAAGAAAAACAGCCTTATAAAGCCCTGGCCATTACAGATTATTTACATGCTAAATTTCCCAACAATCCCTATTTCCACCGTTCCTTTGCGCGCCATCTATATACCGTAGGAAGAATGACGGAATCAAAAGAACAGAGTGAACAAATATTAGAGAGAATTGAGGCAAAATGGGAAGGTTATGAGGCTAATTCAGGGAGATATGCCGCTTTTTTCCTGGCTCAATATTACGAGAGAGTGAATGACAGGGCCTTGGCAAAGAAATATTACCTTCAGACCTTGTCCTATGGGGAAGAATCAGAAAGCCAGGAAAGCGGTTATTACCTTTATTCCCTCATTGCATTAGGAAAAATGGCCAATGAGGATAAACAAAAGGCAAAAGCCAAAGAATATTTCAATCAGGTAAAAAAATACGCTAAAAGAAAACATCCTGCCCATAAAGAAGCCAGAGATTATATCAAAAAGAATAAACTTTAATTTTATTTTTACGTTATATAGTCTAAAATTCAAGAGATAATTTGATTAAAATCATAATAATGTAGATAAATCCATCAAATTATTCTGAAAACATTATAATCATATAACAATATTTTGAAAACAACTGCGTTTTTTGTACACATTTGTTTTAAAATATTATCAAAATAGATTAACTTTGCACGACATAAAATTTTGAAAATTCTGCAAATATGGATAACAGCATAAAAGTGAAATTCGACAAAATTGACCGCAAAATCCTAGAGATTCTACAGGCCAATGCCAAAATAACAAATGCCCAGCTTTCTAAAGATATTGGATTGTCTCCAGCACCTACCTTGGAGCGTGTAAAGAAATTAGAGCAATCAGGTATCATTAAAAGTTATCATGCAAAATTGGATCCTGAGAAAATAGGTTTGGGTGTCAGTACTTTTGTGTTGGTCAGTCTGATTGGACACAATAAAGGAAATATTGATGCATTTATGAAGGAAATCAATGGGATTCAGGAGGTGATTGAATGTCATCACATTACGGGGACCGGAGATTTTATCCTAAAAATAATTGCCAAGGATATCACTGCCTACCAGAAATTGATGCTTGAAAAAGTCAGCGAAATCAAAGAAGTAGATTCCATGCAATCCATGGTTATTCTTTCTACCTTTAAGGACAGTAAAGTATTGCCAATCCCGGCTTAACAGATAATTAAGGAATTAATGAAGGGTGGCAGATTGTCACCCTTTTTTTATGTCAACATGGAAAACCCCTGGAAAACAAAATCTAAAAAGAAGGTTTACGAAAATCCCTGGATCAGGCTGGAGGAACATGAAGTGATCAATCCTTCAGGGAATGATGGGATCTATGGTAAGGTCTTTTTCAAGAACAAGGCCTTGGCTATTATTCCATTGGACCAAGAGGGGAATACCTGGTTGGTCGGACAATACCGATATGCACTGGATCAATATTCATGGGAAATTCCAATGGGGGGAGGTCCAATTGATCAGGATATTTTGGAATCTGCAAAAAGGGAATTAAAAGAAGAAACCGGACTTTCCGCTAAAAAATGGGAAAATATCATGAGGATACATACTTCCAATTCAGTTACTGATGAGGAGGGTTTTGTATTTTTGGCAGAAGATTTAACACAAGGGGAGACAGATTTTGAGGAAACAGAAAAAATTCAAATTCTTAAATTACCATTAACGGAAGCTATTCAAAAGGTCATGGACGGAGAAATAACAGATGCAATCAGTATTGCAGGATTATTGAAAGTGGCCAGATTAAAGAATCTCTAATTTTATTGACAGGCTTATAAAATGATAGGCAATTTTAAAGATAATTTTTCAAAGACTTTCTCTTTGGCTTTTCCGGTAATGTTAAGCCAATTGGGACAGGTCCTGGTAGGTGTGGCCGACAGTATGATGGTGGGTAGGTTGGGAGCAGAACCATTGGCGGCAGCCTCCCTGGCGAATAGCATCTTTTTTGTAGTCCTGATGTTTGGAATAGGAGTGTCTATGGCCATCACTCCTTTGGTGGCCATGGCTGATGGGAAGAACAATCCGAAAAGGATATCCAGGTTATTTAACCATGGTTTTATCATCAATATGGCTTCAGGAACCATGCTTTTTCTGCTGATTGTGCTTTCTTCTCCTTTGCTATATCACCTCAATCAACCGGAAGAAGTGGTCGTTCTTTCAATCCCCTATTTGGCTATCATTACGTTCTCTTTATTGCCTTTCATGCTTTTTCAAACTTTCAAGCAATTTGCAGAGGGGCTTTCACAAACCAAGCAGGCCATGTATATCACCTTGGTATGTAATGGCATCAACGTTTTTTTGAACTGGGTGATGATTTATGGTAATTTGGGTTTTCCAGCATTAGGATTAAATGGAGCAGGTTGGGCAACCTTGATTTCCAGGGTTTTGATGGGTGTTTTTATGTTGTATTATATCATCAAATCCAAAAGGTATATTCCTTATAATATCAGTTTTAAGGTCAAAAGTTTGAGTTTTCCTTTGGTGACCAAAATGCTCAAAATCGGAGTACCGACCGGTTTTCAGTTTATTTTTGAAGTGGGGGCCTTTAGTTCAGCAGCTATCATGATGGGTTGGATAGGAGTGACTGCTTTGGCGGCCCATCAGATTGCCATCAATTTGGCTTCAATCAGTTACATGATGGCATCCGGATTATCCACAGCAGCGATGATCCGGGTAGGAAATCAATTGGGGAAAAATGATATCAAAACTTTGCGGGAAGCAGGTTTTACTGCCTTTACCATGGTGGCAATTTTCATGAGTGTGACTGCTTTGATTTTCATAATATTCAGAGAGTTTTTGCCTTCCCTGTACATAGATGACCTGGATGTAATCAAATTGAGTGCTACTCTTTTGGTAATCGCTGGATTATTCCAGTTATCAGATGGAATTCAGGTGGTGGGTCTTGGAGCATTGCGGGGAATGGCAGATGTCAGGATTCCTACAATTGTGACACTGATCGCTTATTGGATTATTGGGCTTCCACTGGGATATGTATTTGGGTTTGTTTTTGGAATGAATGAGGTAGGTATTTGGTATGGTCTTTTAATTGGCCTGACAGTGACCGGGGCTATGCTTTTATTTAGATTCCATACCTTAAGTGCAAAATTATTGAAGCAAAAAGAAACTGCTTTTTCATCTATATAGTTTGCCTTTTTATTTCTGTTTTTCTTTTCTATTTTCCCTACCTAATTTTTATCCAAGTAAAAAAAAGGGTACATATGAAAAAAATAATTGTATTGCTTCTTTCAGCCTTGCTTTCGGTTGAAACCCTCAAGGCACAGGAATTTCATGTTCTGACTCAAAGACAACAGGCTGAAGTAATTGACCAATGGCTTGAAGAAAGAATCCGGACTATACTTCCCGGGCTTATGGATAGGGCAGGAATTGACATGTGGATAATCATTTCAAGGGAATATAATGAAGATCCGGTGATCAGGACTTTCCTTCCAGGAACCTGGCATGCCGCCAGGAGAAGGACTATGCTCCTAATTTATAAATCTCCCAATGCCAAGGAGGTGGAAACTTTGGCAGTGGCCAGGTATGATGTTGGTAAATCCTTCAAAAAAGCATGGGATCCTGATATGGAACCGGATCAATGGAAGCGTTTGACCGAATTGATAGTGGAAAGAAACCCTAAAAAAATCGGATTGAACATAGCCAAAGACTTTGGTCATGCAGACGGGTTAAATGTTACCGAATATAATACCCTTAAAGAATATCTTCCTGCAAATCTTCATGATAAGATTACCTCTGCACAAAATTTAGCAGTTGGATGGCTGGAGACAAGAATTCCGGCTGAAATGGCCGCTTATAGACATATTCAGTCCATTGCCAATAATATCATTTCGGATGGATTGTCTGAAAAAGTAATTACGCCGGGGGTAACTACAACAGAGGATGTACAATGGTGGTATAGGGAAAGGATCAAGGAATTAAAGTTGGATACATGGTTCCATCCTACTGTAGATATTCAAAGAGCAGATCCGGGATCCAAAGAACATGAGCGTTCATTTGCCGTCAAACCTGATTCCGAAGTCATTATGCCGGGAGATATGCTTCATATTGATTTTGGGATTACTTACCTGAGATTAAATACCGATACCCAACAATTGGCTTATGTGCTCAAACCCGGTGAAGATGACGTGCCTCAATATCTAAAGGATGCCATGAAGGTTGGGAATAGACTTCAGGATATCCTGACTTCCAACTTTGTAACAGGCAGAACAGGAAATCAGATTCTGAGAGAAACCCGGAAAACCATGGAACAAGAAGGTATAAGGGGAAGTATCTATTCGCATCCTTTGGGAACTCATGGGCATGCTTCCGGTCCAACCATAGGGATGTGGGATAATCAGGGAGATACCCCTGGAGCAGGAGATTACCCTTTGTATCCCAACACCCTTTATGCTATTGAGTTGAATGCTGTTGTTTTTGTAAAGGAGTGGAATAAGGATGTCAGGGTTATGTTGGAAGAGGGGGCTTTTTATGATGGAGAAAAAGTCACTTACCTTAATGGAAGACAAAGGGAATTTATGGTGATTCCCAGAAGGCAGGGATATCTTAAGAATTGAAATTTCTTTTAGGGATTTTAATAGTAAAAAGGCGCAGGAATCAACCTGCGCCTTTCATAAAAAATAAATTTTTGTTTGCCCCAAAAATCATTTTGCCCCTGTGATGAGTTTTTTGGGCTTATAATTAAAAAATTAATGATTGATGTATTGAAATTAGGAAAGGTTGATTTTTTGACCAAAGGATAAACGGATAAGTGAAAAAAATTATAGAGCTATTAAAGGGTAACCATTTTCTTTATAATTTCAACAAAGTATTCATTTAAAATTTCACAATTCCAAAATTTTCTCTAATGGTTCAAGCCCGCCTGCATCGGCCAGGTCTGTGACCTGCCTGAATGCTTTGGCAGGCAGGCTTGGACCTCCATCAATGCAGTCTCCTGACTGCTGGATTATCTGTTAATTATAAAATTGAAGTTCTAACATTACCCATCTGGACTTTAGAAATTAAAAATATATTATTATAGTCTTATCCTCTTACTTTTTGGCTTGACCCAAAAAGTAACAAAAAAGTCAAGATGGCGGAATCCTATCAGCCCACTAGGCCAGAGCCGGCCCGGTCCGCCATCATTCCTCCCCACCCTTCTTATCTGAATTTGATTCAATTTCCCCACGAAAATATTTTCGATGATTCAAGTCCCCCAATGGTCCAAGCCCGCCTGCATCGGGCAGGACTTTGCCTTGGACCATTTTAATGCAATCCCCTGAATTCCTTCTTTTGAATTTTCGATTCATATCGCCGGCGTACCCAATCATTCTCCGATTTCACTTAAAGCGCCGTCTAAGGGTTTGGGTATTAGTCACGGTCCCCGGGGTTAAAACCCCGTGTTATGAAATCTATTGTCCCTATGGGACTTCTTAAAGTTTACTCACTATTGGTATTCTACTCTGCTGGTTCAAGACTGCCTGCATCGGGCAGGTCTGTGACCTGCCTGAATGCTTTGGCAGGCAGGCTTGGACCAAAACAATGTAGTCTCCTGACTACTGTCTTGCTTCTCCAAAAGGAGGAACCTTAAATATTTCAGATAGCTGCTTCTGGAGAAGTAGCGGAAAACATTTGGAATTTGGGGCTTGGATTTTGGCATTTGGAATTTCACTCGGAATCTTCAGGAACCAGAAAAACCTGCTGTTTTGGAAGAGTGAACAGATAAAAAAATGCAATCATAGAAGTGATGGCCCCAATAGAAAACACCAAGGGGAAATTTTCAACTTTATTTGCAAATACATAACCGGATACCAATGCCCCAATGCCAATCCCAGCCTCCAGCGCAATGTACATGGTTGCCAAAGCCCTGCCTCTGAAGGCGTCCAATGAAAGATCAATTGTCCAGGCAGAGATCGTGGGTGAGTTCATCCCAACAGAACAACCAAAGATTACACCTCCAAAAAGGAGCATAAACTTGGTCTGGGCGAAAGCAATAATGACCATGGAAATGGCCATAAAGAGGGTCGCTACTTTCATTACAGGAATCCTTCCATATTTGTCAGATGTTTTTCCGGCAATGATCCGGATTCCTAAAGAAGACAGGGTAAATACAGCGAAAAACAGACCTTTATTTTTAATCCCCAGATAATCAGAGTAATCTGGAATTATGGTTAACACTGCTCCAAAAGAAAACACTGTTAAAAGAAGGACCAATGATGGTTTTAACACTCTTTTTTCAATGATTTCATAGCGGTGTAACCGTAGATGTTTGCGGTTTAATTTTTCTGCATTTGGTACCGTTTCTTTTAATCTGATGATTACCAAAATGGATAAAATTGATACAAAAGCTGATGCATAAAATAAGGGTTCAATCCCCCAAAACTGGCCAATATAACCTCCTAGTGCCGGCCCCGCTGCCATTCCCAATGAGCCAAATAAGGATTGAAGGCCCATGGCTTCGCCACGTTTGTTGAAAGGCACAATATCCGCCACATAGGCTGAAACCCCGGTAGGGGTAAAGCCGGTTGAAAATCCATGTGCAAATCTTAGGAATAGAAAGCCTGCTACTGAAGTGATGATGGGATAAAGCAAACTGACCACAAAGCAAATGGAAGCCCCAAAGATCATTACAGGAATCCTTCCTATTTTATCGGCCAACTTACCGCTGAACGGCCTGGATAGACCGGCTGTAAGGGTAAAAAGAGAAATAATCAGTCCTTTGTATTCCTCCCCCCCGATAGATGTCAGATAAGCCGGGAGTTCGGGTATAATCATATTGAAGCTGGCAAAAAATAAAAATGAGCTCAAACAGAGCAAAAAGAAATTCAAGGTAAAAAAGGATGGGAGAATTTTCATTATCTGGTCAGGAAAGAAATTGAGTGTCTTGGAAAATGAAAAAACCTTCCGAAGAAAAGCACTCCGGAAGGTTTGAAAAATCAGTCTTGTTTGGCTTCTTCCTCACTTTGTGCAAGAAGATAGGCTTTGATGAATTCATTCAATCCTCCATCAAGTACATGCTGCACATCTGATGTCTCATACCCTGTTCTGGCATCTTTCACCAGTTTGTAAGGGTGGAGAACATAGTTTCTAATTTGGGAACCAAAGTCAATTCTCAGTTTTCCAGATTCGATTTTTGCCCTTTCCGCATTCCTTTTCTCCATTTCCATTTGATAAAGCCTTGATTTCAACATCTGCATAGCTCTTTCACGGTTGGCCAATTGGGACCGCTCTACCTGGCAGACTACCACGATGCCGGTAGGTTTGTGGGTCAATTGCACCTTGGTTTCTACCTTGTTTACATTCTGACCTCCAGCACCTCCTGATCTGGATGTGTGAAAATCAATATCCGATGGATTGATCTCAATTTCAATGGTATCATCTATTACAGGATAGACATACACAGAGGCAAATGAAGTATGCCTTCTTCCATTGGAATCAAATGGTGAAATCCTTACTAAACGGTGTACGCCTGTTTCAGATTTTAAAAAGCCATATGCCAAAGGCCCATCAAACTGTAAGGTAACAGATTTAATACCGGCCACTTCACCTTCCTGCAAATCAACCTCTGTAACCTTATATCCGTTTTTTTCTCCCCACATGATGTACATTCTCATGAGTATGGAGGCCCAATCATTGCTTTCTGTTCCTCCTGCTCCGGGATTGATTTCCAACATGGCCGAAAGTTGGTCTTCCTCTCCACTCAACATTTTTTTGAGCTCAAGTTCCTCCACTTCTTTTAACCCTTTTTGGTATTCCGATTTCATTTCTTCTTCGGAAACTTCATCCAAGGAATAAAAGTCATAAAGCACTTCCAGATCCTGCAAAGTGGTTTCTACTTTTTCAAAAGAAGTAGTCCATGCTTTTCTGGCCTGAATCTGTTTCATGGTTTTCTCGGCTTCCTCCGGGTCATTCCAAAAATCAGGTTGAGAAGAAACTGCTTCAAAATCCTCTATTTCTGCTTTCTTTTTATCGTAGTCAAAGATACCTCCTCAAAGCCGAAACACGGGCTTTCAAGTCTTTCAACTGGTCTGATGTCATAGTATTTATTTATTTTGAGGTGCAAAATTCGTTAAAATTATCCTCTTTACCTATTCCTTTTTATTCACCGTATAAAATAACGAGTTGGATTTTATTCTTTCCCCGGTTTTTAAATTCCTTGTATTGCAATTTTGAAATCAAAAATCCTCCTGCAACCATTCCAATAGGCCATGCAATCGTGTCCCCCACCTGTGATAAATCCCCACTTTGGTACAGGCTGTTGACCGAGGTCGCGATCAGGAAAATAACACCGCCTCCTATTCCCAGATATCCCAGATTTTTAATTGTACTGTTCCTTGGGTCTTTGTTTTTGATATATATAGAGGTGATGTCTGAGGGTACAAGGAGATTTTCTGTTAAAACAATAGCTTCTGGTGTTATATCCACGATTTTGTCCGTAACATAGAAGTCCAACTCTTTTGATTTGTAGGTTAAATCTTCTCCAATTTCAAACTTTAATCGTGACTTCTGATTGGATCCCCTTTGAAGAAGTATAAATTTCTGGGAAAAAGCCTCTTCCATTGAAAATCCAATTAGAATAATGAAGAGGACAGTGATTTTTATTTTTAAATCCAAATGAAGCATGACTATAGATGAGAAATTCAAACATTTTAAAATAGTTCAATAAAAAATAAAACCACCCAATAGGAGTGGTTTTTATTTTCAATTTTTTTTATTTCCCGGAATTTAGGTGATCAGCTGTTTGGGGACTACTGAAGCTGGATAATTTTAATTCTGATAAAGGAAGTCTGCTTCTGGAGAAGCAGACTAACCAAAGTAGCAAATTAACCAGAGATTTTGATTACTTCTAGAGAAGCAGAATAACCTGAGTAATTAGACTCCGCTTTTGGAAAAGCAGGGTATGATTTAAACTTTTACAATCCAACCTCTGTGATCTTCAATCCTTCCGTACTTGATGTCATCCAGCTTTTTCAAAACCTGGTACGAGAAGGCATAATCTGGTTTTTTAGGAAGAATATAGTCATTATCTCTGATATTGATTTTGGCAATATGTGCAATTGTGGCGGCAGTTCCTGTTCCAAATGCCTCCTGAAGTTTTCCGTTTTGCAATGCTTCTTCCAATTCAGAGACCTTCAAGAATCTTTCTTCCACAACATACCCCATTTCTTTTGCCAATTTCAATACCGAATCCCGGGTAATACCTTTTAGGATGGTCCCGGTTTTGGTAGGGGCAGTGATTAAGGTGTCGTTAATGATGAACATGACATTCATCGTGCCGCTTTCCTCTATATTTTCATGGGTTTTGGCATCTGTCCATAATAATTGGTCATAACCCTGTTTTTGAGCTAATTGGGCAGGGTATAAGGAACCGGCGTAATTACCTGCAGCTTTTGCAAAACCTGTTCCCCCTTCTGCCGCTCTTGAATAATGCTGTTCGACTTTTACACTTACCGGTTTGGAATAATAATCCCCCACAGGGCAAGTGAAGATCATAAACTTATAAGTTTCTGATGGCTTTACACCGAGGTAATCGTCAGTAGCAAATATGAAGGGTCTAATATATAGCGAATATCCGGGTTTATCGGGAATCCAATTCCTGTCCAGATCCAACAATGTGGTCAATCCTTCCATAAAAATCTCCTCAGGAAGTTCAGGGATACACATCCTAACAGCTGATTCGTTCAGCCTTTTTTGATTTGCATCTGCTCTAAAAAGAAGAATTTCTCCTGATGGGTTTTTATATGCCTTCATCCCTTCAAAAATGGCTTGGCCATAATGCAAAGTAGAATTGGCAGGATTAAGACTCAATGGAGCATAAGGCTCAATTCTTAGGTCTGTCCATTCCCCATTTTTATAATCAGCAACGAACATGTGGTCACTGATGGATCTACCGAATACCAAATTATTAAAATCAGTCTCAGGAAGCCTGGAATGTTTAGTTTTGGTAACTTTAATCTGTAGCATTGTTTTCATAAGATTATAATCTTGGCCTCCAGGTTACTTCCTCCACGCCCAGTTCCTGGGCAATCAATCTCCCCAGTACAAAAAGATAGTCTGAGAGCCTGTTTAAATATTTTACAATAATTTCATCAACATGTTCTATTTCCATCAAGTCGATTACGCAGCGTTCTGTCCTTCGGCATACTGTACGGGCTATGTGGCAAAAGGAAACAATCTGATGTCCTCCCGGTAGGATAAAGTGTCTCAAAGGAGGAAGTTGCCTCTCCATTTCATCAATTTCTTTTTCCAAAAGCTCAAGGTCTTTTTCATGTAAATCCGGTTTCTTTACATTTTCTTTACCTGGCTCAGTTGCCAAAGTTGCCCCTATGGTAAAAAGACGGTCCTGCACTTCTTTCAGCAATCCTTCTCTTTTTTTGTTTATTTCCTGATCCCTGAGTAACCCGATGTAACTGTTCAGCTCATCCACTGTTCCATAGGCATCAATTCTCAAATGTGCTTTTGAAACTCTTCTTCCACCCAAAAGGGATGTTTGCCCCGAATCTCCTGTTTTGGTATAAATCTTCATATTCTATTTTCTGCAGGAAAAAGTAGCCCACTTTTGCCTCTCACAAAAGTAACAATTGATTTTCAAAAAACTTAAGGAAAATTCTATTCTGAAAGGGCAACTGCTTTTCCCCTTGTAGGATTGGGGTTGATAGTGTCTGATTCTACCAAACCATCCCTTAGCCTGACCACCCGGTGGGCATAATGGGCAATGTCGTCCTCATGCGTTACCATGATAATGGTATTGCCTTTTTGATGTAATTCATGGAATAACTCCATGATATCATAGGAAGTTTTGGAGTCCAGATTACCAGTGGGCTCATCCGCCAAAATGATACTGGGATTATTTACCAAAGCTCTTGCTATGGCCACCCTTTGGCGCTGACCACCGGAAAGTTCATTCGGTTTGTGATGTACCCTGTCCCCTAAGCCCACACTGTTTAATGCCTCAAAAGCTTTTTCTTCCCTTTCTGTTTTTTTTAATCCTGCATAAATCAAAGGCAAAGCCACATTATCCAAACAGGATGCTCTGGGAAGAAGGTTAAAGGTCTGGAACACAAAACCGATTTCCTTATTCCTGATTTCAGCCAGTTCATTTTCTGTCATATCGCTCACATCCTTGTTGTTGAGGATATAAGTTCCGGCAGTTGGGGTATCCAAACAACCGATAATATTCATCAAAGTGGATTTTCCCGAACCTGAAGGACCCATAAAAGCTACATATTCACCTTTGTTGATCGATATAGAAACAGACTTTAATGCCCTTACCTCTTCAGCCCCCATTTTATATGTTTTCTGAATATCTTTGGTTTCGATAATTTTTTTCATCGGTGAATATTTTTGGTCAATTTAAAATAAAATCCACTAAAGGAAAAGTTTATGATTCAATTAACGCCAAATGCTGCTATAAGTTTTCAATTTGCAGTTTTTCAATTTGCTCTATACTTAACCATTCCTGCATTTCAACCAAAGCATTGCTGCCATAACTGTCCAATCCAACTTTTCTACTTTGTTTGACATAAAAAATCCAGAGTTTTGGGTCACGGTTAAATTGTATAGCTTCCTGCAAAATTTCATATTTCACCAATTCGTCCGTTTCCTGCTGCAATTTTTTCCAGATCAAAGGTGCCCAATAGGCATTCCTGGTCATACCCAAATCAGGTTGCAGCATTTGGGCAATTTTTGGGTCCAATTCATTCTGCAGGTTATGGATAAAAGCAAACCAATTGTCCAGTTCCGCTGAAGTCCAATTTTCAGACAGGTTTTCCAAAATTACCCGTTTTACTTTTCCATAATCCTCCTGATTCAAACCATGCATTTTGAACCTCAGCAGCGCCAAAGCCCATTCTGTTTTTAAGTTTGGAGTGGAAGTTTCATCTAAAATTTTCAAAGCCTCCTCAGGAAGCATCTGATGTAACCTTGCCACATTTGACCAAAACAACGTTAAATCAGTTTGTTTGAGTTTTCCGGATTCCTCCCATTCCATCCAATTCGGGAAGGATGCTTCAAAACGCCTGTTTATTCCCACTGCTTCGGCCTGTTTACCACCAAAATAGAGAATAGCCAAATGGTAAGGCTGAAAATTTTCAAATCCCCTTTCGGTAGCAACTAAAATATCCACAGCTGATTTTTGAAGATCTAATTGACCTGCAAGAATCCGTGCCGCAAAAGAATGGTAATATCCGGCTGAATTGGGGTATGCCATGGCCATCCCATTGAGGTATTTTAAAGTTTCATTGATTTGGTTGTCCTGAAGGGTGCGAAGGATCCTGGTTTCCTTGTAATTTCTCTCTTCAAAACTCATTTGCTCCAAGGCAATCAGACTGTCAATTAAAACAAGGTCCTCCTTGAAATTACCTTCCGTTTTATTACTCCATTGGTTGCGTAGTAAAGCCGTTCTCAGATGATAATTTTGAGGTAAGGGATTAGTATTTAGGAAAAATGGGGCATAATTACCTTGCTTATTCGCATAGGCGAGGTAGTTTAACCGATAAGGTAAATCATCCAATAGTTCCGGTTCTGATTTAGGAGGAATATTGTGTTTGACCAATAAACCTAATGAATTGGAAAGCATAACAGCATCCTTTTTGAGCAATTTTTCCAAAGTTGCCAAAGCATCCTGTGGCCTGTTCAGTTTAGAATACAGTAAGGCCAGGTTGTTTAGCAGATAGGGGTTATTAGGGAAGATTTCAAGCCCTTTTTCTAGGTAAAAGAGGGCTTCAAAAATTTTGTCCTGCTGGTGCAATTTGGAACTTAATAGCAGAATATTGGGAACAGTCGGAGCATAATCAAAGCTTTGGACCAAATGTTCCATGGCCGAGGTAGGTTCCCGAAGTTCATAACGCAGGTGGGCCGCAGCATTTTTGGCTTTTTTGTTCCTTCTGTATTGTAACCAGCTGTTTTCATATAAAATGGCAGCTTCCAATGGTTTATTACTTTGGTAATAATAATCTGCTGAAATATTAGTGCTGGCTGTCCCCAATTGATTTCCGATGACCATATCTGCAAATACGGCTACTATTACCAAGGCCATTATTGCACCAATGCGCATATGGAAATAGGCGAAAAACTGAGGTTTAAATATTACCTTTTCAACATCTTTTCCTGAATTGAGGATATCCAAAAAATTGGACATTAAATAAAGGAAAAAAAGTAAGCCAAGAGCAACCTGCCCATAGAGAAAGATATGGTTGAAGAATTCAAACAAGGGTTGATTACCTGAAAAATCAGCCTTTGCCCAGGTAAATACTGCAAAGGCAAAACCTACCCAATAAAAGGATTTACCGACCAAAGGGTCATCATAGGCCTGTTCAGTCTGTTCAATTTTCAACTTCAGAACCTTATAACCCATAGTCCCTGCTACCAACATCAAAAGCATGGGCGGTACGGTAGGGAAGGGGAGATTGATTTCGCCCATGACAGAAAGCAAAGTGAACATCACCAGTAAAAAATAGAGGGTGAAGACTATCAAAAGATGGATGGAAATTCTGATTCCTGTTCCTTTGTTCAATTGAATCAACAATACCGTGACCCATGAAATCACGGCATGCCCTATATGTAAAAAGAAAAGTACGGAAATAATAGCAGCAGGAAACGTGGCATTTTCGGCCATCCAAAGCCAGGGGTTTTGAATGTCTGATAAAGAAACCAATAATATTAATGTGAGGGAGCTGATAAGCGTAATAAGTAGAAAACGGACAGTCAGGTTTAGGTGTGGCACAAAAAAGGCAATCCCTACTACTGGCAATAAAGTACCCATCATCATGCCTATCAATGCATAATTACTCGCAACCCCTCCCAGGTTAAGACCATTGATACCGCTGAATGTCAATAAAAAAATAGTAAGGGCCGCTGCCCCGATAAAGTATAATTTCTTGAGGGAACTGATAAGCGTTAGTCCCAGATTGAACAGCAACCAGATAATTGCTCCATAAATCAGGTTCACCCATGGAAAGGAGGCTGGGGGGAAAGATTCATAATTCTGGAAAATCAGGAAATTATCAATTTCCAATGGAATAAACTCGGTGGCTATTTGGGCAAAATTGACGGTAACAGCAACCGATTCAGAAAATATACCGGGAATAACGGGAAGATATCCTTCACTCCAAAAAAAGAAACAGCTTAACAACAAAAGGCTTCCCAATATGCTCAGCATTAGCGGAAGCCCTTTCAATAGTATCTGTTGGATATAATCCCCCTGTTTGGCAGGCATTATTCAAGAACCTTTGGCACCCTGAAATAATCTGAATCCCTTTGCGGGGCATTCATCAGACCCCTTTCATGGGATAAGTGTTCGCCGACAACATCTTCTCTCAAAACATTCTCTTCTGAGGACATGGTGGTGATTGGCTCAACCCCTTCCGTATCAATCTCATTGAGTTGTTCTTCCCAGTCCAAAATCTGGGTCATATCTCTTTGCATTTTTTCGGCACCTTCTTCATCAAATTCCAATCTTGCCAAATGCGCGATTTTCTTTACAGTATTTAAATCTATTTTCATAGGGTACTAATTTTTTGTTTTTTCATCCCAGGGAAGGTGATTATCCTTCCAAAGTTGGTCTTGAATGATGGTGTAACAGGTTTCCTTTAAGGGGTTTAAATCTTTAGAGGACATACCTTTAGTTTCCAATGGGGGATGGATTACGATTTTCCCTTTTCTGAAATCCAACAGGTATTTACCGTCATCCGGCAAAATTAAATGATTAAACGATAAGGTGACAGGAATTAAGGGGATTTGTTTGTCAATTGCCAGATTAAATGCCCCGTCTTTGAAACGGTTCATATGAGGAGGTTCACCGGTAATGATACCCCCTTCAGGAAAAATAACAATGCTGCTTCCATTGGAAATGGCTTTTTTTGCACGAATCAAGACTTCACCCCGGCTTTTCACGGAGGAGCGGTCCACGGCAATATGTAATTTTTTAAAATAATAGCCGAAAAGGGGGATTTTTCGGATGGAACTTTTTCCTATGAAGACCACATCCCCTGGAATAAAACCCATAAAGGGAATATCCAGATAGGAAAAATGATTGGCAGCGAAAACATAGGGCTGTCCTTTCTTAATATGTTCTTTTCCTTCAATAGCAATAGGTTTGAAAATCAGTATGAAATATGCCTTTGCCCAAAATCTGTTTACCTTCCTGCCATACTTTTCCCAACCTTTAATCCAGGATGAAGCCAGAAAAAGAGGAAATAAAATCAAAAAGGTGATTAAGAAAATCAATAAGGCATAAATGGTGTAAATCCTTCTTAAAATTCGCATCTCATTGATTGATCATATGGTTGGCCACCTTAATGAAATAATTCATTAATGCTTCCCTGATGTCGGTTTCGATTTCAATTTTATCTATGGCCTGAAACATACAGTCCAGCCATAAATTTCTTAAATTTTCATCTATGGCCCATTGAAAGTGCCTCCTTCTGAGCATAGGATGTCCTCTTTTTTCCAAATAAGTATGGGGTCCACCGAAAACATGGATGAGGAACATAAATAATCTTTCCTCAGCAGGTGCCAAATCCTCGTCAGGATAGAGTTTCCTCAAGGCAGGGGTTAGGGCAACGTTCTGGTAAAAATGGTGTACCATAGATTTGATTTTTTCCTCACCTAAAGACTCATAAATGGAGGTGTTATGGGTATTCATGGCGTGAATTTATTTGAAAAAAGGGAAATGCTTGGTAAATGAAGCTTAAATTTCCAATGATCAATGATAAATTACCAAAATCCAAGCTTAGTTCTGCTGCTTCTCCGGAAGCAGCTTTCTAAAATTATTAATTCTTCCAGTTTCTGGAGAAGCAGGACAGCAGGTAGCGGGGTAAGCCCCGTCGGGGCGAAAGGTATCATAACCCGGGGTTTTAACCCCGGTGACGGTGATAAATACCCAAATCCAGAGACGGCGCTTTAAGTGAAATCGGAGAATGATTGGGTACGCCGGCGATATGAATCGAAAATTCAAAAGAAGGCATTCAGGGGACTGCATTAAAATGGTCCAAGGCAAAGTCCTGCCCTATGCAGGCGGGCTTGAACCATTGGGGGACTTGAATCATCGAAAATATTTTCGTGGGGAAATTGAATCAAATTCAGATAATAAGGGTGGGGAGGAATGATGGCGGACCGGGCCGGCTCTGGCCTAGTGGGCTGATAGGATTCCGCCATCTTGACTTTTTTGTTACTTTTTGGGTCAAGCCAAAAAGTAAGAGGATAAGACCATAATAATATATTTTTAATTTCTAAAGTCCAGATGGGTAATGTTAGAACTTCAATTTTATAATTAACAGATAATCCAGCAGTCAGGAGACTTCAATGAGGGAGTCCAAGTCTGGAGACTTGAACCAGTCAGGAGACTGCATTAAAATGGTCCAAGACAAGGTCTTGAACCAAGTAAGCAAGATTTTCAAATTGGAAAAATTTGACATAATCCTTTGTTAAAATTATACAAAAAATAGCTTCCCTATAATAGCTCTATAATTTTTTTCACTTATCCGTTTATCCTTTGGTCAAAAAATCAACCTTTCCTAATTTCAATACATCAATCATTTACTTTTTAACCTCCAGCCCAACAAAACTCATCACAGGGGCAAAATGATTTTTTGGGCGAACAAACTTTGATTTTTTTATGAAAGGCGTGGTTTAATGATCACGCCTTTCCAGTTTTTGAGTATTGGTTCATTAATCCTTTGGTAATTTGAAATTTGAACTTTGTAATTTTTAATTTACCTAGACTTTCCTCACTTTTAAAGAAGTCCCTTCTGTACTGATGACTTTTACAGCTTCACCTTTTTCAATGAATTCTCCTCTGGAATAGGCGTCATAAATTTCATCTTCAATTAAGACCTTACCACTTGGCATCAATCTGGTATGTGTAATTCCTTCTTTTCCCAATAAACTTTCCTGGTAAAAGGAGGATGTATATCCTTCTTCCCTTTTTTGGGTTGTCGCAAGGGCAATCGAACTGAATGCTCCCCATGAATTGATTTTTGGTGCCAAAAAGAAAATCAAGGCCATACCTGTAATTGCCGCCAAAATCACAGTTAGCAAGGCAGCAAATAGTTCCCCGGAAGGAACAAAGGTAAAGTCAAAGGCATCATTGGGAATCATACCCAATGTCAGCCCGGTAAGAATTCCGGCAATTCCAAGAATGCCAAAAATACCGAAGCCAGGAATCAGGAATATTTCAATTAAAAGCAAAATCACACCGGCAATAAATACCGCAATTTCCCAGTTTTGGGCCAACCCTGTCAGGTAATAGGGGATAAAATATAGGATGATGGCAGTAATGGATGCGGCTAAGGGAAATCCCACCCCTGGGGTTTGGATTTCAAAATAAATTCCCGCAAAGATGACCAATATCAAAAATCCACTCACTGCGGGATTTAAGAAAAATAAAATGATATTCTCTACGGTTGAAGTTTCATATCCTAATAGTTCATAATTTGTAATGCCCAGTTTATCTTCGATCACCTCAGTCATGGAAGCAGCCTGTCCTTCGCTAAATCCATTTTCAATGGCTTCAGAGACGGAAAAAGTAATGACCGAACCCTTTTCGGAAATGCCTTCAATTTCCAGGTTTTGGTCAACCATGGCTTCTGCAATTTTTGGATCACGGCCTTTGGCTTCTGCAGTGCTCCGAATCATAGATCGCATATAGGACTGATATTTATCAGGGGCGGCATCACCTCCACCGCCCATCACCACCGTTGCAGCTCCTATACTTGCCCCGGGAGCCATATAAATGCTGTCACAGGCAATTGAGATCAAGGCCCCTGCTGAAGCAGCATCTTTATTGATCCAAACATGAATGGGGGTCTTTGTTTCCAGAATCATGGTTCTGATATCATCCGCATCGTTGACAGCTCCTCCATAGGTATCCATTTCAATGAGGATGACATTGGCCGATTTTGTCTTCGCATCCTCCAAAGCTAACTTTACCTTTCGATTCATTCTGGGATCTATGTTGTCATCAATTTTAAAAGTATAGATCTTCTTTTTTTCATCGATGGCTGTACTATCGTTCTGGGCAAATCCATTCCATGCAAATAGGAAACAAATCAAAACCCAAAGTAATTTTGTGATTTTCATAATTTGGCGGTTTAGTTTTTGAATATACCAATATTCCTGAATATCCGAATTCAATATTCTTACGTTAACAGAGTAATCCTATCAGGTAATCCCTCCATTGCTTGTTTGTTTACTTGCAAATGATAAAATAAATCTGAAATTTGTGCATCGAAATTAGTCTATAGTTTATGAAAAATTTGATAGTATTTTGCCTTGGTCTTTTTACAATCCTGAATGTCAGTGCTGCAGAAATTACACCCATGGATTCGGTAGGAATTGAAAAAGTGGGGGATAAAACTTTTATTATCCACCAGGTAGATCAGGGAGAAACATTGTTTGGGATTTCCAGAAGATACCAAACCGCTATCAATGATATCATACAGAACAATGAAGCGCTTCAGGCAGGACTGAAAATTGGACAGAGAATCAGGATTCCATACATAAGTAAGGCAGCTTTGCCTGAGGGTGCTAAATTACATAAAGTTGCTCCGGGAGAAACTTTGTTTTCCATATCCAAATTGTACGGAGCAACTGTGGACGATGTAAAGGGATGGAATAATTTACAAGGTAATGATTTGAGTGTCGGACAGGCATTGGTAATTCAAAATGCCGTTGTTCAAAATCCTCCAACCCCTACACCAACTGTTAAGGAGTCGGTAGCAGCAACTGTTGAACCTACCCAAGAAAAAACAGTACCTGTCAAACCAGCTGTTCCTGCAACAGCCAAAGAAGAGGTTAAGGCCTCCACCCCAAAGGTAGCTACCCCTGCACCCGTAACATCACCCGCATCTTCAACCTCAACAGGATCAAAGGCGTTGCCCGGGGAATGGATAACACATACAGTAAGCCAGGGAGAAACCTTGTTTTCTGTTGCCCAAAAGTATGAGGCCAAAGTCGAAGACCTGATAGCATGGAATTCACTCTCATCAAATAACCTGTCAATCGGTCAAAAGCTAAAAGTTGGAAGGGAAATAGCAGACCCTGCCAAGGTTCCTGTGGTGACTTCTTCAGTTCCTGTCTTAATCAATAACGATAAAACAGAGGGGCAGTTAACAACTACAAGACCTGAGGTAGGGACAGGTGAGAGCACTGCCTATAAGAATATCAAGGAAACTGGCTTAGCAGAGGTTATTGAAGGAACAGGAAACCATAAGAAATACCTGGTGCTTCACCGGACTGCACCAGTTGGTACCATTATGAGGGTGAGGAATGAAGAAAACGATATTACCATCTTTGCGAGGGTAGTAGGCAAATTGCCAGAAACCGGTGACAATGGCCGTTTGGTGATCAAGGTCTCTAAGGCAGCCTATGATCAGTTGAGGGCAGTGAATGCAAGGTTTAGGGTGGAGATTTCTTATTAAGTTACCAATTACCAATTACCAATTACTAATTACCAATTTTCAAAATCAAACTTCAAATTACAGGGATTTAATTATTACTGTCTTTATTGTACCAAGTACCAAGTACTATGTACCAAGAGACAGCCATGAATAGTTCAAAGTCTCACGATCCTCTATGGCTTGGCGTTGACCCTATTATGGCAGTTTCCCGACTGCTAGTAGTTATTTTTGGCTTGATTTTCGAATTTCCAAAAATATAACTTACTCGGGGCCACTTTAAAGGCTTTCAGTTAAGTGAAAGATATTGCAGTCAGGAGACTGTATTTTAGTGGTCCAAGACAAAGTCTTGAACCATACGCAGTCTTGAACCCTACAAGTCTCACTCATCACTTTTTCTCTTTTTGCGATTAAGCATTTAAGATCGTATCTTTGTAGCAGTACAATGCCTTCATGAGTAAACTCTATCTCATTTTCCATCACATCTTCCGATTTATCTGGAATACGATTTTCATCATTTCTTATCCGGTAATAGCCACTTTCGGATTGCTCTTTATCGGGATTACCTATGTTTTTTCGGGTTTATCCAGGTTGTTGGCAGGGATTAAGAAAGGAAATGAGGGTAAAATCATACAAAAATCGGATTGGGAAGAGTTACCCAATACCAATGGATTATTAGAAGCGAAAGTGCACAAACAGATTATGTTTGGCCCTACCTGTTTTCAATTGAGAAGGAAAGATGGGGTTCCTTCAGTTTTAGAGGATCATTATTTCGGAGGAAAGATAAAGTTTTTGGATGAAGGTCTTTTGTTGGAAAAGTGGAATGCTACAGACTCCAAAGATCTTCCAGATTTTGACATTTGCCTTTATGACCCGGATTTGGACAAGATCACTTCCTTGACCAATATCAAATGTTTTGACTGGCATTTGTCAGAAAAAGAAGATAATAATTTACTTTTCAAGTGGTTTGACGGTATTCAAGGTGGAGAGGTTAAGGTAGCTCTTTAATATGGATTTAAAGGATTTTTTGGATCAAAAGGTTGCTGAATACAACCAACCCGAGTTCATTTCCTACGATCCCATTTCCATCCCCCATCTTTTTTCTAAAAAACAGGATATAGAAATTGCCGGGTTTATTGCTGCCACCTTGGCCTGGGGGCAAAGGAAAACCATCATCAACAAATGCCGGGAGCTTTTCGGGATGATGGATAATGCACCTCATGATTTTATACTGCATCATTCTGAGACAGACCTCAAGCCTTTGCTTAGTTTTAAGCACCGAACTTTTAATGATATCGATACGCTTTATTTTGTGGAATTTTTTAATTGGCTATACAAACGCCATGAAAGCCTCGAATCGGCATTTTCTATTGGTTGGACAGAAGATAGGGACATCATGGGAAGACTTTTGATCAATTTCCATGAATTCTTTTTCCAGCTTCCGGAAGCACCGCAGAGAACAAGAAAGCATATTGCGACTCCTTTAAGAAAAGCTGCCTGTAAGAGAATCAATATGTTTTTGCGGTGGATGGTGAGGTCTGATGATAAAGGAGTTGATTTTGGCATATGGAAGAGGATTAAGCCCTATCAATTGATCTGTCCATGCGACCTGCATGTGGACAGGGTTGGAAGGAGACTAGGCCTGATAGAAAGAAAACAGACCGATTGGCAGACTGCCCTGGAACTTACCCAAAGATTACGTGAATTCGACCCTGAAGATCCCGTAAAGTATGATTTTGCACTTTTTGGATTGGGCGTGGAGGAGAAGTTTTAGAATGGTTTTTCTAATTAAAGAAATAGAAGTAATAGCAGTAATTTTTTAAAAAGTTATCAGCTTAAGATTTATTTTGTTGCCGATCTGGTAAATTTTTTCACTTATCCGATTATTCTTTGGAGATGAGGCCTTTCATTTACTAATTTCATTACATGATTTTTTCACCTATGGTCCAGTTGAATCAATTGAGAGGGGTTTGGTTTGGTTGGATCGAACAGGCTTATTTTTTGAAAAGAAGGTACAGTTTGGGGCTGTACCTTTTTTTGAATAGTCAATTGTTCGAAGATAGAATATTCAATAGTCAGGAAAATACATTTTTTGGACCGTAAACGAATGGTTCAAGTCTTACGACTTGGACCCTAATGATGCAGTCTCCTGACTGTAAATGTTTTTAAAATAAATTTTCAAACTAAAGGATAACAATTAAAACAACTTTTTAAATGAGCAGAAAATTCAAAATCCGGGATCAGGACAAACTGTATTTTGTCACTTTTACAGTTATTGAATGGATAGATCTTTTTACTAGAAAAGAATTTAGGGACATAGTCTTAGAATCGCTCAAATTTTGCACAATAAACAAGGGCCTTGAAGTTTGGGCTTATTGTATCATGTCAAGTCATTTACATTTAATTTTGGGTAGAAATGGAGGTGAACCCTTGGAGGGAATAATCAGAGACTTTAAAAAATTCACTTCCAAAAAGATTTTGGATTCAATCAAAACCGGTGCATTTGAAAGCAGAAAGGAGTTTTTGCTTTGGCATTTTGGAAAAGCTGGAAGGAAGAACCCGAACAATCAAAATTTTCAAATTTGGCAACAACATAGTCATCCGATTGAACTAAACTCTAATACCAAGATTACACGTTGCCTAAATTATATTCATCAAAATCCTGTTAAAGCTGGAATTGTATTGTCTCCTGAAGATTATTTATACAGTAGTGCAAGAAATTACGCAGGATTACTTGATTGTTTGATTGATGTGATTTTACTTGAATAGTTAATTTTTAGAAAAGTAGAAATTTAGCAGTCTGAAGACTGCAGTGTTTGGGTCCAAGACATAGTCTTGAACCAGTCAGAGTCTTGAACCATCCAATGAACAGATAACAACAAAAAAAATCCCAAAAAACACAACAAATTATCATGCCTTTTGGGATTTTTATTAGGGGAAATGGTTGCTTATTTTTCCATCACCTGAAAGATATCAATCTTTGTAGCTCTGGCCTTTTCTTCAAATGGTTTCCAATCATTCTCAAGGAATGCATTGTATACCTTCATGGCCTCTTCTGCACTCTCCTTGGCCTGCTGAATCAACCGTTGTTCTGTGGCACCAGGAGCACCAAAGGATGAACTTGCATAACTTCTTGGTGCAAATATCCTGGTCATGGTGGTCGGATACAAGTTTCTGACAATTCCCTGACCTTCTCTGGTCGGGCCATAGAAGGCTTCTCTGGTGGTGTCGATTTTCTTTTTGGTTTCATTGGCCAATTTCACCAACTCCTTAACCTCTGCATCATCCACATCCTTGGCAAAAGCCAGCAATTTATCGATGGTCTTTTTGGCTTCATCTAATTGTCTGGTAGCCTTCATTACATCCGAACTTAAGGTTTCAACTTCCTTGATAAAGACTTCCCTTGCCTGCAGATTGGCTAATTCTGGATTGATTCTTGGGTCTGAGTGAACCTTGATGCTAGTCTCTGAAGCTTCACTGCCATATTCAAAGACTACTTTATAGGTACCAGGGAGGGCAGGTCCACCGGAGGGTTCAAAGAAACCTCTGGAACGTCCTCCTTCTCCACCACCAGAGCCACCTCGGCCCATGGGTGTGTCTGAAGATGATTTTCGGTCCAGATTCCAAATGGCCTGATTGACGCCATTTTCAGGTAACATTTTGATTGTTCTGATCTGCTCTCCTGAAGCATTGAAAATAGAAATCTTAACAGAATCCATTTTTTCTTTACCTGGATCGTTGATGATGAAATGTAACCTTCCGCCAAATACCCTGTTTTCCGCGGTGTACTTTGCATTTGCAGCAAAGCGCTCCCCATGGGGCTGATGGATCTCAGCCTGGTAAGCATCAGAAGGTTCAATAGCAGTGATTTTTGAAGATGGGGACTTACCCTGATTTTTTGCATAAACCCTCAATGGTCTGATATCGTCCAACACATATATTGAACGTCCAAAAGTTCCGATCACAAGGTCGGCTTCTCTTTCCTGAATAGCCATATCAAAAGTAGAAACTGCGTTTGGATAACCATGTCTCCACTGATTCCAGGTTTTCGCATTATCAAAGCTGACATATAAACCAAACTCAGTACCCAAGAAAACCAAATTCGGCTCCACTGGATCCTGAATGATGGACAAGGTATATCCCCAAACTTTGCTGTCATCTGCTATTCTTTCATAGGTACCCCCGTAATTTTTGGTACGGTACGCATAGGCAGAAAAGTCGTTGTTTCTGTAGTTATTGGCCACAATCCAAGCCTCTCCTGCATCATACTTGGAAGCCTGAATTTGGGGGATCCAACTACCTTTTGGCAAACCTGTCATCTTGCTTGCGGTATTGGTCCAGGTCTTACCGCCATCACGGGTCACCTGAACGTTGCCGTCATCAGTTCCTACCCAAATGACATTCGGATCAACCGGGCTTGGTGCAATGGCTATTATGGTAGTATGGTTTTCTGCTCCAGTGATGTCGTAAGTCAGTCCACCAGTCTCTTGCTGCTTCTGCTTTTCAGGATCATTGGTGGTCAGATCTGGAGAAATGATCTCCCAGGTTTCACCTCTGTCAGTACTCTTATGTAAAAACTGGCTTCCATAGTAAATCGTAGCCGCATCTTGTGGAGATTGTGCAATGGCTGCATTCCAGTTGAATCTAAGAAATACGTCCTTGTCAGGATGTGTGGGTCTGATGGTCCTTTTATGACCGGTTTCTTTGTCATATCGGGCCACATTTCCTCCCTGGGACATGGCATAACCATATCTTGAATTTTCTGGATCAGGAACGACATCAAAACCATCCCCGAACATGATTTCCTGCCAATAGGTATTGCGGATGCCATCCCTTCTCCAAACATAGGCCGGCCCTACCCAACTTCCGTTATCCTGTAAGCCTCCATAAATATTGTAAGGAACTTCATTGTCCACATTGATATGGTACCACTGCCCCACGGGGATATTTTCGGCAAAAAACCAGGTTTTTCCTCCATCACGGGTGATGTTCAGCCCTCCGTCATTACCATTCACCATAAAGCTAGGGTCATGGGGATTGATGTACCAGGCATGGTGATCTGGATGCACACCTTCGTAAGTCAACAATTGGGTAAAGGTTCTACCACCATCTTCACTCATGCCTACACGGGAATAGAGTGTATATATCCTATCCGAGTTTTTCGGGTCTGCATGGATTTCAAAATAGTAGAAAGGACGGTCACCAATCTCAGGCTTGTCGTTGATCATCTTGAAATTATCACCTCCATCTTCTGAAACATAAAGGGCATTCTTGGAAGATTCAATCAATGCATAGACTTTTTGGGAATTGGCTTTGGATATGGCCAAACCCATACGTCCCAGCTCTCCTTTGGGCAAACCGTTTTTCTCATCCAGTTTTTTCCAGTTATCACCTCCATCAATGCTTACATATAAGCCTGATGAAGGACCTCCGGATTTGAAGAACCAAGGGTAACGTCTATGTTCCCACATATTGACAAAAATCTTGTTGGGATTATTGGGGTCCATGATCATTTCACCTACTCCTGTTTTGTTATCCACAAAAAGGATTTTTTTCCATGTTTTACCGCCATCGGTGGTTTTGAAAACTCCCCGCTCTTCCTGTTCTCCCCAAGGTGAGCCAATGGCTCCGACAAATACCGTATTCGGATCGTCGGGATGTACGATAATCCGGTGGATGGCCCTTGTTTTTTCCAGCCCCATCAACTGCCAGGTTTTTCCGGCATCCAAGGATCTATAAACTCCATATCCCATATTGAGGGAGTTTCTTGGGTTGCCTTCTCCTGTTCCCAGCCAAATGATATTTGGATTTTTCTGGTAGATGGAAATCGCACCTATGGAATGTACCTTTTCCTCATCGAAAATAGGTTCCCAGGTAATCCCTCCAGAGGTGGATTTCCAGAGACCACCCGAAGCGGAACCGGCATAGATAATATTGGGATTTTCATGTACTGCATCAATGGCAGTAATTCTACCGCTCATGGCAGCTGGCCCCACACTTCTGGCTTTCATGGCTTTGAACTGGCTCATGTCTACCTGTTGGGCCAAAAGGTGCTGAGTAGGAAAAATGCTTATAAAGAGCATGACCATTCCTAACCAGCCTATTTGGGTTAAATTTCTGTAGAATTTCATCATCATTAAGGATGGTTTTGAAGTTTTTTTCACCACAAATAAGTGGTTCGTATCAAAAGAAAATATTGTTTTGATATGGTTGGAGGATTGGAGGGGATGAGTGGAGAATGGATGGATAAATGTTGCATGATGTGTGATGAATGAAAAATGGGTGTTTTGCTGGTGACTTAGAGAGAATGAGATTGAGAGAGAGAAAAATAAAAAATGTGTAGGAATGACTCAGAGACTTATAGAGGGGAGACTAAGGGACTGAGTGACTTAGAGATGGTTGGGATGGAGGAGCATGGATGGTTAAAGGTTAAAGATGAAGAGCAAAGGCAAAAGTGGTGACAAAAGTGGGATTTCGAAGGGGGTATTTCTGAAAGGAGGAGCATTGTGAATTGGAGGGATCGGTTATTTAGGAGATTATTAAAGAGCCAAGGCAAAAGGCAAAAGTAAAAAGGAGGAGATGGATTGACTCAGAGACGAAGGGACGGAGGGACGGGGGGAGAGTGTAGAGTGATGAGTGAAAAGTGGAAAGTGGAAAGTGGAAAGTGATGAATTAAGAATGATGGAGCTTTGTGGATTGGGGAGACCGTTTCAGTTGGAGATTATTTAAGAGCCAAGGCAAAAGGAAAAAGTAAAAAGGATGGAGCTTAGTGAGATTATGTGACATTTTCTGTTGAAGAAAAGGATTTTTGGGCCACAAAGCGCACCAAGTACCCAAAGAAATTAAATATTTGGCGGGAAAAGTTGGTCGGTTCAATTATGGCTTTTTTCCAGTTTCTTGAGACGGCTTTGATTGGGTCCAAGCCTGCCTGCCAAAGCATTCAGGCAGGTCAGCGACCTGAACCCTATGCAGTTATCCGAGGCTTTCAGCCCCGGTAGGTTTTGGTGGGATGGGTTTGGTAGAAGCGATGGGCTATACCCATCATTAGGTTATCCTGGCCCTTCAGGCCTTGGCAGTTAGGAGACTGTTCAGATGCTCCGGAAGCAGCTTTATAGGACATTAGAGGAGTCCAGCTTTGGGAGAAGCAGGACAGCAGTCAGGAGACTGCATTGATGGGGTCCAAGCCTGTCTGCCAAAGCATTCAAGTAGGTCAGAGACCGGCCCTATGCAGGCGGGCTTGAACCAGTCGTAGATAGATTTGAGATTGAACTTCACAGCCCCCTAGGGGCGATAGATATAATAACCTGGGGTAAAGGGCAGAAGGCCCGAAGCCCCAGGTTGATGATGCCGGTCCGTATCCAGGGCCGGCGCCCAAAGTAGAATCGGAGAATGTGTGCATTCGCCGGCCATAAGAAATGTGAATTTGTAAGAAAGCAGTCAGGAGACTGCATTGATGGGGTCCAAGACAAAGTCTTGAACCAAGTAAGTAATGATTTTCAAATTGTAAAATTCTGACTTAAAACTTTGCTGAAATGATAAAGTCTAAACATATTTATTGGCAAGTGTGTAATTTTTTTCACTTATCCGATTAATCTTTGGCAAAAAAATCATGTTTTCCTAACTTCAATCTATCAATAATTCAGACATATAGATCGAGTATCCATTAGATTTAAGTAGGGAGAAAATATTTTTTTAACTTCAGTGTTTATTTTTCAAAAGGCGTGGAAAAATCCTCGCCTTTTTTTCAATATAAAGCTAATAAACTTTAAAAATACCGTTGCAAGGTCACATTGATCTGAAGCATGTGATCGTTGCGGTTATTATAACCTGCGTTCCCATCCAAATTATCTGAAAAGGTACGGATCAAGGTGGATTCCAGACTGATATTATACAATTCACCGATTACATAGGATGCCCCTGCCCTTATGGGGACGTGTACAGTAACCGTGCTGACCCTTGAACTTGGGTCCGGACCTTCAGGATTAAATAGCTGCTGACTACGGTTGACAAATAAGGCACCAATTCCTAAACCTCCATACATATTGAACTTTGGTCTATTGCCTAAATTATCCTGGGTAAACAACATAAACTGTGGCATAACATCAAGGTATAATGAACTACCGCTGAAAGAGGCTGCCTGCCCTCTTTCTGCCCATCTTTCTTTTACAGCATCACTGAAACCATCCCAACTGACCAATCTTTGCCAACCAGTGGTCATTCTTAAACCCAAATAGGGTAATAATCCCCTGGTGTAACCTGCGGTTATATTGGGCCTGACGGGAAATTTCATACTGGGATAATCCCCACCATTGTCACCATAAAACATAGAAGGACCAATTCCGAAAAAAACCATATTTCTGCCATCCATTTCCTGATTTTTGAAATTTTGAGCCTGGGCTTCCTGTACCTGACCAAGTGTGTTTAGGAAAAATGCGGTCAACAATAAAATCAGCAGGAAATGAAATTTTGGAGAGGAAACATGAATTATCGATATCATACGGTCTGTGAATTTAAAAGGATTAAGAATTGGAAAAATGACGGAAACAACATCTGGACGTCAAATACTTTTTTTGAATCGCAACAATTGTAAACATACAAAAAAATTAAAAGCGAAGAATTATTTTAGATTAAGTTTTAGGATTAAATTGATCCCAACAATCAAATTTATTAACAAGTGCTTTAATTAAATATTATATGGAAGATGCTAACCTATTCCAAATCAATTAGAAAAGCTTTGTTAGTTAAATCAATAATTTTGGTTGAAGAATTTGTCTTGTCTTACTTTTGTATTCATTTCATATTAAGGAAAATTTTTATCCAACCTTTTAGTTCAAAATTTTATCAGATTTACCTTAGTTAAATTTCCTAAGCATACTATATTTGAAACTAGATAAATTTTAAGGCCAAGAGAAAATGGGAAAACAGGGTTGGCTTTTTTCGATGGTTTTGGCTTGTTAATCGAATTAGATTCAATTCCCGCAGATCAAAAATCTTATCCCTCAGGCTCTCCTGCTAAGTCAATGTGTTGGTAATTTATAATACATGTGACTGAAAGGGCGAAGCTGTATCGTAAGTGGGTATTTAGGCTTTTTTAAGTTGGTGAATGTTATGGATTGTAATTGATGGGGCTTGGAGACGGAGGGACTGAGAGACTGAGTGACGGAGTGACGGAGTGACTGAGAGACTGAGAGACTGAGTGACGGAGGGACTTGAGAAACTGAGGGACTGAATGACGGAGGGACTGAGAGACGGAGGGACTGAGAGACGGAGGGACTGAGAGACTAAGAGACTGAGAGACGGGTGGACTTGAGAGACTAAGAGACTGAGAGACTTGGGGAATGAGAGACGGTGGGATTAGGGGACTTTGGAGGAGATTAAGTTGGAGGACAATTTAAGTTTGTGAAATTTGAAATTTATTGATTTCTTAAGAACTTAGCAGAATTAAATTTTTATTTTACTAACTTTTTAAAATAAGTAATGGGTAAAATCAGGAGTCATGAAGATTTAGAAGTTTTTCAATTAGCCTTCAAAACCTCGATGGAAATATTTGATCTTTCAAAGACATTTCCAGCGGATGAGAAATTTTCTTTGACTGATCAAATTAGAAGAAGCTCAAGGTCTGTTTCTGGAAATATTGCAGAAGGGTTCAGAAAAAGGAGATATCCTAAATCCTTTGTTGCCAAATTGATTGATGCCGAAGGTGAAGCTGCTGAGACTCAAGTTTGGTTATTGTATGCAGTATCATGTAAGTACATAGATTCGGAAACCCGTTTAAGATTAAATAGTATTTATGATATGATTTTAGAGAAATTAGTAAATATGGGAATGAATCCTGAAAAGTGGACCTATTAATCAATTCTATTCTTTCTCTTTGGCTTTTCGAGATAAGCCTTTAAATAGCTAAGTCCCTCAGTCACTAAGCCCCTTTGTCAAAAGTGCTTTTAGAAAACAATTATTAATGAAAACTTCCCCTCTGATTTACAGCCTATGAGTACAATAAACGTCATCCTCAGCGGAGGTCTTGGTTCCAGGTTGTGGCCGCTCTCCAGAAAAAGCAGACCCAAACAATACCTACCTATTTTTGAAGGGGAAACCCTTTTCCAAAAAACGGTACTTCGCAACAGGTCACTTTGTGAGCAGGTCCTTATCGTGGGAAACAAAGACAACTGTCATCTTTCTCAAAAGGATCTGGAAAGTCTGGGCATTAAAGACTACGGAGAAATTATCGAAGCTGCACCCAGAAATACAGCTGCCGCTATCACTTTTGCAGCCCTTTCCTGTCAACCTGATGACATACTTTTCGTTACGCCTTCGGATCAACTTATCATTCCTGATGAGTCTTATGAGTCCGCATTCCAAAGGGCCAAAGAGCTTGCTGAGGAAGGATTTATCGTCACTTTTGGTTTGCAGCCCACCCGACCTGAAACAGGTTATGGCTATATAGAGGCTGATGGGGAGGATGTGAAGAGTTTTCATGAAAAACCCGATAAAAATACCGCTCAGGAATTTTTGGACAGGGGTAATTTCTATTGGAATTCGGGAATGTTCTGTTTCAAAGCCAGTGTATTTTTGGATGAACTGGCCCATTTTGAACCCAATGTGTACCTGAAATCCCTTCAGGCATTTCAGCAGATAGAAGGGAATAGGTTGAAAGAAGATATTTCCCTTGAAATCCCTTCTATTTCAGTGGATTTTGCTGTCATGGAGCGGACCGAAAAAATCAAGGTGGTACCTGCTGAATTTGAATGGTCGGACATGGGTTCCTTCGAATCCATTTATGAATACCTAAGCAAACAGGGATATCCTACAGATGATTTGGGCAATATGGTAATAGGTACCAAACTGCATACTGAATTTACAGGCCTGACCAATACCATTTTGATCCAGACCGAAGATGCCATTCTGGTCCTCAAAAAGGAAAATGCCCAGGATGTGAAAAAGATCTATGAGAGGCTGGAAAGGGATAAGCCGGGGTTGGTTTAGAATGTAGAATGAAGAGTGATGAATTAAGAATGATGGAGTTTTGTGAATTGGGGAGATCGGTTTTGTAAGAAGTTATTTAAGATCCAAGGCAAAAGGCAAAAATAAAAAGGAGGGAGCTTTGTGAGTTTGGGAGATCGGTTCTGAAGAAGAAAGATTTTTTTTAATTACACAGAGGGCCACAGAGGAGGCACGGAGATGCACTGAGAATGTAGAATGAAGAATGGAGAATTAAGAATGAGGGAGCTTAGGTAAGTTTGGGAGATCGGTTCAGTAGGGAAGGAATTAAGAGCCAAGGCAAAAGTAAAGATTAAAAAGGGTTTAAAGTTTCAACTCAAAATTCTCTTCCATTAGAACCTAATTGGTCCAGCTTCTGGAGAAGCAGGACAACGAAACCATGGGAACCTAAAGCGGTAATCTTTTGCTTTTTACCTTTTCCTTCTAACTTTGTAACCCAAACTTTAATATTTTAAATCATTTTATCCTTTTATTTTCAAATCCTTATATTTGCGGAAAATTTAATATTTCAAATAATACATCTTATTCATTTTTATCGCTGAATTAAAAACATGTTAACTCCTTTAAAAGATTCTAAAATCGCCATCATAGGCCTTGGCTATGTTGGCCTGCCATTGGCGGTTGCTTTTGCTGAAAAATTCAAAACTGTAGGTTACGATATAGACCCCAAAAGGGTGGACGAACTCCAAAAAGGCAATGACCGTACCCTTGAGGTGGAAGACGAATTGGTCCAGTCTGTGCTTGTTCCCAATGTGGTGGCTTTGGAAGAAAAGGGCAAAGGTCTATTAGTGACAGATGCTGCTACAGCTATTTCCGGATGCAATATTTATATAGTCACTGTTCCCACTCCAACAGACAGACATAACCGACCTGTATTGACCCCAATGATCAAGGCTTCAGAAGCCATTGGTAAACTCCTCAAAAAAGGGGATGTGGTCATCTATGAATCCACTGTTTACCCTGGAGTTACCGAAGAGGAATGTGTACCTGTTTTGGAGAAAGTTTCAGGACTGAAGTTTAACGAGGACTTTTTTGCGGGTTATTCCCCTGAGCGTATCAACCCGGGGGATAAGGAACATACCGTTACCAAAATCCTGAAAGTAACTTCCGGTTCTACGCCTGAGGTGGCGGAATATGTGGATCAGTTGTACAAGTCCATCATTACCGCGGGAACCCATAAAGCTTCTTCCATTAAGGTAGCGGAAGCTGCCAAAGTCATTGAAAATTCCCAAAGGGATATCAATATTGCATTTGTCAATGAGCTATCAAAAATCTTCAACTTGCTTGGTATTGATACCAATGAGGTCTTAACTGCTGCAGGGACAAAGTGGAACTTTTTACCTTTCAAACCGGGATTGGTAGGTGGACATTGTATAGGGGTAGATCCTTATTATCTGGCCCAGAAGGCCCAGGAGGTAGGCTACCATCCTGAAATCATCTTGGCCGGCCGAAGGTTGAACGACTCCATGGGACGTCATGTGGCCACCGAACTGATCAAGCACATGATGCGCAAGGATCTGAAAGTGATTGATTCCAAAGTGTTGATTTTGGGTTTCACCTTTAAGGAAAACTGTCCTGATATACGCAACACACGTGTTATTGACATTTACCATGAGCTCAAATCCTTTGACATGGATGTGGATGTTTATGACCCATGGGCATCCCCTGAGGAAGTGATGCATGAGTATGGAATTACCGTCATCAATGGGGGTAATCCATTGGATATCAAGCAATATTCAGGCATTGTGTTGGCCGTTTCCCATGACAAGTTCAAAGGATTGGACATCCAAAAGTCAGAAAACTGTGCGGTATTTGATGTGAAAGGGTTCTTGCCGAAGGGGGCTGTTGACGCGAGGCTTTAAAAAAAATTACCACAAAGCGCACAAAGCACACGAAGAAAAATTAAGGTTAAGATAATTCAATAGAAGTCGGATATTTTATTTTTGGGTTGAAGGCTTTAAAAAAAGATCAACTAGTAAATGTTTGATGACAGGTTAGAAGGTAACTTCAAAAAAGTACTGGATGCTTGCTATAAAGTACACAAAGTTTTAGGACCTGGTCTTTTGGAAAATGCCTATGAAGTCTGTTTGGCACATGAGCTTCATAATATGGGTCTTAGTGTAAAAACGCAAGTTTCTTTACCTCTGATTTATGAAGGCGTAAAATTAGATGCTGGTTATAAGATAGATATTCTAGTTGAAGAAAGCATTATCATTGAACTTAAGGTGGTGGAAGAATTGAGTCCAGTGCATTTGGCTCAGATTTTAACTTATTTAAAATTGTCAGGAATCAGACTTGGATTATTGGCAAACTTTAATGTTAAACTAATGAAACATGGCCTGAAAAGAGTAGTCCTTTAAACGCCTACTCAGCCTCAAATATTATTACCAAATATACTTAGTGCACTTGGTGTGCTTAGTGGTTAAAACTATGCATCTTCAGTCCCTAACAACGCTCGCTAAATCTGCCTCCCTTGAAGCTGGGAAGGTTATTCTTTCCATTTACAACTCCTTTGACCTGGGCGTGGAATACAAAAAAGACGATTCGCCGCTGACCAAGGCTGACATCGCCGGACATGAGGTGATTGTGACATATTTAAAGGAAAGTGGTCTTCCCATACTTTCCGAAGAGGGAGCACAAACCCCTTATGACATCCGTAAAAACTGGGATTATTATTGGCTGGTAGATCCACTGGACGGGACGAAGGAGTTTATCAAAAAGAATGGGGAATTTACGGTGAATATCGCCCTGATCCACCAACAAAAGGCCGTTTTAGGGGTGGTATATGCGCCTGTTTTGGGATGGTTGTACTGGGGAAACAGGGAAGACGGAGCTTGGAAAAAGGAAGGAGAGAACCCACCAATCAGGATTCAGGGTAAAAGAAATGCCCCTGTCAAAACCATTGTAGCCAGCCGTTCCCACCTGAGTGAAGAGACAAAAGAGTTTATCGATCAATATCCTGACGCGGAGACCGTCAGTATGGGGTCGAGTTTGAAGTTTATGTTGGTGGCTGAGGACAGGGCCCAGATTTATCCCCGTTTCGCGCCCACCATGGAGTGGGACACTGCAGCTTCCCAAGCTATAGTGGAAGCCGCGGGCCGACAGGTGCTGACCTATCCGGAGCTGGAGCCGATGAAATATAATAGGGAGGATATGCTGAATGGGTGGTTTCTTGTCAGATGAGGTTGAGTAATGTTTCGGACTTAGAGACTGAGCGACGAAGAGATGGGGAGACGGAGGGAGAGTGTAGAGTGATGAATGAAAAGTGGAAAGTGATGAAATAAGAATGATGTAGCTTTGTGAATTGGGGAGATCGTTCCTCTTGGGAAAAAGGATATTTTGAACCGTGAAGAGCAGTAAGTGCACTAAGAAAAAAGTAGGTAAAAGGGATTAAAGAAAAATTCTTACCATAATAGAGGTCCAGCTTCTGGAGAAGCAGGACAACGGGAAACGAAGTGTTTCGGACCTAGAGACTGAGCGACTAAGAGATGGGGGGACGGAGGGAAGTTCGGATGGTTTAAGGTTTAAAGATTAAGTGCCAAGGCAAAAGTAAAATGGGTTTAAAGTTTCAGCTCAAAATTCTCTTTTAATAAAACTTAATTGGTCCAGCTTCTGGAGAAGCAGGACAACGGAGAAGTAATACAACTGACAATAGTACTCTACAACAATGACAACCCTTTCCCCAAAATTTCTTATCTTGTTATAGTAGAATGGTTATAAAATTGATCCTTCTCTAGAACTAGTATGTTAGATAATTTATCAGATAGATTATTTTGGGATGTAGATCCTAAATCGCTGGATTGGGAAAAAGATATTTCATTGATTATTTCGAGGGTTCTTGAAAGAGGAACTCTTCAGGAATGGAGGACAATTGAGCAAAGATATGGCTTAAACAAGATTGTAAGTGTTGCCAAAGAAATAAGATCACTGGATTTATTGGCAATAAATTTCCTCGCGCAAATATCAGGAACCCCAATTACTGAATTCCGATGTTACAATACCAAACAGTTGAACCAAAAACACTGGACATATTAAGAAAAATTTCCAGTTTGTCGGTTTTCTCAGAACATAGACTTGTTGGAGGTACATCTTTAGCATTACAATATGGCCACAGGCTTTCAATTGATCTTGATTTTTTCAGTTCTGAGAAGATTGATTATGAAGAAATTTTATTGAACATCCAACCCTTAGGTAGAGTAGAAGTAGTATCGAGATCGAAATTTATTAACTGTTTCTTTGTCAATGATGTCAAAGTGGATTTTGTATCATTGCCTTATCCATGGATTGATGATCCAATCATTTACGATTCAATTAGGTTGGCGAGTATAAAAGATATTGCAGCAATGAAGTTAGCGGCAATTACCAACAGAGGTTCAAAAAAAGATTTCATCGATATTGCTTTACTGATTGAGAAATTGGGACTTGATCAAATGATGAGATGCTATCAAGAAAAATACCCTGATGGAATGGATATGATGGTAATAAGAAGTTTAGTTTATTTTGAGGATGCAGAAGCTCAAGCTGATCCAGTAATGTTGATTCCTTACGAATGGGAAAGTATTAAAAAGCTAATTTTGGATGAAACCAAAAAAATTTTAAAAAAAAGGGAAGTATAAAAGCGGCGCTTTCTTCATTTTAAACCACAATAGAAAACATAGTACACATAGTTGCAGCGCCCAGTTTGGTAATTGGCTGAAGGGATTAAAGTAAACTTTCTTACCATAAAAGATGTCCAGCTTCTGGAGAAGCAGGACAACGGACAACGGAATAATAAATACGGATCATTTAAAACACGTATATTGGAATAAAACAAAACTTCTTTAAATAATGGCTATGGAAAACAAGGTTAAAATGCTGGAAGATTTATTGAAATTGACGCCATTGGAGAAGGCCAATATTATTGAAATTCTTTTAAAAAGTCTTGATGAGCCTGATGCTGAGATGGATAAACTATGGGCAGAGGAAGCGGAAAATCGGATTGATGGTTTTGAAAGGGGAAAGATAGAAAGTTTGACCTTGGATGAGTTTTTTGATAAAAGGAAAGAATAAACAATGGAAATCCGATTTCTTAGTCCTGCATAGGTTGAGTTGGATGAATCATATGCTTTTTACGAATCGCAACAGAAATTTTAGTATTGGCAGTCGCTCATTTACATAGAAGGCCCAGGTATTGGAAGGGGTCAAGAGACTAAATAAATTAAAGAGGGAAGCCACGAATTACAATAATTCCACTAATTTTTCTGGTTTTTGAGGTGGTAAGCGAACTCGAGGTCTTTGGTTTATCAAAGCAGGATAGAAAAATGAATTAGGCGCGGGGCTTGCGAATTTTCACTCTTGCCTGCAGCAGGCAGGAATTCCGAGCTGAATCTGTAAACATAATGAATCCAATATACGATTATGAAACAAGATCCAGCCCCATGGGGGCGATAGATATAATAACCGGGGGTTTTAACCCCTTGGGTAAAAATGCCCAGCCCGGTTACAGAGTCGGCGCTGTAAAAGTAAACCGAAGCAGATTAGTGACACGCCGACGATATGGAACTGAAACCACAGATGGACAGAGATAAACACACCTGCCTGCAGCAGGCGGGGATAAAAGCTGCGCTTTTTGAAAAACCACAATAGAAAACATAGTACACATAGTTGCAGCGCTCAGTTTGGTATTTGGCTCAAGGGATTAAAGAAAACTTTCATACCATAAAAGATGTCCAGCTTCTGGAGAAGCAGGACAACGGAGAGAAGCAGGACAACGGAAAAAGCCCCATCGGGGCGATAGACATAATAACCAGGGGTTTTAACCCCTTGGGTAAAAATGCCCAGCCCGGTTACAGAGTCGGCGCTGTAATAGTAAACCGAAGCAGATTCGTGACACGTCGACGATATGGAACTGAAACCACAGATGGACAGAGATAAACACAGATTAAAAGCTGCGCTTTTGAAAAACCACAATAGAAAACATAGTACACATAGTTGCAGCGCCCAGTTTGGTAATTGGCTCAAGGGATTAAAGAAAACTTTCATACCATAAAAGATGTCCAGCTTCTGGAGAAGCAGGACAACGGAGAGAAGCAGGACAACGGAAAAAGCCCCATCGGGGCGATAGACATAATAACCAGGGGTTTTAACCCCTTGGGTAAAAATGCCCAGCCCGGTTACAGAGTCGGCGCTGTAATGGTAAACCGGAGCAGATTCGTCACCGCCGGCGATATGGAACTGTAACCACAGATGGACAGAGATAAACAAAGATTAAAAGCTGCGCTTTTGAAAAACCACAATAGAAAACATAGCACACATAGTTGCAGCGCCAAGTTTGGTATTTGGCTGAAGGGATTAAAGAAAAATTCTTACCATAAAAGAGGTCCAGCTTCTGGAGAAGCAGGACAACGGGGAGGTTTTAAAAGATCCTGTAAATTTTGGTTGGAGCCAGATATCGAACTAGTCGAAAACAAAAAGGGGGAATTCACCGAAAAGGAATTAAATGAAATTAAAAAACTCATAAAAATCCACCAAAAAACCCTATTGGATCAATTATCGTTATTTTATGAAAACAAAGAAGTCAAAGCCATTAGATTATGAGTACACTAATTAAATCACCTTCTATCATTCATGTTCAATTTAAAGGGAATACCCTTATGGAAATTGAATTGGATAACGGAAGAACCTTTTTCATTCAATTGGATGAGTTTCCAGAAATCAAAAAACTTTCGAGGAATGAAAAGGAAGACTTTGAAGTGATTGACGGAAATTATTTATCTTTTTTGAATATTGATAAAATTTACAGCATTAAAGAATTGATTGGAGTTTATTAAAATCACGGATAAAACCATAGTAGCCCTACTTTTTTAAAAACCACATAGACACAGTAGATCACATAGAAAAGCTGCGCTTTGGATGCTTAACCACAGATAGATACTGATTAACACTCCTGCCTGCGGCAAGCGGGGTAAAAGCTGCGCTTTCTTAATTTTAAACCACGAATTACACAAATTACACGAATTCTTCTGGTTTTTAAGGTGGTAAGCGAACTCGAGGTCTTTGGTTTATCAAAGCAGGATAGAAAAATGAATTAGGCGCGGGGCTTGCGAATTTTCACTCTTGCCTGCAGCAGACAGGAATTCCGAGCTGAATCTGTAAACATAATGAATCCAATATACGATTATGAAACAAGATCCAGCCCCATGGGGGCGATAGATATAATAACCGGGGGTTTTAACCCCTTGAGCCAAAAATGCCCAGCCCTTCACCGAGTCGGCGCTGTAAAAGTAAACCGAAGCAGATTAGTGACACGCCGACGATATGGAACTGAAACCACAGATGGACAGAGATAAACACTCCTGCCTGCAGCAGGCGGGGATAAAAGCTGCGCTTTTGAAAAACCACAATAGAAAACATAGTACACATAGTTGCAGCGCCCAGTTTGGTCATTGGTTAAAGGGATTGAAGAAAAATTCTTACCATAATAGAGGTCCAGCTTCTGGAGAAGCAGGACAACGGGAGTCAATAAGAAAGTTCAAGCCTGCCTGAATGCTTTGCAGGCAGGCTTGAACCATAACAACCATGATAACGATGACAACACGACAACAAGAAAACAACCCTTTTCCCAAAAATCCCTAACTTGCCACCGTTTCTCCTTTCATTCAACATTCTTAATTCCAAATTCCACTGATGTTTTTCAAACACTTTAGACTTTTACTGATACCGGTTTTGTTTACATTGCTATATACGAGCTGTGTTCCCAACAAAAAGATCATCTATATGCAGCAACTTGAGGATAATCCAGATCCTTTGGTGTATGCCAGTGACATGATTCCTTATGATACAGAAGAATACAGACTCCAATACAATGATATTGTAGATATCAGCATCCGGACAGCCAGTAAAGAACTGAATGAACTTTTTTCCCTATTCGAGCAAGGTCAGGTACAGAACAATATGATGATGCAGGGAGGAAGATCCGGAGGAGATATATTCTTTATGACGGGCTTTACACTGGACGATAGAGGCATCGTGGAGCTCCCGCTTTTAGGGGAAGTGAAACTTTCCGGTACCACCACCAAAGAAGCCAAAGAAATCATTGAGGAACGAATGATGGAATTTGTCAATAAGGAAGACCTTTTTGTGCGGGTAAGACTGGGTGGGATCAGGTATTCCGCACTAGGAGAATTCAGGGTAGCCGGCAAACATAATATCCTGCAAAACCGGGTGACCATTTTCGAAGCCATCGCCAATGCCGGAGACCTCACCGAGGTGGCCAAAAGAGATGAACTGGTCCTGGTCAGACAATACCCGGAAGGATCAAGGATGTTCAGGATCAACCTGAACAATAAAAACCTGCTTTCCTCAGAATTTTACTTTATCCAACCCAATGACATGCTCTATGCTGAGCCTATGAAAGTCAGGGAACTGGGAACAGGGGTCAATTTTGTACAAACTTTCTCCCTTGCCGTGACTACGCTTTCTGCGGTACTCTTGGTAATCAATGCACTGGAAAACTAACATGAATCCGAATACAAATACTAATTTACCCCAACAACCATTTCAGGAAGAAGACGACCTACATCAGATTAAGGATATCGTCCGTCGCTACCTGCGCAACTGGTATTGGGTAGGCTTTTCCCTGGCTGTCTTTTTGATTGGGGCATTTTTGATCAACCGATGGACTCCAAGGGTGTACCGTTCTTCTTCCCAGTTTTTTATCAAACAGGAGGAAGCCGGACTCAATTTATTCAATCAGGGATATTTTGGTTACAATTCCGAACTGGATGTCACCAATCAGATGATAATCCTAAAGTCCAGACCCATTGCCGAACTGGCATTGAAGAAGCTGAACTTTGATGTAGAATACCATTACGAGGGTTATGTGACCAAAGCTGAATACTATCCAACTGCACCCATCCTGGCGGAGGTAGACTGGAAGCATCCCCAATTGGTCAATGGGGAAATACAGATCCAGTGGACTGACAAAAACCAATTCAGTATTGGATTTCCCGATGAAAAATACGGACTGACCCAAGCCAATAATCCAGGCATTACCAACATCAATCGGCCTGTCCTTGAAAAAAGCCAGTTTGCTTTCGGAGAATGGATAGAAACTCCTTTTATGCGGATAAAAATCTCCCTTACTTCCGGTGAAAATGAGGGTAGAATCCTGGTTAAGCTGCGGGATAAACAGGGATTGATCAATCAATATGCGGGATCGGTGGATATTGTTACCGTGGATAAATTTTCTTCCATTTTGCAGCTTTCCATTAATACCAATTTAGCTTCCAAGGGAGTGGATTACCTCAATGCCCTGATGGAGGCTTATCTGGAAAATGAACTGGACCAGAAAAACCGCACGGCCACCAATACCATCAATTTTATCGATGAGCAATTATCCGGACTTTCAGATAGCCTTTCATTTATAGAAAACAGGTTGGAAAGTTTCCGTTCGGCAAACCGTATCTATGATATCAGTTCGGAAGGCACCAGTGTATTCCGTAATCTGGCAGATCTGGACCGTGAACTGGCCCAGGAGAAAATGAAGCGGGAATATTATCGCAACCTTCAGAGTTATCTGGTGAAGGAGGATTATAATGAGATTATCGTTCCTTCCGGTTTGGGTATAGATGATCCCATCCTGAATAACCTGATAAAAAACCTGCTGGAACTTCAGAACCAAAAAGCTTCGCTGATGACTACGCAGAAGGAAGCTTCGCCGGCAGTAAGGGAAGTAAACCGCAAACTAGAAGATCTGAACAATTCCATCCGGGAACTCTTGGTCAATGTGGATGAAAATGCCGCCTTTCTGATAAGGGATTTAGAGCGGAGGATTGGACAGATTGATCTGGAATTCAGCAAGCTCCCCGCCAAAGAACAGAACTTGTTACGCATACAAAGGGATTATTCTTTTTCAGAAGGGATTTACACTTTCCTTGCACAGAAAAGAGCAGAAGCTGCGATTTCCAAGGCTGCCAATACCCCCAATAATAAAATCATTGAATTTGCCCAAGCAGGAGGGGTAATTACACCCAAACCTATGCGGAATTACGCTTTAGCACTTTCCTTGGGCATGCTGATTCCCCTACTTTTTGTTTTAGCAAAGGTGTACCTTAGCGATAAAGTAAAAGATATCAAAGAACTGGAAAAAAAATCAAAGGTGCCCGTCCTGGCTTCTGTGGCTTTCCGAAAATTGTATAATGAACTGGTAGTGTTCAATGATAAAAACTCAGGGATTACGGAGGCCTTCCGTTCCCTTAGGGCCAATATGAATTTTGTTCTGCCCAAAGATCAATCTTCGGTGATTTTATTAACATCCAATACTTCCGGAGAGGGCAAAACCTTTTGTTCCATCAATTTGGCTTCTGTCTATTCCCTTTCCGGAAAGAAAACCCTGCTGATTGGAACTGACCTCAGAAAACCAAAAATTGCGAAAGATTTTGATTTTAAAAATGACAAGGGGCTTTCCAATTACCTCAGTGGACAGGAGACAGATTGGAAAAAGCTGGTCAAAGCAACTACATATGAGCACCTGGATGTTTTACTTTCCGGCCCTATTCCTCCCAATCCTTCCGAACTGATCGGAAATGGGAAAATGGAAGCCTTGATCCAGGAGCTTAAGCATATCTATGATGTGGTCATTTTGGATACCCCGCCAATAGGGATGGTTTCTGAAACTTTGGAAATGTTTCCTTTGGCAGATGTGGCTTTCTTTGTGGTACGTTATGACTATACCTTAAAATCCGGTATAGACCATATCAACCAACTCAAAACCAACCAAAAGCTCAAACAAGCCTACATCATCTTTAATGCAGTAGATGAGAAGGAGATGCAGTACAATTACGGGTATGGGTATGGGTATGGAGGGTATTATGGAGAAGAGGAAAGAAAGGGGCTATTGGCGGGTATAAGGAAAAAATGGTTCGGGTAAGGAGTTTCTGGGAATTAAGAATTTTGAATTTTGAATTAGGAATTGGGTCTACGTCATTGCGAGGCGCTATTTGTATGCTAAATTGATTGTCATTTCCATGCACTAAAAAGATACAAAGCTCAATAAGGCGCCGTGGCAATCTCTTTGAAATTGGGTAGTTGTACTGCTATTCCAGAAGCCATAGGCTAGTTTTTTTAAAGCTAAATAGCTAAGTAATAAGAGCCAAGGCAAAAGTAAAAAGTGACGCTGCGCTTGTTTTAGGTTACACAGAGTCGCACAGAGGAGTCACAGAGATTCACCGAGAGAGGTTTGGAAGAGCCAAGGCAAAAACTTGTCCCGAAGAATTTCGGGAGTAAAAAGAGCCAAGTTGGAGAACCATTAAGGAGTTAAGAGGTTTAAGGTTTTCATTAAGGGGCGGTAAAGAGCCAACTTGAAAAACACCAATAGCCCTGAAAGGGCATGATAACCAAGGAAAAGGTGAAGCCTTTTCTGAAAACCAAGCCAAACACTACCCAACCTACCGGGCAGGGATAATAAGTAAAAAAAGTAAAGGATAAAAAATCCAATTCCAATTGCAAAGATACCCTACAGCACCAACCTTTGAGGTTTTTGATACCTCGAAGGTTTTGGAAAATGATTAAATAGAACGCCGATGACGCGGATAAAGCTGATAATCGCTGATCTGAGCTGGAACAAATCCGCGAGCATCCGCTAACACTTTACGTTTAACCATTAACCATTCAAGTTCAAAGTTCAAGGTTTTACGAATTTTGTAGTGTACACCAGAACCAATGGACTTCTGAACCTTGAACGAATGAAAGCTTAACCTTGAACCCCTGACCCCGACTTATCTAAACAGGGAAAGAAATAGGTTACCTGCCAACAGCTAATAATCATCCTTGAATATGCACAATAAAAAAATCTGAAATTTGCACAATAAAAAATCTGAAATTTGCACACTAAAAAACCTGAAATTTGCACACTAATAAGTCTACAATTTGCACAATACTACTATAAAATGTACATTTGAGAAAGATCAAAGGGTAGTTTATGAGTTATATTGAACGATTAGTTGAAGATGATTTAATAGCGAAAATGGCAGCTTCCGGAGCGGTACTTATAAAAGGACCGAAGTCATGCGGAAAAACAGAAACAGCAACACGATATGCCAAAAGCGTATTGAGAATGGATAGAGATCCGCAAGTTTCGGTAATCATGGCAACTAATCCACAATTGTTATTAGAAGGAGCGATCCCGCGATTGATTGATGAATGGCAAGAACAGCCTGAAATTTGGAATTACGTCAGACATGAAGTCGATAACCGTAAGTCAAAAGGTATGTTTATACTTACAGGATCCTCCAATCCGCCTGAAAATGTGAAGCTCCACAGTGGTGCAGGACGTTTTACAGTCATACAAATGGATACAATGACTTGGCAAGAATTGGGATATTCCAGCGGTACTGTAAAACTATCAGATTTGCTTAATGGAAAATTGAATGACTATTACGAGCCCGCCATTTCATTAGAGTTTATCATTGAAAGAATATGCATAGGTGGTTGGCCTACATTGATCAATGAGGAGTTGAAAAATGCCTTGAATATGAATCGGGGTTATATTGATTTACTTTGTGAGGTAGATATGAGTCAAGTGTATGGAATTAAGCGGAATCCCCATAAAGTTCGAAGTTTATTGCGCTCTCTTTCCAGAAATACAGCGACTTTGGTAGATAATAAGACCTTAGAGAAAGATGTCAAAATCAATGAAAACAATGAACTATCAAGAAACACACTTTCTGATTACTTAGGTGCATTGTCCAACTTAATGATTCTATACGATCAGCCAGCTTTCAACCCTCACATTCGTTCATCCGCATCGTTACGCAAATCGCCCAAAAGGCACCTGTGCGACCCTTCTTTAGCTGTTGCAGTTTTGGGCTTGGACAAGGAAGCATTGATAAAAGATATAAAGTACACAGGTTTTCTTTTTGAATCATTGGCCATACACGAATTAAATGTATATGCCAAACCAAATGATGCTACTGTTTACCATTATAATGATTCTTACGGGTATGAAGTGGATGCCATCGTGCAGAAACGCAACGGAGACTATGCCGCTTTTGAAATAAAATTAGGTGTAGGATTCATTGAAGAAGCAGCAGAAAATCTCAAAAAGTTCGCAGCCAATATTGATACAGAAAAAATGCAAGCACCAAAATCACTGAATATTATTACCGGGACAGGGATGAGCTATCGTCGCCCAGATGGAATAAATGTGATTTCATTGGCATCACTGGGAAAATAGAGTATGCTGAACCAGATGAGGTCTATGAATTAAGAATGATGAATTAAGAGTGAGGAATGGGGGGAGAGAATGTAGAATGAAGAATGAAGAGTGAAGAATAGTTCGCGTACATAGAAGGGTTGCTAGTGTAAAAGGCCTCACCTTGTCACCTCGACTAAGGAGAGGTCTATTAAGAATACAGAGAAAACCATTAAGAAGTTAAGGTATTTAAGAATTTCATTAAGAAGAATTTCCCAAAAGGCCTGAAGGGCCGTTCTGTAACAGCCCAGGGTGAAGCCCTGGGAATAAGGTTTCCATTAAGAGTGGCAAGAAATCATTTGAAAAACACCAATAGCCCTGAAAGGGCATGATAACCAAGGAAAAGGTGAAGCCTTTTCTGAAAACCAAGCCAAACACTACCCAACCTACCGGGCAGGGATAATAAGTAAAAAAAGTAAAGGATAAAAAATCCAATTCCAATGCAAAGATACCCTACAGCACCAACCTTTGAGGTTTTTGAAACCTCGAAGGTTTTGGAAAATGATTAAATAGAACGCCGATGACGCGGATAAAGCTGATAATCGCTGATCCGACCAGTATCAAATCCGCAAGCATCCGTCAAATCTGAGTCATCAGAGTTCTATAAGACTAGAATCCGTATACTTCGACTTCGCTCAGTACAAGTAACGATGATTGTGCAGATTTGCACAGATCTCAGGTTAAAAAAAATCCGCGTCCATCCGCTAAATCCGCGTCATCTGCGTTCCATAAAAATAGAACGCAAATATTTCGGCTTAACTCAGTACAAGTATCGCTGATGCTACGGATTTTCGCTGATCGAAGCTGGAATAAATCCGAGATAATCTTCTAGTTCCCTGCCTTAGTTCCTGCGGCAGGCAGGAGCATCACCTGTATTTAGCAAATTCGAAGTACTAGCATTCCATAAAAAAGCACCACCTAAGTGCAAATATAAGTAAAAAATGCACTATAATTGTGCAATATAATATAATGTGGTTCAAGTCTTTTAAATGGAGCGTTTATTTCAATACTCAAATCAATTAATATCTCAGGTTGGTACTGCCTTTAAGCGCTATGCGCATAGCGATATAAATTGGCAAAACAGGCTAATAGGTTTAATTGGTCCGCGAGGTGTAGGAAAAACCACCCTGGTATTGCAATACATCAAAGAAAACTTAGACATTTCCCAATCGCTTTATGTAACTTCAGAAGATTTTTATTTTGCCACCAATAGTTTGATTGATTTGGCTGATAGTTTTGTTAAAAACGGAGGTAAAAATTTATTTATAGACGAAATACACAAATATCCCAACTGGTCAAGAGAATTAAAACTCATATACGATTATCACAAAGATTTAAGAATAGTTTTTACCGGCTCATCGGTACTCGATATTAAAAAGGGAAGTTCGGATTTGAGCAGAAGGGCAGTAGTGTACACGATGCAAGGGCTGTCTTTCAGGGAGTATTTAGAACTGTTTCATCAAATATATCTCCCAAAGTTCAGCTTGCAGGACATATTAAATCTTCAGGTAAGGCTGCCTCAATTACCGCATCCATTACCATTATTCAAAAAATATTTACTAAACGGATACTATCCTTTTGCAATAGAGGATGATTTTGAAATAAGGCTGCAACAAGTGGTAAACCAAACTTTGGAAAATGATATACCAAGTTTTGCAGGAATGCATGTAGCTACCGGTAGAAAGTTAATAAAATTAATGGGCATCATCGCTCAAAGTGTTCCGTTTAAACCCAACATGACCAAAATTGCAGAAATGCTTCAAATAAGCCGAAACAATGTTGCAGATTACCTTTTGTATATGGAAGATGCAGGCATGATTGCTCAATTAAGGCATCAAACAGAAGGCATCAGGCTGTTGGGCAAAGTTGAAAAAGTGTATTTAGACAATACCAATTTAATAAATGTATTGGCCAATGAAAATAAAAATACGGGCAATATCAGAGAAACCTTTTTCATCAATCAGGTAAGGGTAAAGCACAGGGTTACTTCATCAACAATAGCAGACTTTAGAATAGATGATATAGATTTTGAAATAGGAGGAAAACAAAAAGGTCAAAGACAAATCAATCAAACCCCAAAAGGCTATGTAGTGAAAGACGATATTGAAACAAGTTATCAAAACACCATACCCCTTTGGCACTTTGGCCTATTGTATTAAAAAAAAGTCAAACGAAAGAAGAACGCAAAGCAGCTGGCTGTGAGGGCACCAACCTTTGAGGTTTTTGAAACCTAGAAGGTTTTGGAAAATGATTCATAGAAAACTGATAGTTCGCAAGCTTACAATTATAGAACGCGCCTGCCTTCCTGCGATCAGCAGGCAGGGATAGTTCGGCTTCGCTCAGTACCGGGGTTGGAACGCAGATGAACGCAGATGGGAAAGATAATCGCGGATTTTTCAAAGCTCGAATCATCCAGCCCTGTAACCTGGCCCAAGCCTACCCCGTCCCGATAATTATCGGGATTCGGGGGTCCAAAGGGACATTTATTAAACGGCTTGTCCTGCGTCATCTGCGCTACATAAAACTAGGACGAGGATACTTCGGCTTCGCTCAATACAAGTAACGCTCCTGCCTGCCGCAGGAACTAAGGCAGGGATGTAGCTGATAATCGCTGATTCGTTTAGGGAAAAGTTCATTAGAAAGTTCAAATCGCAATGCCTGAAAATCATAGGTTAGAATATAAGCAACAGCTGAACGAAAGTCTTGAAAAAGAAGTCGTTGCTTTTCTAAATTACCTTGGTGGAGGGATTATCTATATAGGATTGGATAATAATGGTAAGGTATTGGGTGTTGAAAATTCAGATTGTTTACAGCTTCAGATTAAAGATCGGATCAAAAACAATATTTCACCTTCCTGCCTTGGTTTATTTGATGTAATAGAAGAAACCCTAGAGGGAAAATCAGTAATAAAAATCATAATAGCTAGTGGTCAGGAGAGGCCCTACTACCTTAAAAAATACGGGATGTCCGAAAAGGGTGCCTTTATTCGAAAAGGTAGCGCCGCTGAACCTATGACTTCCAAAATGATAGAGGAGTTATTTGCCAAACGGATTCGAAATTCTATTGGGAAAATTAAATCACCTAGGCAGGACCTTAAATTTGAACAACTCCGCATTTACTACGATTCGGCAGGTAAAACACTGAACAGCCAATTTCAAAAAACTCTAGAGCTAATTAATGAGGACGGGAAACTTAATTACGTAGCCTATTTGCTGGCTGATAATAATAATATATCGGTAAAAGTTGCACGGTATAGGGCAGAGGATAGAGTGGATTTAATTCAGAGTGAAGAATTTGGTTTCTGTTCATTGATTAAAGCTACCAAACAGGTACTTGATAAAATTGAAGTTGAAAATAAAACTTTCACAAAAATTACATCCAAAGAGCGTATTGAAAGGAAGCAATGGAACACATTAGCACTACGTGAGGCCGTAATTAATGCAATGGTGCACAATGATTATACCTACGAATTGGCACCTAAGTTCGAATTCTTTTCAGATCGATTTGAAGTGACCTCATACGGAGGTTTACCTCAAGGATTGTCCAAAGATGAGTTTTTTCAAGGTATTTCTATCCCTCGCAGCAAAGAATTGATGCGGGTGTTTAGAGATATGGAACTGGTTGAGCAATTGGGTTCTGGAATACCCAGAATCCTGATATCTTACGGTAAAGAATGTTTTCATTTCTCTGAAAATTACATCCGTATGAGTTTTCCGATAAGTTTAGAAGATGAGCAAACTGTGGGAGAAACTGTGGGAGAAACTGTGGGAGAAACTGTGGGAGAAACTGTGGGAGAAACTGTGGGAGAAACTGCCCGAGGAATACTCAACAGAATTAAGGAAAATCCTTCTGTTACTCGAGAAGAACTCTCCAAAAAATTGAATATAACTGTTCGTGGCGTTGAATATAATTTAAGTAAGCTTAAGAAAATGGGAATCCTAGTAAGAGAAGGTTCCACAAAAAGTGGGAAATGGATTGTTGTAACAAAAAAGTAAAGTAATGTATTGAGGAATTTGTAGCGAAAGAAGATAAGCTAGTGAAAACTCTTAAGGTTTAAGAGATTTAATTTTTCATTAAGAAAGTACAATGACTCAATCTGAAAAACACCAACAGCCCTGAAAGGGCATGAAAATCAAGGAAAAGGTGTAGCCTTTTCCGAAAACCAAGCCAAACACTACCCAACCTACCGGGCAGGGATAATAAGTAAAAAAAGTAAAGGATAAAAAAATCAAATTCAAGGCAAAGATTCCCTACAGCACCAACCTTTGAGGTTTTTGAAACCTTGAAGGTTTTGGAAAATGATTTATAGAGCTCAGATAAAACACCTGCCTGCTGCTGGAACTAAGGCGGGGATTTAGCTTATAATCGCTGATCCGTCCAGAGAAAACTCATTAGATACTGTTCTTATAATTGAATCCAGACCTTCCTGAAAAAGCATCTCAAAATTGTTCTGTGTAATATTTTGATAACTTAAAGCAAATGAGCTAATTCAACATATTTTTATTAAAATCAAGTAAGATTCAATTTTCTATTTTATTTTCTAAATGCTACAAAATAAAACAATATTAATCACAGGAGGCACTGGTTCTCTAGGTAAAGCACTTACTTCACATATACTAGAAAAGTATCCTTTTGTAAAAAAACTTGTCATCTTTTCAAGAGATGAACAAAAGCAGTTCCAAATGGCACAGGAATATCCCCATGATCAGTATCCCCAGTTGAGGTTTTTTATTGGTGATGTAAGGGACAGAGAAAGATTGGTCAGGGCATTTAAGGGCATAGATTACGTGATCCACGCTGCAGCGATGAAGCATGTCCACATCGCAGAATACAACCCAGATGAATGCGTTAAGACCAATATTGACGGGGCTAGGAATGTGATCCATGCATGTTTGGAGACTGATGTTCAAAGAGTAGTAGCTCTTTCTACGGATAAAGCCTGTGCTCCTATCAATTTATATGGGGCTACCAAGCTAGCGTCTGATAAGCTGTTTGTGGCTGCCAACAATATTACCGGTTGGAATCCGATAAGGTTTTCCGTGGTAAGGTATGGGAATGTGATGGGCTCAAATGGTTCAGTTATACCCTTTTTCCTGAACAAACGAAAAGAGGGAGTTTTGCCTATAACCGATCCCAATATGACCCGCTTCAATATTTCCTTACAGGGAGGGGTGGATATGGTCATGCACGCTTTGGAACATGCCTGGGGAGGAGAGATTTTTATCCCAAAAATCCCTTCCTACAGAATTATGGATGTTGCACAAGCAATTGGACCTGATTGTGAGCATAAGGTTGTAGGTATCAGACCAGGCGAAAAGGTTCATGAAGAAATGATCACACCATCAGATTCTTTTTATACTTATGATCTGGGAAAATACTATACCATTCTGCCGTCCAATCCCAAATGGAAGCTTGATGATTTTATCCAGTCCCATGCTGCAGTAAAGGTAGCAGACGGGTTTCACTACCATTCCGGAGAAAATACAGAATGGGAAACTGTGGATTCACTCAGAAAACTGATCAAAGACCATGTTGACAAAACTTTTGAAGTTTAATTAATGAAACCGATACCCTACGGAAGACAACATATTACAGACGAGGATATTCAGGCTGTAGTGGAGACCTTGAAATCAGATTACCTGACACAAGGCCCTAAAATCAAGGAATTCGAAGATGCCTTTGCATCCTATGTCGGTTCCAAATATGCTGTGGCAGTAGCCAATGGTACAGCCGCTCTTCATTTGAATACATTGGCTTTAGGTGTAAAACCTGGAGATAAGATAATCACGACTCCCATCACTTTTGCCGCATCTGCCAATTGTGTCCGCTATTGTGGGGGAGAGGTGGTATTTGCTGATATTGATCCTGAAACATATCTCTTAGATATTAAATCAGTTAGAAAACTATTGGAAGCTTCACCAAAAGGTACTTATCAAGGCATTATTCCGGTTGATTTTGCAGGTAGAGCGGTGGATTTGGAGGCATTTAGAATACTGGCAGATGAGTATGGCTTGTGGATTATCCAGGATTCCTGTCATTCCCCCGGGGGATATTTTATAGATAGTAAGGGTCAAAAACAGCATTGCGGGAATGGTCAATTTGCTGAATTGGCGATATTCTCATTTCATCCTGTTAAACACATCGCCTCAGGGGAAGGTGGAATGATTACCACCAATGATGAAAAGCTTTACAAAAAACTTTTGATGCTCCGCACCCACGGCATCACAAGAGACGAATCCCTATTTCAAAATTCTCCAGAATTTGCATCTGGCTCTCAAAATTCCTCATTCTTAATTCCTCATTCTACATTCCCAGCCTGGTATATGGAAATGCAGGAACTTGGCTATAACTACCGATTAACTGATTTTCAGGCAGCTCTAGGTTTAAGCCAATTAAATAGAGCAGACAAAGGATTGGAAAGAAGAAGGGAAATAGCAAAAAAATATTATGAGGCTTTTCAAGGTCAATTTTTTACCAAAAGTCAGTCAGGAGTGGTGGAAGGCCATGCCTACCATCTGTACGTGATTGAGGTAGAAAACCGGTTAGGTCTTTACCAACACCTTAGGGAAAATAATATTTTCGCCCAGATCCATTATATCCCTGTCCATCTGATGCCTTATTACAGGACTTTTGGATGGAAGGAAGGGGACATGCCCAATGCAGAGAAGTATTATAAGAACTGTATCAGTCTGCCTATGTTTCCTTCGCTAAAAGATGAGGAACAAGATTTTGTTATTGAGGTTATCTTGGATTTTTATGATGCCATTTGACAAATTGGGTTTGGGAACAGTTCAATTTGGAACTGATTATGGGATTTCCAATTCATCTGGTCAAGTTTCTAAACAAGAGGTTTCCAAGATTTTAAATTACTGCAGACAAAATGATATAAAAGTTTTGGATACGGCTTCTGGCTATGGTAATGCAGAACAAGTGCTTGGAGAATTCGATTTGATAGATTTTAAGGTGATTTCAAAATTTCTTCCAAATGGGGATATAAAAGAATTTGATAGGCAATTAGGGAATACACTTGAAAACCTTAAACTTCAACAAATTTATGGATATTTAGCGCATAGACCAGAACGATTAATTGATAATCGGTGGGAATGGGAGGCTTTAAAAAAAGCAAAAGAAGAGAAAAAAATTGAAAAAATTGGTTTTTCCCTAAACTCTCCTAAGGAATTAGATAGTTTGCTCGAGTTAAATTTGGTTCCTGACCTTGTGCAAGTGCCCTACAATTATTTGGACAGACGATTTGAAGGGCATTTAAAACAATTAAAAATAGAACAAGTTGAAATCCATACAAGGTCTGTATTTCTCCAAGGATTATTTTTTACTGATCTTAACAAATTATCAAATCATTTTGATTCAGTAATTCCTTTTTTAAAAATCCTTAAAAAAGTTCCTAAACTTTCAGGTCAATTACTTGATTTCGTTCTTTCAAAAGACTTCATCGATAAAGTGATAATTGGGACACAATCTTTAACCCAACTTCAAACAAATATTGAGCAAGTGATCAATTTAAAAGGTGAAAGCTTGCCACAACCTCCAAGTTTATCTGATTCAATTCTAATGCCCATGTTCTGGCCTTCAAATAAATAAGAATGGTAAAAAGTTTCAATTTAAAAAACAAAGTTGTTTTGGTAACTGGAGGTTACGGGCACTTGGGAAAGGCTATAGTGGACTCGTTGTTATATCATGAAGCTAAGGTCTATGTTTTAGGTAGAGATAAGGAGAAGTTCATCCAAAAATTTAAAGAAAAGCTGGAAAATCTCAGGTTTACTTATTGTGATGTTTCTGATCTTGATTCTGTAAAAAAAGCTTTTTCGAATATTTATCAAAGTGAAGCACGATTAGATGTACTAATCAATAATGCTTTTTACAGTAGAGGTCAGTCTCCAGAAGAAATGAATGATGAAGATTTTCTTTATGGTTTGGAGGGTACACTGGGCTCTATTTTTAAGTGCACTAGAGAAATTATTCCTTATTTCAAGAAGCAGGGTTTCGGTAAAATTATCAATGTCTCATCCATGTATGGTGTTGTAGCACCTGACTTCAGAATTTATGATGAAACTCCTGCTTATTTGAATCCTCCCCATTATGGAGCTGCCAAAGCGGGTGTAATACAGCTAACCAAATATTATGCATCCTATTTGGGTAAATATAATATTCAGGTCAATGTGGTAACTCCTGGGCCATTTCCATCTGAAAATGTACAAAAGGATACGAGTTTCATTAAAAAACTTTCCGAAAAAACGCTTGTCAACAGAATAGGTAAACCTGAGGATTTAGCAGGAGTATTTGTGTTTCTTTCTTCAGATGCAGCAGATTTTATTACAGGTCAAAATATAATTGTTGATGGAGGCTGGACTGTTCGATAATATAAAAGTGGGATTTGTCATTCAGGCAAGAATGCAATCTACCAGGCTTCCTGGAAAAGTTTTGCTACCCTTACCTTTTCCAAATGGGTCTTCATTATTGGGTAGAATTATTTCCCAATTGAGAGAGATTTCTAAATCAAGTTCAATAATAGTCGCTACATCTACCAATCCTGAAAACGATATCCTTGAAAAATTCTGCCTAGAAGAAGGAATATTTTGTTACAGGGGAAGTGAGGAAAAAGTCCTTAGCAGGTTTGAGGCTATTCAAAGGAAATTCGAATTTGATCATATTTTCAGATTGACTTCGGATAATCCTTTTATTGATTTGCCGTCGCTAAAGAAAGTTTTTCACTGGCATTTAAATCAGAATAACGATTATTCAAGTACTAAAAACCTTCCTATAGGAATGAATTTTGAGGTTTTTAGAGGGGAATCTTTGATTAAATCATTGTTCTACGCTGGTTCCGATTTTGATCAAGAACATGTAACACCAGCTTTAAAAAGAGAATCACACTTTAAAAGTGAATGTTTGGATATAGGATATAAGTATGAGAATATACGTGTGACAGTGGATTCGCCAGCTGATTTTTTAACGGTTAATATCCTATTTTCAATTGCTGATTCTACGGGGTTACAAGGATTAGGATTGATAGATTATGTGAAAGAGAATTATCCATGGATTTTGGAAGGAAATAAAGGCGTTTTTCAAAAAAACAGAACGCTTAATCTTAGAGAAGAGATTTTGGAAGCGAAAATAATTTTGGAAGAATTGTCTTTTCAAAACGCTGCTAGTCTTCTATTAAAAAATCTATGAAGTACAAAATTCTTGAAAATCAAGTTTTTTCGAATGGTAAATACTCTCTTGTTCCCATAAGAACTGAGGATAAATATGCCATCATGAAATGGCGTAATGAACAGATTTACCATCTTCGTCAAAATAAACCCTTGACTGAAACAGATCAGGATACTTATTTTGATAATGTGATTGTTAAACTTTTTGACCAGGAAAGACCTAATCAGATCTTGTTTTCCTACCTAGATAATGGCAATTGCATAGGGTATGGAGGACTAGTCCATATCAACTGGACAGATAAAAATGCGGAAATATCCTTCATTATGGATACTGCATTGGAAAAAGATTTCTTCTCTTTTCATTGGAAGACTTATTTGGACTTGATTGAAAAGGTTGCTTTTAAAGAACTCGAACTCCATAAAATATTTACTTATGCTTTTGATCTAAGGCCCAGGCTATATGTAATCCTGGAAAATTCAGGTTATGAAAGAGAAGCAAGATTGAAGGAACATTGTTTCTTTGAGGGTAAGTATATCGATGTGATCATCCATTCCAAAACAAACGGCAGACTTTACTTGAGGAATGCAGGTATGGATGATCTTGAGATAACTTACTCTTGGGCCAACCATCCTCATACAAGGCAATATGCATTCAATCAGGAATTTATTTCACTGGAGGAACATTCCAAATGGTTTACTGGAAAAATTACAGACCAAAACTGTATCTATAAATTATTGATCAGTGGCGCTGAACCTTTAGGTTCAATAAGGTTTGATCTTAAAGGGGATGAAGGATTGATCAGTTATTTGATTGGACCGGATCATATTGGGAAAGGTTATGGAAAAAACCTGCTTGAACTGTCTATATTAAGTTTGGAAAAGGAAAGAACAGATGTATCATCTATCAAAGGTCTGGTCAAAAAGGAGAATATAGCATCCGTTAAGATTTTTGAAAAATTGGGATTTGATAAAACTGAACTCGACGAGAATGTTTTGGAATTTAGAATGAAAATTAATCATGCAGGTAGGAAATTATAATATAGATAAAACCTCCCCGGTTTTTATAATCGCTGAGCTTTCGGCAAACCATAACGGTAGTCTGGAAACTGCCATTGAAACCATTAAAGCCGCTAAACGGGCAGGAGCGGATGCAATTAAATTCCAGACTTATACAGCTGATACGATTACCATTGACTGCAATAAAGAGGATTTTATCATCAAAGGGACCATTTGGGAAGGGAAAAACCTGTATCAACTGTATCAGGAGGCGTACACGCCATGGGAATGGCATGAAACGCTTTTCAATGCAGCTAAAGAAGAGGGTCTCGTTTGTTTCAGTTCTCCTTTTGATAAAACAGCAGTGGACTTTCTTGAAAACCTGGATGCACCTGCCTACAAAATTGCTTCTTTTGAGATTACGGACATCCCATTGATAGAATATGTTGCTTCCAAAGGCAAACCAGTGATTATATCCACAGGCATCGCTAACCAAGAAGATATTGAATTGGCATTGGATGCCTGTTACCGTATGGGCAACAGGGAAGTGGCTTTGCTGAAATGTACTTCTAGTTATCCAGCCCCGATTGAAGAGGCCAATATGGTCATGGTCAAAGATATGGGAGAAAGGTACGGAGTGATTACAGGCCTTTCTGACCATACCATGGGCAATACAGTTCCTGTGGTAGCTACCTGCTTTGGTGCTAAGATCATTGAAAAACATTTTATTCTAGACAGATCAATCGGTGGGCCTGATGCTTCATTTTCGATGACAGAACAAGAGTTTGCTGACATGGTGAAGGCGGTTAGAGAAGCAGAGAAAGCAATTGGAATAGTTGATTATAATCTTACAGAGAAACAAGTAAAGGGTAAAGATTTTTGTAGGTCTTTGTATGTAGTGAAGGATATCAAAGCGGGAGAAGTCATTACAGAGGAGCACGTGAGAAGCATCAGACCTGGGTTTGGGATGCATCCGAAAACCTTAACACTTATAATAGGTAAAAATATCAACCAACATATAGAAAAAGGGGAGAGATTTTCTTTAGATTTTTTAGATGATTGATTTTGGGCGTATCCTTGTTTAAAAATACTTTATGGGTTTACAGCCATAAATTTTCAACTGCATTAATTACCTTAGTTTCAACGCCGGTTTTATTAAGCAATCTTGGTGTGGAAGATTATGGTATCTATTCTTTAACTATCGGAGTTGTTGCTGTTTTTAATTTTATAAATTGGTCACTCACCGCAGCTACCCAACGATTTATAGCTGTTAGTATTGGAAAAGAAGATAAGGATGAGTTAAATTCTGTGTTTAACAATTCCTTTTTTATTCATTTAGCGTATAGTGCGTTTCTTTTATTGATTATTTTGAGTGTTGGTGTTTTTTTTACGGATACTGTTTTGAATATTCCTATGGAAAGATTGAAGGCAACTCAATATGTATTGATATTTGTATCTTTAATTACTTTTTTCCAAATCCTGGCCATTCCCTATCAAGGATTGCTCAAAGCCTTTGAAAACTTTAAGATTGTTTCAATTTTTGGTGTCCTAGATTCTGTTTTGAAATTGATCGCTGCATTTTTGTTATACATAGCACCTATAGACAAGCTTGTCTTTTTTTCCTTATTAATGGCAAGCTTTTCTTTGATTATCTTTTTACTTATATCTATTTATGCTCACAAAAAGTATGAGTTTTTAAGGCTTTCCAAAACCTTAATCCTAAAACAAAGGATGGTCGAACTTTTTAATTTTATCAGTTGGAACATCATAGGAGCCTTGGCGATTTTAGGTAGAAATCAAGGTATAGGAGTTGTTTTGAATCTATTTTTTGGAGTAGTGTTGAATGCAGCTTACGGTGTAGCCCTGCAGGTTCAAGCAGCCATTGGGGTTTTTAGTCAGGGAATAATTACATCGATGAGTCCCCGGATTTTAAAAGAAGCTGGTAAAAATGATATTGATAAAATGATTGCTTATTCGAATGCTGCTTCAAAATACGGTTTATTTGTAATTTCATTTGTAGGAATTCCTCTAGTAATCTATATGGATACCATTCTTAATCTTTGGTTAATGGTTGTGCCAGAAAATGCAATTATTTTTTCCCAACTAATAGTGATATTTATCTTTACAACTGGGTTTTCAGTAGGTTTACAGACAGTTTTTCATGGAATCAATAAAGTCAAGTTATACAACCTGTGGGTGAGCTTGATATTGATTTTAAATATTCCATTAGCTTTTTTGGGTTTTAGCGTTGGATTGCCCCCTTATACCATTTTTTTTATCAGCATTGTTTTAGAAATTGTTTCGTTTTTTACACGTTTAATTCTGTTGAAAAAGTATATCAGTTTTCAGATTTCTAACTATTTAAAAACAGTTTTTAGAGAAGTTTTGATTCCTGTGATACTGACCTTTCTATTGGTTTTAATTTTTAACCAGATGCTATTAGACTCCTTGAACTTATTCCTTTTAGGCTCCCTGTTGAGCACAATATCTTTATCCCTTATAATTTTTTTCTTTTCCTTAACTCATCAGGAAAAATCCGTCATTTTGTCAAAAATTAAACCTTTAATGCAAAAGTGAGAAAAAATAACATTGTAGTTTTTGTTCATACTGAATATCATTTGATGTTGACCATCAATGAAATTTTAAAAAATCCAGAAGTAAAATATCGTGTTTATCTGATCAAAAAAGGTCAGCAAAAAAGGTTAAGTTTGGCTTTAGATTTAACGGGTTTGCCTAATGCTACTTTTTTAGAATTAATTTTGAATATTGATTTAAAACAAAAGTTTACATCAGATCATGTAGGTTTAATAAATGAATTGATTACTAACAATTTTAATGAATTGATATTCTTTCAGGAGCAAGACCCATTCATTTTAAGTATTCTTAAGAGTCTGAAGAAGAATGGAATCAAAACGGAGATTTCTCTTTATCAGGATGGATTAAAACCTTATAATCAGATGAAAGGTTTTTCAATAGGTATGATCCAAGGAGATATTAAAGTGTGGAAGTGGCTCTGGAAAAATAATATCAAAGAACTCAAACCGTATAAACTGCTCCAGACTAAGAGATACGCATACTTGGATGAGATTGACTCAGTTTTTTTGACATTTCCTGAATCCTACTATAATTGGAATAAAAGGGAAATCAATCAAATTCAATTTTTCGATCATTTATTATTTAAAAGTAATTTGGAAAAGGTATTTGATTGGAATAAAGGTTTGCTACCTAAAAATGAAAATGTGATTTTTTATCTGACTCAACCTATGCATCATGATGCTAATGTAGAAGTTGAGTTTTTGGAAAAGTTACAACAGAGATTGGGAAAAGAAATAATTTTGAAGTTGCATCCGCTAACTAATGCAGCCCAGGAAAAAGTTTACAGAAGTATTGGTAAAGATGTTTATTTGATCAAATCAAAAATACCAGCGGAATTATTTATTATGAATCTGAAGGATAGTACCATTGTTTCACTAAATTCAACCTCTCTTTTTTATCCATCTCCTTCGAATAGATATTATTATACAAGTAATCTATTTCAGGATAAGATAAAAAGACTTACAAGATACAAGTTCAACAGTAGTCCTGCCAGTCATATCAAAATGGTTAAATCCTTAGAAGAAATTGTCTAATGGATAATATAGGTCAGGTATCATACGCATCAAAGTTAACGAAAGTTAACTCTTCGTCTAGGTATCTTTTCTTTTTATTTTTGATCAATCCTTTTATTACCTTTCTTCTAGGGATTAAAAATTTCAGGTTCAAAGCTGATAGGATATTTATTTTACTTTATGGGGTGTTTTATGGGTTAACCTTTATTCCAATTGAAAATTCGGATGCCACTAGATATGAAGAAAGAATAGCGACCATAGGTAATTACTCATTTAAGGAATATTCCCGAGATATTTTGGGAATGTATGGGTCTGAGGCAAGGTATAATGATGCCTATGTGTACACAGTATATTTAATAATGGGTCAATTTACTTCTGATCCAAAATTATTCAGGGCATTTTTTGCATTTATTTATTTCCTTGTGTTAATCGCTTTGATAGGTAATTTATATGAACTTTCAAGATTTAATTATATTTCAAAACCAGTCATTTGGTTCCTATTAGGACTTGTTTTCCTTATGAATCTATCTGCTGGAATAAATGGTGTAAGGTGGCCTCTGGCACTTCAGGTATTTTTGTTAGGCTATGTATTATATTTAAGAAAAGGTAGTTTTAAATATTTGCTATTGGCGATGTCATCATTTTTGATTCATTTTATGGCTGCCTTTTTTATACCATTTGTACTTCTTTTCCATTTAACAAAAAATGTATATAGACCAATATGGATATTATTTTTGACTGCAATAGTGGTTGCATCATCTGTTTTTATTCTGAATAGTATTCAATCCAATCTAGGGATTTTGGGAGAAGGCGTGGAAGAAAGATCTTCAGGTTATGTGAGTAATGAAACCTTTCAGGAACAAAGAATTGAACATATGCAAAATTGGAATTGGTATTTGAGATTTGACAGGTATTCTACCTATTATTTTGGATTAATTGCCTTAGCCATTTCCGTTTTGTTTTCAAAAAAAATAAATAAAGATGATATCAGTAAGCAAATGGAATACTTTGCCTTTTTGATTTTTATTGCAAGTTTTTTGTCTGGAACCTTAGTGGATCCAATTAGTAATAGATTTTTCTTGGCCGCTAACGGAACGGCTTTAATTTATCTATATTATCTCAGTAGCATTAACAGAAACAGCAGATTATTAAAGGTTTTTAAGTTTATCTACATTCCAATAGGGATTTTACATATCCTCATTATGCTAAGAGCTGATATCTTAACTTTTAGTTCTAATTTAATAATAGGAAATGTTTTTACTGAAATGATTTACCGTTATTTGTGAGATTTTATAAATATGATCTTTGTGTTTTGAAATTTATGTGTTGTACTTTTTTAAATGTTTATCCTTTCAAAACAAATTATAAAAAATGTGCGGAATAGTTTCTTTTATTGATTTTAATAAGACCATTTCCAAAGCTAAATTAGACTCAGCAACTGATACAATGGTTTTGCGTGGACCAGAAGCAAGAGGAACTTTTATTATTGAAGAGGAGAATTTTAATATTGGTTTCGGCCACAGGAGATTAGCTATTCTTGACCTTGATCCGCGATCTAATCAGCCATTACAAATGGATAATTTGATAATTGTATTTAATGGGGAAATATACAATTTCAAAGAAATTAGAAAAGAATTAGAAGGAAAAGGTTATTTGTTTAAAACAGAATCTGACACGGAAGTTATACTTCAATCCTATAAAGAATGGGGAGATGAGTGTGTTGGGAAATTTATTGGGATGTTTGCATTTGTAATTTACAATAAAGAAAAAAAGCGAGCAATCATTACAAGGGATAGGATAGGAGTGAAGCCTCTGTATTATTATCTAGACAGTCAAAAACTCCTTGTAGCATCTGAAATAAAAGCAATAATTCCACTGTTGGGTGAAAAACCAGAAATTGAGGAATCGTCACTTTTTGGTTTTTTTTCTTTAGGCTATGTTCCAGGTCAACAATCGATTTTCAAAGGTATAAAGAAAGTTTTCCCTGGTTCTATTATAAATATTGACTTAAGCTTAGATCTTCAAATTTCGGAAAAAATTTTTTGGGATATAGCTAAGGTTGAAACTAATAGTGTTCCTAATGAAGCAAAAAATGATGAGTTAAGTAAACTTTTGGAGGATGCAATTAGACTACGTTTAATTGCAGATGTTGAAGTTGGGTCCTTTTTGAGTGGAGGCCTTGATAGTAGTTATGTTACAAAAGTTTTACATGAGAAAAGTGATAAGGAAAAACTCAAAACCTTTACTATTGGGTTTAATGAAAAATTTGACGAAGCTCCACATGCAAAAGCTGTAGCTGACTATATAGGAACAGAGCATTTCTCTTACTATTTAGAACCTCGCGACGTAAGGGATATAATTATCAATTATGCCACTTACTTTGACGAGCCTTTTTCTGATGATGCTGCGATACCTATGTTATTTTTATCAAGAAAAGCCAAAACTGATGTAAAAGTTGTTATTTCATCAGATGGGGGCGATGAGGTTTTTGCAGGTTATTTACGATATAGTAATACCCTCAATGTATTTGACAAATTGAATAAAGTACCTTACTCTGTTTTACTACTAGCCAAGTATCTATCTTCTTTCGTATTTAGAATATTACCTAAAAGGAATAAACTGAGTAATTCAATATGGAGATTTAGCTGCATTATTGATTCTGACAAGTCTAAGCTTTTATCAAATATTTTCCTTTATGGTGATATGATACCCACAACGGAACTAAAAGCTGTTTTAAATAAACAACTATTCAAAAAACCTTTTGAACACAACTATTTTAATATTAAAAAGAAACTCACGCCACTCAAGCAGCTGTTATTTATAGATACTCATGAGCGATTAGTAAATCAAATGTTGGTTAAGGTAGATAAGTCAACTATGGGAGCTTCAATAGAAGGAAGGGAGCCTTTACTAGACCATAGACTTTTTGAATTTATGTCATCACTAAATGATGAAGATTTGATTAATAATGAAGAAACCAAGTTTCTTTTTAGACAAGTTATTAATAAAAAGTTTACATATACAAATATCTTAAATAAACCTAAAATGGGTTTTAATACGCCCATATACGATTGGTTAAGATTTTCATTTCCTGATTTTGTAGAAGAACAATTTAAGAGTGTCGATACTTTGTCAATTCCGTACCTTAACCAAAAAGAGTTGCTTACTATATGGATGAATTTCAAAGAAGGAAAAGTCTATTATCAAAATTTGGTTTGGAGGGCTCTCGTTTATATCCTTTGGTATAAGGAATATTGTTTAAAAACGCTGAATTGATATGCTAACAACTAAAGAAAAAATCAGTAAAAACATTATTAACTTTTTGGGATGGAAATCCAAACAAAAGCTTTTAATTATAGAGAGCGACGATTGGGGCACTATTAGAATGCCATCAATCGAAGTATATCATGAATTAATTAAAAATAATATTCCAGTTGATAAATTCAGTTTTGATAAGCATGACTCCCTAGAATCAACTGAAGATTTAGAGTCTTTATACAAAACGCTCACAACTGTTCAAGATAGTAAAGGAAATCCTGCGGTGTTGACGGCATATCATGTGATGGCCAATCCCAATTTTGAGGCTATTGAGAAAAATGGTCGTACTAAGTATGGGTATGAAACGATTTTAGAAACGTATAAAAGAAATCTTCATACGCAAGATTCTTTCGCTGCGATACAAAAAGGCATGGAATTGGGCATTTATATCCCTCAGTTTCATGGACGAGAACATATACACGTAAAACGGTGGATGGAGGCTATCAATTCCAACTCAAGCAAGGAACAATTAGCTTTTCAAAATCAAGCGATTATCTGGACTGGTTCAGAGCATGATAAGAATCCCTATAAAAAGGATTATTTCAAAGGTTTTGATTACGAAACCAACCAAGAAGCTAAAGAAGTAGAATCTATACATCAAGATGGCTTGCGGTTATTTAAAGAAATTTTTGGTATGGAGTCGGTTACTTTTACGGCTCAAGGAAGCGTATGGGGAGATCATTTACTACCGATGCTAAATAAAGGGGGTGTTCGATTAATAGGTGGACAACAATTACATCCTGATTGTCAAGGAGCATACAAAACCATCAATAAATATTGGGGAACCAAGAATACATTAGATCAAATATATTGGCGTAGAAATTGCCTTTTTGAACCTGCACGAAATCAAAATTTTGATTGGGTAGGTAAGTGCTTAAGAGAAATTGAAATTGCTTTTCGTTGGGGGAAGCCGGCAGTAATTAGCTCGCATAGAGAAAATTTTATAGGAAGCGTTTTCGAAGAAAACCGAATTCAGTCCTTGCAAAAACTGGAACAATTGCTGAAAAAAGTACTGAAAAAGTGGCCTGATGTACAATTTATCAGTTCTGCACAATTGGCAGAAATCATGATAAAATCCACAAGATAATTTTGAAAGAATTTCTTAAAAAACACCTTATTAATTTTAGAGGAAAGCGGATCAATGAAAAACTCCTGATTATTGAGTCTGATGATTGGGGAGCGATTAGGATTCCCAATAAGAGGGTTCAAAAGGAACTTTTTTCTTTGGGGCTGATCCGAGAAGCTGATCCTTTTTCAAAATTTGATTGCTTGGAAAGTAGGGACGACTATAAAGCTCTTTTTGAAGTATTGGGCAAATTCAAGGATAATTATGGCAATCAAGCTGTGCTTACTGCTAATATGGTGATGGGCAATCCGGATTTTGTTCAAATTGAAAAATCAGGATTTAAACAATATGCATATGAACACTTTTCCCGGACCTACCGAAGCTATTACCCGGAACAAAGCACATTTGAAACTTTAGTTTCGGGTATAGAAAAAGGATTTATTTATCCACAATTTCACGCAAGAGAGCATTTGAATGTTCAGCGTTGGATGGATAAGTTACAAGCAGGAGACCCCGCATTTAGAAAAGCTTTTGAATACCGTTGCTTTGCGATAGATGACAAGGATAAATCCAATCCAAGAGCCAATATAATGGCAACTTATGATTATCAAAATTCGGATGAATTAACTACCATTCAAAACAGTATTGAAGAAGGGTTTCAGTTGTTTGAATCTACTTTTGGATTTAAATCATTGACCCATATCGCTCCCTGTTATGTTTGGAATGAAGCTATTGAAAAGCAAGTAGCTGATTTGGGAGTCATAGGCATTCAAGGATCCAAGTTTCAGCAATTCAATCTTCCGTCTGGAATCAGATATCAGAGAGTCTGGCGATATATGGGACAAAAGAACAATTATCAACAGGTTTACACGGTTAGAAATGTATTGTTTGAACCTGCCTTGAACCCGAAAATAAACTGGGTTGACAAAGCTTTGGAAAGTATCTCAATAGCTTTTTTTTGGGGGAAACCTGCTGTCATTGGTTCACATCGAATCAATTATGTAGGAGGATTATCGGTAGAAAATAGATGTAATTCTCTTGCCCAATTGGAAGAGCTATTGCATAAAGTCCTGAAAAAATGGCCTGATATCCGATTTATCAATGCGGAGAAGTTGGCTAAGAAAATGATCAATGCCTAAAATCTGCATCATTTCTCCCTCTCTAAAATTAGGGGGCATAGAACGTGCCTTAACGGTTTTGGCCAAGCAGTTTGTAGAAAAAGGATTTCAGGTAGATTTTGTCTGCTGCTTGGCAGGGGAGCATTTTTATGTCTTACCAGGTTCTGTTGCTATTCATGAACCTGATTTTCGTAGGACATCTTCTTTTCTGAACAAACTGTTTTATTATCCAAGGCTCTTAGTCTACATCCGATTAAAGGTAAAGGATATAAATCCAGATAGGGTATTGGTCTTTGGAGATTGGTTTAGCCCTGTTACTTTATTGGCTTTGCTGGGTACAAAATATCCGGTATATATATCCGATAGAACCATCCCTGATTATAAATTTAAATTTCCCATTCCTCAGTTGAAAAAATGGCTATATCCGAAATCCAAAGGTTTTATAGCACAGACCCAAAGAGCAAAGGATTTTAAAGAAACTCTTTTTGGAAATAAGTTGAATATCAAAATTATACCCAATGCATTGCCTGATTTAAAGTTTCCAGAGGCTAATAGGGAAAAGTTCATCCTTTATGCCGGAAGATTTGCTTGGGAAAAAGATCCGGAGATTATAATCAGAAGTATGCCCAAAGTTTTTGAGGTATTTCCAGATTGGAAATTAGTGATGGCAGGTTCAGGTCCTTTATTGGAATCCATGAGAAACTTGGTGAAGGAATTAAACTTAGAGGAAAATGTGCTCTTTTTAGGAAAGGTGAATAAGGTAGAGCGACTTTTCGCGAAATCGTCCATATTGGTTTTACCCTCTGTAGTTGAAGGTTTCCCCAATACATTAATTGAAGGGATGTCGGCATGCTTACCCTGTATTTGTTTCTCGGATATACCTTATGAAGACATTGTGACTCCCGGATTAGACGGCGTAGTCTTGGATAGAAGAGATCCCGAATTATTAGCAGACTCCATTATTACATTGATTAATAAATCTGAATTAAGGAAAGATTTGGGGAAGGAGGCAAGCAAGGTAAAAGAGCGCTTTTCTGCATCTACTATTGCAGATCATGTGATAAGCTTTATGAAGCTATGATGAATAGGATATTGGATTTTTATTTTAAACTACCGGACGATGATAGTTTGGGAATCTTAACCAAAGCCTTCAACCGCCTAAATGCAAGAATATTGAAAAGGGTTTTGGATAAAACGGTTCCATCTTATTTTTTAAAGACGATGGATCAGTTTCCTTCAGGAATAAACCATATACCAAGGGAAAAAAAAGTAATTGTTTCATTGACTTCATTTCCTGCCAGGATTAAGGATTTGTGGATTGTAATTGAATGCTTGCTTAGGCAGTCTTACCAAGCTGATAAGATTATCCTTTGGCTTGCCCGACCACAATTTGAAGGGATTGATCTTCCCGAGAGTTTAGTAAATCAGCAAAAAAGAGGTCTAGAAATCAGATTTGTAGACGAGGATTTAAGGTCTCACAAAAAGTATCTTTTCGCATTTGACCTTTTTCCAAATGACTACATAGTCACTGTAGATGATGACTTATATTATGATGAAAAGCTTTTGGAAAACCTTATTCATCTTAAATCCAATTTCCCTGATGCAGTGGTCACAAATAGGGCACACGAATTGACATTTGATTCAATTGGTAATATCCTCCCCTACAAATTTTGGAAGCATAATTCCGTTTCTTTACAACCATCGTTCTTTATGGTTCAAACTGGTGGATTTGGGACTTTATATTCGAAAGAAGATTTGGATCAATCTTATAATAATATACAAATCATCAAAAATAATATTCCATTTGCTGATGATTTATGGATGAAGGTTCAAACACTTTTGGCTGGGAAAAAGGTAGTGACTAATGATAGGTATAATAAAGACCCTTTGACCGTTAGAAATAGTCAATTGGAAAAGTTGGTGAGTAAAAATGTTTTTGATGGAGGAAATGACCAACAGCTTCGTTCAGTACTGAATCATTTTCAATTGGGGAATTTAGAGCAATTCAGAGAACAAAATTAAGCTGTGGGTAAACAAAAGAAACTGATAGTGGGAATTACCGCCGAAGGCTCAGTCAACTTATTGTTGGGCCAGATGGCTTATTTTAAATCTTTGGGGTATAAAACATACCTATTGGCACCTTACAGCGAACGTTCTGCAAAGTTTTGTGAGAATGAAGGCTGTGAGCATTTGGTCATCAATATCGAACGAGAAATTTCAATCTGGAAAGACCTGCAAACCTTGTGGCAGATTCTTAAGATCTTCAATAAAGTCAAACCTGAAATTGTCAATTTAGGAACGCCCAAAGTCTCCTTGTTAGGAATGATTGCTGCATTTATCCTAAGAGTGCCTAATCGGATTTATACATGCCGGGGGTTTCGGTTTGAGCATGAGCAGGGAAAAAAAAAACAAATCCTGATTGTCATGGAGAAAATAACGTCCCTCTTAGCGCACAAGGTAATCTGTATTAGCAAGTCAGTTCAGGATTTGGGGCATCAGTTTAAAATTTTTGATCACAAGAAGTCATTGGTTATACTTAAAGGAAGTAGCAATGGTGTTAATCTTTCCTTATTTGACCCTGAAAAGATCAATCAGACCAAAAGAAAAGAACTGGTGCAGGAATTCTGTCTAGAGGGTAAATTTGTTTTTGGCTTTATAGGTCGAATCGTAGATAGAAAGGGGATCCAAGAGTTAATGGGAGTATTTGATAACCTGTATGAAAAAAACAAGAATTTAAGGTTATTGTTGGTAGGACCATTTGAAATGGAACAAATAACTGATAAATCGTTGTTTGACAAAGCAAATAATCATCCGGGAATCATCAATATCGGTAGAGTTATGCAGGATGAAGTGCCTCCTTATTTGTCCCTTATAGATGTATTTGTTTTACCCGCTTGGTGGGAAGGTTTCGGAAATGTATTGATTCAGGCTGCTGCTATGGGAATCCCCGTGATTTCGACACATGCCACAGGGACAAAAGATGCTGTAGAAGATGGGTTTAATGGCTTATTAGTGCCCGTAAAGGATAATGCTAAATTAAAAGAAGCTATGATTCAGCTTCTTGAAGAAGATGAAATCAGAAAAAGGATGGGTGAGAATGGAAAGATTTGGGCCCAAAACTTTGATAGGGAAATGATCTGGAAAGAAATGGATAAAATCTATCGGGAGGATTATGTTTAAGCAATTATTAAAGTGAATTTTAGAGAAATAATTATATAAATTAAGCAATGATAAGATGTAATACGAGAAGTTTGGTGAAGGATTAATAGACCCAGAATCAAAGAATAAATTTTCTTAATTTAAACCAATTAAAATCTGAAATACCATGGAAAACAAATTTCTTGAGGAGTTAAAAGAAATACTTGAAATAGAGGATAGAGATTTATCGGTAAATGATAAGTTCAGGGAGTATCCTGAATGGGATTCATTAGCTAACTTATCGGTCATAGCCATGATCGATGAAGAATTTGGCGTAGTGATTGAAAATTCTGAGTTCAGAAAAATACAGACTTTGGGAGAGTTGATTGAGGAGATCAAGAAAAGAATCAACTGAGCCAATGTTCAATAATTTCTCTTTAGAAAACAAAAAAATCCTGGTTACCGGTGCTTCTAGTGGAATAGGTAAAGAGACGGCTATCAATTGTGCCAGGAATGGAGCTGAGGTGATTTTTTTGGGGAGAAATGAAGACAGGTTAAAAGAAGCGATAAAAGAAACAGGTAAAAACTCAGGAAGTTTTTATTGGAAAGGAGACCTCAGTGAAGAGGAAGTGCTGGACCGGTTGTGTTCCAAAAGTTTTCCATTAGATGGACTTGTATTAAATGCTGGTATAGTAAAAACCATTCCGGTATCTTTTATTAAAAGCGCTGATCTGGACATGCTTTTTGATGTTAATGTAAAGAGTTCCATTCTTCTGGTCCAAAAGTTATTGAAGGCTAAAAAAATCAAGAAAGGGGCCTCAATAGTATTTGTATCTTCCATTTCTACACAAAAAGCCACAGTGGGCAATTCTATGTATAATGCCACAAAAGGGGCAATCAATGCCTTTACTAAATCTTTGGCCTTAGAATTAGCCCCAAAACAGATTAGGGTAAACGCCATTCTTCCAGGGTTTGTAAACACCAATCTCCTTGGTGGAGATAATGATGAAAATGAGGATTTGAAGAAACATGTTTCCAATTATCCTTTGGGAAGATTTGGAGAGCCTAAAGATATCGCATTTTTAATTCAGTATTTACTATCTGACGCATCTTCATGGATGACAGGAAGTTTGATTCCCATAGATGGAGGTTTTTCCTTAAAATAATTGAATCATGAATTTAGTGATTATAGGTGCCAGTGGACTGGCTAGAGAAGTTTACGATTTAGCGCATATTTGTTTTTCGGATAGCCCTGATTTCAAGGTGAAAGGCTTTTTGAGTGATGGCCCCTCGAATATTGAGGAAATGGGGTATCCACCTGTATTGGGAAAAGTAGATGAGTATGTGGTAGAATCAGGTGATTATTTCTTTTGTGCAATAGGTAATGTGCATGACCGCAAAAAAACTGTTGAAATTATTTTGTCAAAAGGAGGGGAGTTTGTCAATTTAATTCATCCAACTGCCATTATCTCTCCCAGTGTGAAATTGGGTAAAGGGATAGCCATTAAAGCATTTTGTTCCATTGCCAGTGATGTGGAGATTGGGAGTTTTACTTACTTACAAAGCTCGGTGATTATTGGTCATGATGTCCAGTTTGGGGAATACTGTCATGTAAATTCCTTTTCTTTTTTTGCAGGCAATTCAAAATTAGAAAACCTTTGCACCGTAAATGCTGGGGCTAAATTGATTCAGAAAGCATTGGTAGAAGAAGGTGGAACAGTTGGTATGGGAAGTGTAGTATTGAATAAAGTAAAAAAAGGAACTACAGTATTTGGTGTTCCCGCGAAAAGAATCTGATCATGTCCCTGATTATTGCCAAAAATATCAAAATATCAGGCATGGCAACTACTGTTCCTGAGCTCAGCTCTATTGAAGCTTTTGAAAGTTTTTTGGAAGTTAAAGTAAGAAGATCTCCTTTCGAACAGACAAGTTCCGATTTGGCTTTCGATGCCGGCCAAAGGATTATTGAGAATAAAGGACTTGATTTGGATCAAGTTGGCGCTTTACTTTTTATTTCGAGAACGCCGGATTACAGAAGCCCGAATACGGCGGCAGTACTTCAGGGACGCTTAGGTTTATCAATTGACTGCGCTTGTTATGACATTAATAAAGGCAGCAATGGTTTTCAGACAGGATTGGTTACAGCAGCTTCTATTCTTAATGCCATCAATAAAAAGTATGCATTGGTACTTTTTGGCGATACTCCAAGTAAATTCAATCATGAACAAACTTATTTTTCCAAGATTGATAGTGACGCAGGGTCTGCAGTTTTGTTAGAGAAGGTGGGAGAAGAGCATTTGGAAATCTCATCGTTTCATCAATCCTTCGGTGAACGATTCAGGGATTTTGCTGTTCCGAAAGGTGGCTTTAGGGGATACAACCCCTCAATTTTATTTGATTCAACCGATAAGGATAATTTCAATTTAGTTTTCGAAAGGGAGAAAATTCAGGGATTCTTGAAATCAAACCTTGAAAAATTTAAAGATGAGGTTGAAGATTTTTTCCCCGAAAATTCAACTCGGGTTTTCCATAGCCAATTGCCTTTGTTGGGTTGTACTAATCAACATGAAAGCAGTCTTTTCGTTATAAAAGAATTTGGAAATACCTATTGCAGCAATATTCCTCTACAGCTTGAATTTTTTGCTAAGCAAAAAAGTTCAGGAGGAAATTTTGCTTTTTCTTGTGTCAGTTTTGGAGAAGGCTTGGAGTTGAGTTTTATTGGGTTTTCAATAGATGCTTTAGATATTTTACCTACCCATGTATCCAATGAATTTTTTGAGGATTTTAGGGTAAACCACGACATGTAAGAAAATGCTTTTAAGTTCGCATCAACATATTAAAATAAAAGGTTTAGCAGTAGCGGTACCCTCCGTAAGGATTCCTGTAGAAAGTTACTATCCAATTTTTGGAGAAGAAAATGTCCAGAAATTTTCCGAAATGGCAGGGGTGAAGCAGGTTACAAGGGCGATCAATGAACAGACGGCATCAGATTTGGGATATGAAGCAGCGAGGGAATTGTTGCTTACAAAAGAGATTGATAAAAAGAAGATTGGTGTTTTAGTGTTTGTCAGTCAAAAACCAGATTACCGTTCCCCCGCCACCTCGTTTGTCTTGCAACAAAGGTTAGGCTTGGATAAAGATGTGATGTGTTTGGATATCAATCTTGCTTGTTCAGGTTTTGTCTATGGACTTCAAACGACCCTTTCCTTATTAACCAATTCCACTAAACAACATGCCTTATTGATCACTGCTGATACTTCCTATAAAACACTTTCTCCGGAAGATAGGACCATGATCATGTTGTTTGGAGATAGTGGATCAGCGGTTTTACTGGAGAAAAATATATCATATAAAGAAACTTTTCAGTTTGGGTTAAGAAGTAACGGAGCCAAATTTAAGAGCATCATCACACCTGCAGGGGCTTTCCGAAACATGGATTTGCCCAATAAGGTGGAAACTTGGTCTGATGGCATCAACAGATCAGATTACAATACACACATGAAGGGAATGGATGTTTTTGGGTTTTCCATCACAGATGTGCCGGCTTTATTGAAAGATTTTCTTTCTACGACAGGAAAGGCTGTTGAAGATTTTGATGTTTTTGCCCTACATCAGGCCAACTTGTATATTCTAAAACAGATTTCCAGAAAGCTCAAAATCCCATTTGAGAAAATCCCTGTTTCAATAGACAGATTTGGAAATAACAGCAGTAATTCCGTTCCTTTGGTACTCTGCGATCATTTCCAAGGGAAAGAGGAAAAACTTAAGGTTTTTATTTCCGGCTTTGGAGCTGGTTTATCCTGGGCATGTGGGGCCATAGAAATTGATACAAAAGATATTTTACCGTTAATTACTTCTGACGCTTACTATCAAGAAGGAAAAATTTAAGAAAAAATAGCATGAGCAATCTGGAACGATACAATACGATTTTTCAGGATACATTCAATGTAGGAATTGATTCACTAAATGATGATTTTAATTCAGAAACTATTTCTGATTGGGACTCCGTTACGCAGTTAACTCTTGTTACTGCCATAGAAGATGAATTTGACATCATGTTGGATTCAGAAGATATTTTGGATTTCAAATCGTATGTAGTAGGTAAGCAAATACTTGCCAAGTATGAAGTTGAGCTATAAAATTAAAAAATGAATACTGAAGGTTTTCTAACCAATAAAGTTTGTATTGTGACAGGTGCATCAAAGGGCATTGGCTTTGCAACAGTTAAAAAATTCGCAGAGGCCGGGGCAATTGTTTATGCAAATGTCAGAAACCAGGATAGCATATTTGATAAATTAAGCGAACTGTCAGAAAAATTCCCCGACCTCAAAATCCAGTTTTATGACGTGACCAAGGCTGAAGAAGTCAAAAATGCAGTCATGGAAGTCAAAAAAAATGAAGGTCGGATTGATGTTTTGGTAAATAACGCAGGAGAAGTAAGTTATGAACTGCTTGCTATGTTGAATTATGACAAGCTTACATCCATGCTAGATACCAATGTAGTGGCGGTTATTCGCTTGACACAATTGGTTTCCCGTATCATGTCAAGACAAAAATCAGGATCCATCATCAATATTTCTTCTATCGTTGGAGTTAAAGGGGTGAAAGGACAGTTGTCTTATGCAGCTACCAAAGGGGCAGTAAATGCCATAACCCTATCAGCTGCCAAAGAACTGGCTGAATTTTCCATAAGGGTCAATGCTGTAGCTCCTGGTATGGTAGCTACTGATCGGTTGAAAAATGTTATGGAAGTAAAGTTTAGTAATAGGTTAGATGATATCGGGTTTGGAAGGATGGCAGAACCTGAAGAGGTAGCAGATGTGTGTTTGTTTTTGGCATCAGATATGTCAAAATATGTTACTGGACAGATTATTGGGGTAGATGGCGGTACAGTTCTTTAAGATATTATGTTTTTAGATTTACAACTCTTTCCAGAGGATAAGATTGCTTTAATAGACGACAAGAAGGAACCGATTTCATTCAAGAAATTGATTGAAAAATCTGAAGATTTTTACTCAAAAATTAGGAAAAGAACTTTGGTTTTTATCCTTGCAGACAATTCTATTGAATCATTCGTCGCTTATTATTCCTGCCTGAGCAATGGCATTGTACCTTTATTACTTAATTATAAAATCGATGCCGATCTATTAACCAAGCTAATTACAAAATACGAACCAGAATGTTTGTTTTTTCCTAAAACGAGGTTAGAAGAGTTGTCTTATGATCCTTTGTTGGAATATGAGGATTTTGTTTTGGTAAAAACAGGCTTTAATGAAACCCCATTGAACTCTCAATTAGCGTTACTCTTGCCCACCTCAGGAAGTACTGGCAGCCCCAAATTGGTCAGGCATAGTTTGGGAAACCTGGAATTCAGTGCCACAACTGTAGGTCAGGTATTCTCTATCGGTCCCGATGATGTTGCCATTGCGTTTTTACCGATGTACTATACCATGGGTTTATCTGTGATCAATAGTCACTTGAAAGCTGGGGCAAAAGTAGTGTTGACCAACAGAAGCTTAACAGATAGGGAATTTTGGAATACCATGAGAGAAGAAAAAGTGACTTCGTTTACCGGAGTTCCATACAGTTTTGAAATCTTGGATAAGTTGAGGTTTTCCAGAATGCAGCTTCCTGATTTAAAAATAATTACCCAAGGAGGGGGGAAGCTAAAGGAAGATCTTTTTGAGAAATTTGCTTTACTGGCAGAAGAAAAAAATGTCAAATTTATCCCAACCTATGGTCAAACAGAAGGAAGCGCAAGGATGGCATTCTTGTCCCCTGAAAAAGTTTTGGAAAAAAAGGGAAGTATTGGAAAAGCCATTCCAAGTGGGTATTTGAGCGTGATCAATGATAATGGTGATGAACTAAAAGAATCTGGTGTTTCTGTGGAAGGAGAAATGATTTATAAGGGGCCAAATGTTACCATGGGATATGCGGAAAATATAGAGGACTTACTAAAAGGTGATGAAAACTTTGGATTTCTAAAGACGGGAGATATTGTTAGGAGAGATGAAGAAGGGTATTTTTTTATCATTGGGAGAAAGAAGAGATTTTTGAAAATCTTCGGATTACGAGTGAGTTTAGATGAAATAGAAGGCTTAGTTAAATCGCGTTTTCATGTTGAATGTGTTTGTTCTGGATCAGATGATCAATTGATTATTGCTGTCAATGACCCTGAAAATCACCAAAAAGTAAAGGAATATGTTTCCAGTAAAACAGGGTTATTCCATGGCGTAATCCAAGTTGTATATCAGGCTGAATTTAAGAGGAACGAAACAGGGAAAATTATCCTGAATGATTTTTAGAGTAAAATAAATCCAGGAAAAAAATTAGAATAAAAAGCAATTGAATGAGGGTCTTCATTGGGAATGACATTGAAAATGTTTCCAGATTTAACAATTTGCTGATCAATAAACCCCAATTATTGAAACGTATTTTTTTTGAACAAGAATATGCATACGCTTTAAAAAGTAAAAATCCTGATCAATCTTTTACAGGAATTTGGTGTGCCAAGGAAGCTGTTTTGAAGGCATTTACACCATTTATTATTTTAGAGCCAAGGCAAATCGAGATCATCAAAAATCCCAAAGGCTATCCAGAAGCCATCATTCACCATCCCGAAATTTCCTCAATCAATTACCATCTTTCCATCAGCATCTCCCATACCAGGGAAATAGCGACGGCTATAGCATTACTTCAGATAATCTAGTGATAGAACACACCCGCCTGACCGGACGGGCAGGGATGATGCAGATAATGCAGATAATCACAGATTTTTATCCGCGTTAATCAGCAAAATCCGCGTTATCTGCGTTCCATACATCATGTTTTATAAAAACTACTTCAAAAGACCCCTGGACATCATTGGAGCATTGATAGGCCTGACCCTTTTGAGCCCCATTTTTGTCACAGTTTACTTTATCCTGTTTATCCAAAATAAGGGAAAGGTATTCTACTATCAGGAAAGACCCGGTATGCACCAAAAACCATTCAACATCATCAAATTTAAAACCATGACAGATGAAAGGGATGAAAATGGGAACTTATTACCTGATGTAAAAAGAATTACCTGGGCTGGCAATATCATCCGTAAATTGTCTTTTGATGAATTACCACAGTTGATCAATATCCTAAAAGGGGATATGAGTTTGGTAGGTCCAAGGCCTTTGTTATTTAAGTATATCCCACTTTATTCTAAGGAACAACTGAGAAGGCATGAAGTAAGGCCTGGGGGAACAGGTTGGGCACAGATTAACGGCAGGAACTCCATTTCCTGGACAAGGAAGTTTGAACTGGATATTGAATATGTGGATAATGTAACTTTTTGGTTTGATGTAAAGATTTTCTTTTTGTCGATTTATAAAATTTTCAAAAGAGAAGGGATCAACCAATCCGATGAAAAAACCATGCAGGCGTTTAATGGGAAAAATTAAAGATGGAACGCAGGTTGTTCGCAAGCTCACTGAAATAGAACGCGGATGACGCTGATTGTGCGGATGGTCGCAGATAAAGTTCGAGAAAAATCCGCGGAAATCTACTAGATCCCTGCCCGTCCGGCAGGCGGGACCGTCATCGGAGTTCAATTTTTAAATAAATTTTTTAAAGCTATGGAAGATTTTAAACATAAAGACATCACCGACGGGGTGATCAATGCTTTTTATAAGGTCTATAATGTTTTAGGCTATGGATTTTTGGAGAAGGTGTATGAGAATGCACTGTACCTTGAACTTACAGCAGCAGGTTATTGGGTCGTGAAGCAGCAACCGATCAAGGTCTATTACAAAGAATTACAAGTAGGGGATTATTATGCTGATCTGGTGGTGGAGGACCTGGTAATTGTAGAGATCAAGGCGGCGGAAGGATTGGTCGAAGAGCATGAGTTTCAGTTGATCAACTACCTGAAGGCGACAGATAAAGAAGTGGGGTTGTTGCTGAACTTCGGGAAAAGGCCTCAGTTTAAAAGAAAAATATTCACAAATAGGATAGAACACGGATAACGCTGATTGTGCAGATTTGCACAGATCTGAGTTTGGAATAATCCGCGACTATCCGTTAAATCCGCGTCATCGGCGTTCTATTAAAAAAAATTAAAATCAAGTTTTGGAATTGAAATCTTGTTCGATATGTTGTAGTTTTAATAAAAATGGTGTGTAATATGGATTTATCAAGCAGAAAACTACTATTTATTCAGGAATTTTTGAAAATCAACAGTGAGAAGACCATTGCCCAATTGGAGATGGTATTAAAGCATGAAATTAAAACCAACCCTGTTGATGAAATAACTGCGTTCACCATTGAAGAACTTGAAGCCAGGATAAAACAATCAGAAAAGGATTTTTTAAAAGGGAAATTTAAAACTACTGAAGAATTGTTGAAAAAATATGAATGAAGACTTACAGCGTAATTTGGTCCGATTTTGCCCAAAGGCAGTTGGATGAAATCTATGATTATTATTTTTTTAAGGCGAGTCCAAAAGTTGCTAAGAATTTGATCAGGTCTATTCTTAGTGCTCCTGATAAATTGAAGAATAATATCCATCTTGGACCTGTGGAAGAAAATCTTAAACATTCAGGAAAAGAGTACAGGTATATCGTCCACAAAAATTATAAGGTAATTTATAGGGTGGAAGAACAGGATTATTTAATTATGATTTTGGATGTTTTCGATTGCAGATTGGACCCCCAAAAAATCAATAGGAATGCTTAATTTGGGTTCATTTCTTCAGTAATCCGTGTTCCAAAAAAATAGAACGCTGATACACGCAGATGTTACGGATAAACGCGGAACTTGTCCCGCAAGGCAGGATCTGAGCAGGAATAAATCCCTGCCCGTTCCGTTCAGGCGGGCGCGGCCATCAGCTAAATCCCTGCCCGTCCGGCAGGCGGGAGCTTCACCTGTACTGAGCGAAGTCGAAGTATCCGCGTTCCAAAAGAATAAATGGAAAATCTATTACATAAAGACATCACCGACGGGATAATCAACGCTTTTTATAAGGTCTATAATGTTTTAGGCTATGGATTTTTGGAGAAGGTGTATGAGAATGCCTTATTCCATGAACTGTCAGCGGCAGGTTATTGGGTATTCAAATTTAAGTAAATTGTTAAAAGTTAAAAGTTAAACGTTCAAACCCCTCCGAAATACTTCGAGGCAAGTTGAATTAATGAACCTTGAACCTTGAACCTTGAACACTTAACATTTAACACTCAGCCCCCCCATGCGCTTCCTCGCCCACCAATTCCTCCTCAATCCAGGCTTCTGGATTTTTTGTGTTTTGATAGGGGGGATGGTGTTGAATTATAAGAAAAGGCGATGGCTAGTTATGCCATTGGCTATCCTGGCCTTTATGTTTTTTCCCAAGCCTATCCAGTACTTGGTGGAAAAAGAAGAGCGGCGATTTCCGATCTGGGAAAGCCATCAGACTTTTGCCCCCTATATTGTGGTCTTGGGTTCTGGAGGTACCCCGGATGAAGCTTTGGGTCCTACCCAGCGGCTGAGCCATGGTTCTTTGTGGCGTGTTACCCAAGGAGTGGAGGTGTGGAAACAGATCCCGGAATCCAAACTGGTTTTTTCCAGTGCCGGGAGGCCAGGGTATATTTCCCAGGCAGAGATCTATGCCGAAGCGGCTAGGTCTTGGGGAGTACCTGATTCAATCATTCGGGTAGTCCCCACACCCTTGAATACCCAAGAAGAAGCCAGGGATTTTGTGGTGGCTTTTCCTGAGGCGAAGGCTGTCATTTTGGTAACATCGGCTTTGCATATGCCCAGGGCGAAGAAGATTTTTGAGAAATTGGGATTGAAAGTGATTCCGGCTCTTTCGGATTTCAGGGTAAAGCGGCATCCGGATGGGGAGCGGTTTGAATGGATACCAAGCTTGGAGGCGATGATGATGTGGCAGGGGTATGTTAAGGAGAAGTTGGGGATCCTTTTGGTAAGTTGGGATGAAGGGACTTAATGACTAAGAGACTGAGGGACAAAAGGAGTTTGAGAGGCAAGTAAAAAGGAGGGAGAAAAGTGGGACTTCGAAGGGTGGATTTCGGAAAAGGTTAAGAGCCAAGGCAAAAGGCAAAAGTAAAAAGTGGGGGAAGGTAATGTAGAATGATGAGTGAAGAATTAAGAATGAATAGAGCTTTGAAGGTTGGGGAGATGGGTTCTGTAGGGAAGGAATTAAGATCCAAGGCAAAAGGCAAAAGTAAAAAGGAGGGGAAATGGTGGGATTTCGAAGGGTGGATTTCGGAAAAGATTAAGAGCCAAGGAAAAAGGCAAAAGTAAAAAGTAGGGAAAGGTAATGTAGAATGATGAGTGAAGAATTAAGAATGAATAGAGCTTTGAAGGTTGGGGAGATCGGTTTTGTAGGGAAGGAATTAAGATCCAAGGCAAAAGGCAAAAGTAAAAAGGAGGGGAAATGGTGGGATTTCGAAGGGTGGATTTCGGAAAAGATTAAGAGCCAAGGAAAAAGGCAAAAGTAAAAAGGATGGAGCTTTGTGAGTTTATGTGACCGTTTTGTTGGAGAAAAGGATATTTTGAACCACTAAGCGCACCAAGGACTCAAAGAAATTAAAGATATGGTGGGGAAAGTTAGTTGGTTCAGTTTTGGCGTTTTATCCAGTTTCAGAGGTAGCAAGAACATGATTTGTCCAGAGAATTTGAAAAGCAGCTTGCGGTGTCTTGCAAAGAATTAGGCGCGAAGCTTGGGGATTAGCACTAAGATCCTCAGTAGTAGACTAGAGTGAGAAATTGAACTATTCAGGTTAATAAAAAAAACCACGGTCGAAGGATCGTGGTTTTTTGCTTTTTATGGGTTGAGTATTCAGGTTTTCTAATTTTGAACACCGTTTAAGGATTTAACGGTTTTCTTTTTAATCCTAGAGGGGATTATTCTTCTTCCGGTTCATGGGGAAGGGTGACCTGGCTGATGGCCGTGATCACTGTCCCTGCTGTCAGAAGATAGCCTGCTCCCTGGATCAGGATCATGGGAAGGCTGACAGGAGCAGACAGGATGGCAGCTCCTACACCTGTGATCACCAATCCTATATTCCTTAATTTCTTAAAGAATGGTGGGGTTGGTCCCGTTAATCTGTATTTTATTTCCTCTATTGTTTTCATTGTTTGTTAATTTTAAGTTTTGTTTATTTTGACGAGGCTCTCCACCTCTTTTTTTATATGCCCCTGCTCGGCCTTAAGCCAAATGCAGAGTTCTCTCAGGTTCATCTGGTCTTTTTTAAGGTCCCGGATGTCCTGTACCAAAAGCCTCAGGAAATATGCGATCACTGATAGGAGGAGGGAACTGATTCCCCCCAGGATCAATCCGATAAAACCTTCTGTGAATACCATTGCTCTTTTCTCATTGAAGTTTTAGCAGAACTGATTTCGAGGCTTATTTCCTCTCCCTGGCTTATCCACTCAGATAACCGGTCCATCAATTTCAGGAATGCAAGCTTTGAAAACCTGCCGGATTCCCGATAGGAGGTGACCGGAGAGAGTGTGTACTCTCCGGTTTTCATTCCTCCTTTCAAAGGCAGCATCTGTCCTTTGATGGATTGATCGGCACCGATCAGTAGGATATACCAGCCAATTTCCTCCCCATATTCCAGTTTGAAGGTATAAACACCTTCCGGAATACAGACTGGAACCGGGTAGGCAGCGGTAAGGGAGGGTTCCAGAGTTTTGCAAAGGATTTTGTTGTCCTTCAATAGCAAAGCCCGTGTTTCCTTTTTACCGTACCACCTGATCAGTTGGAGTTTCATTGCTTAAACCACCTCAGTAAGGACAACAGCTGCTGCATTAAAGATACCATTGTTGATATTGTAATGCTGCCCGTTGACCAGTTGGACGAATTCCACTCCCAGGATGAAGGCTTTATGGGGTTCCGGTACCTCTGCCTTTTGAAGGCTTAGGCTGATAGGATCAGCCTGCTGGTTGACCGGAAGCTCCGCGGTTGACTCCATTTGGAGGGTTCTTTCGCCCGTGTCCATTTCCACCGAGACTCCTGCAATAAAGACTTTGAAATGAGTTGCCCCTTCTGGGACGACCAGGAAATCTGATGGGAGGAAAGCGGGTAAACTGACGCCCCATTCGGTGGCAGTATTTACCTGTGCAAATTCCACTCTCAAGGTGCTTGACAATCCGGATCTGGCATTGAGTTCAAAACCCTGGAAAAGGTCCCAATCTCCTTCACTTACTTTTCTGTCCCCACGGTTGTTGACAGGGTCAGTTCTTAGAATCTGCATGAACAGCCTGACCATTCTTTGGTAAATTTTTGGATCTGCAATCCTGAGTGTTGCAGGTCTCAAAGTATCCAGTACCAGTTTGGTTACCCTGGCGTTTTCAGTAAACTCCCTGATATTTTCCCTGGTTCTTGCGAACCGGGGATCATTCATGATTCTGGATTTGCTGACCCCGCCTTTTTCTCTTGCGAGGTATCCGTCTTTGGTTTTATAGAAGGAAATTCCTCCAATGGCACCATTTAGTGTTATTATACTTGTTTGTTTAGCCATGTTTATCTTGTTTTAAGTGAAACATGGTCAAATATGGTAAGGGGTGGGGAGATGGGGAAATGAGTTTGCGGATGCTGCGGATATTGCGGAAAGAGGGGGGGGTTGAATGTAGAATGGAGAGTTATGAATTAAGAATGGGGGGAAAAAGTTGTCATTGTTGTCAGGTTGTCTTGGTTGGGAGCTTTGGAGGTTTGAGGAGTTTGGTTCTGAGGGAGATTATTTAAGAGCCAAGGCAAAAGGCAAAAGTAAAAAGTGGGAGCTTGGTGAGTTGGTGGGATCGGTTCTGAAGGAGAAGGATTTTTTAAATTACACAGAGATGCACCGAGGAAGCACAGAGAGACACGGAGAATGGAGAGTTTGGGGTTGTCGGGTTGTCATTGTTCCGCCACGGACAAGTGTCAGGTTCCACCATGCCGGACAAGTGTCGTGGTTAGAAAACTGGAAATTTGACTCTTACATTTAAAGAGATGTTAATTGGAATGAGCTTGGAACCGCCCTGTAGGGGCGGCCTATCGGTAGCCCAGGGTGAGGGAGGAACGACCGGAACCCTGGGTGAAATGATGCCAGCCCGGACCGAGAGGCGGCGCTGTAAGTGGAATCGGAGAATGGATGGGATCGCCGGTGATAGGAAAGGTTAGTTTTTAAGAAGGCAGTCAGGAGACTGCATTGATATGGTCCAAGACAGAGTCTTGAACCAGTCAAAGTCTTGGGTAAGTCATAGTTTTGGACAATAGGTTCATTCAGATTTTTAGGATAGATTATCAAAAATAATCATATTGGAAAAGTACAATGAAATCTTGGATTTTGTCGTTTCATAGGCGTATGTATACCGTATGTATATCGTATGTATAGGGGAAGTATCGGGGAAGGGGGGGGTAGAATGAAGAGTGAGGAATGGAAAATGATTGTTTGATTGGGGAACGGTAAATGACTTAGAGACGAAGAGACTGAGGGAGTGAGGGAATGGAGAATGGGGAGAATTTAGGATTTCGAAAGTCGGATTTCGGAAAGTAAGGAGCTTTGTGAATTTGGGAGATCGGTTCTGAAGAAGAAAGATTTTTTTTAATTACACAGAGATGCACTGAGGAGGCACGGAGATGCACGGAGGGGGGAGAGAATGTAGAATGAAGAATGAATAGTGAATGAAAAAGTTGTCATAGTTGTCGGGTTCAGCCACGGCGGACAGGTGTCATTGTTCCGCAACGCTTATGTGCCTGTGGCGTAGCGGACAAGTGCCGTGGTTAGAAACCTGGTAATTTCACTCTTACATTTCAAGATATGTTATTGAAATATGGATGAAACCGCCCTGAAGGGGCGGCCTATCGGTAGCCCAGGGTGAGGGAGGAACGACCGGAACCCTGGGCTGATGATGCGAGCCCAACCCCAGAGCCGGCGCTGTAAGTGAGATCGGAGAATGGGTGGGATAGCCGGCGATATGGAATGTGAATTTGTAAGGAAGCAGTCTGGAGACTGTATAGGAGTAAGAGCCAAGGAAAAAGGCAAAAGTAAAAAGGAGGGAAAAAAGTTGGATTTCGGAGGGAGGATTTCGGAAAGGAGGGAGCTTTGAAAGGTTTGTTTTTAAGAAGGCAGTCAGGAGACTGCAATGATGGGGTCCAAGTCACAGACTTGAACCAGTCGAGTTGAACCAGTCGAGTTTTGAAAGTTTTGGTAAATTGTTCAGCGATAGGGGTACTTTGTAAAAAGAATAGCTTATAGGTAATGTTCGATATCTTCTATGGGGATACCGGAAAATTCGGAGAATTCTTTAACGGTGACAAACTGATGTGATTTTTTATTGAAATATCCACGGATTTTCTGGAGCAAATCCTGGGAATATCTCTCGGATCGATCAGTCATCCGCTGTATATCCTTTGCATAAATTACACACCTTTTCCTGTGCATGATCTGTCTTCAAAAAATAATCTTCGGTCTATTTATTAAGCTTTTGTTTCCTAAAGAGGAGATCAAGGGGCCTGCCAGGAAGACAGGCCTTAAAGAAATATGTAAACTTTAATATTTGATTAAAAGGCTACATACCTTTTGGTGTCTTTGACAGACCATGAAACTGAACCGGAAACCTGGTATTTGATACATTTGATAGCTTGCAATAGGGTTCGGTTTTCCGGTGAATACTTTTCCAAATATTGCCTGTCGAGGGTGAGAAATTCTTCCAACACCTGATCATGAATAGATAAAAGATGTTTTCTGGCCTGATCTATTTCCATACCGACATCATGGGAAAGCAGAAATATCCAGTTGTGCGGATCATTCAGTTTATTTTCCTTGTCGAAGGAAATGAGGTCATTGGAAATAAATATGAGTTTGGACGCCAATGTCATATACCTATGGATGGAAGGCCAGACTTGGTGAATATTTGGATAAGCTCTTTCCAGAGTGAATGGTATCAGGTTCAGAGCCAGGTTTCCTCCGGAGAATATGGGTCTTTTGATGAGGTAAGTTTCAATTGAGGGTATTTTATTTTCATCAAGGTTTGATGCTTCCCATGCACATTCCCTCACATATGACACCAGAGATAATCGGAAAAGTTTTATTGCTATAGGTGAGGATAGGAAGGAAAGGTTGGTCCATAAATATGAAATAGCTTTGATGAATTTCAGTGGCATTTCTCCATCAGGGTGAGGGGTTTTGTTTTCGGTAATCTGTAGCGCGACACCAAGTATTCCCAACCAAAAGCGTGATTTCTTCCCTTTGGGCAATTGGTCGGTATAATCATCAAGAATAAAGAGCAGGGCAAACAATTTTGAAATCCAGACGGAAATTTCAATATCTGCTTCAGGGTAAAGTCTTGAAGCCAAATGGGACATTTTCATTTTCTGGAACTGGATGACATCTTTATTCCGTGGCAGCAATTGGAGTTTGTTTACCCAATGGCAAGTAATGTTTTCAAGGTATTCATGTTCGGGGTGTAGGATGGAGGGGAAATGGTAATTGAATATTTCCCTGTTACGTGCCATGGTGGCAATACTATTTTTATTCTGAAACCTTTTGTTATTGTATCTATCGATGGTTCTGTAATGTACCCCTATCAGTTCGCTCAACTGTTTTCTGGTCAGGATGCTGAGTTTATTTCCAAAATATTCATAAACCAGTGGTATGGATTCTTTGTAATGTAATTGTGAAATATGAAGCCATTTTTGATCTGAGGCAGCAGCTATTTCCTTTAAGGAATTGGATAGGTCGCTTAATGAAGGTATTTCGGTCAGTATTTTTAGTTCCTGGGTTCTGGTGACGGTCACCACTTCGGAATTTTCCAAAGCCACCAACCTGTAGGGACTAGTGGTCTTTTCATAGTAGGAATTCAGGTCAAAAGCTACCTGTTCTTTGAAGTAAGGTCTTATGATTTTGTCGTCTTGGTACAGTGCAAGAGAGCCTTCCAGGATTAAATGGGCTGCATCTACCTTGGTATTTTCTTTTCTGATCACCTCATTTTTTTGATAGCGGTTTAGGGTGATGAATTTTTCGAGTTTCAAGTAATCATCAATGGGATATTTTACCAGTTTATCCATGATGTTTTTCAATTTCCATAATACTTCGTTGGTCATTTTCATAGCATATTTGGGTTAAAAGTAAAAGATAAAATCATAGGCAATGGACATTCTTCAGGAGTGTGATTTTTCTCCTATACTTCCAGGATTTTCTAAAAAGTGTTGATTCCTAAAAAGGGTTACGGCAAAACGAATTAATTAAATCTATAAAAGTAAAATCAATAAAGTCAACAGTTTTAGGTAAAAAGTGACTAAAATTTTAGAAAAAAGCGACAAAAAATAGGAAATATGCTTAAAAAATGATCGGCATGTGGTTTTTTTTCGAGATTAGCCTCACTAATGTTTCTCTGCTGATTCCAATGAATCTTGCAATTGTCCCGTAATTTGATTTTATAAGGATTTTAGGAAGGTTTTTTTCGAGGTAATCTAACTTTTCATTGTTTTTAAGGGCATTCAATATGGAATGATGGTGCATTCGTTCTTTCTCAATTTCTTGAATATGTTGTATGAGCTTTTCCCATTGAAGATAGAATGGAGCTAAATTATTTTTGATGGGGATGTATGGGATGTAAAGGAGTTTTGATGGGGAAAGGGCCTGCCAGGAAAGTTGTGTGAATGGAGAATTCGAATTAAGGGAAACGAACAGGTTATTTGGGCCTAATAACCTGAGGTAAGGTGAATTGGAAAGTTGTGTGTCAAATGCTGTGACCATGCCTTTGTTGATAAAGAAAAAAGCTTCTTTATTTCCCGGTGATTTGATTTTTTCGTTTTTCTTAAAGTCCAATGGTACCGCATATTCCATCATGAATCTTGCAAGAGGATCCAAGGGAAGTTGGCTATTGAGCATATAGAGCCTGAGTTGTAACCTTCTTTTATACAGGACCATGGTAAAACGATTTCGGTTTCAAATAAACATATTAGGATGAATAGTTGTGGGCCCAAATGGGCCATTTTGAGTTAATGGTTATAAAAAGCGACAGCATTTGATTTTTTGTATGAATTTTTGTAAAAAAAAGTGTAAAAAATCACAAATTCCTTTTAGGTGGTTTTCGTCACAGGTGGTTTTTTATTTGGATGTATTGGTGCCTAATTTGGTGGAAATGAAAGGGATTTCTGACATAAAACAGAGGGTTCAAAATGTAAAATCATCTAGGCAAAAGAACACCTGGAAAGTGGAGGTGCTCAGTATGTTGCTTGCTGTATTGTTTGTATATACCGGTGCCAGCAAATTGATCGACTGGTATGGAACTGTGAATTCCATAAACAATCAGGTGTTTCCAGAATGGATGGCCACATTGATTTTATATGGGCTTCCTGCTTTGGAGATTGGGGTGGCGATCATGCTGTTGGTTCCTCCATGGAGGATTTGGGGATTAAGGTTATCTGTTATTCTGATGTTCATATTCACGGGCTATATAGGTTTGGTATTGACTGGGATATTTGGCAGGATTCCCTGTAGTTGTGGAGGGGTGCTGGAGAGTTTGGGGTGGTGGGAGCATTTGGTGTTTAATGTGGCGGTTTTGGGGATGGGGGTTGTTGGACTTAGAGATGGAAGGACGGAGAGACTGAGGGACGCAGAGACGAAGGGACTGAGAGACTGAGGGACTATGGGAGTGAGGGAATGTGGAATGGGGAGAATTTCGGATTTCGGAAGGCGGATTTCGGAGATTTTGAACCATTAAGAAATTGAGACATTAAGACGGTTCATTAAGGTAGAATAAAATTGGGATGACTGATTTCGGAAAGGGAGAGCTTTGGCAGATATAAGAGACCGGTCAAATTGAAAGTTAGGATATATTGAAACCACGCCTGCCTGCTGCAGGCAGGAATTACACTGATTACACAAATTATTGAATTCCGTATTTATCTGCTGAGAGGTCTTGACTATCAATGTGAATTTGAAGAGGAATGGGAAAAGTAAAAAGTTGGAGCTTAGTGATTTTGGGAGATTGGTTCTGTAGGAGAAGGATTTTTTTGATTACACCGAGTTACACAGAGGAGGCACAGAGTAACACAGAGGGGGAGAAGTTAGAATGATAAGTGAAGAAAAGAAGAGTGATGAATTAAGAATGAGTGGAGCTTTCAAAAGTTAAGAGAATCGGTTCCATTTTCGTGAATTATTCTGAAAGATGCAATTGGGAATTGAACGAAACAGCCCCAGAGGGGCGATAGATATAATAACCTGGGGTTTTAACCCCTTGGATTGATGATACTCAGTCCGTATCCAGAGCCGGCGATGTAAGAGGAATCGGAGAATGGGTGGGATCGCCGGCGATATGGAATGTGAATTGGTAAGGAAGCAGTCAAGAGACTGCGTTGTTGGGGTCCAAGTCAGAGACTTGAACCAGAAAAGAAAGAAGATATGAGGCATAAATCTTCCGGGTTTTTTACGAGGTAGGGGATCGGGGAGTGAGGGGATCAAACCGGCCGTTCCTCTCAAAAGGTTTATGAATAAGATCGAAACGACCGGAATTACTTTAACTATATTAAACAATCAAAATTATGAAAAACTCAATTAAAAACCTGCTACGTGCAGGTGTATTTGCACTGGCTGCGGTATTTGCCTTTGCTTTTACAGAGCCCATGAATCCCAATCAGACAGTTTGGGGAAATGATCCAATTCAAGGTCCGGTACCGGTACAATTGGGGTCATCACAATATGAGTGTGAAAACAACCCTAGTGCCCAGTGTCTCTATGAAGATGAGGATCTGACTATGCCCATTACGGGGTCAAACGGTGATTTTCGTCTGAAATAATTTGAATCAATCAGGTAATCTCTTTTGGGGATTACCTGATTTTGCTTTTATCGATTGGTGAACTCTTCTTGAGGAATTGGAAACACAAAAGCCTCAGGAGATCGATCCATTTCTATGATTTGGTTGTCAAGAACCCTTTTCAGCGGGAAAAATTCTTTCCGGTCACCTAAGTACCTTTTTAGATCAGACCATCTCAGTCCCCGGAACAGCAATTCTTTTCTTCTTTCCCAGAGAATAAAACCCAATGGATCTTCAAAATCTGAAGGATTAAAAGGCTCAAAAGTGCCGGACATGTACCTGGATTCAAGCAATGTGTTCAGCGTTTCAAATGCTGCCTCCATATTCCCCAACCTTGCCTCACATTCAGCTTTTATGAGCAGGCTCTCGCTGACCGAAAGTCCGGTGAAGTAGTTTGATCTTCCGGTAAACTGTCCTTTAAAGTTGATGTTTCCTGCAGGGTTGATGAAGAAGTAAACTGTTTTTCTTAGGTCATTCTCCTCGTAAGACCGGTAAAGGAGTGTGTCAATTCTGGCCTCAGGATTTGAATTGAGCTGACTGTATGTTCCGGAAAACTTGTAATACACATACTCGGGGCTACCTAAGCCAACAGGAAAATTCAAAGCGGGGTTTAAGGAGTTAAAATCCATCAAGGTATTGTCAATTTTCAGGGATTCATCGATGTGCTTTAGTGCCTTGGTAAATTCATTCATACTTAAATAAACCCTGGCAGCTAAGGCATGGACAGCTGACTTTGATCCTCTGGTTCTGATTCCCGGTGTGTCTGGCAACAAGGGCGCTGCTTCCTCCAGATCCATGAATATTTGGGAGTACACTTTTCCCAAGGGAGCAAATTCTTCAATGGTATTTATGTCTGCCTTTAATACCAAAGGAATGCTGATCTGCAATTCTGTTTGGGGACTTGGCTTTGCTGCAAAAACCTTCAGCAATTCTGAATAGGCGTAAGCCCTGGTAAAGAGGGCAAATCCTTTGACAAAATCCCAATCTGAGCCATTCTCAGCTGTCCTGGTGGTCAGCTCAAGCTGCTGAAGGCAGAAGTTTGCCGTATAGATCTGGGTATATAAGGTAGTCCATTCCGGCTGTATGGCATCAGCATACATATCAGGGGTCAGCAGTCTTTTATAAGCATTGAAATATAAGGGATTGTCCTGTGACTCAATAAATTCACGGGTATGATAGAAGTCGTCAGAAGCAATTATATCTATTAAAGCACCTTGGTTCATCCTTTGTTCTGCACTCAAAAGTGCCAGCAGTTCATCCAAAGATTCAGGTACTTCCAGGTCAAGTCTCGGTTTGCTGTCAAGAAATTCCTGACAGGCCATTAGGCATATACTTATGATTGTGACAATCAGTATGTTTGTTTTATTGGTTTGCATAATTTGATTGGTTTAGGTTGTCAGAAGTTCAGGTTAATTCCCATGGCTATGCTTCTAGGGGGAAGCATCTGCCTGAAATCAGGATCAATGGGGTCATTAGATTTTTTCCAGATTATCCCAAGGTTATTTATGTAGGTATAGATTTCAGCCCTTTTGAAAGGAAGTCTTATATTTTCTACAGTGCTTAGGTCGTAGGAAAAGCGAATATCCTGTAGGCGGATATGATCCCCTCTTTCCACCAAGACATCGGAGTAACGGTAAAAATTGTCCCTTACGTTATTGACTGAAGCAGGCATAGAAGGTACTTGAGTGAAGTCTTCATCACCGGGCTGTTGCCATCTTTTGGCAAAATCAGCATGACCACCCTGCCCCCTGAGTACAGATGTGTAGAGGACAGACTCTCTTCGGTAGTAATATCTGGCACGAAATGAAATATTCGCGGACAGGGTAAAGCCTTTGTATTGGAATGTATTTCTGAAAGCACCAAAAGCCTGCGGTCTTCTTGGGCCATGGAAAGTGAGGTCCTCTGGAGAGGTATTGGTAAAGATTTCTGCATAATTTTCACTCAGTTCTCCGTCAAGGATTCCGATAGGGTTTCCGGTATCGGGATTTAATCCTGCCCACGGAAGGCTATAAATGGCGAAAAGAGGTCTGTCTTCCAAGGGGAAAAGCTGTCCCTGTGGCTGAGCCAGGTAATTGATCGGGGTGCCCCTGAAGAAGTAATCGGTTACTTCTTCTTTGATGGTGGAAAACATCAGGTTGCTTGTCCATTGGAAGCGTCCGGTCAGGTTTTGGGACTGTATGTCCATATCCATTCCTGTGGTTCTTGTACTGGCACTGTTGACCCTTGCCCTGAAGAAACCCGTGGAAGGTGAGAAGGGAGAGTCTCCGATCAGGTCCACACCGTTTTTGATGTAGGTTTCCACTGTGCCCCTGATCCGGCTGTTTTTGGTTTCAAAGTCCAATCCGAAGTTGAGGATTTTGATCCTTTCCCATCTAAGTAACCTGTTTTCGGGAGAGCTGATCTGTGCTGCCAATTCTCCTCCTGCCAATAGAAAAGCAGAATTGGTAAAATAAGTTGCTGTGGTAAGTGCAGATACTGATTTGTCCACGTTCCCGTTTTCCCCATAGGTGGCACGGAGTTTTAAGAAGGGAAGGTAATCCGCATTTAAGAAGCTTTCTTCAGAAATCACCCAACCCATTCCAGCTGACCAGAGCGGGACAGCACGCTGATTGCCGTCCACCCCAAAGAGGTTGGAAGCATCTCTCCTTGCTGAAAGGGAAACATTGTATCTGTTTTTATAGGTATAGGCCGCATTGAAATATTGGGAAAGGAATCTGTCAGTAAGTCCTCTGTGCCTTGTCCCGTCAAAGATTGTGGCCTGGAACCCGCTGTGGAACTGTCTGAAAGAACTGATAAGGTCCACGGGCTGGGAAATGCCAATGTTTTCCCTGTAACCATAATACCTGAATTCCCGGGAAATAGACTGGAAATCCTTTAATTCCCAACCTGCCACCGCATCTATGCTGGATACTGGACTGATTACTTTGTTGTAGGAGATCTGTCCCCGCAGGCTGTGACTGAAAGCCCCGGTGTTTTGGATGTCCAATATGCTGTTTCTCGGTACCGGAAAAGAAAGAGTTCCATCGGGGTTTTCCTGTGCGAACCTGTTGATCAGGTCTCTGGTGGAATATAGGTCAAGCCCCTGAAGGTTTTCCGTTTTGTTGACATTGGTCCAGTACTGGTAAAATATCCCCGCCTTTAGCCCGTCAGCAATTTTGTACCCGAGGTTAAGGTTTAGCCTTACATCATTTTCTATGTTTTCGATATTTCCTGCACCGATTTCTTTCAGGGGATAGTAATTCCAGTCCATGAGTCCCAGTCCGGCGGTACTTTCTATAAACCTTCTGCTGTAATCCCTGGTGACAGGGAGGGCATTTCCATCATTGTCGGTGAAGGTTTCATAAGGGAAAATATTTCTAGGTATCTCAGTACGGGTATCCCTGTTCCATCTTGTCAGATAGACTCCTGTTCCGATTTCAAGCTTGTTTGAAAGCAGGTTCCAGTTGTTTTTGATACTTAGTGTATAGCGTGAGTTGTCGTTGCCAACTACATTTTCAAGGTTTCTGTCCAGACCTGCTGAGATGGCATACCTGTAATTTCCTGTTCCGCCGCTCAGGTTGATGTTGTGCTGTTGGTTAATGGCAGGCCTGTAAAAATGCCTGGTGAAGTCGTGACGGACATCCCTTGATCTGAAGGTATTGAGCTGCCGCTGGAGTTCTTCCTGGCTGATCAGCCCGTTTCTTGCACTGAGCAGAGCTTCCACTGCCGGGGAAAGTGCGGGGCGGTTGATGTTATTGATCTGGGCATTGTAGAAGTTTCGTTCAAAAAGCAGTTCTTCCATTCCAATGAAATCATCTATGGACATTACAGGCTGATAGAAGAGATCTGGAGTCTGGAAAATGTTGATGTTACTGTTGATGGAAAGGTTGGGGGCATCGGCTTTTCCTCTTTTGGTGGTGATGACGATGACTCCGTTTCCTGCCCTTGCTCCCCATATTGAAGCTGCGGCCGCATCCCTGAGAACGGTGATGCTTTCCACGTCGTTTGGATTGAGGTTTTCCAATGGGCCATCATAGGGGAAATTGTCTATGATGATCAGGGGCTGGGTATTGGCGAAGATGGTGCTTCTTCCCCTGATGCTGATAGGATCATTGGCAGGGCCGGTACGGTTGAATATCAGTCCTGGAGTGACATCTTCCAAGCGGTCGAGGATGTTGGTGGATATCCGTCTGTTGACCAGTTCATTGTCTAGATGGACAAATGATCCTGTAGCCCTTTCTTTGGGGATTTCCTGATATCCTGTGGCCATGATCTCTACTTCTGAGAGGTCCATGTCCAGTTCGGTGAGGCTAAAACTGATTTCTGTGTCGGAAGTCAGGGTTATTTCCATGACAGTCCTTTCAAAGCCGAGATAGGAGGCGGAGATGTTATGGGTTCCTGGCTTGAGCCGAAGTCTGAAGGTCCCGTTTTCATCGGCTACTGTTCCCGAAGAAAGGTCATCCGGGGAGACAATGGCACCCGGTAAGGGCAGCCCGGATTTGGCGTCTTTGACAGTACCTGAGAGCAGGTACCTGTCAGTCTGTGCAAAGCCAAATGAAAGCATGAGGCAGAGCAGGGAGGTGAGTAGTTGTTTTTTCATTTTACTTGCTTAGGGTTTTGTTGGGTTGATTTTTAATGTGGCTTTTTAGTTTTTCTATTTCGGATCTGATTCCCTCATAGGTTTTGTCATTCAGACCAAGGCCTGTCAGTTTACCATCTTGGTCAATCAGCTGTAATTGTGGTGCAGATGTGATGTTGAAATATTTCAGGTAAGGGTGCTCGGTTGAGTTTCCCTTATACCCTGTCCAAATGTGGATGGACTCTTCAGGGGAATAGTGGCCGGAAGCCTTGGATCTGAGCCATCGTTCCCTGTTTTGGTCAAGGCTTAGGGATATGATGCTTACTTCGGGATCATTTTGGTACTCCTGTACAATTTTGGTCAGGTGGTATTCATTGAAGGATCTGCAGGATGAGCAGCCTGTCAGCCAGATATTGAGCAGGATGATTTTTCCCTTGAAATCAGTGATGCGGATATCTGTGCCTTCCTCATCTTTGAAGGCGTGGTCAGGAACTTGGAGGCCGGGAGTAGAAGCAGTATACCAGGTTTCCAACCTTTCTTTGAAGATGGGATTCTGCACCTCTACAAGGAACTTCCCCAGATCGCTGATTCCCTCTCTGATGATAACATTCCTTTTGAGGAAGTGTGCTGTAAGAACTGCTTCCCTTAAGTCGGGGTCTGCTTCCAGATGTGAGACCTCATATACCGATTTGTCATCGATGGCTGCCCTACCCAGCATTCTGTATTCCTGCATTTTGAGGTAATTGGGGGAGAAAAGTGGCGGGTATTTGGAGGCAAGGCTGTCAACCTGATTTTCGAGGTATGAAAAGGATTGGGCAAAAATGTCCACTAATTCCGGAGCGGACTGCTTTAAATCCCTGAAAAAGTATCCGTGAAAACCGTAAAATATCCGGAAGTACACATGAGAAATGAAATCATTTATGAGGGTATTGTAGACAGTTTCAGGAACACGGTTTTTGTAAAATTCTTCAATCAGAGCGAATTCATCTTCCTTTAAAATCGGCAGTGTCTGTTTCATTTTTTTCAGTCTTTCCCGTGGGGTTAAGATGGGGATTACCTTTCTTCTAAAGCGCTTGTTGTTCGCTTCGAACCTGTCCAGAAGCTCCTGCCTTGGAGAAGGCTGAGCCGAAAAATCAAGCATGCTGGGAATTTCGAAGAGCTTTCTTTCCAGAAGTTGGGAGAGGCCTAAGGACATCTCGAAGGATTGTCGGGCAGGTCCGGCGAAGATTACCTGTTGTTTGATCTGGTCAAATTTGATTTTGATGCTGTCCGATGGGGATATGAGGTATGGACCATAGGAAAAACCGCTTAAAGTATCTTCAAACGCTATCCAAGCGGGAAGCATGTTGGGTGGGATTTCCATATTGAAATCCCTGCTTCGTTGGGAAATTGTGCCTGCATAGATTGAAGGTGGATTTAAAGGAATGATAGAATTTAATGCTGGATGTTCGCTGTTAGCCATTTTGAAGGCATCATTCCAAAGTGATATCCGGATGTTTTCTTTAGGCTGGATGGAATATACTTCCCCAAAGATCCAGGCTCCATTTTCCGACGATTGGGCCAATGCCATTGAAAGGGGAGTAAGAAGGAGGATTATTAAAGTGTAATGTTTCATTGAATTTGCTGTATGGTTTTGTGAAGAGGTTTTAAAAAAAGAGGCCTGAGTGAACTGTATCACTAAATCTCCGGCCCAGAAGTGGGGCTTCCCTCCCGGGATAGTACCGTTACCTTTTGTGAATCCGCTAGCTACATTTGGGTTCCTTGATCAAATCACCTTATGAGGAAAGTGAACCGGGAGCCTTGTATGGAGGTAGGGGTAAAGACATTATTTAGGGAAATTCCTTGGGCTTGATATAGGAAGGGATGCAAACATACCAGCTGCTGTCTTTGAGGGAAAGATTCCCTGCCCGACTACCATTAAGGTGACCCACAATTCGTTTTCGTATGCCGTATGATTTGCTTCGGTAGAGGCATAGGAATGCCAGGAAGCATGTGTGTATAAATTTTTTCATGCATTCTTTGAATTAATTGTTCCAGGCGGCCCACCTTAGAAGGATGGTATTAATTCCCGAATCAAGAATTGGGAATAGCTCTCTGGATGTTTGAAATGTTATTGATAAGAGAATTGATATAAAGGAAGCCGGGAAATGAATGGCCAACTATCATTTCGGCAATGAAAGACCAACCAGACCCGGCCCCGGAACATAAAGCGCTAGAAGCACTTTTGCCCGGCCCTCACCGCTGTAGTACCGTCACCTTCTGTGCATCCGCTAGCTACATTTGGGTCTATTGTATCGTTTACCTTTATGAGAAAAGACACGGTGGGGGTCCTATGGGGGTGACCAGCAACTTTTCAGCTGTCGTCAAATAGCAATCCTATGATTGCAGTGGTTGTAAGTGGGTTCATTTTTGTTGTGGTTATGTTTTTAGTCTGGCTTTCACCTCCAGGTATTTCACCATGATGGATTTTGAGAAGCAAAGCAGATAAGGATGTTTTCTGCCCAAGTAAACCATGGCCCGGAAACTTTCATTGGGACAGGTGTAATGTCCCAGTTTGTGATTTCTTCCGTACTTGATACTCCGGTACAGACATGGGAGTCCCAGGAAGCATGATTGTATCAATTTTTTCATGCAGTCGGTTTAGGATCAGAAGCAGCCGCGAGGGTACCTGAAATAGAACGGACAAAGTTCTTCCAGTCCACCATTTTGGCAGCTACTGATCGTTCAGAAATAAGATTTATACTTTGAATACCCTATCCTCTGCAGCGGACAGGTATAAAGGAAAGGGCTAAAAACGGTAATTAGACTAAATAACCTTAGCCAACATTCCTTACCAGAAAGCTATATCATCAAACCGGAGATTTGATGACGTTCTTTTGGAGTTCAGATAGGGATAGGTTTCGAGAGAAAAGTTGGTACAGGTTTATTTGCACTCCTAATGACAAACGTGTGAGGCTTTCTTGAATTGAAGTAAAACAAATAAATACCTGTTCCATAGTATTATGAATTTATATAGAACGTCATAGGAGGAGAGTTTTGCCAAAAAAGAGGCGTGGGACTCACCTACTGTCTTAGAGGCACTGGTATACCTGAGGAACAAGTAAGCAAGGAGCCCACGCCAAAGGCGTGAGCATTCTCGCTTAATTATCCCGTTCCTCTTGAAATTACCAGTTTCCTAAGACGAGACGCTTAAGCGCAAATGCTAAATAAACACATTCGCAAAGATGCCAAACGTTGAACTAAATGGCATGTGTAAATATATAAATAAAAAAATACACGACAAATATGTCCTAATATTTTTTTGCTTTTTTTTAAATCTTGCGTTGTGGGGCAATATAAAAACAAAGAATTTTTAAGGTCTATTGGCTTAAAAATTGAATCTATTCGTACTTCCAAAGGCTTGACTCATGAAATTTTAGCCGAAAGAATGGGATTAAATGATGTGAGGCAAGTTGGAAGAGTAATTAATGCTGAAACTAACTTTAGTTCAAGTGAAATATTTAGATTTTCTGTTGCTTTAGGAGTTCAACCTAAAGACCTTTTTGACTTTGAAATAGAATTAAGGGAGGAATTTATACCGCCAATTAAAAAACCATGATTTTGAAATCTTTCCTTAAGGTGGTAGGTTGAATCAAAATTTTTTTAGAAATGTTTTCATATTTATGTATCTATGAATTTTCTAATTTCTTCCTCAGTAGGCTTAATAATGTCCCTTACAACCGGATTTACAAAATAATTCAAAAAACATGGAATAAAATCTTCCCTAATAAATTCCCTACCTAATCTTTTTTTGAAACATTCCAGGCAAAGCCCTACCCTGCATTCTGGCCCCTCACTAAATCAGTCCACCGGACTGATTCTTAACGTTCGGTCCTCTACTCCGTATTTTCCCCATAATTCTTCGGTCACTCCATAAAAATTGATCTTCCCTTTCTTGGTGTTGACACCACAGTCTTTACAAGTATAATCCCATTTCATAAGTCAAAAAATTTGAATAAGTCCCCTAAAATCGTAAATTTTAGTTTGAAAAGGAATAATTAATGTGAAAAATACCCTGTATAGGGGATTTTTTAGTTGAGGGGGATTGGGTAGGTTTGATAGAGTAATTTTAGTTACCTCCAATGAGATGTAAATAATCTCAGAAATAAGGTCTGTTTTTGATGATTTGTAATAAATATTAGATTTAAATAAATAGTGTAATTATAGTAATAAGCCGTCAATTCTTGATGGCTTGGCAGTACAAATAAGTTATATTAAGTAAGTTATGGGCAAGGCTAAAGGACATCACCGCAATATATAATAAGGACATATGGCAAAAAACTATAGACAACTAACGGAGAGTATTAAAGGACGAATTAATCCTGAGAATTTTACATTAAGAAAATCATTCTCAGATGAACTAGCGACAGTTTCCTACAGCGAAGTGCTGACATACATCAGAGTTGCAATGAAAGGAGTTGAGCCAGAATACACTCAAAAAAGTAAAGATGCGGGAGAACGGGTAAAAGAACATTTATCTAAAAAACTAAGTGATGTAACATTTAAATATCAAGGTTCTGTAATGACAGACACCCACATAAAAGGTTATAGCGACATAGACCTATTAACAATCAGTGACAAGTTCTATTGGTATGATGCACATAGAGTTAAACAGATTTTAGAATCATATGAAACAAGAGCAAAATACAGACAAAGCTCTATTGAAAAAATGGAAAAGGAAGTAAATGCAGGTTCATACCAGGGGGATGCACTACAAGATTTAAGACAGTTAAGATTAGATAGTGAAGATACCCTGACGGATGTTTATGACATTTGCGATACTTCTAAACCAAAATCAATCAAAATAAAGAATCAAAGTTTGAATAGAGAAGTTGACGTGGTGATAGCCAATTGGTATGATGATGTATCATCAATAATCAATGAAAAAGGAGACTACCGTGGAATTCAAGTTTACAATAAAGAAACACATTCAAAAGGCGACCCTGATTTTCCATTCTTAAGTATAAAACGAACAAATGAGCGAAGTTCAGAAACAAATGGAAGATTGAAACGAATGATTCGATTTCTGAAAAATGTAAAAGCTGATTCTGACCAAGATATTGACCTAAGTAGCTTTGACATTAATGCGGTATGCTACGATATTGAAGTTTCTAAATACCAAACATTATCATTTTACGAACTTGTTCCAGTTATCTATAATCAACTCAAAGAAATTTGTACTAGTCAAACAAAAGCGGATAGCATAATTTCTGTTGATGGTCGAGAATACATTTTCAGATACAATAGTAAAAAACTCAATAACCTAAAAATCTTAATGGCTGAAGTTGAAGGCATTTTTATTGACTTAAGGAAAATACTTGGGATATGATTAAAAAAAGACTTTTTATTGGCTCATCTTCCGAAGAATTGAGTTTAGCCGAGAAAGCGAAGACAATTTTGTCTACAGACTTTGATGTGACAATTTGGAATGAGAAAGTTTGGGATTCTTCTGTATTTAAGATTAATCAAAACTTTCTTTCAGACTTACTTAAAGCAACATTGCAATTTGACTATGGAATTTTATTAGGAACCAATGACGATAAAGTTGAATTCCGCGGACAAGTAATGTTGCAACCAAGAGACAATGTTTTATTCGAACTTGGGTTATTTACAGGACGACTTGGCACTTCCAAATGTGCCTTTATTATTGACAAAGACATTAAACTGCTTTCGGACTTTGGTGGTCTATCATTAGCAGTATTCGAAAACGGAAATGAACCAAGTTTTGAAAACGCGGTGAACCAAGTTAAAGAGCTTTTCAAATCAAGTTCAGATGACGAAATTAATTTTTTCCCCTCTGCGACATTGGCTTCCGTTTATCTAGAAAACCTCATAGCACCTACTTGTAGGTTTCTTATTGAGAATGGCGGCTATGAGCTTGACGGAATAAAATACAAAAAATGCAAGCTCCATATTTTAGTTCCAGACCGAATTAATCAAGATGTGAATCTTCAGTTTGAGAAATTAAAATCTTCAATTGAAACCAAAAATGTATCTTTTAAATATGCAGGGCGACCAAGAAACATAAGCATTGACACTCAAATAAAGGATGAAATACTAGTTTTTATTGACTTCCCAACAATCATAACAGGAATTAATTATGCTATTTCTAACTTATTGCCTAATGACTTCAATAGACTAAGCCCTGATTACGACTCCATCCTTGAAAGAGAATTAAGACGATTCATAACGACACTAAAAAAGCTCTTAATAAAGCACGGTTTTGACGAAATGGTAATTGTAAAAAGAGAGACTGACATATGACGGAGAAAAGAAGCCCAGCCCATAACAGCCGTAACTGTTCCACAACTTTATTTTGAATCAAGATAATATAGGGTTTGCAGTAATTTGATGGATTTCCCATTTTTGGATTGGATGAAAAAGTAGGTTGGCGGTTTTTGGGTTAAACGAGCCGGGGTTTCGGGTAAAGCCCGAAAACAGGCCGAAATGAATGAAGAATGGTGTTTTTAAGATTAGATAAGTCTATTTTCATTGTTGCTGCGGCCCTTAATACTGTTCTGCGTTCAAATTTCAGGTACTCCTGCCTGTATTCTAAGGTTAAAGCAAGTGGAATAGTACAATTTTGTTAATTATTTTCAAGCTGCGTACTTATAAATGTCCACATATGGTGAATCTCTATCTATGACAGCAAAGATTCTCGAAAGC